>NZ_JAETXL010000001.1:0-880957 GCF_016774385.1 Micromonospora fiedleri
AGCCATCCCGATGCTCCTATGGAGGTCAAGGGGTGAGGGCGGCGAAGTCGGCCCGGAGGGCTGTGTAGACGTCGCGGACGATGTAGCGCTTGAGGCAGCGGAGGATCTCCTGCTTGCTGAGGCCTTGGGTGATGCGTCGTTGCTGGTAGGCGCGGGTGCGTGGGTCGTAGCGCAGGCGGCAGAGGGCGATGGTGTGTAGGGCGTGGTTGGCGCCGCGGTCGCCTCCTCGGTGGAGGCGGTGGCGGCGTACTCGTCCGGAGCTGGCGGGGATGGGTGCGGCTCCGCAGAGGTGGGCGAGTGCTGCTTCTGATCGGAGGCGGTCGGGGTTGTCGCCGGCGGTGGTGAGTAGTTGGGCGGCGACGTCGGTGCCGACGCCGAACAGGGCGCTGGTGTGGGGTGCGGCTTGGCGGACCAGTGGTGTCAGTTGCCGGTCGAGGGTGGTGATCTCATCGGCCAGGGCGGTGACCCGCCGGGCGAGTCCGGCGAGTGCGGCAGCGGTGGCCTGTTCAGGGTCGGCCAGCCGGGTCGGGTCGATGGTGAGCGCGGCGCATCGGTTGATCAGGACGGCGGTGCTGAGTTTGGTCAACTGTGCCCGCAGAGCTTCGGGGGCGGCGGCGACCAGGCCGCGCATCTGGTTGATCGCCGCCGTGCGGGCCTTGACTGCACCTTGGCGGGCCACTCGCAGGGCACGGATGGCCTCGACAGGTCCGGTGCGGGTCTTCGGCGTACCCATGGCGGTACCGGCGAGGGTCGCCCGGGCGGCGGCGACAGCGTCGATGGGGTCTGACTTGCCCTTGGATCGGCGGGTCCTGCGATCCGGGCGGTCGACCTCGACCACGGTGACCTTCTGGCCGGTCAGGTGGCGGGCCAGGCCAGCGCCGTAGCTGCCGGTTCCTTCGACGCCGATGGCCGTCAGGCGGCCGAACGAGCGCATCCAGGCCAGCAGGTCTGCATAGCCGGCGGCGGTTGCCGGGAATTCGGCGTCGTCCAGGAGGCCGCCGGTGTTGTCGATGATCGCTGCGTGGTGGGTGTCGCGGTGGGTGTCGACACCGCCGATGACCGATCTCTTCTTCGCTGCCATGCTGGTGAGGTCCGCCCTTTCTCGGTCTGCGTCGAGAATCTCGTGGACACGTCACCGGTCAGGCGATGCGGACAACACAGTGGTGGGTGCCTCTCGCACAGGCTCCTATCAAGTCACGACGCCTGACCGGTGACATGCAGTTGGCGGGGCCACCGAGCCGGCCGACGGATCGGGATGAGGACAGCAAGCGTCGGTCTGCCGGTGAGTCAGACCAACCCGGCGACCCACCCCACCATCCTCACTGTCTGCCGTCGACCCGCCCTCCTGGGGAGCGGGCCGCCGCCCGGCCCGCCACGTCAAGCGGACCTTGACGGCTCGTACGGGCGCTGGCGGGTCGGGCGGTGGTCTGCTCGGCTTGCCCGGGTCGATGGCAGGCGGGATGGCCTACCGCCACCGCCCACGGACCGTGACCCGCTGACGGAGCCCCGGCCATCCTGGAGCCGGAGCGCCCCCGCCGGAGGCGCAGTAACCGCAACCCCTCGACCGCCGCCAGCTCGCCAACGCGGCCGGCGTCCGCTTCCCTGCGCCGCGCGGACTCGTGGCCGCGCGGCCCGGCCGGCTGCCGGCCCACCCCTCACCGGTCAACGCCCCTGTCGTTCTGCGGCGGCCCACCGGGCTACCCGCCCTCCGCGCCAGCCGCCGGGCGTGTTGCGTGGCCGGAGTCGGAGCGCCAGCGGAGCGACGGACGCGCGCCCAGGCGGCGGCGCGTGCGGCCCGTTCAGGGCCGCCTTGATAGACGTACAGAAAGTCCTCCCACACCGGCCGGCAGCCGGCCGTCCCTCCTCGGGCCAGCGCGATTCACGACGGGTTGACGCGTCGGTACCCGGTGCTACTCTGGCGGTCGTCGAGCACGCCAGTGCGGCCTTCCTGCCGGATCGCTGGGCTCGACCACGGAGATGCTGAGCGGCCTTCCTGCCGCTGATGCGGGCCACGTCCCGCCGGTTCTCGATCACGCTGGCCGCGATGTCGGCCCGGAATCCGCTGAGTGGCCCAGCACGGCCTTCCCGCCGTCACGATGGCCCGGATTCGCTCTTCGACGGGTGGGGCTCGCCTGCGGCAACCCGCCGGATGCCGACCTTCAGGCACCCCACCCGTCCCGGCATGAACCAGCACGGCAACCGGACCGCGCCTCAACGGCGGTCGGCCACACCCGCCCTCCGGCGTCAGCCGCCCTCCACGGCGGTGCCAGGAGACACCACGAACACCACCGACGTACAGCGTTCCGACGACCGGTGGCGATTCGTCGCCCGTCCCTGCCACCCGCTCTGAGGAGAGAGACCGTGTCCACCCTGCACCGTCCCGGCGTCGCCGCCGGGCGTGACGCCCAGGCCCTGCACCGGGCCACCACCCCCGACTACTTCGGCTGGTTGGAGCACACCCGGACCGCCGGGGGCTGTGCCCGTCCGATCCGGCTGACTGGCACCATGACCGCCGTCGACCGGGGTACCGGCCGGGTCCTGGCCGAGCAGCACACCGACGAGCTGCCCGATCGGGTGCTCTACAAGGCGTGCGGCAATCGGCGTGCCGCCCAGTGCCCGGACTGCTCCTGGGTCTACGCCGGTGACGCCTTCCAGGTCGTCCGCTGCGGTCTGACCGGCGGCAAAACGGTCCCCGTCTCGGTGGCCCGGCACCCGGTCGTCTTCGCCACCTTCACCGCGCCGTCGTTCGGCCCGGTCCACCACCGGCACGTACCCCGGCACACCTGCGCCGACCGACGGCGCTGCGACTGCCGACCATCCCCCTGCCACGCCCGCCGTGATGCTGTCACCTGCCCGCACGGGCGGCCTGGGGTCTGCTTCGCCCGTCACGACTCGGCCGATCCGCAGCTCGGTCGGCCGCTCTGCCTGGACTGCTACGACCACGATCACCAGGTCGTCTGGAACGTCTTCGCCGGTGAGCTGTGGCGACGCACCAAGCAGGCCGTCGAACGCCAGCTTGCCGCCCTCTGCCGCCGACGCGGTATCCCGAGGGTGGAGGTCGTCACCGACTCCGGCCGGGTTCGGCGGGTGCCGCCGGTGCGGGTGTCGCATGGGAAGGTTGCCGAGATGCAGCGCCGGGGCGCGGTGCACTTCCACGTCCTGCTGCGCCTCGACGGGGTCGATCCCGGTGACCGGCACGCCCTGGTCCCGCCACCGGCCGGGATCACTGTGGACGATCTCGACGCCGCCGTGCACGCCGCTGCTGGGCAGATCACCTTCGCTACCCCGCCGCATCCCGACCGGCCGCAGGGTTGGTCGATCGCCTGGGGCGAGCAGGTCGACGTGCGCCGCATCGGCACCGGCGACGGGGACGTGACCGACGCCAGGGTGGCCGCCTACCTGGCCAAGTACGCCACCAAGGCCACCGAGGTCACGGGCCACTGCTCCACCCGGCTCACCCCGGACACCGTCGACGCCTACGCCGATCCGGAGGGCGACCACCTGGCCCGGCTCATCGACGCCTGCTGGCGACTCGGCCGTCCCACCCGGCACCGCACCAGCGACACCGCCGCCCAAGCCGAAAACCGTCAAGGCGACCTTGACACCACATCCCGTGCCTACGCCGGGCTGCGTCGGTGGGCGCACATGCTCGGCTACGGCGGTCACTTCCTCACCAAGGCCCGCCGGTACTCGGTCACCTTCGGGCTGCTCCGCGACACCCGCGCCACCTACCGCCGCGCCGATGACAGCTCCGTCACCGTCGGCACCCTGGCCTTCGTCGGCTCCGGGTGGCTGACCGACGGGGACGCCCTGCTCGCCAACACCGCCGCCGCCCAGCACCGGGAACGCAGCCGCGTCGGCCGGGAGGAACTCGCCCACGAGCTGTGGTCGGGGGTGGCGGCGTGACCCGATCCCTCACCCCGCGCTGGTACTCCCCCGCCGAGGTCGCCGTCCTGCTCGGCTTCGGCATCTCCAAGGTCAAGATGAAGATCGCCACCGGTGAACTGCGCTCCATCAAGGACGGCAAGTACCGCCGCATCCTCCCCGAATGGGTCGACGACTACATCCGCGACCAGATCGAACGGCAGGAGGCCGCCTGATGCCCGCCCGTGCCCGTGCCCGCGCCAACGGGGAAGGCTCGATCTTCCCGTACCGCAACGGCTTCGCCGCGTACGTCTGGGTCACCAAGCCGGACGGCAAGCGGACCCGCAAGTACGTCTATGGCAAGACCCGGGACGCCGTGCACGACAAGTGGATCAAACTGCACCAGCAGGCCAAGGCGGGACCGGTGGCGACAAGTGTGCCGACTGTGGGCAGCTTCCTCGCCTACTGGCTGACCGAGATCATCGAGCCGAACCGGGCGCCGCTGACCTTCGCCACCTACGAGACGTTCGTCCGTCGCTACCTCGTCCCCGGCCTCGGGGCCAAGCGGCTCGACCGGCTCCAGGCACGCGATGTGCAGACCTGGCTGAACCAGGTGGCCCGTACCTGCCAGTGCTGCGCCCAGGGCAAGGACGCCGCCCGCCGTAAGGACAAGCGGCGCTGCTGCGCGGTCGGCCGGTGCTGCCAGGCGGTCCCGTCGACGCGCACGGTCAGCGACATCCGCGCCGCACTTCGGGCCGCCCTCACCCACGCCCAGGCCGAAGACCTCATCACCAGGAATCCAGCCGTGCCGGTCACCCTGGCCACCGTCCGCCGTCGCCGCGGTAAGTCCTGGTCCAGCGACGAGGCACGCCGCTTCCTCGAATCGGCTCGCGCCGACGCCGATCCGCTCTATGCCGCGTACGCCCTGGTCCTCGTCACCGGCCTGCGCAAAGGCGAAGCCCTCGGTCTCACCTGGGCCGACGTCGACCTCGACGCCGGAGAGCTGACCATCGGCCGCCAGCTCCAACGCGTACGCGGGCAACTCCTGCACCGCGACACCAAGACCCAGGCGTCCGACGCCACCCTGCCCCTGCCGGACATCTGCCTGACCGCCCTCCGGCTGCGCAAGCACCAACGCGACGAGGCCCAAGCGACGGCCGGTAAGGCGTGGCACGAGAACGACCTCGTATTTACCACCCGCTACGGCACGCCCATCGAGCCGCGCAACTTCCAGCGCTCCTGGCGGACCCGATGCGACAAGGCGGCAGTCAAGCCGATCACCGTCCACGACGCGCGGCGGACCTGCGCCACCCTCCTGGCCGACCTCGACGTCCACCCGCGAGTCGCCATGCAGATCCTCCGGCACGCCCGCTTCTCGGTAACGATGGAGATCTACACGCAGGTGTCGTCGCAGGCGACCCGGGACGCGCTCAAGCGGCTCGGTGAGTCCCTGACGCGGTGACGAACTGCTGTACTTCGCTGCTGTACTGGCAGCAGAAAGGCCACCTCCCGGAGCCGGGAAGTGGCCTGAGCTGCGTGGGCGATACTGGGATCGAACCAGTGACCTCTTCGGTGTGAACGAAGCGCTCTCCCGCTGAGCTAATCGCCCTCAGCGCGGATGACTCTACCCGATCGTGCGACCGGATCGCGAACCCGGGGTCAGTGCGTCGCGAAGTAGCGCAGGACCTGGGCGATCACGTCGATGTCGAGGCTGAGTTTGATCGAGATCAGGGCCACCGCGCCGACGAAGACGATGCCGACCGCGCCGAGCACGAAGCGTACGGCCAGTGATTGTCGCTTCACCCAGTTGGCCCAGCCGTGGACGTGGCGGCGGGTGAAGGTGAGCAGTCGTTTGGCCCAGTGGAACTCGACGGCCCAGATGCCGAGGCCGGCGATCACGATCAGCCAGCCGGGGCCGGGTAGCGGGATGAGCAGGATGCCGACGGCGACGACGAGGGCGCCGAGCACCCCGATGATGACCCGCAGGGCGAGCCGGCCGGTGGGGTTGGATCGGATCAGTGCGAGGGTGGTGGACACCCGACGACGCCAGCGGGGTCGGTCACGTCGTTCCGGCATGGTGACACCCCTCCTCTCGCGCCGTGTGGCCTGGCCCGCCTGCACTCGCTCATCCTGCATGAGGGGGTGGTTACCCCGTCGGGCGGGAGCTTGCCCGTTGGCAGGGCGGCGTGAATTGCGGCGGTTGCGGTCGCCGCCTGTCGGTCGGCGTTCGGCTGTTGACCGGCCGCGCTGGCCCTCCTGCTTTTTCGGCACCCCGTACCCCCGCTGTTCGTCTCGCGGACCGCGACGATCGACGGATCCGCCATGCCGTGGGATCCACTCAGGATCACTCAGCGGCCATTTCACCACCTAGTGTGGCGCGGGCCCGTCACTGTAACGGCCGACTGGACGTTACCGGAGTAAGTCGACGACTGAACCACCCGATGCCGGGCGGGATCTACGCACTGGGCAGAACCGGAAATCCTAGATGAATTTTCACATTCTCGTGGCCTTTCCGACCCCCTTCCCACCACTGGGTGAAGTCAGCGTATGGCGGAGCGTAGCCAGGAGTAGCGGCTGAGTATGGGAAAAGCGGGACACGCGCGTTCCGCACGCGGTGCCGGGGGGAGAACGTCCATGAGTGTCATCCGACCGACGACCGTTGAGGTCGAGACGTCGCTAAGGCTAGTCGCGCCTGACGCCACCGCCTTGCCGGTGCGTGCCAGCCTGCGCTACGACCCTGCTGACCCGTATGCGGTCCATGTCCTGTTCCATGCCGAATCGGCCGGCGGCGAGGCGGTGAGTTGGTCGTTCGCCCGCGAGCTGTTGGTCACCGGGCTCGACGAACCGGCCGGCATCGGCGACGTCCGGGTCTGGCCATGGGCCACTCCGCGCGGCGACTTCGTCGCGCTGGCGCTGTCGTCGCCGGACGGCAACGCCCTGTTCGAGGTGCCGCGCAGCGTGCTGGTGCGGTTCCTGCGGCGCACCTACGTCGTCGTCCCGCGCGGTCGCGAGGCCGAGCACCTGGACGTCGACACGGCGGTCAACCGGCTGCTCGCCGGGCGCTGACCACGACCCGAGCCAGGGCCGCGCAGACCTTCGGGGTCCGCGCGGCCCCAGCATGTCCGACGGTACGCGGGCAGCCTCCCGCCATCGGCCACGCGACCCGGATCCCCCCGCCCGGTCGCCGGCTCAGCCGTGCGTGGTGATGCCTCCGTCGACCGGGATCACCGCACCGGTCAGGTAGGCGCCGGCCCGGGACGCCAGGTATATCGCGGTGCCCGCCATGTCCTCGGGTCGACCGATTCGTCCCAGTGGCACCTGCGACTCGATGGCGGCCCGCGACCCCGGGTCGTCAAGCGCGAACGCCATCATCCTGCTCTCGAACGGGCCGGGCGCGATCGCGTTGACGGTGATCCGCTCGCCGGCCAACTGGTGGGCCAGGCTGCGGGTCAGCATGTGCACCGCCGCCTTGGTCGCCGAGTAGGCGTACACCTCCATCGAGGGCACCCGTAGGCCGTCGACCGAGCCGATGTTGATCACGCGGGCCGGGTCGTCGTCGGTGGCGGCGGCCCGCAGCGCCGGCAGCAGCGCGGTGGTCAGCCGGAAGACGGCCTTGACGTTGATCGCCCAGAGCTTGTCGAACGCGCTCTCCGGGTACTCCTCCAGCGGTGCGCCCCAGGTCGCGCCGGCGTTGTTGACCAGCACGTCGAGGGTGTCGACCCGCTCGCGTACCGCCTCGGCGAGCGCCTGCGCGGCCTCGTCGCTGCTCAGGTCGGCGGGGATCGCCTCGCACCTGCCGTACGCGGACAGTTCCTCGGCCACCGCCGCGCAGGCCTCCGCCTTGCGGGACGAAATGATCACGTGTGCGCCGGCCTCGACGAAGCCTCGGGCGATCATCAGCCCGATCCCCCGCGTCCCGCCGGTGACCAGGACCGTCTTGCCGTGGACCGAGAACAGATCGGTCATGCCCATCCTCTCGCAGGCCGGCCTGCCGGCCGGGATCGGCGACCCGTGCCCGCGCGAGCAGCACCGCGGCCGGGGCGCTATCGATCGGAACCTAGTCGTCGTGTCCGGCCACGACAAGCCGGCACGGAGACGCGGACGCGCGGGCCGGAGAAGATGCATACCGCTGACTGTCGGGCTAACGTCGCTGGTGATGGTCGCTTCCGGTCACCTCTCCCCCGCCCGGCTCGATCCCACCGGCGAGATCGAAACGGTCACGCTCTGCAGCCTCGCGCCCGACCCACGGTGGCGCCGGCCGATGCTGCTCGACCGGGAGCTGATCGTGCTGGCCACCAGCGGTCACGGGTACGCCGAGGTCGATTTCCGCCCACTGCCGTGTCGGCCCGGCACGCTGTTGCGGGTACGGCCCGGCCAGGTGCTGCGCTGTGCCCTGCCCGACCTGGACGCCACGGTCATCCGCTGGCACCCGGAGGCGCTGCACGGGTTGGACGTCGCCGCCGACGACGGGCCGGCCTGGTTCCAGCTCGCCGGGGAGGACGAGGACGCGGTCATCAACGAGGTGAGCCAGTTGACCGTGGACGCCCGCCGGCACCGGGACACTCCGGCCGGTCGGAGCCTGCTGCGCCATCAGCTGAGCGTGCTGCTGCTGCGGTTGAGCATGCTGCCGAACGCCGACTGGCGGCCCTCGCGGCCGGAGGAGGTCACCTACCACCGCTTCCGGCGTGAGGTCGAGATCGGGTTCTCGCACAGCCGTCGGGTCGAGGATTACGCCGACCGGCTGGGCTGCTCGGTGCGTACGCTCACCCGGGCCTGCCTGGCGGTGACCGGGCGCAGCGCGAAACAGGTGCTCGACGAGCGGGTGGCGCTCCAGGCCGGTCGGCTGCTCGCCGCCACCGACGAGCCGATCGCGCAGATCGGTCGACAGCTCGGCTTCACCGAGCCGACCAACTTCGGTCGGTTCTTCACCCGTGAGGTCGGGGTCAGTCCGGGCTCGTTCCGCGCCGCCCGCGACCAACGCGGGCCGGGTCCGATGGTCCGTCCGCGTACCCCGGTCGACGCCCGGACCGACAGTCACCAGGGGTGACGAACGAATTCGACCGGGCCCGGCGGCGCTGCCGGCGGGACGGATTGGGCATGATGGCAGGGTGCAGATCTCCGCGCGTGGCGACTATGCGGTACGGGCGGCGCTGAGCCTGGCGGCCGCGTACCCGGCACTGCTGTCCACCCAGACCATCTCCGCGGAGCAGGACATGCCGCGCAAGTTCCTGGAGGCGGTGCTGGCCGACCTGCGTCGGGCCGGTGTCGTTCGCGCCCAGCGCGGGGCGGAGGGCGGCTACGCCCTGGCCCGGCCGCCCCGGGAGGTGACCGTCGGTGCGGTGCTGCGGGCGGTGGAGGGGCCACTGGCCGGCGTACGGGGTCTGCGTCCCGAGGAGACCAGCTACGAGGGTGTGGCGCAGCACCTGCCCGGCTTCTGGGTGGCGGTCCGCGCCTCGCTGCGGCGGGTGGTCGACGAGGTGAGCCTGGCCGACGTGCTCAGTGGGCGGTTGCCCGCCCACGTGCGACGGCTGACCACCCAACCCGATGCCTGGGAGCCTCGCTGATCCGCACCACTGTCACCTGACAGCCGGCGTCGCCGTGGCGTAGCCGCCGGGCTGATGCAGCAGCGGTTCTCCGTCGACGCCGACGGAGAGCGCCAGCGGCTCGGCGACGACGAGCGTGTGGTCGCCGACGGGAATCCGGTGCACCACCCGGCAGAGCAGTCGGCCCAGCACGCCGGTCAGCAGCGGCAGCCCGAACGGACCGGCCTCCCAGTAGGGGTATGCGGCGAACGGGTCGACGCCGGGGGTGGCGAAGACGGTCGCCGCTTCGGTCTGGTTGGCGGCGAGCAGATGTACGGCGACGTGCTCGGCCCGGTCCAGCACCGGCGCGGTGGACGCGGCGGTGTCGTGGCTGAACGACACCCGTGGCGGGTCCAGCGACACGGTGGTGAAGCTGGTCGTGGTGAAGCCGGCTCGTGGTGTCGCGCCGAGGCCGCCCAGGCAGGCGGACCGGTTGTTCCGGGCCACCGCGGTGACCACGGTGACCGTGCCGACCTGCTGCTGCCGCAGCCGGTCGAACAGGTCCCGGTCCACCGGTCGCAACTGGTCGACGCGGTCCCGCCCGGCGGTGGTCACGCCGGTGTCGGTGTCGCGGCGCGGCAGGATGGTGTTGCTGGCGCGCAGAGGTGCGGGGTGTTGCATGACGGGTCCTCTCCGGTGCGCGAGATCGAGCGAGCTCCCGGCACCATCACAACGTGAGACAGATGCCGCCAGCTCCCCACAACATCGATCCAAGCAGCATCTACTGCTCGGCAAAACCCATCTGATAAATGGGATATTCGGGTTGTGGTGAGGCGACGGCCTCCACTGGAGACCAGCGGAGTTTGCGGCGTGGGCGTTACGGGCATCTTCGAGCGCGCAGGGGACACGACGAAGGGAGGCCCGCAATGGGTCTGATGTTCCGCAAGCGCAAGAAGTTCGGGCCGCTGATCCTGAACTTCACCCAGAACGGCTTCTCGTCCTGGAGCATCAAGCTCGGACGATGGTCCTGGAACTCGCGGGCCAAGGCGCACAGGGTTGACCTACCCGGCCCGCTGTCCTGGAAACAGGACAAGTCCCAGGCGTGAGGTTCCGAGGTCGAGCGGGGCACCGGTCCGGTGCCCCGCTCTCCTGTGGGGACTCCGTGTCCCGGCAGGGGAAATGACCGATCGACCCGATGCCCGACAGGCCAAACCAGACAATGGAGAAATGAGGCAGAAACCGGACCATCCGCAGGAGTTTCGGCGTGCCGGGCTGGCCTGTGCCCTGCTGCTGGTGACCTACTTCGTCATACCGGTGGAGCCCGACCCCAACACCGCGCGGATCGGCGTACGCCTCGGCCTCACCCTGTCGATGGTGGGCGCGGTGGCCTGGCTGGTGACCAGCCAGGTACGTCGTCAACTCGTCGCCGGACCGGCCCGCGAGGCCCGGTCGCTGGCGCACCTGGCGATAGCCCTGGTCGCCGGGCTGCTCGCCTTCGCCCTCGCCGACTTCGTGGTGGCCCGGGCCGCCCCGGCACAGTTCGTCGACCTGGAGACCCGGATCGACGCGCTCTACTTCGCGCTGACCACGTTGACCACCGTCGGCTACGGCGACGTGCACGCCCAGGGTCAACTGGCCCGAGGGCTGGTCATCGTGCAGATGCTGTTCAGCATCGGGGTGATCGCCACCGGGGTGTCCCTGGTGGTCAGGCAGTTGACCGGACGGCCGTGACCAGCACGTCGCCACCGAGGCGGCCCTGCTCCGGATCGCGGCTCACCTGCCCCGCGTCGAGCAGTCCGGTCAACGCCCGCACCGCGTCCGTCGCCCGGTAGGCGGTGTCGGTGACGGTGTGCCGGCGCAGTTCGGTGACCGTACGCGGGCCGTGCCGGACCAGTTCGGCCAGCAGCACACCGGCCAGCGGCGCGACGTCCACCGGCAGGTCGGCCCGCAGCGGCAGACCGTCCGGGTCACGCAGCGCCGCCCCGGTCGCCCACACCGCCTCCTTGAGCGCCTCCAGGTTGCGGTCCGAGCCGGTGCCGAACCCGATCCGCCCCGCGGGGTCGGCCAACTCCACCTCGGTCACCAGCGGGAACCCGGCGTCGGCCAGGGCCGGCCGCAGCGACGTGCCCGCGCCGGAGAGCACCAGCACCTCGGCGGGCCGGCCGGTCGCGGCGGCGGAGAGCGTCGCCGGGTCCAGCGCCCCCTCGGTGCCCAGGTAGGACAGGACCGGGGCGCCGGCGGCACCGGCCGCCCGCAGCGCCACCGACAGTCGACCGGGAGCACCGGGCGCGCCCGGCATCAGGTGCACCGCCACCTGCGGCGGCAGTTGGGCCTCGACGGCACCGAGGCGGGCCGGCAGGTCTTCGGTGCCGTCGGCCAGCACCAGCACGGAGAGCCGGCAGCCGCCTAGCCGGTCGCCGTGCTCGCCGATCACCCGCAGCGCGATCTCGGCCGGGCGGGCGTCGTCACCGGCGTACACGATGGCGAGGGTGGCTCGCCGGGCCCGCTGGCACGCCCCGGTCAACCACCCACCCAGATACCGCTCCCAGACCCACAGACCCGCCACCCTCCCGTTCTACCCCACCGGCCCCGGCCGCGGCGGGTCAGGGCCACTGACGGGGTCGACGCGGTCAGACCGGGACCGAGATGCCGACGCCGCCGCGGGTGGCGCCGCCGTAGCGGGCGATCTCGGCGGGCAGGTCGAGCCGGCCGATGCGGGTGCGGGCGGCGAGCGCGGCGTCGTCGAGCCGGTCGGCCGGCACCAGCCAGACCACCTCGAACTCCAGCCCGTCGGGGTCGCGGCCGTAGAGGCTCTTGGTGGTGCCGTGGTCGGAGGCGCCGACGAGGGCGTCCGCTGCGGTCAACCGGCGGGCGGTCTCGGCCAGTTCGTCGAGGGTGTCCACCTCCCAGGCCAGGTGGTACAGCCCGACGGTGGTGCGGCCGGCGGTCGAGGGGCGGGCCTGCGCGCCGAGGGCGAACAGGCCGAGGTCGTGGTCGTTGGTGGAGCCGGGCGCCTGGAGGAAGGCGGCGCCGCGGAAGCCCTTCGGGGTCATCGGGACCAGTCGGAAGCCCAGCACGTCGCGGTAGAACGCGACGCTACGGTCAAGATCGCTCACGTAGAGCACGGCGTGGTTGAGGCGGTGAATTCCCATGTCACGACATTAGCGCGATTTGGTTGAGCGCTCAACTACCTTGACTATGATGGCGGTCATGACCCGCTGGCTTGATCCGGACGAGCAGCGCACCTGGCGAGCGTTCCTGGCCGCCTCCCGCGCGTTGATGGACACCCTCGACCGTGAGCTGCAACGCGACGCCGGGATGCCGCACGCCTACTACGAGATCCTGGTCCGGCTCTCCGAAGCGCCCGAGCGTCGGCTGCGGATGAGCGAACTGGCCGACGCCACCGGCTCCTCCCGCAGCCGGCTGTCCCACGCGGTGACCCGGCTCGAAGCGGCCGGCTGGGTGCGCCGCGAGGACTGCCCGACCGACCGACGGGGGCAGATCGCCCGGCTCACCGACGACGGTTTCGCCACCCTGGCCGCCGCCGCGCCCGGCCACGTCGAAGGCGTACGCCGACACCTGTTCGACGCACTCAGCCCAGCTCAGGTGGACCAACTGCGGCGCATCAGCGAGGCGCTGACCGATCACCTGAACCAGCCATGACCGGATCCTGACCGAACCGCTACGGCGCGGGACTTGTACATAACGTCGTCGGATGAGCACGATGGGGCGTGCCTTCCGGCTTCGGTGAACTGACTGATCAGGCTCACGACCTGGTCTCCGCCGGCGACCTCGCCGGCGCCCAACGGCTGCTCGCCGACGCGTTGACCGGCGCTGACCCGCGCCCGGCCCACGCGACACCCGAGCTGGCCGAAGCGGCGAGCCTGCATGCCCGCGTCCTGGTCGCGCTCGGCGAACCGCACTCGGCCCGAGGCTGGGCCGCCTTCGCGTACGCCGCCACCACCGGTCTGCACGGCCGCTCCGACCCGCGTACGGTCGCCGCCGCCGCGACCCTCGCCGCGGTGCTGCACCGGGTCGGCAGCTGGTCCCGGGCCGCCCGGCTCTACCAGGAAGTCATCATCGAGCTCACCGCCACCGACGGCCCCGAATCGCTGCGGGTACTGGCCGCACACGCCGACCTGGCCACCGTGGAGTACGCCCGCGGCCAGTGCCAGGTCGCCCGCGACCGCCTCCAGGACGCCTGGGAACTGCACCGCGAGGTGTACGGCGACGGCCACCCGAGCGGGATCAAGATGCTGGCCCGGCTCGGCTCCATGCAACGCGACTGCGGGCAGTTCAGCGAGGCACACGACAACCTCGCCCTCGCTCGCGAACTCAGCCGCCAGTACCTGGCCCCGGACGACCCGCTGACCGCGCAGGTGGCGGCCCTGGCCCGCGCCGCGGCCAACCCGGATCACGTCTGCGCCGACAATCCGCCGGTCAGCAGCGAGGACCCGGTCGTGCCGGCCGCCCGTACCCCACCGCCGGGCGACACCCCACCGGCACCACAGTGGCCGGTCGACCCACCGGAGACCCCCACCGCCTCACCCACTACCGCCTCACCCTCCACCGCCCCGCCCACCACCGTCTCGACTGCCGACGGCCCGGCCGCCAACGTCTCGCCCGCTGACGGTCCGGCCTGGTCCGCTGACGGTCCGGCCTGGCCCAGCGACGAGTCGGGGTGGCCGGCGGAGCCGGATCCGGCGACGGCGCACCCTTCCGCCGAGGAACAGCACCCGGTCGAGGGCTACCACCCCAGCCACGGCTACCACGGGAGCCCACCACCTGCCGGCGCGGCCTCGCCGGTCCCCACCCCACGCCAGCCCGCCGAAGGCCGGGCCGGGCCACCGGACGACTGGTGGACGCCACCGGCCACCGATCAGCACCCCGACCGGGACCGATACCCGGACGCCGACCGGGACACGTACGCCGATGCGTACGCGGACACCGACCGGGATCGGTACAGCGACCCGGATCCGTACAGCGACCGGGATCCCTATGCCGCGCCGGACCCGTACAGCACCGGCCGGGACGCGTATGGTGCGCCGGATCCGTATGGCGACGAGAGCGGGCGGACGGGGCCGGTCGACCCGTACGCCGATCGGAGCACCTCGGTCCCGCCGAGCGTGGTGGGTCTGACCGGGCCCGCGCCGCAGGCGCCCGGGGTCTACCGACTGCGTCGGGTCGACGAGCCGCCGCAGTCCGGGCCGCCGTCGCGGCTGCTCCCGGTGCCGGTACGCCGCGCCGCCCCGACCCCACGCCGGCCCAACCGGATGGTGCCGATCGTGGCCGCCGGGGTGGCCGTGGTGCTGCTCGGTACCGCCGCGGTCATCGCCGGCATGTCCCGGCTCGACAGCGGCGCCGACCCGGGTGCCCCCGCCACGAGCGGCGCCCCGGGCAGCGCGCCGGTCACCACGGCACCGCAGGCATCCGTCTCCCCCGGCGCCCCGCCCACCGGGCTCGCGTTGCGCGACAACCGGGACAGCGTGACGTTGAGCTGGGAGTACCCGGCCGGCAGTGAGGGACCGGTGATCGTCTCCGGTGGCCGGGCGGGGCAGCCACCCAGCCCGTTCGCCGATCTGCCCGCCGGCACCGACAGCTTCGTGGTGTACGGGTTGAACCGCAGCCTCGACTACTGCTTCACGGTGGCGGTCGCCTGGTCCACCGACGTGGTGGCCCGCTCGGAGCAGGTCTGCACCGACCGTAGCTGACGGTCACCGCCGTGGCCGCGCACGCGTTGATGTGACGGCCACCTGCCGACTGGTTTCATGGGTGCCCGGCGCGGTATCTTTATCCGTTCAGGCAACAAAAAAGAACGGCGATAAAAGCCGTTCCTATCTCGGAGACTAGCCAATTGGGAGACGGATTGTCAAGGCACTCCGACGGTTCGCCGTCCGACGACGAGATCGGCCGCGAGCAGGAGTACGTCTCGATGCTCTACCAGCGCCTGGACGGCCTGCGGGAGCAGGCGTCGCAGCGGCTGACCGAGGAACTGCGGGTGACCGGTGGCACATTGCAGGCCCGTTCCCAACGCGACAGCGCGGTACGGATGTACGCCGACCAGGTCGAGCAGTTCTCGGCGGTGGAGAACGGTCTGTGTTTCGGCCGGCTGGACACCGACGACGGCGCGCGCCACTACATCGGCCGGATCGGCATTTTCGACACCGACGGTGACTACGATCCGCTGCTGATGGACTGGCGCGCCCCGGCCGCCCGCGCCTTCTACCTCGCCACCGCCGCCAACCCGCAGGGCATCCGGCGGCGTCGACACCTGCGGACCCGGCAACGCAAGGTGATCGGCCTCAACGACGAGGTGCTCGACCTGAACACCGCCTCCCCCACCGCCCACGAGGAGTTGACCGGCGAGGCGTCGCTGCTGGCCGCGTTGAACGCGGGCCGTACCGGGCGGATGCGCGACATCGTCGAGACCATCCAGGCCGAGCAGGACCGCATCATCCGCGCCGACCTGCCGGGGGTGCTGGTGGTGCAGGGTGGCCCCGGCACCGGCAAGACGGCGGTGGCGCTGCACCGGGCGGCGTACCTGCTCTACACGTACCGGCGGGAGCTGTCGACCCGGGGCGTGCTGCTGGTCGGCCCGAACCTCACCTTCCTGCACTACATCTCGCAGGTGCTGCCCGCGCTGGCCGAGACGGGTGTGCTGCTGCGTACCCAGGCCGATCTGTTCCCCGGGGTGAACGCGCGGCGCGCGGAGCCGGCCACCACCGCGGCGGTGAAGGGTCGGCCGGTGATGGTCGAGGTCCTGACCAACGCGGTACGCGACCGGCAGCGGGTCCCCGACGAACCGCTGGAGATCGAACTGCCGCAGCGGGAGATCCTCGTGCTCGATCCGGCGACCGTGCAGGCGGCCCGCGACCAGGCCCGCCGCAGCGGTCGGCCGCACAACCTGGCCCGCGCCGTGTTCGACATCGAGATCATCCACGCGCTGGCCGACCAGGTCGCCGAACGCATCGGCGCCGACCCGCTCGGCGGGGCGAACCTGCTCGAGGAAGCAGACCTCGCCGAGATCCGCCGGGAACTGCGCGAAGAGCCCGAGGTACGCGCCACCCTCGACGAACTGTGGCCGGTGCTCACCCCGCAACGCCTGCTCGCCGACCTGTACGCCGACCCCGACCGGATCGCCACCGCCGCGCCGATGCTCACCGCCGACGAGCGGGCCGCGCTGCACCGCGAACCGGGCGGCTGGACCCCGGCCGACGTGCCGCTGCTGGACGAGGCGGCAGAGCTGCTCGGCGAGGACGACCGGGCCGCCGCCGCCCGCCGGGAACGCCTGCGCGCCCTGCAACGCGAGTACGCCGAGGGTGTGCTGGAGATCGCCCGGGGCTCGCGGTCGATCGACGTGGAGGACGAGGCCGACGGCGGCGAGATCCTCGGCGTGACCGACCTGCTCGACGCCGACCAGCTGCTCGAACGTCAGGAGGAGGCCGACCGGTTGACCACCGCGCAGCGGGCGGCGGCCGACCGGTCCTGGGCGTTCGGCCATGTAATCATCGACGAGGCGCAGGAGCTGAGCCCGATGGCCTGGCGGCTGCTGATGCGCCGCTGCCCGAGCCGGTCGATGACAATCGTCGGTGACGTGGCGCAGACCGGCGCGTTGGCCGGCACCCCGTCGTGGGCGCAGGCGTTGGCGCCCTATGTGGCCGACCGGTGGCGGCTGACGGAGTTGACCGTCAGCTACCGCACGCCCGCCGAGATCATGGCGGTCGCGGCGGAGGTGCTGGCCGAGATCGACCCGACCCTGCAACCACCCCGCGCCGTACGCTCCAGCGGCCGTACGCCTGTCGCTCGCCGCGCCCCGGCCGACCGGCTGGGGGCGGAGTTGGTCGAGATCGTTACGGCGGAGACCGCCGCACTCACCGACGGACGCCTCGGCGTGATCGTGCCGGCCGCCCGTGTCGACGACCTCGGCGCGACGGTGACCACGGCACTCCCCGAGGCCACCGTCGGCGAACAACCCGACCTGGAGAGCCGGGTGGTCATCCTGACCGTCGCCGAAGCCAAGGGCCTCGAATTCGACTCGGTCATCGTGGTCGACCCCGACCAGATCGTCGCCGAATCCCCCCGAGGCCGCAGCGACCTCTACGTAGCCCTAACCCGAGCCACCCAACACCTAACCACCCTCACCCCCACCCCCTAACCCACCACCCACCCCCACCTCGGTTGATCATGAGGTTGGCGGCAGTGGTCGATCTCCATGGCGCCGCCAACCTCATGATCAACGCTGTCGTGCAGGGTGGGTCGGTGGGTGGGTGGGTGGGTGGGTCAGTCGAAGTTGCCGATGTGGGTGGCGGGGGTGGACTGGTCGCTGGTGGAGCCGCCACGTGGGGTGCTCAGGCCGCCGGTGGTGGCGTCACCCGTGGTGGTCGGGGCCACCTTGCCTCGGTGACGCTCCGGCTGGCGGGCCACCCGACGTACGCTCGCCGGACCGGCCGTACCTCCGGTGGTGGTGATCGCGCCCTGTCCGCGGGTGGGACCGCCGTCACGCAGCACGTTGGGGTCGATCGGCACCTTCGCCGGATCGTCCGGGTCGTCGCGCTGGATGGCACTGTTCACATCGGTAGGCGGCACCGTCACCTCGTCCAGGGCACCCTCGCCGTACACGCCGGCGGTGAGCCGCTCCTCGGCCCGACGGGCAGCGTCCTGTCGCAGGTCGTCCTCACGCATGATCCATCACCTCGCTCACGTGTCGATCCCTGAAGCGTGCCCGGTGACCGCCCGAACAAACCCGGACCCGCTGACCAGCCAGCGTCCCGCCCATCCTTGGGCAGGTGATCGCGCTCGATCCGGGATTGAGTGGTGTCCCGGCAGCGAGGAAGCCACTCAATCCGGGATTGAGCCGTGTCCCGTGACGACGAAGCCACATGATCCGGGATTGAGTGGCTATGGGCGGCGGCGAGGCCCCCCGCTCTGAGCTTGAGTGGCTTCCCGGCGGCGGCGAAGGCACTCGATCTGGGATCTTGTGGTGTCCAGGCGGAGACGAAGCCACTCGATCCCACATCGGGGCCACTCGGGAAGAGGCACGTCGTCGGGCGGACACGGGCACGCTGCGCGGACAGGGAGAGGCGCGTCGTCGGGCGGGCGGAGGGTGCGCTGGGCGGGGGTGAATCGGACGGTGGGGACAGGGGACGCGAGGTGGGAACGGACATTCGGCGGAGCCGGCGCGGTGTGGGTTATAGGTGGACGCGGGACGGGTCTGGCCGGCGGATCCGGGGTTACTGCTGTCGGGGCACCGGGTAGACCCGTCGTGCCCCCGCCAGTACGCGAACCGTGCCGTGGCCGACACGCGGTAGCGGGGCGAGGGATCGCAGGACTCATCGCATCCTGAGGAGGACAGATGAGCACGCAGGCTGCATCCACCAGGCCGATGAACCGTCCCGCGCAGGACGTACAGCATCGTCAGGCCATGCAGGACATGCCCACCCGGCAGATGCCGGCGTACGACGGCCATCGGGAGCCGGCGCAGGCACCCGGTACGGAGACCAAGCAGTCGTTCCTGACGACGGAATTCTGGATCTACGCGGCGGCCGTGGCTGCTGTCGTGATCGCAGCGTTCTGGCGAGGCACGACCACGAACGGTCTGAACCTGAACAACCCGGGCCAGGCGTGGTTCTTCATCACCCTGCTGACCCTGGGTTACCTGGGTAGCCGTGGCCTGGCCAAGGCCGGCAGCCCCAAGCGTTCGGCCGAGGAGCGTCGACGGGGGCGTTGACCCGCGCGCATGACGCACGGTGGCCCTCCGGGATCCGTTCCCGGAGGGCCACCGTCTGTTCTGGTCCGACCGCCGCCTCAGGCTGCCCCGAGAGCACCGACCCTCGGCTGCTTGAGAGCACCGGCCCTCGGCTGTCCCGAGGGCGTCGGCCACGGGTCGCCCCGAAGGACGCCGGTTCCGGCTCTAGAACTCCTCGAAGCCGCCGAAGTCGCCGCCGAAGTCCTCGCCACCGAAGTCACCGGCGGCCTCGGCGATCTGCTCCTCGCCACCTTCCAGGGCGTTGCCGATCATGTGACCGGCGACCATGCCGCCCATGGCGCCGAGCGCCGCGCCCGCGACGATCCCGCCCATGCCGGGGCCGCTGCGGTGGTGCTGCTGCTGCTGCGGGTGGCCGTACTTGTTGGGCGGGCCGTATCCGGGCGGAGCACCGTAACCCTGCGGCGCGCCGTACCCCTGCTGCGGGTAGCCCTGGGCGGCGTGCGGCGCCGGGTAGCCCTGCGGCGGGTACCCCTGCGGTGGCACACCCTGCGGCGGGTAGCCCGGCGGGACGGCCTGCGGCGGGTAGCCGGGCGCGCCGCCGTAACCCTGCGGCGCGCCGTACCCGGGCGCAGCGAAGTGCTGGCCGCGCATGCTGCCGTACCGTCCGACCGTCTCACCCAGCCAGCCGTCGACGACCTGCACCCAGTCCGGACGGTCGGCCTCGGCGTGCGAGACCTGGTACCGGCCGAAGACGTCGTGACCCGGATTGAGGAAGCCGCCGCGCTTGTCGCACTCCAACACCACGTCCACGCCGTGCGGGTTGGTGACGAAGGTCAGCTCCAGCTCGTTGATGGTCTGCGCGTACTGCGGCGCGGCGAAGAACTCGATCTCCTGGTAGAACGGCAGCGTCTGCTGTACGCCGTGGATGCGTCCACGCTCCAGGTCGGCCGCCTTGAACCGGAAGCCGAGCTGGAGGAACGCCTCCAGGATGCGCTCGTGCACCGGCAGCGGGTGCACGCTGACCTGGTCGAGGTCGCCCTTGTCGACCGCACGCGCGATGGACAGCTCGGTGCGCAGCCCCATCGTCATGCCGCGCAGACGCTGGCCGTACACGTCGGTGATGGGGGTTTCCCAGGGCACCACCAGCTGGAACGGGATGGAGAGCTGCTGCTTGGGGGCGAGCTGGAACGCGCCGCTGATCGGGTGCCGGTGGAACTCCATGACCCCGGCGTACTCGCTGTCGCCGCTCTCGATCTCGACCCGGGTGACCAGCCCGACGGCGAGGTGCTCGATGTTCGCCGGGGCGTCTCCGCCGATCAGGTTGACCTGGCCGTCGAGGGTCTGCCCTGGCCGGGTATGCGGATTGGCCAGGACGGTGTCCACACTGGGACCGCCCACCCCGAGCGCGCTCAACATCTTCTTGAAGACCATCGGTACTCCCGCTGGGGTCTGGTGCCCGGTCTCCCTTGAGGAGCGGACGCTGACGCTGGCACCCTATCGACTGCCGCTGTGAGGTCGCTGAAAACCGACACGACCCACAGCAAAAGCGGTCGGTATTCAGCGTCCGGCGTCGACGAAGGCGACGATCTCATCGAGCCCGGGACGGTAGCCGTCGCCGGTTTCCACCTCGATCTGGGGTATGTCGAGCCGGACGGGCTGGAAGCCGTGGTGGCCGACGGCATGGGTCGCCTGGTCGTGGCCGAGGGACGCGTCGGCGTGGGCGCGTCGGATCGGATTCTCGTCCTGGCGTCGCCGGACACGGTCGAAGGCGGTCTGCGCGGCGACCCGGCAGTGCACCACCCGGACGTCGGCGATCCGCATCAACGGCTGCAGGTGAGGGCGCCAGAGACGGTCCTGGAAGGCTGCCTCGGCGACCGTGGTGACACCCGCGGTCAGCAGCACCTCAAGCACCGTGAAGAAGGTGGGCAGGGTCCGCAGGCTCAGCTCGTCGACCGGTGCCGCCGTGACATCGCCGGTGGCGTGGACCATGCCTTCCTTGATCTCGTCCCGGCAGATCGCGGGGCAGCCGATGCGCTGGGCGAGCAGGTGAGCCAGTGTCGTCTTACCGGCCCCAGGCGGTCCGCTGACGACGACGAGGGTCGGAGTTGTACCCATCATGTCGTTATAGCCCCACCGGCTGTGGCAGTCGGCCTGTTGTGGTGCGGTCTCGGAGAGCAACCCCTCCGGTGGCCGGGTCCGGGTGGACCCGGCCACCAGGGGCGTCAGCTCGCGGTGCAGGTCACCGTGGGTACGGAGTTGGTACCGGCCCAGCCTCCGATGAAGCCGAAGCTGGTGCTGGCACCGGCACCGAGCCGGCCGTTGTAGTCGACGTTACGGGCGGTCACCGTCGAGCCACTGGTGCTGACCGTGGCGTTCCACGACTGGGTCACCGACTGGCCGTTGGCGTACGTCCACCGCACCGTCCAGCCGTTGATGGCGCTGGTACCGGCGGTCACCCGTACGTCGCCCTGGAAGCCGCCCTGCCACTGGTTGGTGATCGCGTACGTGGCGGTGCAGCCGGAGCCCGGCGACGGCGGCGGCGTGGTCGGCGGGGGCGAGGTGGGCGGCGGCGGAGTGGTCGTGGGCGGGGGCGAGGTCGGCGGCGGGAGCGAGTCGTAGACGCTTGCCTGCCGCGAGGTCTGCCGGATGCCGTTGGTGCCGTTGAACAACCGCTGTCCCCAGCTGGTCAGCTGGTTCGGGTTGAAGTTCGTGGCCATGTCGAGGTATTCGACGCCACCACCGTTGCCGCTCCACGACCAGCCCAGCCAACCGATCCCGTTGGCCTGGGTGTACGACAGGATGGCGTCCTCGTCGGGGTCGCCGTCGGAGTGGTAGTGGCCGAATTCGCCGACCACGATCGGCAGCTGTCGACTGCGGAACCGCCCCAGGTAGTCGCTGATCTCGGCGGCGGTGTCGAAGACGCCGTACATGTGGATGGAGAAGACGATGTTGCGGGCCGGGTCGGCGTCGAACACCGCCGGCGCGTTGTCGCGCATGGTGAACGACCAGTCCTGACCCCAGTTCGGGCCGTCCACCATGATGGTGTGGGTCAGGCCCGCGTTGCGCAGCCGTCGGATCGCGTTGCTCGTGTCGGTGGCCCAGGACGAGTAGTTCTGGTTGCCGTACGGCTCGTTGCCGATGTTGACGATGACGAACCGTTCCTGGCCGTTGAGCGCGCTGGCGATGCTGAGCCAGTAGTCGACCGCGCGATCGAGGCTGACCGCGCCGCTCTGCTCGCCGTACCCGGTGGTGTCGTGCACCTCCAGCACGCAGATCAGCCGGTTTTCCTTGCACAGCCCGATCACGGTGCTCACGTCGTCGGCGCTGTTGCGGGTCCACCGGTCGCCGCTGGAGAGCACGACTCGTACGGTGTTCGCGCCGAGCGCCTTGATGTTGGCGAAGGAACTGGTCTGGTGGGTGTACCAGGTGTGCGCGTGGTTGACCCCGCGCATGATGAACTCGTTGCCGTTGGCGTCGTAGAGTTTGCCGCCGCTGACCGTGAAGCCGGAGGCCGCCTGCGCCGACGGGCCGAAGGCGAACACTGCGGCGACGGTCGCCAACAGGATGGCGCCGACGCCCGCGAATAGCTTTCTCATGGTCTTCCTCGCATGAGGTTTCTCCCCCGTGCCCAGGGGGTGATGAGTGACGGGTGGCGGCTGCAGCCCGACAGCCGCGGAAGCAAGGCCCGGCGAGGCAGACATCAGCGTAGGCCGATGGATCGGTGGAAAGCAACCGGTTCAGTACGCCTAGCGAACCGCGCCGCCCCCGTGACTGCGTACAGGACCGAGCTGTCACGGGGGCGGCCATCCCCACCACAGGGCACGCGGCAGGTCAGCACCTGAACCGGTTCAGGTCAACGGTAGGCAGGGGGCGGGTGGGCGTCAAGCATCGGCGAGGGTTGACACGTGTGGACCGGGGTATCCGGAACGGGCCACCCGGCCCGGAAGGAGACACCATGGTCAACATCGGCTACACCCTGATGTGTGAACAGGCAGGCCCGAAGGAACTGGTCGACTACGCGGTACGGGCCGAGGCGGCCGGTTTCGACCACATCATCACCTCCGACCACTACTACCCCTGGTTGGAGTCACAGGGCCACTCCCCGTACGCCTGGTCGGTGCTCGGCGCGGTCGCGCACGCCACCTCCCGCGCGGAACTGATGTCCTTCGTGACCTGCCCGATCCGCCGCTACCACCCGGCTGTCGTGGCGCAGAAGGCCGCCACCATCGGGGTGCTCTCCGACGGGCGGTTCACCCTCGGTCTGGGCGCCGGGGAAAACCTCAACGAGCACATCGTCGGCGCCTGGCCGCACGTGCAGCAGCGGCACGAGATGTTCGAGGAGGCGTTGCAGATCATCCGGCCGTTGCTCAACGGCGAGACGTTGACCTTCTCCGGCAACCACTACGACGTGCCGGACGCGTACATCTGGGACCGGCCCGACGCTCCGGTGCCGATGGCGGTGGCCGCCTCCGGCCGGCAGTCGGCCACCCTCGCCGCCGAGTACGGCGACGCCATGGTCGCCACCGACCCCGAGGCGCGCCTGGTCGAGGTGTACGAGCAGGCCGGAGGTGCCGGACGGCCCCGCTACGGGCAGGTGGCCATCTGCTACGGCCCGGACGAGGCGGAGTGCCGCAAGATCGCCCACGACCAGTTCCGCTGGTTCGGGCTGGGCTGGAAGGTCAACACCGACCTGCCCGACAACGACGCCTTCGAGGCGGCCACCCGCAGCGTCCGCGAGGAGGACGTGGCGGCCGGCATCTCCTGCGGGCCGGACGTGGACAAGCACGTCGAGGCGTTCAAGAAGTTCGTCGACGCCGGGTTCACGCACGTGGCGCTGGTCCAGGTCGGCGGCGACAGTCAGCCGATGTTCCTCGACTGGGCGCAGGAGCAGCTGCTGCCCCGCCTGCGCGACCTGTGAGCACCGGGTCAGCGGGTCGGGGCACGGCGAGCCGAGCCCTGCTGCGCCTCGCGCTCGCCGCACCGGCCGACGCGGCCGGGCTGACCAGTCAGTGGCGACACGTCGACGGGCTCCGTACCCACGTCCGGCGCAGCGTCGACGCACCGCCCGGCACGCCGGTCCTGCTGGTGCACGGGTTGGCGGTGTCGCACCGCTACCTGACCCCGCTGGCCGTGGCGCTGGCCGACCACCACCCGGTGTACGCGCCGGACCTGCCCGGCTTCGGGCTCAGCGCCCACCCCGCCGAGGCGTACGACGTACCTCGGCACGCCGACCACCTGGCCGCGCTGCTGGCCGCGTACCGGCTGCCACCGGTGTGCGTGTTCGGGCACTCGTTCGGCGCGGAGGTCGCCGCCGCCCTCGCCGTACGCCATCGGCACGCGGTACGCGCCCTGGTGCTCGCCGGACCGACAAGCGATCCGCGGGCCCGGTCCCGGACCGGCCAGCTCCGCCGCCTGCTGCTCGACCTGCCCCGGGAGTCGCTGTGGCAGGCCCCGGTCCTGGTACGTGACATCGCCGATGCCCGCCCATGGCGGGTGTGGGCCACCCTCTCGCACTCGGTCCGCAACCGGATCGAGGACGACCTGACCCGACTCACCGTCCCCACCCTGCTGCTGACCGGTGCCCGGGATCCGATCGCACCGCCGGCCTGGCGGGACCGGGCAGCTGCCCTGGTGCCCCAGGTCCGTACCGTCTCGGTGCCGGGCGCGGCACACAACGTCGCCAGCACCGCCCCCCGCCAGGTCGCCGACGCCGTCCGGGCTCTGCTCGACGACCGCGTCCTCGACCGACTCGACACGCTGACGAACAGGTGAACCCCATGCGTATCGGCAACACGGAGATCCGACCCGCCGGTGGCGGCCTCGGCTGCCTCCTGATGATCCTCGTTTCGATCGTCGCCTCGATCGTGCTGACCGTCCTGCTCAACCTGGTCCTCTGACCGTCGCTCAGCGGAGCAGGCCGAGGGCGTACAGCGTCTCGCGGATCTCCCGCCCGACCGGCTCCAGGACGCTGGTCCGCAGCCAGCGGGCCGGCGCTACGACGGTGAATCGCCAGACGGCGCGGATCGCCCGGCCCACCGGCACCACCATGTTCCGCCACAGCCAGCGGGTGGCCAGCCAGAGTGGACGCAGGGTCAGCGCCCAGCACCACCACAGGATCCGGCCGGACGCCCACCAGGCCCAGGACAGCGCCGCGCCCAGGTGCTCGCCCAGGACCACCAGCCACCGGCCCACCTGCTGCAAGACCGGGGTGAGCACCCGTACCAGCCAGGTCACCGGCACCCAGACCAGGTAGTACAACGGCACCCACACCAGGGTGTGGAACAGCCAGGCCAACCCAAGCCCGCACCAGCGCAGCGGCGGCCACAGGACGTGGTGCCACAACCAGACCAGGCCCTGCCACAGCCAGGTCAGCGGCAACCAGACCAGGGTCTGCCACAGCCACACCGCGGCGCGGCCCAGCCAGAGCAGCGGAATCCAGATCAGATGCTGCAGCAACCACCCGAGTGGACGCAGCAGCCACCGGTCCAGGAACCGGCCCGTCGGAGCCAGTACCCAGCGGTACAGTCCTCTGCCGACGGCCGCCAGCACCTCCCAGGCCAGCCGAAACGGCAGCACCACCACCAGCACCACGCCGCGCGCGAGGACCCCCACCACCGACGGGCCACTGTCGCCGTTGTCGCTACGCCGCACCGGCGACGATGAATCCATCACAGCCGGCCACCCTAACCCCCACCCACCACCCCCACCGACCCCTCACAAGCCCAGGTTGATCAAGAGGTTTTGGTCGCGACAGGTCGGTCAGGAGACCAAAACCTCTTGATCAACAAGGGCAGGGGGCGCGGGGTGGGGTCAGGTGGGGGTGGGGTCAGGTGGGGTTAGGGAGAGGGTGGTTTGGAGGGGGTGGTGGTCGGAGGCTTGGTGGGTGTGGGGGGTGCGGAGGACTTCGACCGTCAGCAGGCGGGTGGCCAGGGCGGGGGTGGCGAGGAGGTAGTCCAGGCGCATGTCGGAGAACTCGGCGCCGGCGTAGCCGGTGGGCACGGTGGGACCGGCGGTCGCGCCCAGGTCGACCAGGCCGGTGGCGAGCAGTCGGGCCACCGCCCGGGTGTCCGGGGTACGACCGTCGCGGCGCAGGTGACGGCGACGGTACGTCTCGGGCAGCCGGGCGATCTGTTCGGTGTGTTCGGCGTACGGGTCGAGGGTGTTCAGGTCACCGGCGAGCAGCGCCAGGCCGTCGCGGGCCCGGCGCAGCGCGGCGGCCGCCCAGCCGGCTTCGATCAGGCGGCGTCGACCGGAGTACGGGTAGAAGTGGGTGCTCAGCACGGTCAACGGGCCGGCGTCGGTGCCGATCGTCACCCGTTGGGCGCCATGGTGGAACGGGCGGCGGACCGGCGCGGCGGCCAGCACCGGCCAGGTGGGCCGGACCAGCACCGCGACCGGCTGCCCGAACCAGCTGCCCGCCACGTGGGGCCGCAGACCCAGCCGAGCCGCGAAGGCGGTCACGTCCAGCCCCCGCAGCTCCTGCAGGGCGAGCACGTCGGGGCGGGCCTGCGCGATCACCCGCAGCAGCGCGTCGCGTCGATCCGGGCCACCGGAGTCCCGGCCGCCGTTGCGGACGTTCCAGGTGAGCACCCGCAGCACGGCGGCTCAGTCCGCCCGACCGGCCTTGGCCAACTCGTCGTCGAGGGTGTCGACGTCCTCCGACTCGATGGTCGGCTGGTTGCCTTCGTGGACGTCCTCGTTGGGCCGCAGCACCCAGTAGAGCAGCCCGATCCACAGGCCGGTGAGCATGATGGCGCCCATGAAGTCGGTCGGGTGGTGCATGCCCCGGTACATCCGGGAGACCGCCACGCCGACCGGCATCACCACCGCCGACACCACGAACAGCCACCGCCACCACCGGTCGGTACGCGGGAAGACGATGACCGCGATGGCGACCCACAGGCACAGGGTGGCCGCTATGTGGCCGGACGGGAAGGACGAGGTCGGCATCGGCCCGTCCAGGTTCTCCACCGGTGGACGCGGGCGGTCCACCGCGGCGGCGGAGGCGAGGAAGAGGGTCAGCTCGCCGAACATGGTCAGTGCCACGAACAGCACCGGTCGCCAGCGCCGCCAGATGGCCAGCACCAGCGGGCAGAAGATCATCGAGACGAGCAGGATGGCGTGGGTGTCCCCGAACTTGCTCCACCACCAGCTCAGGTCGTTCAGCGCCGGGGTCTGCCGCGCAGCGAACCAGGTCGGCACCACCTCGTCCCAGGTGGCGAGGAAGGTGCCCTTGGCGTGGTAGCTGACGAACGTGCCGAAGGCGTACAGCGCGCCGAAGACCAGCACCCAACCGACGATGATCTCGGCGATGCCGGCGCGGGCGTGCGGCAGCAGCTTCTCCTCGTCCGGCGCGGGCGCCACCTCGTGTGCCGCCTCCGGTTCCAGCCCCTCGGTCAGCGGTGCGGCCGGGCGTCCCCGCTCCAACCGCCACAGCCGGAAGGCGTACGCGGTGACGCCGAGCCAGGCCGCGCCGAGCAGCCAGGCGCCGATCACGTCGGAGAGGAAGTGCACGCCGAGCGCGACCCGGGTGAAGCCGATCAGGAAGACCATCACACCGACCGCGACCATCGCCGGCTTCCGCCAGCGCGGCGCCATCGCCGGCAGGAAGACCAGCAGCAACGCACCGTAGGCCACCATCGACCCGAGCGCGTGGCCGCTGGGAAAGCTCTGACCGGCGTACGAGCCGATCGGCGTGGTCACCTCGGGCCGCAACCGGTCCACCAGGGTCTTCAGGGCCGGGTCGAGAATCAGCGCACCGGCACCGGTGACGATCACGAAGACGGCGAGCCGGCCCTGCCGCCGGATCAGCAACCCCACCACGGCGACGGTGACCAGCCAGACGATGACCGCTCGACCACCCAGGTCGGTGATCGCGTTGAGCACCGTGACCAGCGGGCCGATCGGCGAGACCCGATCGTTGAGCCACTGCGCCACACCGTGGTCGATGTCGTACAGCGGCGACCACTGCACGCGGACCAGCACCAGCACCAACCCGAAACCGACCCCGGCACCGAGTACGAGCGCCAGGCCGGCGAGCGTACGTTCGGTGAAGTGTCCCAGGGGTCGACGCAGTACGTCCTTGACCGCGCCCACGGCAGCCTCCTTCGCCTCTGGCGTGCCGCTGTACCCGGTCGATGTGTCGCGTACACCCGTCGCGTCGGCGGGTCGGCCCGTTCGGGCTACAGGGCAGTCATCTCGCCGGTGTCGAGCAGGTCGTCGCGTTGTGCCTCGGGCTGCCACAGGTCCGGCTGGGCGGGTTCCGGTACGCCGATACGTACCGCCTCCAACTGGGCCGCGAAAGCGAGACCACCGAACAGCGCCATGCCGGTGAGGTTGGCCCAGAGCAGCAGCGCCATGATCCCGGTGAGCGCACCGTAGGTCTGCCCGAAGTCCGCACTGAACCGGACGTACCCGGCGAGCAGCAGGCTGGCCAGCCACCACAGCACGGTGGCGATGCCGGCGCCGAAGAACAGCCAGGACAGGCCGGGTTGGTGGCGTCGGGGCGCGTGCCGGAACAACACCGCGACGGCGAGCACGGTCAGCCCGAGGCTCAGCGGCCAGCGGATGATGTCCCAGCCGGTGGCGGCCACGTCGCCCCAGGCGTAGTGCCGCTGCACCGAGTCACCCATCGGCCCACCGCCGACCAGGATCAGGAAGCCGGCCAGCGCCGGCAGACCGGCGGTCACGGCGAGCACGGCGGCCCGCACGTACTTGCGCAGCGCCGGCCGGTCCCGTTCCACGCCGTAGATCCGGTTGGCGCCGCGTTCGATCTGCGCCATGGTGCTGGTCAACGCCACCAGCCCGGTCATCAGACCCAGGGTCAGGGCCACCTCGCCGATGTCCTCGGCCCGTTCGGCACCGGCCCCCTCGCCGTCACCGAGCAGTTCGGCGACCACCTGCTCACTGGCACCCGGCGTCAACGCCAGGACGGTGTCGGCGACCACCTCGCCGCCCTCGGCCGCACCCAGCTCCGCGATCAGCCCGGTCAACGCGATCAGGAACGGCACCACGGCCAGGCAGAGCTGGAACGCGAAGGCCCGGGAGTGGCTGAACCCGTCGCCGTAGCGGAACCGGGTGAAGGCGTCCCGCAGCAGGTGCCAGCCGCCCTCCCGGCGCAGCGTCTGCCAGGCGTGGTCGGCGCAGAGCTGCTCGTCGGACATCAGCCGGGTCTCCGGCACCAACTTGGTACTACTCACCGGAGTCGCCTTTCGTTCGCGACTGCGGGGCTCGCAAGCTCACTCCTCGCGCTCACCGCAGCCGCCTTTCGTTCGCGACTGCGGGGCTCGCAAGCTCACTCCTCGCGCTCACCGGTGTGACTTCTCTCGACGAGCCGTTCACCCCGTTCGGCAGCGGCTTCGGCGTCGTCGGTGAGGTCGGGGGCCTGCTCGGGCCGGGGTACGCAGAGCCACAACGCGCGGCGGTGGATCTGCGCCTGCAGGGTGGTCCCCGGCTCGATCAGGTCACCGTCGAGTTCGCGGGGTTGAGCCCGGTTGCTGGTGATCTCGACCCGCCGGGCCCGGAACTCCTCCATCCGGGGCACCCGGTCGCGGCGGCGCAGCACCCCCCAGCCGAGGGCGAGCCAGTGCCGCAGCGTACGCGGGCTGAGCACGGCGATGTCGAAGTAGCCGTCGTCGGGCGTGGCCTCGGTGAGCAGGGTGACCCCACCCTGGAGCCGGCCGACGTTGGCGACCAGCACCGAACGGGCCCGACGGGTCAGCGGCGGCTGGTCGTCCAGCCGGATCGACACCCGCATCGGCCGGTCCCGCAGGTGTCGCGCCGCTCCCACCACGTACGCCGGCCAGCCGATCCGTCGTTTGGTGGTCTCGCTGGTGGCGGCGAGCATCTGCGCGTCGAAGCCCATGCCCGCCATCACCGCGAAGTGCTGCCCGTCCACCTCGCCGACGTCGAGCAGCCGCCGACCGCGTTCCACGGCGACCGCCAGCCCGGCGGCCAGGTCGGTGGAGAGTCCCAGGTTGGCGGCGAGCAGGTTGCCGGTGCCCTGCGGCAGCACGGCGAGCGCCACCTCGGTGCCGACCAGCGCGCTGACACAGGCCCGTACGGTGCCGTCTCCGCCGCAGGCGAAGACGACGTCGACACCGGCGGCGACGGCCTGCGCGGTCTGACCCCGGCCGGGGTCGTCGATGGTGGTCTCGTACCACAGGGGTGCCGGCCAGCCGGCGGTGGCGAGGGTGTCCTCCACGGTGTGGCGCAGCGCGTCGAGGTCGTCCACCTTGACCGGGTTGACCACCACCGCGCTGCGCAGCGACCGCGTCTGCCGTCCAGCTTCCACGGCGTCAGTGTGCGCCATGGTGCGGGCTTCGGCGACCTGGCGGCGAGTGGGCAGGTTCACCCGGCCGACACGTTTGGATCGCGCCGAGGAACTCAGGCGGCGGTACGCAGGGCGGCCTCCACCCGGCGACGGGTGTCGGCCAGGTCGACGCCGGCCTCGGCGAGGACCAGCGCACCCAGCCCACTGCCCTCGCGCAGCAGGCCGAGCAGGATGTGTTCGGTGCCGATGTGCCGGTGACGCAGCCGGATCGCCTCGCGCAACGACAACTCCAGCACCTTTTTCGCCCGGTGCGAGAACGGGCCGCCCGGCCGGTGGCGGCGGCCCCACCGGCGTCGTGGCGGCGGTACGGCTTCGCGCAGCGCGTCGGGGCCGAAGGACTCCTCGATCCGGGCCACGATGGCGGCCAGGTCGATGCCGATCTCGCGCAGCGCGGCGGCGTCGGCCTCGGCCAGCCCGGTGCTGCCGGTCTCGGTGTGTCGGCGGATGCGCGCGCGCAGGTCGTCGGCGGTGACGCCGGCGTCGCGCAGCACCCGGACGGCGAGGCTGTCGCCGTCGGCGAGCAGGGCGAGCAGCAGGTGCTCGGTGCCGACGGGTCGTTGCCCCTCGGCCCGGGCCTCGTCACGGGCCTGGCGCACCAGGGTGCGGGCCCGGTCGGTGAACCGTTCGAACATCACGCCTCCCAGGAGGATTCGACCGCCGGACGCCCGGCGTGCTTCTTGTGGACCGCCTGCCGGCTGACCTCGAGCGCGTCGGCGATCTCCTGCCAGGACCAGCCCTGCCGTCGGGCGTTGTCCACCTGGACCACCTCCAGTCGTTCGAGCAGCCGACGCAGTGCGCGGACCGCGCGCAGGCCGACCCGGGGATCGGTGCTGCCGGCCGCGGCGGCGAGTTCGGTAGCCTGACTCATGCTGTCAACTTACATTGACAACGCTCGGTCGTCAACCAATGTTGACACCCAGTCTTCCGATCGCGCCCCTGAGCAGCACCGCCACGACTAGCCTCGTACGCAGGTCAGGCGGGACAGGGGGTGAGGTCGGATGGCCTCAGCCAACGACGCGCCGGTGTTGGCCCACAACCGCGCCAGCGACGCGCCGGTGTTGGCCGGCATCGGTCCGGACGACGCCCTGCCGGTGGCCCGGGTGGCCGCGCGGGTGGCCGCCGGGCACGGCTGCGGCGTACACCTGCTGCACGCCTTCAACTGGGCGGCGATGGCGGCGCCGGCGGTCTCCGGTTCGCGGGCCGACGCCGAGCGGCTGATCGCCGAGGCCAGCGAGGCGGTCCGGCTCAGTCAGCCGAAGGTCCCGATCACCACCGAGATCGTCGAGGGTTCGGCGGTGGCGAACCTGGTACGCAAGTCCGAGTCGGCCTTCCTGGTGGCCGTCGGCGACGGCGGGATGGCCCACTGCGACCGGTGCATCCCGGCGGACAGCCCCGCGGTCCAGGTGGCCGCCCGGGCCGACTGCCCGGTGCTGGTCGTCCGGCGGGAACCACCGCCGCAGGGGCCGGTGCTCGTGGGCGTCGACGGGTCGGCCTCCGCGGAGACCGCGCTGGCCTGGGCCGTCGCCGCCGCCAAGGAACTGCAGGCCCGGCTGATGGCCGTATGGGTGGTCGACACCGACGACGCCATCGAGGCGGCCACCGGGCGCCTCGGCGACCTGGTGGCCCGGGTGAGCGCCGACGAGACGGCAGTCGAATGCCACGTCGTACGCGGTGATCCCGGCTCGGTGCTTGTCGACCAGTCCCGGTCGGCGCAGCTGACGGTGGTTGCCGCACGCGGCGACGAGCCGTGGCGCGGCATGCTCGGCGCGGTCAGTCAGGCGGTGCTCTACCACGCCCCGTCACCGGTGATCGTGGTGCGTGGGGTGACCGGCGGACCGGATGCCGACGGGTCGTGACACCCGGGCGGGCGGGACCAATGGCCCTGATTCATGGCTGCCGATGTCGCCAGACTCAAGGAGGAAACCACGTGTTGCGGATGCGAAATCCGCCGAACAGGGAGAGGCTCACCCAGTATGGACACCGCCCTGAATCCGAAGAGCACCCTGACCGATGAGGAGCTGCGCCGGCTGGACGCGTACTGGCGGGCGGCGAACTACCTGACCGTCGGCCAGATCTACCTGCTCGACAATCCCCTGCTGCGCGAGCCACTGGCCCCCGAACACGTCAAGCCCCGGCTGCTCGGCCACTGGGGCACCTCCCCCGGCCTGAACCTGATCTACGCCCACCTGAACCGGGTGATCGTGGCCCGGGACCTGTCCGCGATCTACATCACCGGCCCCGGACACGGTGGTCCGGCCCTGGTCGCGAACAGCTGGCTGGAAGGCACCTGGAGCGAGCGGTACCACGGCATCGACCGCGACGAGGCCGGCATGGCCCGACTGTTCCGCCAGTTCTCCTTCCCCGGCGGCATCCCCAGCCACGTGGCGGCGGAGGTGCCGGGTTCGATCCACGAGGGCGGCGAGCTGGGGTACGCGCTGAGCCACGCCTACGGTGCGGCCTTCGACAACCCGGATCTGCTTGTCGCCTGCGTCATCGGTGACGGCGAGGCCGAGACCGGCCCACTGTCGGGCAGCTGGCTGTCCAACGCGTTCCTCAACCCGGCCCGCGACGGCGCGGTGCTGCCCATCCTGCACCTCAACGGCTACAAGATCGCCAACCCGACCGTGCTGGACCGGATCCCCGAGTCCGACCTGCTCGACATGATGCGCGGCTACGGCTACCAGCCGTACGTGGTGGCCGGTGACGAGCCCGCCGCCGTGCACGAGCTGCTGGCCGCCACGTTCGACCGGGCGCTCGACGAGATCGCGGAGATCCAGCGGCAGGCCCGCTCCGGGGCGACCGTCACCCGTCCGCGCTGGCCGATGATCGTGCTGCGTACGCCGAAGGGCTGGACCGGGCCGAGTGAGGTCGACGGCAAGCAGGTCGAGGGGACGTACCGGGCCCACCAGGTTCCGCTGTCGCAGGTACGCACGAACCCGGCGCACCGGGCCGAGCTGGAGCGCTGGCTGCGCAGCTACCGGCCGGAGGAGCTGTTCGACGCCACCGGCGCACCGGTCGCCGAGCTGGCCGCGCTGCCGCCCACCGGTGACCGGCGGATGAGCGCCAACCCGGTCACCAACGGCGGGCAGGTGCTGCGCGACCTGACCCTGCCCGACTTCCGCGACTACGCGGTCGAGGTGCCCCGACCGGGTGCGACGGTCGCCGGGGCCACCGGTGAGCTGGGCAAGTGGATCCGCGACGTGATCGTCGCCAACCCGCAGACGTTCCGGCTGTTCGGCCCGGACGAGGTCGCCTCCAACCGGCTCCAGGCGGCCTTCGAGGTCACCGACCGCGCCTGGATGGCCCGCACGGTCCCCGGTGACGACCACCTCTCCCCCGACGGCCGGGTGATGGAGGTCCTCTCCGAGCACCTGTGCCAGGGCTGGCTGGAGGGTTACCTGCTCACCGGTCGGCACGGCATCTTCACCAGCTACGAGGCGTTCATCCACATCGTCGACTCGATGGTCAACCAGCACGCCAAGTGGTTGAAGGTGACCCGGGACATCCCGTGGCGGCTGCCGGTCGCCTCGCTGAACTACCTGCTCTCCAGCCACGTCTGGCGGCAGGACCACAACGGCTTCTCGCACCAGGACCCGGGCTTCATCGACCACGTGATGAACAAGAAGGCCGAGGTGGTCCGGGTCTACCTGCCGCCGGACGCCAACACCCTGCTCTCCACCATGGATCACTGCCTGCGTAGCCGGCACTACATCAACGTGGTGGTGGCCGGTAAGCAGTCCGCGCCGAACTGGCTGACCATGGCCGAGGCCGTCCAGCACTGCCGGCGCGGCCTGGGGATCTGGGACTGGGCCAGCACCGACGGCGACAGCGAGCCGGACGTGGTGCTCGCCTGCGCCGGCGACGTACCGACGCTGGAGACCCTGGCCGCGGCCGACCTACTGCGCCAGCACCTGCCCGAGCTCAAGGTGCGGGTGATCAACGTGGTGGACCTGATGCGGCTGCAACCGCCGAGCGAGCACCCGCACGGGCTGCCGGACAACGAGTTCGACACGCTGTTCACCCGGGACAAGCCGGTCATCTTCGCGTACCACGGCTACCCGTGGCTGATCCACCGGCTCACCTACCGGCGTACCAACCACGACAACCTGCACGTGCGCGGGTACAAGGAGGAGGGCACCACCACCACTCCGTTCGACATGGTGATGCTCAACGACCTGGACCGCTTCCACCTGGTGATCGACGTGATCGACCGGGTGCCCGGGTTGGCGGCCCGCGCCGCACACCTGCGCCAGGAGATGACCGACGCCCGGCAGTCCTGCCGCGACTACACCCGGCAGTACGGCGAGGACGACCCCCGGGTCGCCGAGTGGCGCTGGGTCCGCGAAACCGACCAGACCAACCCGTAGCGAGGTGACATCGTGAGCGACGAGCAGATTCTGGTGGGTTACGACGGCTCGCCGGACGCGGCGGCGGCCCTGGAATGGGCACTGGCGCAGGCCGGACGGGACGGTCGGCCGGTACGGCTGGCGTACATCTTCGAATGGCTCACCGTGGCCGGTTGGGTCGGGCCCGGCATGACGCCCGGGATGTGGCCGGACGAGCAGGCCCGGCAGCAGGTCGAGGAGTTGGTACGCAAAGCGGCAGCCGACGCCGCCGCCGCGCACCCCGACCTGACGGTCAGCGGCGAGGTGCTCGACGGGCCGCCCGCCCTGGTGCTGGAGGAGTGCTCCACCGAGGCCGGCCTGGTGGTGCTGGGCAGCCGGGGGCACGGCGGCTTCACCGGCCTGCTCGCCGGCTCCACCGCCGTCAGCGTCACCGCACACGCGCACTGCCCGGTGGTGGTCGTCCGCCGCGACACGGCCAGCACCGCCCGGGCCGGACACGTCGCGGTCGGTGTGGACGGCTCGGAGCAGTCCCTGCTGGCGCTCGGCTTCGCCATCGAGCAGGCGGCGTTGCGCCGGGTACCGCTGCACGTGCTGCGGGCCTGGCAGCCCGGCCGGGACCAGTGGAACCTGACCGGCGAGCAGGCCCGCGAGGCGGCGCTCGCCGCGCAGCGCGCCGAGCTGGACGAACCGCTGCGCCGCTGGCAGGCGTCCTTCCCCGACGTGGAGGTGAGCGTCGAGACGGCCGCCGCCGCACCCGCCGGGCTGCTGATCGACGCCAGCCGCAACGCGCAGCTGATCGTGGTCGGCACCCGGGGACGCGGCGGCCTACGCGGCATGCTGCTCGGCTCGGTCAGCCAGCAACTCATCCAGCACGCCCGCTGCCCGGTGGCGGTGGTCCGGGAACGCTGAGCGGCACGCCACCGGTTCCCCCTCGGTCGTCCGGGCCGGCGGGGAACCGGTGGCGTATCGACCGTCGGTCTCGCTCAGGTCGGCGTGGCGGGTCCCCGTCGGTCGCTCAGGTCGGCGTGGCGCGTAGACCGCCGTACAGGGCGCGTAGCGCGTTGAGGATAACCAGCACGTCGATGCCCTCCTGGAGGAAGGCACCGGCCACCGGTGGAAGCAGGCCGGCCGCCGCGAACCCCATCGCGCACACCGCCAGCCCCATTCCGACGGTGGCGCTCTGCACGGCGATCCGGCGGGCGTACCGGGCGATCTCGACCGCGTCGGCGAGCGGATCGAGCCGGTCGACGGTGAGCACCGCGTCGGCCACATCGGCGGAGGCGGTCGCCCCGGTGGCCCCCATCGCCACCCCCACGTGCGCCTCGGCCAGCGCCGGGGCGTCGTTCACCCCGTCGCCGACCATCACCGTGACGGCCCGGTCGGACTCGGCCCGTACCCGCGCCACCTTCTCCTGCGGTGTGCACCGGGCAATCACGTCGTCGACACCCACCGCCTCGGCGACCCGCCGGGCGGCGTCCGGCCGGTCGCCGGTGACCATCACGATCCGGCTCAGGCCAGCCGCGCGCAGCCGGTCGACGGCTCGGCGGGCGTCGGAGCGTACCGGATCCTCCAGCAGGATCGCGCCGATCGGCCCGGTGTCGTCGGCCACCCAGACCACCGAGTGGCCCGGTTCCTCGATCCGGGGCCGGGCCCAGGACGGCGGGTCACCGTCGAGTTGCCCGACCCGGATCCGCCGCCCGTCGACCCGGCCGTGCACCCCCCGGCCCGGCTCCTCGGTCACCTCGGTCGGCATGGTCAGCCGCAACCCCCGGTCGCGGGCGTGCTCGACCAGCGCCGCCGCCAGCACGTGCGGAGACAACTGCTCCACCGACGCGGCCAACCGCAACACCTCGTCGGGGTCACCGCCGGCCGCGACGACGGTGTCGGCGACCCGCGGGCGGCCCGCGGTGAGCGTGCCGGTCTTGTCCACCAGCAGGGTACGGACCCGGCCCAGCACCTCCAGCGAACCGCCGTCGCGTACCAGCACGCCCCGGCGGGCCACCCGCGACAGCCCGGAGACGATCGCGATCGGGGTGGCCAGCAGCAGCGGACACGGGGTCGCCACCACCAGCACCGCCACCGCGCGGACGACGTCGCCGGACAACAGCCAGCCCAGCCCGGCCAGCACCAGCGTGAACGGCACGAAGGCGGCGGCGTACCGGTCGGCCAGCCGTACCGTCGGCGCCTTGCGGGCGGTCGCCTCCTCGGCCAGCCGCACGATTCCCGCGTACGTGCTGCGGGCCGCGCTCTCGGTGGCCCGCAGCCCGAACCCGGCGCCGGCGTTGACCACGCCGCTGGCCACCGCCGCACCGACGGCCTTCTCGACGAGCTGGGACTCCCCGGTGACCACCGACTCGTCAAGCGTCGCCGGTTCCTCGGTGACCCCGTCGACGGCGACCACGTCACCCGGGCCGACCAGCAGCCGATCGCCCACCGCCACCTGGTCCACCGGCACCACCTCGATGCCGCCGTCGGCGGTGCGCCGTCGCGCGGTTCGCGGTGCCCGCTCCAGCAGGGCCCGCAGGTCCCGGGTCGCCCGCCGCTGCGCGTACGCCTCCAGCGTCCGACCGGTGGCCAGCATCACCGCGATCACCGCACCGGCCAGGTACTCCCGGACGACGAGCGCACCGACCAGCGCCAGGACCGCGATCACGTCCACGCCGAAGCGGCGCCGCCACAGATCACGCAGCACGGAGACGGCGGCGGGCGCCAGCGCGACCAGGGTGACCGCCGCCCACACCAGGTCGGCCGCGCCGGGCCGCCCGGACCACCGCAACGCCGCGCCGACCAGCACCAGCACCGTCAGCCCGGTCAGCGGCGCCCACAACCCCCACCGCTGGCGCAGCGGACCGCCGGACCGGCTGTGCTGCGCCGGACGCTCCGGCAGGCACTCGTTGCCGCCCTGCCCCGGCCCACTGGCCCCCGACTGCACCCCCACCAGCGGATCGTCCCAACCCGCGAGCCCCGACGTCCGCCACTTCCGGCACCCGGCCCGGGCGAGGTCGGCCGGTTGCGCACGCCGACGTACGCCCGGATCCGGGCCGGAGTGCCCCCGCCGGCGGGCCCAGCGGTCCGTGCGGACGGCCGACGTCTGCCCCAGGATGAACGGGACCCGCCCCACAGCCGTACCGAGGTACGGCACGATGGGGACATACGGAAAGGTCGTGACGATGAGCCACCAGACGCCCGCTACCCGCCGCCCGTTGACCACCGCCCTCGCGGAGGCCGCCGCGATGGCCGGTCACGCGCCGTCGGTGCACAACACCCAGCCCTGGCGTTGGCGGGTGCTTCCCGAAGCGTTGGAGCTGCGGCTGGTCTCCGACCGCCAGCCGACGGCCACCGACCCGACGGGCCAGTTGGTCATGCTCAGCTGCGGTGCCGCCCTGCACCACGCGCGCCTGGCGCTGGCCGCCGAAGGCTGGACGGCGACGGTGCACCGGATGCCCGATCCGGGCGAGCCGGAACTGCTCGCCCGGTTGACCGACCCGAAGGCCTCCGGCGTGGACCCGGACGCGATGCGCATGGTGCAGTGCATGCAGGTGCGGCACACCGACCGACGGCCGGTCAGCGAGGAACCGGTCAGCGAGGAGAACCTGACCGCGATCGCGTCGGCCGCCGCCGGGGAAGGCGCCCACCTGGAGATCCTCGACCGCGACCAGGTGCTGCAACTGGCCGCCGCGGCCTCGCACGCCGCCGAGGTCGAGTCGGAGGATTCCCAACTGCGTGCCGAGCTCGACTACTGGACCAGCCGCGCCGGTGGCAGTGGGCTCCCGCCGGAGGTGCTGCTTCAGCAGCCCGCGCAGACCACCGTGCCGGGCCGCGACTTCGGCCGTCCCGGCACCCTGTCCGGCGGTCCGGGGCACGACCGGGCGGCCTCGTACGGGGTGCTCTACGGCGACGAGGACGACCCGCGCGCCTGGCTGCGCGGCGGGGAGGCACTCTCCGCCGCCTGGCTGTTCGCCACCCGGCTGGGTGTGTCCGTGGTCCCGTTGAGCGGGGTGGTGGAGGTCGGCGGCACCCGTCAGATCCTGCGTCAGGTGCTGGCCGGGTTCGGTCACCCGTACCTCGTCCTGCGGCTGGGGATCGCCGACCCGGAACACGCCGGTCCGCCGCACACTCCGCGGCTGCCGCGCGAACAGGTGGTGGACACCACGGCCGTGGACCACTGACCGGTCGCGCGACGTTCTGTCCCGCCGGTGCGCCGGATAGCATCGCCGGGTGACTGACGGCGCATCGAACCCCCGCCACGAGCCCCCCTCGCTCGGGCTCAGTCCGTTGTCCCGGGTCCACCTCGACGAGCTGCTCCAGGAGATGCTGGACCGGGTCGGCGAGGTGGTGACCAGCCGGGAACGGCTGCGCGCGCTGCTCGACGCGGTCGTCGGCATCGGCACCGACCTGGATCTGCACAGCACCCTGCTACGGATCGTGCAGTCGGCCTGCGAGTTGGCCGGCGCCCGGTACGGCGCGCTCGGTGTGATCGGCACCGACCGGACCCTGCACGACTTCATCACGCACGGCATCTCCCCGGAGCTGCACGCCAAGATCGGTGACCTGCCGCACGGGCGGGGCGTGCTCGGTCTGCTGATCGACGATCCGAAGCCGCTGCGGATGCCGGACATCACCCAGCACCCCCACTCGTACGGCTTCCCGCCGAACCACCCGCCGATGCACACCTTCCTCGGGGTGCCGATCCGGATCCGGGACCAGGTCTTCGGCAACCTCTACCTGGCGGAGAAGCAGGGTGGCGCGCAGTTCACCGACGACGACGAGGAGATCGTCGTGGCGCTCGCCGCGGCGGCCGGCGTGGCGATCGAGAACGCCCGGCTGTACGCGCTGGCCAGCCGGCGGGAACGCTGGCTCGCCGCCACCGCCGAGATCACCTCGCTGCTGCTCGGTGAGGTACGCCGCACCGACGCGCTGACCCTGGTGGCGCGCCGCGCCCGCGAGGTCGCCGAGGCCGAGTTGGCCCTGGTGCTGCTCTACGACGACATGGCCGACCATTTCACCGTCGAGGTCGTCGACGGTTCCGGCACGCAGGCCCGCGCGCTGGTCGGCACGGTGCTGCCGGCCGACGACACGAGTTTCGCCGCTGCGGTCGCCGAGGGCCGGCACGCTTCGGTGGACGACCTCGCGCACGCCGCGCCCTGGCCGGCGGTGTTGCACACCGGGCCGGCGGTGATCTCACCGCTGGCCACCGCCGACACGCTGCACGGTGCCCTGGTGATCGCGCACCGCGTCGACCACGACGGCGCCACCGACGACGACGTGGTGCTGCTGGGCAGCTTCGCCGGGCAGGCCGCGCTGGCCATGGAGCGGGCCCGGGGGCAGGAGGAACGGGAGCAGTTGGTGGTCCTGGAGGACCGCGAACGCATCGCCCGGGACCTGCACGACGTGGTCATCCAGCGGTTGTTCGCCACCGGTCTGCAACTGCAGAGCGCGGTGCCGCTGGCCGGTCGTCCGGAGTTGGCGAAGCGGATCAACGCCGCGGTCGACGACCTGGACGCCACCATCAAGGACATCCGACGCACCATCTTCGAGCTGCGCAGCCCGGTGAGCGCGGCGTTGCGCACCGAGATCCGGGAGGCGATCGAGGTGGCCGCCGAGTCGCTGGGTTTCCGGCCCCGACTGGAGCTGATCGGGCCGATCGACAGCGCCGTGCCCGACCCGGTCCGCCCCGACCTCACCGCCGTGCTGCGCGAGGCCCTCTCCAACGCCGTACGCCACGCCGAGGCATCGGCGGTGTCGGTGACCGTCAGCGTCGAAGCCACCCGGGTCAGCGTCGTCGTCACCGACAACGGGGTGGGGTGCGACCCGGCCGCCGCCCGGGGCGGGCTGATCAACCTGCGCGAGCGCGCCGAACGCCACGGCGGGGTCTTCGAGGTGCACCCGACCGAGCCGCGCGGCACCCAGCTGCACTGGTCGATCCCGCTGCGGGACTGACCAGCGACGCCGTTCCCCTGCGGGCCGGTCGTCTCGGCGTACCGTGGCGCGGCCAGGCCCCGGTGGGCCTGGCCGCCGTTGGTCAGTGGCCCTTGCCGAGCAGCCGGGTGGCGAGGACGGCGGCCTGGGTACGCCGCTCCAGCCCCAGCTTGGCCAGCACGCTTGACACGTAGTTCTTGACGGTCTTCTCGGCCAGGAACATCTTGCCGGCGATCTCCCGGTTGGTCAGCCCTTCGGCCACGTACTCCAGGATGCGCCGTTCCTGCTCGGTGAGGGACTGCAACTCGCGCGGCTGCTCCACGCCGCTGCGGATGCGATCCAGCACCCGGGTGGTGATCGCCGGGTCGAGCAGCGACTGACCGGCCGCCACCCGGCGCACCGCGTCGACCAGGTCGGTGCCGCGGATCTGCTTGAGCACGTAGCCGGAGGCACCGGCCATGATCGCGGCGAACAGCGCCTCGTCGTCCTCGTACGAGGTCAGGATCAATCCCTTGATCGAGGAGTCCACCGCCCGGATGTCCCGGCAGACGTCGATGCCGTTGCCGTCGGGCAGCCGAGCATCGAGGATCGCCACGTCCGGACGCAGTGCGGGGATCCGCCGGGCCGCCTCCTGCGCGGAACCGGACTCACCGACCACCTCTATGTCGCCGCTGGCGTGCAGCAGATCGGCGAGACCACGACGGACGACCTCATGGTCGTCGAGCAAGAACACCCGGATCATCCCCCGTTTCTACCCCCTCCACCCCACCCCCCGCACGGGCCAAAGGTCCCAACCACCCCCACCTTCGCCCCACTCGTCTCTGTTGATCAAGAAGTTTGCGTCGTCATCGCGCCGGATCCAGACCAAAGACTCTTGATCAACACGGGCGAAGGGGGGTGGCGGGGGTCCTGGGGGGTTGGGACCAGTGGCCCTGCTGTCGGGGGGTGGTGGGAAGGCACCGTGGAGGGGTAACGGGAGAGTGTGAGGGGGTCCGACCATGGACATCGGCTACAGCGTCGAACAGTTGCGGGTTGCGGCCACCGATGCGGTACGCGCGCCGTCCCTGCACAACGTCCAGCCGTGGCGGTTCCGGCTGCGCGACGGCGGCATCGAGATCCTCGTCGACCCGGCCCGCCGGCTACCCGCCACCGACCCCAGCGGCTGGGGTGCCCGGGTCGCCGCCGGCGCGGCCCTGTTCAACCTGCGGCTGGCCCTCGCGGTGGCCGGCCACCCGGCGACGGTCCGGCTGCGACCGTACCCGTCGGAACCGGACGTGGTGGCCCGGCTGGTGCCGGACGTGCCACGCCGCCCCACCCCGACCGAACAGAGCCTGTATGCGGCCATTCCCCGCCGATTCAGCAACCGTGCCCCGTTCTGGCCGGATCCCGTACCCGCCGACGCCCGCTGGCGCCTCGGCGACGCGGCGCGCGCCGAACACTGCTGGCTGGAGCTGCTGATCGGGGTCAGCGCGGTCAACGCGTTCGCCGAGATCGCCAACGGCGCGAACCGGGTCCTGGAACGCGACCCGGCCTACCGGGCGGAACGGCAGGCCTGGATCCGCCGTGAGCACGCCCTCGACGGCGTACCCACCGCTGCCGGCGGCCCTCGGGCCGAGCCGCAGGACCTGCTGCCGGCGCGGGGCTTCGGCGACCGGTACCGCCCGCCCGGCCGCGACTTCGAACCCGAACCGCTGGTCGCGGTGCTCGGCTCGACCGGCAACACCGCCGTCGACCAGGTCGTCGCCGGTCAGGCGTTGCAGCGGGTGCTGCTCACCGCCACCGACTGCGGACTGTCGGTGTCGATGCTGTCCCAACCGGTGGAGGTGCCCTCGGCGCGGGAGCAGTTGCGCGTGTCGCTGGGACGCTTCGGCGCCCCTCAGATGGTGATGCGCATCGGGTACGGCCAACCCGGCTGGCCCACCCCGCGTCGGGACGTCGACGAGGTGCTGGACCTGCCGGTGCACCAGGTCTAGCGGCGGCTACCCGGTCCGGTCCGCAGTGAGCGTGGCGAGCAGGGCGGCCTCCCGCTGCGGGTCGAGACCGACCGGCGGCCGGGCCGGACGACCGGCCCGGGACGGCAGTTCGCCGACCCGACGCAACCACGACCAGGTGTCGGCCACCGTGTCGGCCAGTGGCCGACAGCGCAGTCCGTCGGCGTACGCGCGGGTGACGTCCTTCTCCTGGATCCACCGCCATTCGTGGCCCGGCGGGATCCAGATCGGCAGGTCGTTCCACGGCACCACCCCGGCGGCGAGGATGCGCTCCGGCTCGACCCAGCGCAGCCGGGCGTCGGCACCCGTGGCGGCACGACAGGCGTCGAGCAGTTCGCCGAAGGTGGCCGACCCCGGCCGACCGACCACGTTGACCGGCCCGGCGCGGTGTGCGCTGCCGGCGTCCAGCAGGAAGCCGGCCAGGTCCCGGACGTCGATGTACTGCACCGGCAGGTCCGCGGGTCCGGGTGCCAGCACGTCGCCGCCATGCGCGATGCGACTGAGCCACCACGGCAGCCGACCGATGTCCTCGCCGGGACCGAGGATCAGCCCGGCCCGGGCCAGCAGCACGCGCTCGCCGAACACCTCGCGCAGGGCCCGTTCGGCGCCGGCCTTCAACTGCGCGTAGTCGCCCTCGGTGGCATCCGGGTCGGCGTCCACCACTGGGCTCTGCTCGGTCACCCCGACCGGCACCGGCGGGGCGTAGACGGAGCCGCTGGAGACGTAGACGTAGTGGCCGATCCGACCGTCCAGCAGCCGCGCCACCGTCCGCGCCGCCCTGGGTGCGCCGTCCCAGGTGTCGACGACCAGGTCCCACTCGCCGTCGGCGAGGGCGGCCAGCCCGTCGGGAGCGAGACGATCACCCACCAGCCGTCGTACGCCCGCCGGCGCAGTCCCGTGCCGCCCCCGGTTGAACACCGTCACCGACCAGCCACGAGTCAACGCTTCCCGGACCGTGGCCCCGCCGACGAATCCCGTCCCACCCAGCATCAGCAGTCGCATAGCGCCACCCTGCCGTCGCTTGCGCACGGGCGGGAGACCGGTTCGCCGTGAGCGGATCTGCCGACGGCAGAACGAGGGTGCCCGCGCCGGCCGGACGATCAGTTGTCCGGTCGACGCGGGCCAGGTTCGGCGGTGCCGCGGGCACGGCGGGCGACCACCTGATCACTTCGTTACGAGAACGGGTGACCGACTCCATCGTCGACTGCGGCCGATACGTCGGTCAACAGCTTCCGGAAAATTATCGGTAGATTGCTATGCCGCCGGGGCGGCGCTGTCCCGGATGACGAGTTCAGTGGCCAACTCCACCCGAGGGCTCTCCACCTTCTCCCCCTTGGCCAGCCGCAGCACCGTACGCGCGGCCAGCATCCCCATCTCGCTCAGCGGTTGACGCACGGTGGTCAGCGGGGGCGAGCACCAGCGCACCTCGGGCAGGTCGTCGAAGCCGACCACGCTGATGTCGTCCGGAATGCGCAGCCCCCGCCGTCGTACGGCCTCGTAGACGCCCAACGCCATCTGGTCGCTCGACGCGAAGATCGCCGTCGGCGGATCCGCCAGCCCCAGCAGCCGCCCGCCACCGACGAAGCCCGCCTCGTGGTAGAAGTCGCCGGGGCAGATGAGTGCCTCGTCGAAGGCGATCCCGGCGGCCTCCAGGGCGGCCCGGTAACCGTCCATCCGGGCCCGGCTGCACATCAACTGCGGCGGCCCGGCGATGAACCCGATCCGCCGATGCCCCAGGCCGATCAGGTACTCGGTGGCGCGCAGGCCACCGGCCCAGTTGGCGGCACCGATCGTCGGCGCCTCCTGGGCCGGCAGCCCGTCCGCGTCGACGATCACCACGGGCACGTCGAGCCGACGCAACTCGGCCTGCAGCGGCGGCTCCACCATCGAGGTCACGAAGATGACCCCCTCGGTGCCACGCCGCCGCATGCCGTCGAGCCACTGTTCCGCGGAGGTGTTCTGGCGGTGGATGGCGGAGACCACCGTGCCCACCCCGGCGCCGTGCGCCACGTCCTCGACCCCGCGGATGATCTCCACCGCCCACGGACTGTCCAGGTCGTTGAAAACCAGATCCACCAACCCCGAACTCGCCCGCATACTCGGCGGCCGACGCCGATAGCCGTGCCGCGACAGCAACTCCTCCACCCGCTGACGCGTCTGCGGAGCCACATCCGAACGACCATTGATCACCCGCGACACCGTCGGCACCGACACCCCGGCCAGGTCGGCGATCACGGAGATGGTGACTTTGCGGGTCTCTCTGGCAGCCACAGCACTCCCAACCGGTACGGCGACAGCCCGCGCGGCGACGAGGAGCGGCCGGGACGGGCTGCCGGCTGCCTCCCCTACCCTAGTGCCGAGAAATTCCAGCCGCCTACCGGTAATTGGTGCAATTCACATCGGGCCAACGGCCATCGCACGGCAGCGGTCGGGCTGCTGCCGTGCCTCCCCCGGCAAGGTCAGACCTTGGGCGGTGCCGCACTGTCCCGGATCACGAGTTCGGTGGCCAGTTCCACCCGCGGGCTCTCCACCTTCTCCCCCTTGGCCAGCCGCAGCACCGTACGCGCGGCCAGCATCCCCATCTGGGCCAACGGTTGACGCACGGTGGTCAGCGGCGGCGAGCACCAGCGCACCTCGGGCAGGTCGTCGAAGCCGACCACGCTGATGTCGCCGGGCATCCGCAGCCCGCGTTGCCGTACCGCCTCGTAGACGCCCAACGCCATCTGGTCGCTCGACGCGAAGATCGCCGTCGGCGGATCCGCCAGCGCCAGCAACCGTGCCCCGCCCGCGAACCCGGCCTCGTGGTAGAAGTTGCCGGGCTGGATCAACCGGTCGTCGATCGGCAGTCCGGCGGCTTCCAGGGCGGCCCGGTAGCCGTCCATCCGGGCCCGACTGCACATCAGCTGCGGCAGTCCGGCGATGAACCCGATCCGCCGGTGCCCGAGACCGATCAGGTACTCGGTGGCGCGCAGGCTGCCCGCCCAGTTGGTGGCGCCGATGGTCGGCGCGTCCTGGGAGGGGACACCGGCCGGGTCGACGATCACCACGGGGATGTTGAGCCGACGCAACTCGGCCTGCTGCGGTGGCTCAAGGGTGGAGGTTACGAAGATGACCCCCTCGGTGGACCGGGTCCGGATGTTGTCCAGCCACTGCTTGGCAGACGACGTACGGCGGTGGATGGCGGAGACCACCGTGCCCACCCCCGCGGCGTGCGCCACGTCCTCGACCCCGCGGATGATCTCCACCGCCCACGGACTGTCCAGGTCGTTGAAAACCAGATCCACCAACCCCGAACTCGCCCGCATGCTCGGCGGCCGACGCCGATAGCCGTGCCGCGACAGCAACTCCTCCACCCGCTGACGCGTCTGCGGAGCCACATCCGAACGACCATTGATCACCCGCGACACCGTCGGCACCGACACCCCGGCCAGACGGGCGATCGCCGCGATGGTCACCGTGCGGTTGTCGTTGGCACCCACGCGGCCCTCCCTCTTGCTCACATTTTCCTTGCCGGCCGTCGGCCGACGGACACCACTACTGCTTCTGCGCTACTCGGGTGATGTCCTTGACGATCTGCTCCGGCTTCTTGGAACCGACGATCAGATCGGCGACGCTCTTGTTGATCTGCTCGCCGACAGCCGGCGGGAAAGCCTGGTCGAGATAGAGCTGGAACCCACTCGCGACGGCCAGATGCGCCGCGACCACCTGGTTGTTCGGGTCCTTGATCCGACCGACGGCCGCCAGGTTGGTGGGCAGCACCGCGCCGGTCTCCGCCGCCCAACGCTGGTTCTCCGACCGCAGCAGCGACCGCAGGAAATCCACTGTGGCCGGTGGTGCGTTGCGGCCAACCGCGAAGCCGTTGCCACCGCCGAAGGCGTCGGTGGCCTCACCCTTGCCACCCTCCACCGTCGGGAAGGTGAAAAAGCCGAGTTGCCCGCCGATGCCGAGCTTGCTGGTCGACGACGACGCCTGGATGGAGGGGGCCCACTGGCCCATCAACTCCATGGCCGCCTCGCCGTTGCCCATCGCCGCGGCCTGCCCGTCCGACGACCCGTACTCGGCGCGCCGGAAGCCCGGCTGGAACGGCTGCAGGTCGATCAGCTGGCGGAAGTGCTCGCCGGCCGCCACGAAGTCCGGGGTGTTGAAGTTGCCGTCCTCGGCCGCCTGCCGCAGCGCGCCCAGGCCACCGATCCGCATCGCCAGGTACGCCCAGTAGTAGTGCCCGGGCCACTTGTCCTTGCCGGCCAACGCGATGGGCACGATGCCTGCGGACTTGAGCTTCTGCACCGTGGTCAGCAACTGGGCCCAGGTGGTCGGCGGCGAGGTGATGCCGGCCTCGGCGAAGAGGTCACGGTTGTACCAGAAACCGATCATGCCGATGTCGAACGGAATGCCGTAGATCCGACCGTCGACCGTGTACGGCTGCAACGCGGCCGGCAGCAGTTGGCCGATCCACGGCGACACCTCCGAGGTGATGTCCTTGACCAACCCCGCCTCGGCCTGTTCGCGCAGCAGGCCACCACCCCAGGACTGGAACAGGTCCGGCGGCGAGCCCGCCTTGGTGACCTTGGCCAGCTCCGCCTTGAACACCTCGTTCTCCAGCGGCTTCACCTCGATGGTGATCTTGTCGTGCCGGGTCTGGTACAACCGCGCCATCTCGGCCCACACCGGCAGCATGGGATCGGTGTTCTGGATGTGCCACCAGTCGATCTGTTGTGGACTGGTCAGGCCGGTGGGCTCGTCGTCCGCACAACCGCCGAGCAGCACCGCGCCGACACCCGCACCAGCCAGGCCGAGCAGCGATCTGCGCGAAATGTGCGTTGTCATGCCTCATCCCTTCAACCATGTGACGTGCGCGCGCAACACCACAATCGGCGAGAGGCCAGTCGGCAACCCGAAAGTTTCAGCCTGATGCCGGTATTTTCGAGGTGATGGCCGGCACGTTACGACGCGTTGACACACGCGGTCAAGAGGGGTGTCGCAAGGAGACTCCAGCCGATACCGTGAGGGCAATCCTGGCGTGTCCAACGGCGAATTTTCCGGAAGTAGTCCGGGATCAGAGCCTGAAGGAGTCGAACATGTCGACCGAGACCGCAGACGTGACGACCACCCGGTCGATCCGCAATCCCGTGCTCCCCGGCTTTCATCCAGACCCGTCCATTCTGCGGGTCGGTGACGACTACTACCTGGCCACCTCGACCTTCGAGTGGTACCCGGGGGTACGCGTACACCACTCCAGAGACCTCGTCCACTGGCGGGCGCTGGGCGGCATCGTCACCGAACGCCGACTGCTCGACCTGCGCGGCTGCGGCGACTCCAACGGCATCTGGGCGCCCGACCTCACCTGGCACGACGGGCTGTTCCACCTCGTCTACAGCGACGTGGCCAGCTTCGCCAGCGGCTACTGGGACGCCCAGAACTTCCTCACCACCGCACCGGCCATCACCGGCCCCTGGTCGGATCCGGTCCGGCTGCACTCGCACGGCTTCGACGCCTCACTGTTCCACGACGACGACGGCACGGTGTGGCTGCTGGCCATGAGCGCCGACTGGCGTCCCGGCCGCAACCGCTTCGGCGGCATCGAGATCCAGCAGTACGATCCCGACCGCCGGCAACTGGTCGGCCCGACCCGACTCATCTTCACCGGCACCGAGGTCGGCCTGACCGAGGCACCGCACATCTACCGCCACGACGGGTGGTACTGGCTGGTCACCGCCGAGGGCGGGACCAGCTGGGAACACCAGGTCACGGTCGCGCGCTCGCGTGAGCTGTTCGGGCCGTACGAGGTCGACCCGGCCGGGCCGCTGCTCACCTCGGTGGGCCGACCGGACCTCACCCTGCAGAAGGCCGGCCATGGCAGCCTGGTCCGCACCCAGCACGGCGAGTGGTACCTCGCCCACCTGGTCGGCCGCCCCTACACCCCGCTGGGCAACTGCGTCCTCGGCCGGGAAACCGCCCTGCAGAAGGTCGAATGGTCCCCCGGCGGCTGGCCTCGGATCCCCGGCGGCATCCCGGCCGACGAGATCGCCGCCCCCGACCTGCCGGCCCATCCGTGGCCCGACGAACCGGCCACCGACCACTTCGACGCGCCGGACCTGGCCAGTTGGTGGTCGACCCTGCGCCGGCCCGCCACCGACGACTGGATCGACCTGCGGTCGCGCCCCTCGCATCTACGCGTCTACGGAGGTCAGTCGCCGGTCGGCAAGCAGACGCCGAGCCTGGTGGCGCGGCGGGTCGGTGCGCCACGCTGCTCGCTGGAGACGGTCGTCGAGTTCGACCCGGGAAACCACCGTCACCTGGCCGGCATCACCGGCTACTACAACACCCAGAACTGGCACTATCTGTATCTGACCCGGGCCGACGACGGGCGGACCGTGCTGGAGCTGCTCAGCTGCGACAGCGGACGACGCACCGCGTACCCCGAACTCACGATCGACACCGGCGGCGCCCGCCGGGTCGGGCTACGGGTGAGATTCGACGGCCCGGCGTTGCACTTCGCGTACGACCTCGGCGACGGCTGGCGAGAACTGCCCGTCACCCTCGACGCCACCATCCTCTCCGACGAGCACGCAGCCCAGATCGTCGACGGGGAACCCGCCGCCTGGGGCTTCACCGGCGCCCTACTCGGCCTCTGGGTGCAGGACATCGGCGGCGACGGCCACTACGCCGACTTCGACCACGCCACCTACCACCAAAAGGGCTGACCGATGTCCCCGCACACCGCACCCCCGATGACCGCGCGGCACAACAATTCCATGCCGGGCGTCCCGGCCTGCCCCGAAGCGACGATCGGCACCGACCGCGTCCTCTGTCTCACCTTCGACGACGGACCGCATCCGGTGCACACCCCACGCCTGCTCGACGTGCTCGCCGCCCACGGTGTGCCGGCGCTGTTCTTCCTGCAGGGCGATCAGGCCGCGAGCCACCCGGACCTGGTCCGTCGGATCGTCGCCGCCGGGCACGCGCTGGGCAACCACAGCATGCATCACGACGACATGAGCGACTGGACCCCCGGCCGGATCGCCTCAGACCTGCTGGAAACCAACGCGGTCATCCGCCGGGCCGTGCCGCAGGCGCCACTGCCCTACTTCCGGGCCCCGTACGGCGCCTGGGGTCAGAGCCCGACCGTGGCGACCGCGTTGGGGATGCGGCCGATGGGCTGGCAGTTGGCCGTGACCGACTGGGTGCCACCCGGCACCGACGAGTTGGCCCGCCGCCTCACCGAGGGCGTCACCCCCGGCGCGGTGGTGCTGCTGCACGACGGCGGCGGCGACCGCAGCCAGACCGTCGACGCCGTCGACCTCGTCATCCCACCACTACTGGCCGACGGCTGGCGGTTCGCCCTGCCCGCACCAGCCGGAGGCTCCACCAGCCGGTGAACCGCCGGCCGGAGCCCTCCGGCAGCCGGTGCACCACCAACCGCAGGGCCCGCCTACCGTACGGTCGGCGGGTTGGCTGCCCGGTGGACGACCTCCTCGGTGGTCAACGGACTACGCGGGTGGTGGCTCAGGCACATCGGAGCCTGCATCTTGACGAACCGGCCGCCCTCGACCGCGGCGTAGAACTGACCCGTACGCATCTTGCCGATGTCGGCGAGGTCGGCGCCCTTGGCCCTGGCCACGTCCCGGGCCGCCTCGATCTGCACCGGCACGGTCAGCAGGCCGTAGAACTGGGTGGCGGCGTTCCCCGGTATCTGGTTGTGCAGCGCCTTCGGTGCCTGGGTGGCAAAGACCAGTCCGAGCCCGTACTTGCGGGCCTGCGAGGTCAGGGCAAGCGTGCTCTGGGTGCACGCCGTGTTCGCACCGGAGGGCGCGAGGGTCTGGGCCTCGTCCATCACGAAGAGCCCGCCCAGCGGCCGATCACCGGCCGGATGGCGTTTGATCCAGGTGAACAGGGCGAGTTGCAGTTGGTTGACGAAGCTCTGCCGCTGATGTTCCTCGGGCAACCCGACGAAACTGATCACAGACACTCGGGCGCGTCGGCCCGGCGGCGCAGTCAGCAACTCACCGGGGTCGACCGGCGTACCGGCGCCGCCGAAGAGCGGGTCGTTGATCAGCGCGGCCTTGAGCAGTTGCGCCATGCCCGCCGCCAGCTTCGGGGCACCGTCGAGTTGGCTCACCCCGTCCGGCAGATCGTTGAGTACCTCGGTGAACTCACGTAGGTCATTGGCGCCGGTCCGGGCGTAACTGATCAACGCCTCACGCAGCACGGCCCGACCGAGCCGAGCCTTGTCGGTGCCCCCGTCGACCCGGGCGTGCGGGGCGAGCGTGGCCACCGCGGCGTTCACCGCCGCGGTGAACCCGTCCGGGTCGTCGAGCACGTCGGTGAACCTCGGCAGCGGCTGGAAAGCCAGTGGTCGACCCGCCTGCCGCCCCGGCGTCCAGATCACCACGTCCGTGCCGGACAGGTAGGCCGCAGCTCGGTCCGGGTCGTCCGGCCCCCAGCCGGACGGCGCTGCGGGCCATGCCTCGCCGAGCCGGGCCAGGTCGTTGTTCGGGTCGAGAACGATGGCGGACACACCGCGTAGGGCGCATTCCTCCACTATCCGGCGAATCAGTACGGTCTTGCCGGACCCGGAGCCAGCGAAGATCACCGTATGCCGGCGCAGTGATTCGAGTCCGACCCGTAGCGGGTCGGGTCGACCCGGCACGACACCGACGTCCACCTGCTCCGGATCCACGCCGGCCACGGGTTGATGACCACCTGCAGGCAGACCCGGTCCGGGCACCGATGGTGCCCGGACCCCGCTGGAGACGGCGCCCGATGGCGCCTTGACCGGCTGTTCCGCCATATCGGGCAACCCGGATGACAGCGACGCCGCACCGACAGCGTCGTCGGGCAGTGCCGCACCGACAGCGCCGTCCGGCGATGCCGCACCGACCGGGTCCCGGGTCGCGATGGCAGGCCCCATCGACGGGGGGTCTGCCGCCGTCACATCGGGGCCGCTGCCCAGCGCCTCGCGGAGACAGGTGATGTCGGCGGCCGGCCGGCGGTCGGCGAACCACGGTCGTAACGTCTCCAGCCCGAAGTGTTGGACGAGCTGTTCCAGGGCGATCAGACGGCGGACATCGTCGGCAGGGAAGGAGATCGTGCGGCCGCCGGCCCGAGCGAAGGCGTCCAGCACCTCACGGGTACGAGCGCCGCGCGACCACTCCTGGGTACGCAGCAGGAAGAGCTTGCGCTTGGCGACACCCTCGGTGAGCCCGGCGGCGGTGATCGCGTTGCGGATCCGGTTGAGCGCGGCGATGTGGTGCGGTGCGCAGACCGCCCGGAACGACCAGTGCTCCTCGTCCTCGCTCTCCTCGTCGAGGCTGTGTCGCAGCCGGGCGTGCAGGGCAGGTTTGCCGCCTACCGCAATGGGGTCGAGGCTGAAGGTGTCGACAGCGTTGCCCTGCCCGGCGATCCATGCGGTCAATCCGGCCTTGAGCAACCCCGGTACCCGCACGTCCTCGGCCTGCTGGGTCAAGGCGGATTCCGGGTCCGCCCCGGCGATCAGCTCCGCGTACCGCGAGTCGATTTTGACGAAATCGTCGGCCCCACGGGCGCCGACCGGCGACACCTCGGACACGGTGATCGCCCGAGCGGCCGTGTCGTGCAGCAGGTGCCGCAGTTCGCGTACCTCGCCGGTCGTCAGGCAGGCCCGCACGTGCGTGTCGATGCGCCGCAGTAGTTCCCGCGGCGTGAACCCGACGACCTCGGCGAACGCGTCGGGGTGCACCGGCCAGGTGGGGTACGGCGGCGAGAACGCCACCTCCTCGAAGAGCACCGCGAACCGTTTGGCGACCAACTCCCGACCGACCTCCACGGAGGGGATCTCCTTGAGCGGGGCGGCTTCGCGGAATCGATCCTGGACGGTGTCGGTGGCCTGTTCCTTGACGTCTCGCCAGGTCTGCGGCAGACAGGACACCACGGACAGCGAGCGTTTGGTGGTTTCGCGCAGCGCCATCAGACCGCTGGCCACCTGTTCGAGCAACAACGAGGTCTGCCAGTCGATGTCTCCGCGGACTTCCTGGTTTGTCGCCTTCACGGACTGGGCGACCATCAGGTCGATCTGGTCGACCGCGATCACCGTCGGCGCCACCATGGCCAGCAGCCGCGACGCGTCCCGTACCACCTCCTGCGGGGCACGCCGGTTACGCCGCAGGCCCCAGGCGGCCCGGGTGCCCGGCTCCTCCTCGTCGCTGGAGGAGAGGAAGTCGTAACCGAGATCTTCAAGATCCGACGACTCCGCGGCGTACAGCACCAACGCCCGCAGGGTGTCCTGGCACTCGGTGCCGACCGGGCGGTTCGCCTTGCGGATCAGGTCGACGAAGGCGTCGAGGGCGGGCCGACTGAGCTCGGTCTCCCCGGTGACCGCCCGGCGTACCGTCCGGGGGGCGTCGGTCCGGTCCGCCAGCCGGCGCAGGAACGTCCGCAACTGGGTCGTGCCGTCCGGCATCGGCCGAGCGAGGCCGGCCAGGATCGACATCGCGGTGCTGTGCCAGAACGCGCGCGCCTCCAACAGCTCGACCAGGAAGAAGAAGCCACCACGCTGCTGCACCTCCTGGCGCACCGTGCCGAGCAGGTGGGTCTTGCCAGTGCCGCGTTGGCCCAGAACGGCGACCCCCACCGGGCTGGAGTCGGCGCTGCGGTCCGCCTCGGCGAAGCTGTCCAGCACGGTCCGGAGCACGTCCTGGTGCAGCGCCTCCACATGGAACGGTGCCGGCTTCCAGACGTCGTCCGGGGTCGGGGCCCAGTTGAACCGCAGCGCGGTCAGCGCCCGCCGTTCCTGCTCGGTGGTCATGACGAGATGGCGATGAGGTGCTTGTCCTGGTTGCCGATGTTCACCGCGGCGGCCCGTTCCTGGGGTCGGAGCACCTTCTGGTTGGATTCCGGCACCAGGTGGACGGTGCGTTCCTGGTTGAGCTGGATCAGGGCGGCGTCGACCTCGGCCCGGGACAGGTCACCCAACGCGGCCCGCAGGTCGGCGAGCATGACGTAGTCGCCGGGCTGCCCGGCCAACCGGTGGTACGCCTGCCGCACCAGGGTGGCCGCGTCCGCCGCAACAGCAGCGGTGGCCGCTACCGGCGCCGGGGTGACCTCGTCTGCCTTGATCTGCAACCGGAACAGGTCGTCGGCGCGGACGTTCGAGTGGTCGATCAGCCGGCGGAGGAAGTCCAGTACGACGTAGAGCGTCCCGCCCGTCGTACCCGCCCTCGCCGGCGGCTCGGCGCCCAACTCCTGGGCAGCCCGCTCCCAGCCCTTGTCGGTCAACTCCAGGATGATCCTCGGCTTGGGCGTCACCTCGATGAGGTCGAGTGACTCCAACCGACGGCGGTGATCGGGTTTGATGCCGATTCCGGCGACGTTGGTGAGATAGGTCTGCGGCAGCGGAGTCGCTTTGATCATCAGCGTGATGAGAATGCACCGGTCAACGAGCGTCAGTTCCTTTTCCGACATGCGGATGCTCCTCTGAGGGACGAGCCTTCACCACGTTGACGGTGATGATCTAAAACTCGGGGGCGGATTGCACAGCGAGGCGGCCTCGCGTCCGGGCCGATTCTGCCGACGGTCCCCGGTAAGCGCAAGGTCACCAATCCGGCTGCCAATAACCGACAGCGCGGTTGAGTGGATCTTCAGTGGCCCAGCGTGGGCGGGGTGCCTCAAACACCTGTTCGGGGCGGCGGCAGCTACTCGGGCAGCCGACCGTTGCCAAACGGCAAGGACAGACGGCAGCATGGCTGGTCGGCGAGAGGCTGCCGGTAATCGGCCGGCAGCAGACCCTCTCCTGCCCGTTCCGCAAAAAACCGCCACGGAGGTGATCGGTGCAGTCTGAGGTGGTCCGCTACCAGGTCGATGACCAAACTGTCGCGTTGATCGAGGTCGACCCGCCGGCCGGTTTTCGACCCGCCGGTGTGGGTGATGTCGCCGGCTGGGTCCGAGAATCCGCAGCCCCGGCGATCGCCGCCGCGAAGGAACTGTTGGAACACGCGAAGACCGTCGCCCCGGATTCCGTCGAGGTGCGCTTCGGAATCAAGGCGACCGGCACGGCGAGCTGGGTGGTCGCCAAGGCCACCGGCGAGGCGAATTTCGAGGTCACCCTCGCCTGGTCCGCCGACAGCGCGTTGGAACGCGGCACCGGCCCGCGGCACTGACGGATCCGGTGGCCCGTGACAGCAGCCCCTGACGGCAGCCCGTGGGCGGTGGCCCTGTACCGGGAAGGCAACCCCCACACGCCGATCGGCACCGGCATCGTCATCGACAGCAACCTGGTTCTCACCTGCCACCACGTCGCATTCGCCGCCGACGGCACCCTCCACAACGACCTCTGGGTCGCCTTCCCGCTCGCCCCTAAGGTCGGATACTTCGATCGCCGCAAGGTCGGACAGTGCCTGCACGACGGCCAGCGGGCCGCTCACATCGACGTGGTCGTCCTGGAACTGGTCGAGCCGGTTCCCGCCACCGTCGCACCCGCACGGCTGCGGTGCCTGGACCCGAAGCCGCTGGTGGAGCGGCCCTTCTGGACGTACGGCTTTCCCACCGCCATAGCCGGCGGCACCCCGGCCATCGGCACCGTCACCAAAATCGGCGGCTGGGGACACATCATGATCGACAGTGGTGCGGATGGCGCGCTGACCAAGGGGTTCAGCGGTGGAGCGCTCTGGTCGCCGGAGTACCAGGCCGTGGTCGGCATCGTGGTCTCCGCCGACGGCCAGGGCAAGGGCCAGGCCGTGACCCTGTATCACGCCGACGAACAGCTACCCGAGATGAAGCTCGCCACGCTGTCCGCATGGCAGGTCGCCGACGCCGACGACGCCGCCCTCTCCGCCTGGGGTTGGGCGTTACGCACCGACGGCGAGGCAGGGCGGCACTGGTTGCCCCGCGCCCGCGGGGTGGCGGTCGACACCGAGGGCGGTGCCCGTTTCCGCGGCCGGACCACCGCGTTGCGACGTATCGTCGACTGGATCGACCAGCCAACTCCGGTCACCCGACCGCTGCTCGTCACCGGCTCACCCGGCGTGGGCAAGTCAGCTGCTCTGGGGCGCATCGTCACCACCGCCGACCAACAGATCCGGGCGAGCCTGCCGGAGGACGACGTCGCTGTGCGCGCCACCCTCGGGTCCGTCTCCTGCGCCGTGCACGCGAAGGGCAAGACCGCCATCGAGGTGGCGACCGAGATCGCCCGCGCCGCCGCCGTCGACCTGCCGGACACCCCTGCCGACCTGGTCTCGGCCGTACGCGACCGCCTGATGCGGCGGGGCAGCCGCTTCGCCCTGGTCATCGACGCACTCGACGAGGCCGCCGACCCCGGCCACGCCCGCCGGATCGTCGACGAGATCCTGCTGCCGCTGGCCCGTGACTGCGGCCCGTACGGATTCCGGGTGGTGGTCGGCACCCGACGCCGCGACGACCAGGGCGACCTGATCGCCTGCTTCGGCGAGAACACGGAACTGATCGATCTGGACACGCCCGAGTACTTCGCCGAGTCCGACCTGGTGAACTACGCCCAGGCGACCCTGCAACTGCTCGGCGCCGAGCGCGCGGCCAACCCGTACGCCGATGCGGGGGTGGCAGCCCCGCTCGCCCGACGCATCGCCGCCCTGGCCAAGGGCAATTTCCTCGTTGCCGGACTGGTCGCGCGGGCACACGCGCTGCGCGACACGTCGGCGGTCGATCCGGCCTCGGTGTCGTTCACCGCCACGGTGGCCCACGCGCTGGACGCCTACCTCGCCGGACTTCCGGCGGCCGGTTCGACCTCCGCCCGCCTGGCGCTGACAGCCCTGGCGTACGCCGAGGCGCCAGGGCTGCCGTTGCCGCTGTGGCAGGCGGCGGTAACGGCGCTGGGCGGTACGGCCACGGCTGAGCAGCTCGCCCTGTTCGCCCGCGGTTCTGCGGCGAACTTCCTGGTCGAGACCGGCGGCGGCACGCAGCCCGCGTACCGGCTGTTCCACCAGGCACTCAACGATGCGCTGCTGGCCGACCGGGACCAGCAGGGCGTCCGACGCGACGACCAGCGCCGCCTGGTGTCGGCCTGGCTCGACCTGGCCGCTGACACCGGCTGGGCGTCCGCGCCGGACTACCTCCTGCGTTCGCTGCCCCAGCACGCCGCTCGGGCCGGACTCGTCGAGCGGCTACTCGCCGACGGGGACTACCTGCTGCACGCGCATCTGGATCGGCTGCTCACCGTCGTCGACACCGCCCAGGCCCCGATGTCCCCGCGAGCGCAGTCCCGGGCGCGGTTGCTGCGACGTACGCCGTTGGCGGTGGCCGCGGAGCCCGCCGAGCGGGCCGCGCTCTTCTCGGTGGTCGACCGCCTCGACAGTCTCGACAGCGGCATCGGCGCCGACGGCGCGCCCTACCGGGCCCGGTGGGCGCACACCCCGCCCCGGCAGGAACGCAGCGTGCTCGACGGGCACTCGCAGGCCGTCTACGACGTCGCCGCCATCGAGGTCGACGGTCGGCGGCTGCTCGCCTCCGTCGGTGACGACGGCACCGTTCGGCTCTGGGATCCGCTGACCAACCAGGCCGAGTCGGTCTTCAACTGTCACGACGACACCGTCCGCGGCGTCTGCGCCGTTCGGACCAGCGCCGGCGAGACCCTGCTCGCCACGGCCAGCCATGACGGCACGGTGGGCCTGTGGGAGCCACGGACCGGCCAGCGCCGACACGAACTGCGCGGACACCACGACTGGGTACGCAACATCTGCACCATTCCGCTGCCCGGGGGCGACCTGCTCGCCTCGGCCGGCGACGACCGGACGGTACGAATCTGGGATCCCGCCAGCGGCATCCAGCGGTACGAGCTGACCGGGCACATCGGCTGGGCCACCGCCGTGACCTACGTCCCCGCCGACGGACGTCACCTGCTCGCCTCCACCGGCTTCGACGGAATGATCCGGATCTGGGAGCCGACCGCCGGTGTCGAGCCGACGCTGACCATCCCCGGACATGCCGGCTGGGCGACGACCCTCTACGCGGTGCGCGCGCCCGGCGGCACCCTGCTCGCCTCGGGCGGCTACGACGGCACCGTCCGCCTGTGGGATCCGTTCACCGGCCGGTGCGTCCAACTTCTGGAGACCGGTGGGCCGGTCACCGACCTGTGCACCATCGACGTCGACGATGGTTGCCTGCTGGTCTCCACCGGTGAGGACGGACTGATCCGGCTGTGGGAGGTGCCGACCTGGACGAGCCGGCCGAGCCTACGGGGACATGCGAGCTGGATCCGCGCGGTGTGCGAGCTGCGCACCGCGGAGCAGCGGATGCTGGCGACCGCCGGGGACGACGGCACCGTACGGTTGTGGGATCCGGCCGGCGGTCAGCCGGGCACCGTCGCCGACCAGGACAGGTTCGCCCCGGTGAGCGCGCTCTGCCAACTGCCCGGTGAACGGCCGCTGGTCGCCGCCGGTGGCACCGACGGCCTGGTGCGGTTCTGGGACGTGCACACCGGCGAACGCCTGCAGGAATTCAACACCCCGGGCGGCACCGTCAACGCCATGTGCGCGGTCGCCGACGAGGAGGAGCCGCTGCTGTTCACCGCCCAGGACGACTGTGCCGTCGTCGGATGGGACGTCCGCGACGGCGCGCAGGGGCTGGAGATGCGGGAACACTACGGCGAGGTGGCTGCGGTCTGCCCGATCGTCATCAACGGTGAGACCCTGATCGCCTCCGCCGGCGACGACCAGGCGGTCCGGCTGTGGCATCCACACACCGGTGCCGTACGCACGGTGCTGCTCGGCCATGTCACGCATGCCTGGGTGACCGCACTCGCCACGGTCAGCTGGCCCGGCATCGAGGCGCTCGCGTCGGCGGACAAGAGTGGCACGGTGATGTTGTGGGGCGGCGGGGACACTCCCGTCTGGGTTCAGCAGGGCCACCAGGACGCGGTGACCGCGTTGTGCGGCATCACGGTGGCCGGCCGGCGGATGTTGGTGTCGGGCAGCGCCGACCATGCCATCCGGATGTGGGACGCCGAGTGGGGGCAGCCGGTCCGTTGGTTCACCGGGCACAGCGCCGCGGTCACCGGGCTGAGCCTGATCCAGGTCGAGGGTCGGGACCTGCTGGCCTCGACCAGCCGCGACCGTACGGTGCGCATCTGGGATCCGATGACCGGCCGGACGGTCCGTACGATCCCCGTCTACCACCCGGCCCTGGCCTGCTGCACCGTCGGTGACACTCTGCTGGTCGGCCTGGATCAGGGCCTGCTCGCTCTCGCTGTCACCGGCCGGGACGACCGGTAGTCCTGGTGGCCCGGCCGGTCACGGCAGCAGCTCCGGGTCCAGCTGACGGCCGGCGAGGTCGGCTCGATCCTGCACGGCAGGGTCCTGCACGGCCCGGCCCTTGACGGCCCGCCAGATCGCGATCGCCGCGGCGATGACGCCGAAGGCCACCGTCAGCACCGCTGCGGCCAGGATGGTGAACTCGGCACCGATGCCGGTGATCAACGGCCCGGCGGTGATGGTGCCCAGCGGTACGGACAGCGTCGCAATCGCGGCGTACGCGGCGAGGACAGGTGCTCGGCCGGCACCGTCGGTGCTGCGTTGCAGCAACGCCATCGTGGCGGCCGGGTACGGTGCCCAGATCAGCCCGCCGATCGCGATGGCGACCAGGGCCACGCCTGTCGGTGCGCCGAGTCCCAGGGGCAGCAGTGCCGCACCCCAGCCGACGACGATGGCAATGATGGTCGGCCACAGCCGCCAACGGCGCAGGTAGCCGGCGGCGAATCCGCCGATCAGCGCCCCGGCGCCGAACGCCGTCCAGAACGCGGCCAGGGTGCCGGCGGAGTTGCCGAGCGACTCGGCGACGTGGATCGGCAACGCCACCTGCACGGGCCCGTAGAGGAAGAAGAACCCGAAGGTCAGCGTGGACAGTCCGAGCAGCGGCCGATCGCGCCAGATCGCGGCGAAGCCGGCGAGGCTCGATGCCTGCCGCTGCTCGATGGGGGCCCGGGCCGTCCTCGGCACGGCGATCAGGTAGCTGACCGCGAGGACGGCGTACGTGCCGGCGGCGACGGCGATGACGAGCACCGGCCCGGCGGCCGCGATGAGCAGTGCCGCCAGGGCCGGCCCGATCAGCGTCGACGCCTCGCTGAACAGTCCGATGAGCGCGTTGCCCGCCAGCCGGTGCTCGACCGGCAGCAGCTCGGCGATGAGGGTGAACCGGCCCGCCGACCCCCACGAGCGCAGCAGTGCGGAGCACCCGAGCAGCAGCGTGAACCACCTGATGTCGAGGGCCCCGGCGAGGTGGACGACGGGGATCGCCCCGAGCATCACCGCCCGGAGGACCGCGTCCCAAGCGGCAAGCTGAGCCCCGCTGCGCCCACTGAGCAGCCGGGCGAACAGCACGGTGCCGAGCGCACCCGGCAGCGTGTACGCGGCGACCGCGGCGGCCACCCAGACACCGGCGTTCGCCCGGGGCGCCAACTGGATGGCCAGCCAGCTGACCGCCAGCAGCGCCATCCCCTCCCCGAGGTACGACAGCGCGAATCCTGGCAGCAGTCGCCGCAGGATCCGGTGCCGGACCACCGGCCAGTAGGGTGACGAACGAACGAATGCCGGGGTGCCCATGCGGGAAGTCTGGCAGCCCGATCGATCATTTCGGCTCAGGCTTAGCGCCCGGCAGAATGCGAATCACTCGCGCCGGAGGTGGCGTGCTGGTGGGCGATACTGGGTTTGAACCAGTGACCTCTTCCGTGTCAAGGAAGCGCGCTCCCACTGCGCCAATCGCCCGTGGTGACCGCCACACCCGATCGGGTGTGGGCGAATCGCGAGCGGACGACGGGATTCGAACCCGCGACCCTCACCTTGGCAAGGTGATGCGCTACCAGCTGCGCTACGTCCGCCTGCCCCGGCACCGCCGGGGACGCGCCAACTGTACCCGATGACAAGATCGCCCGAGCGGGCACCCCACAGTGCGGGTGATTGCGCCGGTCACCGCCGGGGTACAGAGCCCTTCGACAGCACACCGCATCCCCGGAAAAAGGAGGCTGTCATGGGTATCGGCACCAGTATTTTTCTGCTCGCGGTGGGCGCCATCCTCACCTTCGCGCTCAACGCCAGCATCGGCGGTCTGGACCTGGACGTCGTCGGCTGGATTCTGATGGCAGCCGGTGTGGTCGGCCTGATCATGACCACGCTCGTCTGGGGACGCCGGCGTGAGGTGGTCGCCACGACCGAGGAGCCGGTGGAGTACCGCCGCGTCGAGGAGCGTCGGGACGTCGCACCGCCGCTGTGACCAGCGGCCAAGCAAGCTGACCGGCCGAGCAGGCTGGGCGGCCAGAACGACGGTGGCGGTCACCGAGGTCGGTGGCCGCCATCGTCGTGTCCGGGCGCGGACCGCAGCGCCGCCGGTCAGCGTTGCGCCAACTCCGCGCTGACCGGGGCGTCCCAGTCGATGCGGTACCGCTGTTCGGCGCCGAGGGACCGTTCCGGGTTGAGGAAGGTACGCAGCGCCAGCGGCATCATGATCCGCATCATCCGCTTCGCGACCGGTCCGGCCGTCTTGGTGGAGGTGGTCTGCCGACCACGGCGGACGACCTTCTCCACCCGTGGACGGCGCAGCCGCTCGTAGGCGGTCAACGCCGTCGGCAGATCGGAATGGTCGCGCAGGCAGCGCGCCAACTGCACGGCGCTCTCCACGGCCAGCGATGCGCCCTGACCGGAACTGGGTGACGGGGCGTGCACCGCGTCGCCGACCAGGACCATCCGGTCGCGGTACCAGTGCGGCACCGACGGCATGGTCTCGATCGACCCGATCGCCACCACGTCGGCGGGCTCGGTGTGCGCGAGCACCTGGTGGGCCGGCACGTCGTCGGCGTACACCTCGCGCAGCCGGTGCAGCCACTGCTCCGGCGGGGTCTGGTTGGCCTCGGCCCAGGTGGTCGGTCGCGGGTCGGGCACGTTGGCGAACCAGGCCGTCCGGCCGTCCGGCTCGACCCAGTAGCCGAAGAAACCCCGGGAGCCGAAGACCAGGTACATCGCCTCCGGGTCCGCGTCGGGGACCGCGTACCGGGCGGCGCCGCCGAGGTTGAGCAGCGGCAGCACCTGCGGGTCGGGGGCGGCCGGATCGATCAGGGTACGCACCCGGGAGCGGATGCCGTCGGCCCCGATCAGCAGGTCGGCGGTGGCGGTCGAGCCGTCACCGAACCGGGCCAGCACCCCGTCGGCTGTCGACTCGGCGTCGACGAGGCGCTTGCCGTACACGATGGGCACGCCCTGCGCCTCGGCCCGCTCGCGCAGGGCCCGTGCCAGGTCGTCGCGCCACAGACCGACGGTGACCGGCTCCACCGCGACGTGCGGAAGGGTGCCGATCAGCCCGCCACGGCCGTCGGTGATCACCGTCCGGCGCATCGGCAGGCCGACCTCCCGGACTGCTTGTTCGGCGTCGACGGCGCGCAGCGCGGCGAGCCCGTTGGGGGCCAGGGTCAGGGTGACGCCGAGGCCGTCGGCGGCCGACGGGCGGCCCTCGTACACCGTGGCTTCGATGCCGGCGCGGCGCAGGGCCATCGCGGTCACCGGTCCGGCGATGCCGCCGCCGACGACCAGGGCGGTACGGACAGCTGTCATGTTCGATCCCCCATGGTTTCCTGCCAGGACCTGGCGTAGTCCGGCTGCTTGAGTGACTCGATGAGGTCGGCGACGAACCGCCGCTCCGCCTCCAGCAGGGCGATGGTGTACTCCTCCTCGACCAGGTAGATCCAGGCGAGACCGTCGGCGCGGGCCTCGGCCACGGTGGTCCGGGTCTCCTCGATCTGTCCGGCCAGTGCCGCCGAACGGCGGCGCAGCACCTCGACGGCCTCGTCGGGCGGCAACAGGGACAGCAGGGACAGCGCGACGGCGAAGTGCGGGTACTCCTGGCGTGGCTGGGCGAGCAGCGTACGCAGCCAGTCGTGCACCTCGTGCCGGCCCTCGTCGGTGATCGCGTACACGGTCCGCTCGGGTCGGGCACTGTCCCGGACGGTTTCCTGTGGTGCGACGAAGCCCGCCCGGGTGAGCTGCTCCATCACCATGTACAGCGAGCTGCGGGTGTAGCGGATCTGCCGGTCCTGGCCGGACTGCTTGAGCCGCCGCCCCAACTCGTACGGATGCATGGGCTCCCAGAGCAGCCAGGCGAGCACGGCCAGGGCCAGCGGGTTGGGAACCTTGCGTCGGCGCTCCACGCCACCTCCTTTAGTCAGTACTGACTATGCAGGACTGACTAAAGGGCCGTCAACGACGAGCGGAGGAAAGAGTCGGCGGCTGCGCGAAAACGACGAAGCCCGTCACCGTTGTCCGGTGACGGGCTTCGTCGTCAAATCATCTGGTGGGCGATACTGGGTTTGAACCAGTGACCTCTTCCGTGTCAAGGAAGCGCGCTCCCACTGCGCCAATCGCCCTTGCTGTTGTCCGAGGTGGGGACGGGATTTGAACCCGCGTACACGGCTTTGCAGGCCGTTGCCTCGCCTCTCGGCCACCCCACCGAGGTTGCCCCCGTCAAGCGTGGCGGCAGCTCCGAGCGGACGACGGGATTCGAACCCGCGACCCTCACCTTGGCAAGGTGATGCGCTACCAGCTGCGCTACGTCCGCGTGCCCCCGGCGCGTTCTCCGGTGACGGATGAGAACTTTAGCCGAGCCATGGAACGGTTGCCAAATCGGGTACCGCCCTCCGGCGAGTCAGAAACGCTCCGCCCGTGTCGGAAACCTCCACCGCCGGGCTTCCTAGGAGGATGGGTAGGTGGGCTTGCCGCGCAGGTCGGGAAGGTGAATGCCGAACGAGAAAATTCCCCACGAACAATTGTCTGGTGTCCGACTGTCGCAAGATGGATCTACCGGGCTTTGGTGACAGGCCGTATCCGCTTCGATGGGCTACGGTGACGGACGTGACGAGACGTGCGGCTGAAATCCGCCTGGATGCCCTGCTACGCACCGCGTGTGACGTGATTGCGCAGCGCGGATTGGCGAACACCCGCACGGCGGACGTGGCGCAGGCCGCCGGGGTGAGTCAGGCACTGGTCTTCTACCACTTCGCCACCAAGGAACGCCTGCTCGCGCAGGCGTTCGCCTACGCCGTCGAGCAGGATCTGGCCCGGCTGGACGCGATCACCCGGTCCAACGCCCCGCCGCTGACCAAACTGCGGCGCATCCTGCGGCTCTACACCCCGACCGGGCGGCCCACCTCCTGGTCGATGTGGATCGACGGCTGGTCGGAGTCACTGCGTACCCCCGAACTGGAGAAGTTGTCCCGCCGCCTGGACCTGCGCTGGCGGCAGGACCTCGCCGCGGTCATCTCCGACGGCGTACGCGAGGGGGTCTTCGAGTGCGCGGACCCGGCCGGCGCGGCGTGGCGGATCAGCGCGGTGATGGACGGCCTGGCGGTGCAACTCGCGGTGCACGAGCGGGTGATCTCCCGCCGGCAGTTCGCCGAATGGGTACGCCTGGTGGCCGCCCGGGAACTCGGGCTCGACCCGACACAACTGGACTGAGCCCGCGAACCGGTCACCGGCGGCGCTCCTGGCCGCCACAATGACGCCATGGACCTGCTGGAAACGTACCGGCGCAGCGTGGCCGAGTTCGCCGACCGGGTGCCGCTTGTCGCCCCCGGACAATGGTCGGCGCCCACCCCGTGCGCCGACTGGGACGTCCGAACGCTGGTCAACCACGTGGTCGGCGAGGACCGCTGGAGCGTCGCCCTGCTCGCCGGGCGGACCATCGCCGAAGTCGGCGACCGGTACGACGGTGACCAACTCGGCGCGGACCCGGTCGAGGCCGCCCGCGACGCGGCGGCGCAGGCCGAGTTGGCCGCCACCCGCCCGGGAGCGCGGGACGCCACCGTGCACCTGTCGGCCGGCGACACCCCGGCCGAGGAGTACCTGCGTCAACTGATCGCCGAACACCTCGTACACGGCTGGGACCTCGCCGTGGCGATCGGCGCCGATCCGAAGCTGGACGCCGAGGCCGTCGCCGAGTGCGCCCGCTGGTTCGCCGGGGAGGTCGACACCTACCGGAGCAACGGCCTGGTCCGCGCCGAGGTGGGTGTTCCCACCGAGGCCGACGAACAGGACCGGCTCATCGCCGCCTTCGGCCGCGACCCCGACTGGGCCCCGTGACGGCCCGGTCGGCCACCGACACCACCGGACACCTGCTCAGCGGGGCACCGTCCGCCAGCGCCGTCGGTCCGGCGGCTGTTCCCACTCGCCGGGCGGCCGTTCCCACTCCCCGGCCCGTCCCGGGCCGACGGTGACGGTCGCGGGTTCGGTCACCTCCGGATCGCGGGTCAACTGCCGCAGCCGCATGAGCAGACCGACACCGAGGAAGAGCAAGAGTCCACCGAGCAGGAAGGCGGCCTCGGTCAGGCCGATCCCGGTGCCGGACTGCGAAACCTGGTTGCCGGCCGCGCCGGCCGCCGGCGGCTCGGCCGCAGCGCCCGCGTCCGCCTCGTCGGCGGCGTCGAAGTCCTCGTCGACCGGATCCACCGTCGGCACCTCGGTCGGCTCGTCGGTCGGGTCCACCGTCGGCACCGAACTCGGTGTCGGCGCCGCCGTGGTGGGTGGCGCCACCGCAGCCCGGCCGATCACCTCGCGCGTCGCCGTCTGGCGCGACAGCAGCCGCAGGTTGCGGTCGTACGCCTCGGCGGCCAGGCTCACCCGGCCCTGCGCCGCATCCGCGGCGAAGCTGATCCGGTACTGGGCGGTCACCGTACGCCCTTGGCAGAGCGTGCCCGGGTCCAGTTGCCGGTCGGTCAACCGGGCCACGTCACCGTCGATGCGCACCTGCACCGGGAACGAGCCGGTCTCCTCGATCCGGTCCACCCGCACCTGATCGAGGCGCAGCCCCTGCACCGCGAGCAGCAACGACCAGCGGACCTTCAGGCAGCCGCCGGGATCGTCGCGGGACACCACGGCGGACACCGTCGCCGCCTGCCCGCCCGCCGTGAACCGCTCCGGCAGACCGCTGAGCTCGGTGGCGAACGCCGCGTGCGCGGGTGCTGCCATGGCGACGTCCACCCCGGTGAGACAGGCCAGCACCACCCCGATCCGTAGCGTGCTGCGCCACAGCCTCTTCACGATCCGCCCTCCCGTTGGTCGTCTCCATCGGCAACGCTAGGAGCGCCGGAGGCCACCCGGTAGACGGGTGTGTTCGCACGGGTGGTGAAGCAAGATGCCCGTTTTCACGTACGGTATTGAACCGCTCACCGCCGACCCGCGACACGCCGGGAAACGTGCCGATGGACAATCACCGGATGTCCGCGCTCTCCACCGCCTTCGTCCGGCTGCACGCCCGGCTCGCGCCCGTCGCCTTCGTACCCGAGGTGCGGCTGCATCAGGCCGACGAGCCGATCGGGTTGTGGGAGTTGACCGAGGGCGAGTTCCGCAGCGACCAGCCGCCACCGTTCTGGGCCTTCGCCTGGGCCGGCGGGCAGGGCCTGGCCCGGTACGTCACCGACCATCCGCAGCTGTCCGCCGGCCGCCGGGTGCTCGACCTGGCGTCCGGCTCCGGGCTGGTGGCCATCGCCGCCGCCCGGGCCGGTGCCGCCGCCGTACGCGCGGTGGAGGTCGACCCCCTCGCGGTCGCGGCGATCACCCTCAACGCCGAGGCCAACGGGGTACGCGTCGACGCCGAACTCGCCGACATCCTCGACGGCGACGCCGGCGACGCCGAGGTGATCTTCGCCGGGGACGTCTTCTACAGCGCGGCCATGACCAACCGGGTGCTGCGCTTCCTGCTGCGCGCCGCGCGCGGCGGAGCACAGGTGCTCGTCGGTGACCCCGGCCGGGCCTTCCTGCCCCGGGACCGTTTCGACGAACTCGCCAGCTACGACGTACCGGTCAGCGAGGCGCTGGAGAGCGTACGGGTGAAGCGCACCACCGTGTGGCAGCTCCGCGCGGGACGGCCGGAGGCGACCGGCTAGCGTGGCGCGCGTGCTGTTCCGCAGCTGGGAGCAGGCCCCGGCGGCGCACGACGACGCCTGGGCCGGCAGCGGCGTGGCCCGCGTCGCCGATCACGTGGGAGTCGAGCATCTGCTGGTGACCCGGCACGCGCTGGTCCGACAGGTGCTCACCGACCCGCACACGTACCGGCCCGACAACGCCCTGGACGCGGTGACCCCGATGCCGGTGTCCGCGCTGCGGATCCTCGCCGCACACCGGTTCCGACTGCCGCCGACGCTTGCCAACAACGGCGACGCCAGCCATCCGGGCATCCGGGCCCTGGTCGCCGACGCCCTGCACCCGAAGCGGGTCGCCGAGCAGCAGGACTGGCTGACCGCGCTGGTCCGCCGACGGGTGGCCGGGCTGACCGCCGAGCTGGACGCGGGCCGGCCGGTCGACCTGTACGCCGGGCTCGCCGCCGACCTGCCGTTGCTGGTCCTGGCCCGGCTGGTCGAGCTGCCCGACGCCCCGGTCACGGCGGTGAAGAGCTTCGCCCGCGCGGCCCTGGAACTGTTCTGGGCCCCGCTGGACGCCGACCGGCAGCAGCAGCTCGCCGCCGAGGTAGGTCGCTTCCACCGGGTGCTGCGCGAGTTCGCGGCCACCGGCGGCGGGCTGGCCGGGGCACTGCGGGCCGCCGGGCACCCACCCGACGTGGTGGTCGGCGCGCTGTTCTTCCTGCTGGTCGCCGGTCAGGAGACCACGTCCCAGTTCCTCACCCTGCTGATGCACCGACTCGCCGGCGAGCCGGGGGTGCTCGCCGGGCTGCGGGACGGCTCGGTCGCGGTCGCCGACGTGGTCGAGGAAGGGCTGCGGCTGGAACCACCGATCGTGACCTGGCGTCGGGTCGCCGCCGTGGACACCACGCTGGGCGAGACGGCGGTTTCGGCGGGCACCAGTTTGGTGTTGTGGCTGGCCGGGGCCGGGCGTGATCCGGAGATCGTGGCGGCACCGGACGAGTTCCGGCCGGGGCAACGCGGCTCACGCCGGCACCTGGCCTTCGGGGCGGGCGCACACCGCTGCGTCGGCGACCAGTTGGCCCGGATGGAAGCCGCGACGGTGGTGGCGGAGGTGGCGCCGCTGCTGGCCGAGGTCCGCGTGCTCCGCGCACCCTGGTACCCGGACAACCTCACCTTCCGGATGCCGGACACCTTCCTGGTGACCCGCTGACCGGCACGCCGTTCAGTTGATCTCGTCGGCCCAGGCGCGCCAGTCGTCGAGGACGCCGTACAGCGCCGGGGTGAGCCAGCCCGGCGCGGACCGGCGGAACACTCCCGGGTCCATCGCGCCGGCACCGGCGGGCAGGGCGCCGAGCAGGTTCGGCAGCAGGTCGCTCAGGTTGGCCCAGTGCACCAGCTCCGGATCGGCCGGCCAGGCGCCGATCACCACCCCGGCCGGTACGGCCCGCCGGTCGAGCGCCTCCAGGGTGAGCGCGGTGTGGTTGAGGGTGCCGAGCCCGGCGCGGGCCACCACCACCGCCGGGGCACCCAGCGACACGGCCAGGTCGGCCACCGTCCACGGCTCGCCGGAGGGGCGCACCCCCATCGGTACGAGCAGCCCACCGGCCCCCTCGACCAGCACCAGGTCGTGTTTGTCGGCCTCGTCGCGGATCGCGTCGACCGCGTTGTACAGCTCCAGGGGCGGCAGTTCGGCCACCCGGGCGGCGGCCAGCGGGGCGAGCGGGTCGGGAAAGCTGGCCAGGGTGCGGCCGGTCATCGGGGCGGCCAGCCGGGTGACCGCCTCGACGTCACCGGGCTCGCCGGTGGCCGTACCGGTCTGACCGGGTTTGACCACCGCGACCCGCAGCCCGGCCGCCTGCGCGGCGGCGGTGATGGCCGCCGTCACCACGGTCTTGCCGACCTCGGTGTCGGTCCCGGTGACCAGCACCGGTCCCCGCCACTGATCCGTCATGGCGCACATTCCACGATGACCTCCAGGGCATGCTCGAAGTCCGCCTGCGGCACCCCCGCGCCGATCGTCAACCGCAGCCGGGAGCGGCTGTCCGGGGTGGAGGGCGGACGGAAACAGCCGACCGCCACGCCCCGGTCCCGGCAGGCGGCGGCCCACTCGGTGGCCGCCTGCGGGCCGGGGGCGGTGACCGACACGACGGCGGCGTCGGGGGTGGAGACGTCCAGGCCGGCGGCGCGCAGCCGACGCACCGCCGTCGCGGCCCGCTCGGTCAGGACGGCACGCCTGTCGTCACCGGTGCGGGCCACCTCGACGGCGGCGTGCACCCCGGCGGCCACGGCCGGCGGCAGGGCGGTGTCGTAGATGAAGGTGCGGGCGGTCTCCACCAGATGCCGGACGAACTCGGCCGGGCCGGCCACCACACCGCCCGCGCCACCGAGCGCCTTGGACAGGGTGGCGGTGACCACCACGTCCGGCTCGCCGGCCAGCCCGGCGGCGGCCACCGCACCGGCACCGGCCGGCCCGGTCACGCCGAGCCCGTGCGCGTCGTCGACCAGCAGCAACGCCCCGTGTTCGCGGGCGACCCGGTGCAGGTCCACCAGCGGGGCCAGGTCACCGTCGACGGAGAAGACCGACTCGGTGACCACCACCGCCGGCCGTCCGGGCGCCGCCGCGAGGGCCGCCGCGACGGCCGCCACGTCGGCGTGCGGGGTGACCACGGTCTGCGCACCGGAGATCCGGCACCCGTCGATCAGGCTGGCGTGGTTGTGCGCGTCGGAGACCAGCAGCGTACGGGGACGCACCAGCGCCCGGACGGCACCGACGTTGGCCAGGTAGCCGGAGGAGAAGACGAGTGCCCGGTCGGTGCCGAGCCAACCGGCGAGGGTGTCCTCCAACGCGTGGTGCGCCTCGGTGGAGCCACGGACCAGGCGGGAGCCGGTCGCCCCCAACCCGTACCGGGACAGCGCCTGCGTCGCGGCGGCGATCACCTGCGGGTGCGTGGACAGGCCCAGGTAGTCGTTGCCGGCGAGGTCGACCACGACGTCGGCGGCGGCGCGCGGATGCAGCCGGCGGGTCAGTCCGGCCTTCGCCCGCAAGTCGGCGCGGCGGGTCAGCGCCGCCAGCCAGTCCGCCACCGCCACGTCCCTCCCCCGGGTTCCCGCCGGGCGAAATTACCACCCGTACGGTCGGCCCCGGCGTGGCGCAGTACGGCTCGCCGGGCAGGCACCCGCCGTCCGTTCGTGCCGGCTCACCGCGCCCGTTTCCGCCCGTCTGGCGGCCTTGTAGGGTACGTGCCATGCCAGAGATCCTCGACCAGGCCCGTAACCAGGTGCTGGAGGGTGGCGTCGGCCTCGACCAGGCCGGCGTCCTCGCGGTGCTCAACCTGCCCGACGAGCACCTGACCGCCACGCTTCAACTCGCCCACGAGGTGCGGATGCGCTGGTGCGGCCCGGAGGTGGAGGTCGAGGGCATCGTCTCGCTGAAGACCGGCGGCTGCCCGGAGGACTGCCACTTCTGCTCCCAGTCCGGCCTGTTCACCTCCCCGGTGCGCTCGGTGTGGCTGGACATCCCGTCGCTGGTCAAGGCGGCCAAGCAGACCGCCGCCACCGGGGCGACCGAGTTCTGCATCGTGGCCGCCGTACGCGGCCCGGACGCCCGGCTGATGAAGCAGATGCGCGAGGGCGTGGCAGCGATCAAGGCCGAGGTCGACATCCAGGTCGCCGCCTCGCTGGGCATGCTCACCCAGGAGCAGGTCGACGAGCTGGTCGACATGGGTGTGCACCGCTACAACCACAACCTGGAGACCTGCCGCTCCTACTTCCCGAACGTGGTCACCACGCACTCCTGGGAGGAGCGCTGGGAGACCCTGCGGATGGTCCGCGAATCCGGCATGGAGGTCTGCTGCGGCGGCATCCTCGGCCTCGGCGAGACGGTGGAGCAGCGGGCCGAGTTCGCCGCCCAGCTGGCTGAGCTGGACCCGCACGAGGTGCCGTTGAACTTCCTCAACCCCCGCCCCGGCACGCCGCTCGGCGACCGGCCGGTGGTCGAGGGCAAGGACGCGCTGCGGGCCATCGCCGCGTTCCGGCTGGCCATGCCGCGCACCATCCTGCGGTACGCGGGCGGCCGGGAGATCACTCTGGGTGACCTGGGCACCCGCGACGGGCTGCTCGGTGGCATCAACGCGGTGATCGTCGGCAACTACCTGACCACCCTGGGTCGTCCCGCCACCGACGACCTGAAGCTGCTCGACGACCTGAAGATGCCGGTCAAGGCGCTGTCGGCGACGCTGTGATTCCGATGGGCGAGGCGGTGTGGTGTGACAGGTGCGGCGAGGCCGCGACGACCGGCACCCACCCGGGTTGCGCGGCGGCCCGCGCGCTGGAGCCGCCGCGCTACTGTGCGCACTGCCGGCGCCGGATGAAGGTGCAGGTGCTGCCGGTCGGCTGGTCGGCGGTCTGTGTCGAACACGGCGAGTTGCGAGGCTGAGCATGCTGCTGCGGGGACGATCGGTGGTGCTGCGTCCGGTGACCGCAGCGGACGTACCGGCTCTCGCGGCGATCCGCGCCGACCCGGAGGTGCGCCGCTGGTGGCGCGGCGACGACGACCTGGCCGCCGCCGTCGCCGCCGATCTCGCCGACCACGACCTGACCGTGTACGCCATCGAGCACGGCGGCCGGGTGGTCGGCGCGATCCAGTGGTACGCCGAGGACGACCGCGACTACCGGCACGCCAGCCTGGACATCTTCCTCGACCCGGCGGTACGCGGTGCCGGGCTCGGCGGCGACGCCATCCGCACCCTGGTCCGGCACCTGATCGACGAGCACGGCCATCACCGGTTCACCATCGACCCGGCCGCGGCGAACACCCCCGCGATCCGGGCGTACGCCAAGGTCGGTTTCCGCCCGGTCGGGGTGCTGCGCCGCTACGAGCGCGGTGCCGACGGCCGCTGGCACGACGGCCTGCTGATGGACCTGCTCGCCGACGAACTGGCCGACTGACGTCGCCTGGCCGACGCGCCCGCACGGTCGCGTCGGCCCGCTCGGCGCTCGGCTGGTGCGCACAGCAGGATGTAGAACACCAGGTCAAGGGTTACCGCGCAGGACTGCACCCTTGCCACCAAGATCACGCTCGATGTCGCATCGAGTGGTCACCGTGGCGTTCGGGGATCACTCGATGCCGGATCGAGTGGTTCCGTGACGCTCGGAGGCCACTCAATCCCAGATCGAGCGTGATCTTGCGCTTTGGTTTCGGATGAGAGTGAGCAGGGCTGCGTGCGTCTGCTCGTCGGCGGCGACGACGAGACCGCCGAGGCCGGTGTGGAGCGGCTTGCCGTCGATGCCGGTGACCACACACCCGGCCGCCTGGCACACCGCGATGCCGGCCGCGAAGTGCACGTTGTCGCGCAGTTGGCCGTCGGTGACGTAGCCGGCTCGGCGGCCGGCGGCGACCCAGGCCACGGCCAGGGTGGTGGAGACCACTCGCGGGCGGAAGATGTCGATGAAGCCCTGGTCGGCGAGCAACCGGGCAGCCGAGAAGGCGTCGATGTTGGGGAACGGCGGGTCGAGATTGACGTCGACGAGCCTGGACGCGGATGACGGGTCGAGTCGCTGGTCCGCGCCACCGCGACGCACGTACGCGCTGGCACCGTCGGTCCAGAACACCTCATGGCTGAACGGATCGGCAGAGGCGGCCACGGTGACCTGCTCCCCGATCCGCAACGCCACGTTCACCGCGACCAGCATGCTCCTGACCGCGTAGTTCAGGGTTCCGCACAACGGATCGACCAACCATACGCGACCGCTGACGCCGGGACCTGTGGGTCCGCTCTCCTCACCCACGAAGAGATCGTTGGGGCGCGCACTGCTCAGGACGTCGAGGATCGCCGTCTCCGCCTCGACGTCGGCGGTGGTGGCGAAGTCACCCGCGGACTTCGGGAAGTGCGTCAGCGCTGACCCGTAGTGCGAGCGGACGACCGCCGCCCCGGCTTCCGCCGCGGCAACGACCAGCTCCTCATCGCCGATCGGCATGCAGGCACCATACGCCCGGGGACCAGCCGGCAGATGTGGACGAGGGTGGGGCGGCTCGCTGGTAGGTGAGCCGCCCCGCCCTCTGTGAGGGGTCCGTCAGGCGATGGTGCAGGGGTTGCCGTTGAGGGTGAAGCTGGTCGGCCTCGGGTTGCTGCCGGTGTGGGTGCCGTTGAACCCGATGCTGGTCGAGGCGCCCGGCGCGATGGTGCCGTTGTACGACATGTTGGTCGCGGTCACCGAGGTGCCGGTCTGCTGGAAGGTGGCCGACCAGCTCTGGCCGACCCGCTGGCCGCTGTGCGGGAAGGTGAACGCCAGCGTCCAGCCGTTGATCGCCGTGGTGCCGGTGTTGGCGATGGTGATGTTGGCGGTGAAACCGGTGCCCCAGTCGTTGGTGCCGTAGGTGATCCGGCAGGGCGAGGTCGGCAGCGGTGCCGACGTCGTCACGGTCACCCGGTTCGAGGGCGGCGAGGCGTTGCCGGCCGCGTCGATCGCCATCACGTAGAAGTAGTACGTGATGTTCGGCTCCAGGCCGGTCACCTGGTACGTGGTGCCGGTGACCGTGGCGACCAGGACGTCACCGAGCGCCGGTCCCCGGTAGATCCGGTAGCCGGTCACGCCCACGTTGTCGGTGGACGGCGTCCAGTTCAGGGTCACCCCGTTCGTGGTGATCGCCGAAGCGGTCAACGAGCCGGGCGCGGTGGGTGGCACGGTGTCCCCGTCGTCGACGGCCGGTACGGTGACGGTCAGCATCGGCGACCTGGACGAGGTGTTGCCGGCCTTGTCCCGAGCCTGCACGGTGATCTCGTAGGTGCGTCCCGGCGACACGCTGAGCACCAGCGAGTTCGTGCTGGCGGGATACCAGCTGTAGGTGTCGCTGCCGACCACGTGGGTGTTGACGATGTAGCCGTCGACTCCGCTGCCGCTGTCCGTGGACGGCGCCCAGGTCAGGCTCACCGAACGGGAGGCGACCGAGGTTGCCACCGGCGTGCCGGGAACGGTCGGCGGGGTGGTGTCCACGCTGGTGGCAGGCTCCTCGCCCCACACCCGTACGCCGCCGGCGTAGAGCGGCACGTTGCGGTTCGGCCCGGCGGTGGCCTGGAACGACGGGTCGTTGGCGGTGTTCCAGGTGCCGCCCTCGGGCACCCCGACCTTGAACTGCACCTCCATCCGGTGCTGCGACTGTCCGGCCGGGGCGATGGTGTGCCCGGTGCAGTCGACCTCGACGTACCAGAGGTCACCGGCGGCCTGCCGGGCGGTCGACGGTGCCGGGCAGCCCTGGGTGTAGCCGGGGGTGACGGTGACCGGGCCGGTGCCGTCGGGGCGGAAGTAGTAGCGGAACTTGGCGTCGGTCAGGGCCCGTGCCGGGAAGGCCGACTTGTTGTAGATCATCACCTTGAGGCCGGTGGCCCGGGTCTCGTTCTGCATGACCGTGGTCTCCACGGTCAGCTCGTCGATGTCCGGCTGCTCGGGGACCGGGAAGTTGGCCAGCGGGGTGCCGCCGTACTCCTGGGTCAGTCGGGCCAGCGCGGAGGTGAAGCCGGCGTTGTAGTCGGTGGCGACCTCGTTCATCACGTAGTCCGACCGGTTGTCGGTGTACGCGTCGTTCGGCGAGGACGGGCCGCCGACCAGGGCGCCGTAGAGGGTGTGCCGGGTCTCGGTGGGTACGGTCATGCTGTCCCACCAGGAGCCGTGCGCGGTGCGGTGGTGCGGGTTCTTCGGCGAGTTGGCCCCGAAGCCGATCATGTAGCTGGAGTTGCGCGGGTTGTCGCCGAGCGCGTAGTTGATCTGCCGGACGGCGAAGTCCTTGTAGCGGGCCTTGCGCGTGGCGTCGGTGGTCTTGTCGCTGTAGACCAGGGCGGCGAACGCGGTGTTGGCCGCGTAGCGCAGCGCGCCCCAGGAGTCGAGCACCGCCATCCCGCCGGGCGAGTAGCGGATCCGCTCGCCGTTGACGCCGACCGTCCAGAAGTCCAGCCAGCGGTTCGCGTCGTCGATGTACTTCTGCTTGCCGGTCAGGTTGGCCAGCAGCACGTACGCCCCGAACTGCTTGTTGTCCCAGGCCACCGTCCACTTGTAGGAGCGGGTGGTGGTCTGCGGCTCGGTGCCGAGCTTGTCGTACTCGCTCTCGGCCTTGGCCAGGTAGGCGGCGTCGCCGGTGGCCCGGTACAGCCAGATCGCACCCCAGACCAGCTCGTCGGTGTAGCCGCTCCAGGAACGGTAGAAGCTGGTCGCGTCGGTGATGCACTCGTGGTAATTCTTCCGCACGGTGTCGGCGAAGGTGTAGAGCTGCCGGGCGTGGGTGAGCAGCTTGTCGGCGTACGCGGCGTCGGTGGGTCGGAACACCATCGACGACGCGGCCATCGCCGCCGCCGTCTCCCCGGCCAGGTCCGCGCCGCCACAGCTGGCATCGATCTTGTACGCCGGCCGCGCCATCGGCATCACCTCGGCCGGGCCCCACCACTTGTGGTCGTCGTCGCCCTTGCCCACCTGCCCGTAGAGCACGTTCGGCGACGGGTGCGCCTTGACGAAGTAGTCGTTGACGAACCGCAGGTTGTTCAGCAGGTGGGTGAGCTGACCGGAGGCGGCGTAGCCGGAGCGGTACTCGACCGCACCCCAGGCGAGCATGGTGGTGGTGAACGCCATCGGGAAACCGAACTTGACGTGGTCACCCGCGTCGTACCAGCCACCGGTCAGGTCGATCCCGACGTCGGAGCCGTCGCGCAGGCCGGAGTCACCGCGCCAGGAGACCCGATTCCAGTCCGGCAGCTTGCCGGACTGCTGCGCCTCGTAGAACAGCAGGGACTTCTGCAGCGCCTCGGCGTAGTTGAAGGCGGGCGCGGCGGCGCTGGTCGAGGCGTCGCCGGAGGTCGGCGCGGCGACACCGGCCGCCGGTACGCCGAGCACGAGCGCGAGCCCGGTGGCGAGGGCGGTGCCGGCGGTGCGAAGCCGGCGGGACCAGGGCTGGTGGTGACCGGGCTCGTCGCCGCGGGCGCGACGCGGCCGTCTGGTGTGGTGCATGCGGCTGCTCCTGTCGGTGCGGGGCAGGCAGCGCCGACGCGTGCCGCGTCGGGATGGACGGCTGCCGGCAAAGTGGCGGAGGATGGGATCCAGCAGGACCGGGAGCGCTCCCATGGATAGGTAGCAATGTAATCTGGCACCGACCACTTTGGGAAGGCCGACGCGGAGCCGCGAGCAGCGCCGAAAGAGCCTGACGTGTTACGTCGACACGCCGTCTTCAGCCCTCGAATCGTCTCCGTCGTACCGACAGGAGATCCTCCCGTCCGCCCAGGTCAAACCGTTCACCTGAGATCAACACAGGTGGTGGGCAGGCACACTTGTGTCATCCCCCGACCAGGTCGGGAAAGCTCGCTGCGAACCAACCACCAGAAAACGGCCGCCGGTGTCCCTCCGGCGGCCGTTTTCTCGTGCCACAGGCGAAGGGCAGGGCCTCCGCACCGGAAGTCCTGCCCTTCTCACCGTCCTCCGCATCGGAGGTCGGTCGTCTGATTCCCCCGGTCAGCCCGCGCTCTCCACCGGCACCTCGGCGACCAGGGGCATCGTCACGGTCAGCAGGCCACCGTCCTGCTCGATCGTGGTCGGTCGGTGCAGCCGGCGCAGCGTCCGCAGCAGCGGCGTGTTGTCGGCCTGGGTGTGCAGCACCGTGGCCGCGTACCCACTCGACTCGGCCTGCCGGACCAGCCGCCGCAGCAGCGTCGAACCCAGCCCGCGCCGCTGCCAGTCGTCGCGTACCAGCAGCGCCAACTCGGCCTCGTCGCCCTCGGCGAGCAGGTTCGCCATCGCCACCACCGACTCCGCCGACGGATCGGCGTCGCTGGTGACCGCGACGAGGGTCAGTCCACGGGTCGGCTCCAGCAGCCGCCGCAGCCGCGCCGGTGTCGGCAACGTCGCCCCACCCAGGTAGCGCCGTTGGCGGGTACGGGCCGAGCAGGCCTCGTGCAGCTCGACCACCGCGGTCAGGTCCTCCGCGACCGCCGGCCGTACGGTCAACTCGGCCCCGTCGGGCAGGACGACGGTGATCTGGTCAGCGCCCCGGCCCGCCGCGGTGGCGCCCAACTCCAGCAACGCCTGCGCTCGCGCGTACTCCGCCGGGGTGAAGCTCGGCGCGACCCGGCGCAGGTGATACGCGCCCCCGTTGGGGTCGGCCAGCAGCATCGTCAGGCCATCGATCCCACACCGGGCCGCCGCGGACGCCGGACGCCAGGTCACCTCGTCGGCACCGAGCAGAGCCCGCAGCACCTCCCCGGTCGCGTCCGGGTCACGCACCAACCGGGTCGCCAGAGCGAGCACCCGGGTCGGCTGGTCGACCAGGACACGCGCCTCGCTGCGCGCCACCCAACAGTCCCGCCCCCGACCCCGCTCGACAGCGGCGACGAGGTCCGTCTCGTCGAGGGTGTCCGGCGCGTCGACCAGGAAATCGTCGACAGCGCCGTGCTCGGTGGTGTGCACCTGCACGGTGAGGATGTTGACGCCGCGCAACGCGAGGCTCGCCGTGAGCACCGACAGGTAGCCCGGTCGGTCGTCGACGGTGGCCCGGATTCGCCAGAGGGTCATTGGTGCCTCCCTTCGCGTACCACCCTCGCGCCCGCCTGTTGCCGGCCGATTGCCCCGCCGTGTCGAGCCGCGTCCGGCCCTGCGGCGTACGTCACAGCTGGCCAGGGGCGGTCACGGCGTGGCACTGATCGGCGGGACGTCGACCAGGTCCAGCCGGTCGCCGAGGATCACCGCGCTGGCCCGGACCAGCTGCGCCAGCCGGTCCACCTCGGTGGAGTGGAACGTGGCCGGGGTCAGCGACTCGCTGTGTTCGCGGCAGACGACCATGACCAGCCCGGCCCGACCGAAGGGCGCGACCGCGAAGTGCCCGCCGTCGCGCATGGTCATCGACCGGGCCCGCAGCGGAGTCACCTCCGGCAGGCGCGGCGGCTCCGGCGTACGCCAGCTGGCGTGCGCGACCGTGGCCCCACCGCCGCCGGTGCGGCTGGCCCAGTCGACGGGCACCACCGCGGCGACCGCCCAGTCGGCGGCGAGCAGTCCGGGCACCGCGTCGACCAGGGTGGCCAGCCCGTCCGTCGGGTTGGCGGCGACCTGCGCCAACAGTTCGGCGTCCTGGCCGGTGGTGGTGGGCGCGCCGATCGCCCGCCACACCCCGTCCACCCGGACGCCGGGAATCGCCGCCAGGCCGGCGAGCAGCCGTTCGACCCGGGCGGCGCCGGGCCACACCACGGTGAAGTCGTCGACCGCGCGCCCGCCGAGCCGTTCCAGCACGACCACCTGGACGATGTCCGCGCCCGACACCCCGAGGGTGCGGGCCACCTGGCCGAGTGTGCCCGGGCGGTCCGGCAGGGTGACCCGTACGCGCAACAACATCTCGAACCCCTCCGCTCGGCGGGCCGGCACGAGGGCCGGCAGGCTGATCATCAGGCTGCCAGGTGACCATTTCGTCCCTGTTGCGGCGGCATGACCCGAGGGTCAAACCTGACCTTGACAAGCGGTCCGAGCTGCCCTGAACTGTCCGGATGACCGATCCGGCCACCCGCCACCCGACGCCGGAGCGGCACCGGGACACCGACGGCGGCTCCCCCGCCGGTCTGGATCTGGGTCGACTCGGCCGCTACCTGGCCGAACACCGACCGGACCTGGCCACCGACCCGCTGCGGGCCGAGCTGATCACCGGCGGCCGGTCCAACCTGACCTACCTGCTCCGGGCCGGCGGGCAGGAGCTGGTGCTGCGTCGTCCGCCGCTCGGGCACGTGCTGGCCACCGCGCACGACATGGCCCGGGAGTTCCGGGTGATCTCGGCGCTCGCCCCCACCGACGTACCGGTGCCGGACGCGGTGTTGCTCTGCTCGGACCCGGACGTGCTCGGCGCGCCCTTCTACCTGATGCGACGGGTGCCCGGCGAGGTGTTCCGCAGCCGGCAGCAGACCGACCGGCTCACCGCCGAGCAGCGGCACGGGCTGGCCATGGCGATGATGGACACCCTCGCGGCACTGCACACGGTCGAGCCGGAGGCCGTCGGCCTGGCCGACTTCGGCCGCCCCGAGGGTTACCTCGCCCGGCAGGTACGCCGCTGGGCCGGGCAGCTGGACCGCTCCCGCAGCCGGCCGCTGCCCGGCATCGACGAGCTGCGCGACCGGCTCGCCGCCACCGCACCCGAGGGCCGCAACGCCGGCCGCATCGTGCACGGCGACTACCGCCTGGACAACCTGCTCGCGACGGTTGATCCGGTGACCGTGGCGGGCGTGCTGGACTGGGAGATGGCCACCCTCGGCGACCCGCTGGCCGACCTCGGGCTGCTGTTGACGTACTGGGAGGTGCTCGGCGGCAGCGACATCGCCGACGGCAACCCGGTCGCCGACGGCCTCGGCCCACGGGCCGGCTTCCCCACCGGCGGCGAACTGATCGACCGGTACGCCGACCGCAGCGCCGTCGACGTCGGCCCGCTGCACTGGCACATCGCCCTCGGCTGCTTCAAGCTCGCCGTGATCTGCGAGGGCATCCACTACCGGTACACCCTCGGGCAGACCCTCGGCGAGGGCTTCGACAGCATCGGGGACATGGTGGCGCCGCTCGTCGCGCACGGACTGAACGCGGTAAGGGAGAGCTGATGGACTTCGGGTACGACGCCCGCACCGAGCAGTTGCGCGCGGAGCTGACGGACTTCCTCGACCAGCACGTCTACCCGGCCGAGGCGGTGCACGCCGCGCAGGTGGCCGCCGCCGGTGACCCGTGGGCCCGTCCGCCGGTGCTTGCCGAGTTGAAGGCCGAGGCCCGTCGGCGCGGCCTGTGGAACCTCTTCCTGCCCGACCCGCGCTACGGTGCCGGGCTGACCAACCTCCAGTACGCCCCGCTGGCCGAGCTGACCGGCCGCAGCCCGCATCTCGCCCCGGAGGCGCTCAACTGCGCGGCACCGGACACCGGCAACATGGAACTGCTCGCCGAGTTCGGCTCCCCCGCCCAGCGGGAACGCTGGCTGACCCCGCTGTTGGCCGGCGAGATCCGGTCCGCGTTCTGCATGACCGAGCCGGAGGTGGCCTCCTCCGACGCCACGAACATCGCCACCTCGATCCGCCGCGACGGCGACCACTACGTGATCGACGGGCGCAAGTGGTGGTCGTCCGGGGCGATGGATCCGGCCTGCGAGCTGTTCATCGTGATGGGCAAGACCGATCCGGGCGCCGAGCGGCACCGGCAGCAGAGCATGGTCCTGGTCCCCCGGGACACCCCGGGCGTCACGGTCCGCCGGGGCATGACGGTGTACGGCTACAGCGACGGCCCGCACGGCGGGCACGCCGAGATCGACTTCACCGGCGTACGGGTGCCGATGCAGAACCTGATCGGCACCGAGGGCACCGGTTTCGCCATCGCGCAGGCCCGCCTCGGCCCGGGGCGGATCCACCACTGCATGCGGCTGGTCGGGATGGCCGAACGGGCCCTGGAACTGCTCTGCCGGCGGGTGAGCGAGCGGGTCGCGTTCGGCCGACCGCTGGCCGAGCAGGGCGTGGTACGCGAGTGGATCGCCGAGTCCCGGGTCCGCATCGAGCAGGCCCGGCTGCTGGTGCTCAAGACCGCCTGGCTGATGGACACGGTCGGCAACAAGGGCGCACACACCGAGATCCAGGCAATCAAGATCGCCACCCCGGCGATGGCCGAGTGGGTGATCGACAAGGCCGTCCAGGCGCATGGCGCCGCCGGGGTCAGTCAGGACACCCCGCTGGCCGCGCTCTGGGCCCAGGCCCGCACGCTGCGGCTCGCCGACGGCCCGGACGAGGTGCACCGGGCCAGCCTCGCCAGACGCGAGCTGCGCCGCTGGGCTGACTGAGCCCGCCTGCCGCGCGCCGTTTCGCCGAAACGGCGGGGTACGCGGGGGCGGGAAACCGCCATTACGGCGCAACGGAGTCGATCACCCTCATCCGGGGGTCGGGCGCCGGTCAGGCGGGGTCGACCACGCGCTTCGGAGGGCCGGGCGCTGGTCAGGCGGAGGCGCGTTCCACCAGCTGCGTCTGGAGCACGATGTGCGGGGCGGGGATCTCGTCACCGCGGATCCGGGCGACCAGCAGCCGGGCCATCTGCCGTCCCATCTCCTCCACCGGCTGGAAGACCGAGGTCAGCGGTGGGACGGCCTGCCGGGCGATGGGCGCGTCGTCGAAGCCGATCACCGCCACGTCCTCGGGTATCCGGCGACCCGACTCGCGCAGCGTCCGCATCGCGCCGAAGGCCATCAGGTCGGCCGCGACGAAGACCGCGTCCAGGTCGGGGCAGCGCTCCAACAGGTGCCGCATGGCGGTCGCGCCGCTCTCCTCGCTGAAGTCGCCGTACGCGATCAGGTCGGGGTTGATGCCGAACCCGGCGGAGCGGACCGCGTCCCGGTAGCCGGAGAGGCGGGCCAGGCCGGCGCCCATGTCCTGCGGGCCGGCGATGGTGGCGATGCGCCGCCGACCGCGACCGGCCAGGTATTCCACGGCCTGGCGTGCCCCGCCGACGTTGTCCACGTCGACGAAGGAGGCGGGTTGGGCCTCCGGGTGCAGCATCCGCGCGGGCCGACCACCGAGCACCGTCGGCAGGCCGCGCTCCTCCAGCAGCGTGGGCAGCGGGTCGTCGTCGTGCAGCGACAGCAGCAGTACGCCGTCGACGTGCTGGTTGGTCAGGTGGTGCTCGACCCGCTCCCGCTCCAGCGGGGACTGCGCCATGGCCAGCCAGAGCTGAAGCGGGGTCTCCAGCAGGGTCGAGCTGATCCCCCGCACGATGCCGGCGAAAAACGGTTCGGCGAAGATCCGCTCACCGGACTCGCTGACCACCAGCGCCACCGAGTCGGTCCGCTGGGTGACCAGCGCCCGGGCGGCCCGGTTCGGCACGTACCCCAGTTCGGCGATGGCCTGTTGCACGGCGGCACGGGCCTCCGGGCTCACCTGGGGAGAGCCGTTGACCACGCGGGAGACAGTCCCACGGCCAACACCCGCACGCGCCGCGACCGCGTCCAGGGTCGGGCGCCCGAGTGACCGGGTGCGCTGCGTTGTCATCGTCTGCTCCTCCGACGTCAGGCGGCACCGGCACCTGGTTGAGCGTCGGTGCCGGGCCGCCCGTTACTGGCTGGCCGTCGCCTTATTGTGCGGCCAGACCGTTGCGTCGGATCACCTCTGCGTACCACCTGGCGCTGGACTTGGGGATGCGAGTCTGGCTGTCGTAGTCGACGTAGATCATGCCGAACCGCTTGGTGTAGCCCCAGGCCCACTCAAAATTATCCAACAGTGACCATGCGAAGTATCCCTGCAGGGGGACACCGGCGCTGATCGCCTCGTGCGCGGCGCGCAGGTGCGCGTCGAAGTACGCCAGGCGTTCGACATCGTCGACCTGGCCGTCGATCACCGCGTCGACGAACGCGGACCCGTTCTCCGTCACGTAGAGCGGAAGATCGGTGTACTCCTCGTGCACCCGGCGCAGCGTCTCCACCAGCCCGGGGGCGTCGATCTCCCAGTCCATGTCGGTGACCGGCACGCCCCGGGTGACGAACCGGACGTCCTCGCTGCCCGGCCAGTTGGTCGGCGCCCGCCAGTACCGCTCGGGCTGCTCACCGGGGACCGGCGCGGCGACCACGTGCCGGCTGTAGTAGTTCACCCCGACCAGATCCATCGGCGTGGAGATGACGGCCAGGTCCCCGTCGCGGACGTGCCCGAAGTCGGTCACCTTCGCCAGGTCGGCGACCAGATCGTCGGGGTACTGGCCACGCAGCATCGGGTCGAGGAAGAACCGGTTGGCCAACCCGTCGATGCGTCGGGCGGCGTCGACGTCGCCGGGCGCGTCGCTGGCCGGGGTGACCGGGTAGAGGTTCACGGTGACGCCGAGTTGCGCCTGGGGCAGCGTCGCGCGCAGCGCCTGCACGGCGAGCCCGTGCCCGAGCATCAGGTGGTGCCCGGCCTGGACCGAAGCCGCCCCGTCGGTACGGCCCGGGGCGTGCACCCCGGAGCCGTAGCCGAGGAAGGCCGAGCACCAGGGCTCGTTCAGCGTGGTCCAGTACTTCACCCGGTCGCCGAGGGCGTTCGCCATCAGCTGCGCGTACTCGGCGAACCGGGCGGCGGTGTCGCGGGCCGGCCAGCCCCCGGCGTCCTCCAGCTCCTGGGGCAGGTCCCAGTGGTAGAGGGTCAGCCAGGGCTCGATCCCGTTGGCCAGCAGGTCGTCGACCAGCCGCTGGTAGAAGTCGAGCCCTTCGGCGTTGACGGGACCGGACCCGCCAGGCTGTACCCGGGGCCAGGAGACCGAGAACCGGTACGACTTGAGCCCCAGCTCGGCCATCAGCCGTACGTCGTCGCCGACCCGGTGGTAGTGGTCGCAGGCCACGTCACCGGTGTGCCCGGCGACCGTGCGTCCCTCGGTGTGGCTGAAGGTGTCCCAGATCGACGGGGTACGTCCACCCTCGGCCGCGGCCCCCTCGATCTGGTACGCGGCGGTGGCCGCTCCCCAGAGGAAGCCCGGCGGGAAGGTCAGCGGCGCACGTTCGTCGAGGACGCCGACTGCGGGTGGGGTGGCGGGGTTGCTCACGACTTGACTGCACCTTCCATGATCCCGCCGATGATCTGGCGGCCGAACACGATGAAGACCAGGACCAGTGGCAGGGTGCCGACCGCCGTGGCGGCGAAGACCTGGGAGTAGTCCGTGTAGTAGGCGTACGAGAGGAAGGAGAGCGACACCTGAAGGGTCGGGTTCTCCGGGCTGAGGATCGCGTACGGCCAGAGGAACGAGTTCCAGGTTTCCATGAAGGTCAACAGGCCGAGCACGGCCGCTGCCGGCCGCAGCGCCGGCAGCACGATGTTCCAGTAGATCCGGAAGGTGCTCGCCCCGTCGACCCGGCCGGCCTCGATCAGCTCGTCCGAGATCGCCTGGCTGGCGTACTGCCGCATCATGAACACGCCGAAGGCACTGACCAGGAACGGCACGGTGACCGCGAGCAGGCTGTCGTACCAGCCGAACGACTGCATCATGCCCCAGAGCGGGATCAGGCCCATCTGGGTCGGGATCATCATGGTGACGATGATCGACAGCAGCAGGATGTTGCGGCCCCGGAAGCGCAGCTTCGCGAAGGCGAAACCGGCCAGGGAGCCGGTGAGCACCACCGACACGGTGACCACCGAGGAAACGATGACCGAGTTGACCAGACCGGTGACGAAGTTGGCCGCGTCGTTGTCGAGCACCCGGCCGAAGTTGTCCCCGAAGGAGCCGGCCGGGGTGAACGGTGGCGGCACGTCGTTGATCGCGTCCAGGCTGCGGGTGCCGATCACGATCATGTAGTAGAACGGGTAGATCGAGAGCAGGGCCGCCATGACGAGCGCCAGGTAGGTCAGCGGGCTGGTACGCCACAGGCGAGAAGCCGATTTCACTGGTCTCTCCTTACTTCGCCGTACGGCGGACGAGTACGAAGTTGATCAGCGACACCAGCACGATGATCATGAAGATCGCCCAGGCGACCGCGGCTCCGTAGCCGGCGGTGTTCAGGTTGACGATGCCCATCTCGTACATGTACATGGCCAGGGTCTGGAACTGCCGCTGGTCACCACCGATGATGTTGCCGTTGGCGAAGAGCAGCGGCTCGGTGAACAGCTGCATGCCGCCGATCGTGGAGAGGATGACCACGAAGATGAAGGTCGGCTTGAGCATCGGCAGGGTGATCTGCCAGAACTGCCGCCACTGACCGGCCCCGTCGATCGCGGCCGCCTCGTAGAGATCCTTCGGGATGGCCTGCATGCCGGCGAGCAGGATCAGGGTGTTGTAGCCGGTCCACCGCCAGTTGACCATGGTGGCGAGCGCCGTCCAGGAGCTCCACTTCTCGCCGTTCCAGTCGATGGCCTCGACACCGACGAAGCTGAGCAGCCAGTTGAACAGACCGAAGTCACGCTGGTACAGCATGCCGAAGACGATGGCGACCGCGGCCACCGAGACCACGTTCGGGATGAAGATGGCCATCCGGAAGAAGGTCTTGGCCCGCAGCAGGGTGCGGTTGAGCAGGTTGGCCAGGAAGAGCGCCAGCAGCAACTGCGGGATGGTCGACAGCGCGAAGATGCCGAACGTGTTGACCAGCGCGTTCCAGAAGTACTCGTCGGAGATCAACCGGGTGTAGTTGTCGAACCCGATGAACGAGTTCTCGCCGATCATGTCCCAGTCGTGCAGGGACATCCAGGCGGTCCGCAGCATCGGGTAGAACCCGAAGACCCCGAAGATCAGGAAGAACGGTGCGATGTAGAGGTACGGGGAGTACTTGAGATCCAGGCGATTGAGCAGATGCCCACGCCGGCGCCGGGGCTCGGCGTTCGGAGGCGGTGGTGCTGACGACGGCGGTGCCGTCGTGGCCGACAGACTCATCAGGTTTCCTTTCCGGGCGACGCCCCGGGGCCCGCACGCGGTGCCACGCGCAAGGGGGGACCGACCGGTGGCGTCCGGGCAGGAATCCCGAACGCCACCGGATGGGAATCACTCAGAAGGCGCCCTGAGTCTCAGCGTCCTTGGTGAACTGCTCCCAGGCCTGATCCTTGCTGGCCCGCCCGTTCTCGAAGGCCCGCATGGCCGGCTCGAACGCGTTCTCCTTGACAGCCTGGTGCTTCGGGCCCAGGTGGACCGGCTCGATCTTGGCGACGCTCTCACCGAAGATCTTGCCCGTCGGCGCACCGCTGAAGTACTCGTTGGTGTAGTTGAGGAACTCCTCGTTCTTCAACGCCTCGAGGTTGGTCGGCAGCGGGCCGGTGGCCTTGAAGGCCGCGACCTGGCTGGTGGCGTTGGTCAGGAACTCGGCCAGCTTGGCCGCCTCCTTCTGGTGCTGGCTCTGCTCCGGCACGGCCAGCCAGGAGCCGCCCCAGTTACCGCCGCCACCCGGAACGGCAGCCACGTCCCACTTGCCCTTGTTGCCCTCGCCGGAGTTCTCCTCGACGATGCCGAGCATCCAGGACGGGCAGAAGGTCGCCGCGAAGGTGCCCTGCTTGAAGCCCGCGTTCCACGCCGGCGACCAGGTCTCGGCCTTGGCGGAGATGTCCACCATCGAGGTGGCGGTGTCCCAGGCAGCCTTCACCGCGGGGCTGTCCTTGGCGATGACGTTGTTTTCCTTGTCGTAGAACAGGTCGCTGCCCTGCTGGAACAGCACACCGTTCGAGACCGCGGTGATCGAGTCGATGAAGCCCTTGCCAGTGGCCTGCTTGTACTTCTGGCCGGTCTGGTGGAAGCCGTTCCAGTCCGGCCACAGGGCCGAGACCTGGTCCCGCTCGGTGGGCAGGCCAGCCGCCTGGAACAGGTCCTTGCGGTAGCAGACGGCGAGGCTGCCGACGTCGGTGGGCAGACCGATCAGCCGCCCGTCCGGCGCCTTGCCCAGCTCCCACTTCCAGGGCAGGTACTCCTTGGAGTGGTCGTCGATCAGCGGAGCGAGGTCGGCCCAGTTGCGCGGGTTGGCCTTGAACTCGTTGAGGATGCCCTCTTCCAGGGCGGTCACGTCGGCCGCGCCCTTGCCGGTGGCCAGGTAACGGACCAGCTTGGGGCGGTACTCGCGCAGCTGCGCGGTCTTGCGCAGCTCGACCTTGATGCCGGTCTGCTGCTCGTACTGCTTGACGAGCTCGTCGTAGCCCATCTCGCCGAAGGTGTCGACGACCAGCTTGGCGGGCTTGCCGCCCTCTGCCGACGTGTTGTCGTCGTCGTTGCCGCAGGCCGCGAGGCCACCGACGGCGGTTACCGCCGCCAAGGTGGCCGCCGCCAGGCGGGCACGCCGCTTGGTGAGGTTCATCCTGACCCCTCTTTCAGTGGTGAGGCTGGTTTATGTGGTGGGGGGGTGCCGCAGCGTCTGCCGGCCGCCGGCTGGTCAGCCGAGCGTCGACGCCCCGGGCGCGCTGAGATGTGATCTACGCCCCTTGGGAACGCTCCCATGAGATTGCCGGGAGGTATCAGGAGTGTCAATAGGCCATTGGGAGCGTTCCCAGATCGTTACCACCGGGCCGGTTTGATCCCGCTTCGCGCCAGCCTCGACGACTGTCCGGTCAGGTGCCGGAACGTCCTTGATCAGCAGAAGCGCCGCAGCAGTGTGGTCACCCGGCCGGCGTCGAAGGCCTCCGGGTCGAAGCCGTCACCGACCCACGCCCGCATCGCCGCGTGCTCCGGGTGTCCCGGATCGGCGACCGCGGCGAGCAGCAGCAGGTAACCCTGCGCGCCGCCGACGTTCTCCGGCGGAGCGGCCCGCTCACCGTCGACACACCTCGGGTAGCGCTCATCGGCATCGGCGGTGACCACGTCCTCCACCAGCAGGTCGTGCTCCCACCAGTCACCGAAGTCGTACGTGTACTGCAACCGGCTGCCCTTGCCCGCCACCGCGTCCAGCCGCACGTCCAACTCGTCGTGCAGGGGCAACTCGTCGTCCAGCGCCAGGTCGCCGTCGGGGTCCGGCTCGCCGTACTGCACGCCGTCGATCTCGAACGAGTGCAGATGACAGTCGCGCCAACCCATCGCGTGCTGCACCACCCGGTGCAGGCGATCCAACGTGTAGCCACCGGGCACGAGCACCCGGCGCCAGATCGTGGGACGAACCCCGGACAGCGAGATCCTCAGCTGGAAGATCTGACGCGGCATGCGTGTCCCATCCTTCCTCGGCATAGGCTGCGGGCATGATCTGCCGAGCGTGCCGGGCGCGGCGGCACGACGACTGCCCGGGCCGGAACTGGTGCGACTGCCAGCACCGTACCCCTCGACCCACCCCTGTCGTCACCGGTCCGGCCAGCGAATGACCGCCGACGCGCCGATTTCCGCCCTCTGGCCGGATCCGTCACCCGCCCCGCTGGACGACGATGCGCTGACCGCGCTCTATCGCCGGGCCGACACGCCGCAGCTGCGGATGAACTTCGTGACAAGTGTCGACGGCGCGGTGAGCCTCGACGGCTATTCGGCCGGGTTGTCCGGCGAGCCCGACAAGCGGGTCTTCCGGCTGCTGCGCATGGTCTGCGACGCGCTGCTGGTGGCCGCCGGCACGTTGCGCCACGAGGGTTACCGGGCGCTGCGGCTCGACGAGCAGCGCCGCGCCTGGCGACGCCGGCACGGGCTGGCCGAGTACCCGACGCTCGTGGTGGTCTCCAACAGCCTCGACCTCGACCCGGCCCAGGCCGCCTTCGCCGACGCACCGGTACGCCCGATCGTGCTCACCCGTGACGGCGCGCCCGCGGCACCGGCCCTGGCCGCCGTGGCCGACCTGGTGCACTGCGGCGCCGACGAGGTCGACCTGGCCGTCGGCCTGGCCGAACTGCGGCGGCGCGGCCTCGACCAGGTGCTCTGCGAAGGCGGCCCGCACCTGTTCGGCGCGCTCACCGCCGCCGACCTGGTCGACGAGGTCTGCCTGTCGGTGGCTCCGCTGCTCGCCGGCGCCGGCGCCGGCCGGATCACCGCCGGTGCGCCGAGCCCGGCCCGGCAGCTGCCGCTGCGCCACGTGCTGCTCGCCGGCGACGGCACCCTGCTGCTGCGCCATGCCCGCCACTGACCGCCTGCCACTGACCGCCTGCCCGACAGCCGCCTGACCACCCGCCCGGCTGTCGGCGGAAATGGCCGAACCGCCACCGGCGACCAGGTCAGCTCAATACCGTGAACCGGGATCGGCAGCTGCCGGAGGACGGGACGTTGACGCACGAGGTGGTCGAACTACGGGTGCACGGCGTCTCGGGGACCACCGCCGAGACGCTGCTGGACCACCCGGTGGTGATCCGGGTCGCCGGTGACGACAACGCCGGCTTCTACCGCCCCCGGCCCGGGTTCGGCATCAGCGACCGGCCGGGCGGGCTGAAGGTCGAAGCGTACCGCTGGGGGGCGCTCACGGCCGGGGCCGCCGTGCGTACCCTCTCGCTGCTGTTCCTGTTGCCGTTCATGCTGGTCAACCTCGCCGTCTGGGCCCGGCCGGCGACCGGCGGGGCCGGCGGGTTGATCGGCCCGCTGTGCCGGCTGCTCGCCGCCACCCTGACCGCGGCGTTCGTGTTGTCCGTCGTGGGAGTGAGCATCGACCTGGTCGGCTGGCAGTGCGTCGGCTACCAACCCTGCCGGGCCGGCCGCGGCTACCTGGCCTGGCTCGGCAGCATCCCCCTCGGGCCACGCCTGGCGATCCTCGCGCTGCTGCCCATCGCCGCGCTGCGGCTGCTGTGGTGGCTCGGCGCACGTTCGTCCCGGGCCTTCGAGGCGTTTCCGGCCATGCCTGGGCAGGCACGCGACGCGCTCGGCGAGGACCGCATCGACGAACCCGGCTTCTGGAACGACGCGATCGTGGTGCGCCGGCTGCTGACCCTGCACGTCGCGGTCGGGCTCGGCATTCTCGACACGATCCTGCTCGGCGCGCAGATCCATCTCCGTCCCACGCCCGTGGTGTACGTGCTCTTCGGTACGGCCTGGTGCCTGCTCGCCATCGCCGCCGTCCTGCTCTGCCGACCGGCCCGCGCCATCGACGAGGGGCCGGGCCGGGGACCTGTCGACATGCGGGGCGTACGGCGGCTGCGCCAGGCCACCACGGTGGTCACCCTGCTGGCGCTCGCCTACACCGTGGTGCCGTTGGAACCGGAGCCACCGCACGGGCAACTCCCCGGATACGAGGGCGCGGTGGCCGCGTTGATCGCGGTCCAGGCCGGCCTGCTGATCGCGCTGACCGTCACCACCTGGAACCAGCGCCGGCGCAGCCGCGCGAGAACCCCGTTGTGGCTGGGTGGACTGGCCGGCCCGCTGCTCGCCACCGCGGCGGTCGCCGCCGCCTACGGATTCGCCGCCGCGCTGGTGTACCGGGTGGCCGACTTTCTGGACCGCAGCGACATCCCCAACCCGGCACGGCCGGATCGCCCCGGCGCACCACCGCTGGAGCCACCGGTCTCCTACCGTTGGGCGGCCCTGGCCGGGCTGGCGGCGATCATGGTCGTCGCGATCGCCGCACTCTGGCGGATCGTCGCGACAAGGCGACGACGACGTCGGATGGCCGAGCAGATCGTCCGGCGCGACTTCCCCGATCCCCCGCCGGAGGCGCTGCCCCAGCGCGCCGCCGTCCGGGAGGTCGTCGCCCGGGCGGCGTTCACCGAACAACTCGGGCCCATCTTCATCGTCTTCCTCGTCCTGTCCCTGCTCGGCGTGGCGATCGTCGCCCTGGACCTGATCGGCGTCGGGCCGTCGGAGCTGTCGCGGTACCTGGCCAGAACCGACGGCCAGGCGACCACAAACCTGTCGCTCGTGACCGATGTCGGGATCTACGTGATCGGGCTGGTTGCGGCCGGGATCGTCGTGCTCGGGCTGGCCTCCTACCGCTCGGAGGGCACCCGCCGCTCGGTCGCGGTGATCTGGGACCTGGGCACGTTCTGGCCACGTACGGTGCATCCGTTCGCGCCACCCTGCTACGCCGAACGGGCCGTTCCGGAACTCGCCAAGCGAATCGGCGCACTGGCCCGCAGAGGAGGGGTGATCCTCTCGGGGCACTCTCACGGTTCGGTGCTCGCCGCCGCCACCCTGCTCCAGTTGCCGCCCGAGGTGCTGCCCCGGGTAGCGCTGCTGACCCACGGCAGCCCGCTGCACCGGCTCTACTCCCGGCTCTGTCCGGCCTTCCTCGGTGACGACGTGCTGTACGAGATCGGCGACCGGATCGGCTGGCGATGGGTCAACCTGTGGCGCGACACCGACCCGATCGGCGGTCCCGTCTTCTCCGCGCACTGGCCGGGGCAGCCACCCCGGGTGCCGCCGCCGGCCGGCACCGTCGACCGTCGGTTGCGCGATCCGGTCGAGGTCACCGTGCCGCCGGACGACACCGTGCCGCCCCGCATCGACCAGCATTGGCCGTACCACACCGATCCGCAGTACGAGGCTGCCGTGCGGGAGTTGGCCGGGCGACTCGATCCGGACCTGCTCCACCTGAGCCGGGACCGGTAGGACACCCGCCGGTCGGCACGCGCGGTGGGGGTGTCGTCGCGCTGCGCGATCGACCCCGGAGTCTCGGCGTGGCCTCCGCCGCGTCGCGTGGCGGTGTGTCGTACTCCTCCGGCAGGATGCAGGGCGTGCGTGCCGACCGCGATGACCGCCCAGGACGCGATGACCACCCAGGACGCGATGACCACCCAGGAGGAGCCACCCGATGACTGACCCGGGGTTCGACGTCACGGGCGAGGGCGCGGGTGAAGGTGTCGGCCGGGTGCTCGGCACCGCCGACGCCACTCCCCTGCAGTTCTGGACGGCCGTCGCCCCCGGCAGCTATCTGCAGCTCGACGACGTGGTGGTGACCCGCCGGGAGCTGCCCGACCGGGAGCCGGTGACCATCGCCGGGGTGGTCACCCAGGTCCGGGCGCGGCACGAGGGCGCCCAGTTCGACTCCGACGTGTTCGCCATCGCCGACGGCACCCTGCCCGCCCAGGTGCAGGAGGCCGCCGAGATCACCACCACCCGGGTCGACCCGGAGTTCTACGTGCCGCCGCAGCCCGGCGCGGTGGTGCACCGGGCCGAGGGCGACGCCCGGGCGCGGGCGCTGCACTTCGACCGGATGGAGCGCCGCATCCCGATGGGCACCGGCCGCGACGGGGTGCCGGTCTACCTCAACGCCGACTTCCTGGACGGCACCCGGGGCGCCCACGTGTCGATCTCCGGCATCTCCGGGGTGGCCACCAAGACCAGCTTCGCCACCTTCCTGCTCTACTCGGTGTTCCGCTCCGGGCAGTTGGGCGGTGATGCGGTAAACGCCAAGGCGCTGATCTTCAACGTGAAGGGCGAGGACCTGCTCTTCCTCGACCACCCGAACAATCGGCTCGACGACGCCACCCGGGCCGCGTACGCCCGGCTCGGCCTGGTCGCCGACGCCTTCGGTGACGTACGGGTGTACGCCCCGCCGAGAGTCGGCGACTCCTCCGGCACACCCGACGTGAGCAGCCGGCTCACCGGGGTCGACAGCTTCTACTGGACGCTGTCGGAGTTCTGCGCCGACCGGCTCCTGCCGTACGTCTTCGCCGACGCCGACGACGAACGCCAGCAGTACACGATGGTGGTCCACTCGGTCGCCGCCCACCTGGCCCGCTACGCCCAGCCGGCCGACGGCGGGGTGAGCCTCGACGGGGTGCGCCTGGGCAGCTACGGCGACCTGGTCGACCACATCGTCGAGCAGCTCAGCGACGACGAGACCCGCGGTGACTGGGCCGGCAGCGCGGTCGGCCTGGGCACGGTCAACGCCTTCGCCCGGCGGTTGATCGGCAGCAAGAAGGACCTGTCCCGGCTGATCCGGGGCGACCTGGCCACCCGCCGCCCGCACTCGATCAACACTGCGGAGAGCGCCCAGGTGACCGTGGTCGACCTGCACAACCTGCCCGACCGCGCGCAGCGGTTCGTGGTGGGTGTGACGCTCAAGAGCGAGTTCGAGCGCAAGGAGAAGGCCGGCACCGCCAAGCCGCTGCTGTTCGTGGTACTCGACGAGCTGAACAAGTACGCCCCGCGGGAGGGCTCCTCCCCGATCAAGGAGGTGCTGCTCGACATCGCCGAGCGGGGCCGCTCGCTCGGAGTGATCCTGGTCGGCGCCCAGCAGACCGCCAGCGAGGTGGAACGCCGCATCGTCACCAACTCGGCGATCCGGGTGGTGGGCCGGCTCGACCCGGCCGAGGCGTCCCGCCCCGAGTACGGTTTCCTCCCTCCGGCCCAGCGGCAACGCGCGTTGTTGGCCAAGCCGGGCACGATGTTCGTCAACCAGCCGGACATCCCCGTCCCGCTCTGCCTGGAGTTCCCCTTCCCGGCCTGGGCGACCCGGGTCTCCGAGGCCGGGGCCGCGCCGTCGCAGACACTGCGCTCGATCACCCAGTCCGCCGACCCGTTCGCCGTGGTCGGCTCCGGCGGCGGCACCGTCGACGACGACATCCCCTTCTGAGAGAGCCTGACAGTGATGAAGATCCTGCACACCTCCGACTGGCACGTGGGCAAGGTCCTCAAGGGGCAGTCGCGGGCCGAGGAACACAAGAACGTGCTGGCCGGGGTCATCGACATCGCCCGGCAGGAGCGGCCGGACCTGGTCGTCATCGCCGGTGACCTCTACGACACCGCAGCGCCGACGGCGGAGGCGACCCGGCTGGTCACCCGGGCGTTGACCGCGCTGCGGCGTACCGGCGCGGACGTGGTGGCCATCGGCGGCAACCACGACAACGGCCCGGCGCTGGACGCGCTGCGTCCGTGGGCCGAGGCCGCCGGCATCACCCTGCGCGGCGCGGTCCGCGAGGATCCGGCCGAGCACGTCATCGACGGCACCACCGCCGGCGGGGAACGCTGGCGGCTGGCCGCCCTGCCGTTCCTGTCCCAGCGGTACGCGATCCGCGCGGTGGAGATGTACGAGCTGACCGCCGCGGAGACCACCCAGACCTACGCCGACCACCTGGGCCGCATCCTGGCCCGGCTGACCGAGGGCTTCACCGAGCCGGACCGCGTCCACCTGGTCACCGCCCACCTGACCGTGGTCGGGGCGGCCACCGGCGGCGGTGAACGCGACGCGCACACGGTGATGGGTTACGCGGTGCCCGCCACGGTCTTCCCCGGCACCGCGCACTACGTCGCGCTGGGGCATCTGCACCGCGCCCAGCGGGTGCAGGGGCCGTGCCCGGTCCGCTACAGCGGGGCGCCCCTCGCAGTGGACTTCGGCGAGCAGGAGAACGTCCCGTCGGTGACCCTGGTCGAGGTCAGCGCGACCACCGCGGCGCAGGTGCGGGAGGTGCCGGTGACGGCGGCGACGGCGCTGCACACCGTACGCGGCACGCTGGCGCAGCTCGCCGGCATCACCGCACCGGAGGGTTGGCTGCGGGTGTACGTGCGCGAGCAGCCCCGCGCCGGGCTGCGCGAGGAGGTGCAGGAGCTGTTCCCCCGCGCGCTGGAGATCCGCATCGACCCGGAGCTGGTGCCGGCGCCGGGCAGCGGCACCCGGGTCGCCCAGCGTTCCGGGCGTTCCCCCCGGCAACTGTTCGCCGACTACCTGGACAGTCGGGGGCACGCCGACGACGGCGTCCGAGACCTCTTCGACGAGCTGCTCGAGGAGGTCGAGCACTGATGCGGCCGATGCGACTGGACCTGGCCGGTTTCACCGTGTTCCGCGACGAGACCACCATCGACTTCACCGACGCGGACTTCTTCGCCCTGGTCGGGCCCACCGGTTCCGGCAAGTCGACGGTGCTCGACGCGATCTGCTTCGCCCTCTACGGCACGGTGCCCCGCTGGGGTGGTACGCGCGGGCTGGGTAACGCGCTGGCCCCGTCGGCGACGGAGGCCCGGGTGCGGCTGGTCTTCGAGTCGGCCGGGGCCCGGTACGTGGCGACCCGGGTGGTGCGCCGGGACGGCCGGGGCAACGTGAAGACCGCCAACGCCGGGTTGCAGTTGATGCCGGACGGCTTCGACGTCACCAAGCTGGACACCGGGCTCAGCCCGGAGGATCTCGGCGAGGTGGTCGCCGGCACTCCGGGCGAGATGGACGAGGCGGTGCTGGCGGCGGTCGGCCTGCCGTACGAGCAGTTCACCAGTTGCGTGGTGCTGCCGCAGGGGCAGTTCGCCGACTTCCTGCACGCCCGGCCGGCCACCCGGCAGCAGATCCTGGTCAACCTGCTCGGCCTCGGCGTCTACGAGCAGGTGCAGCAGCGGGCCACCGGGCGGGCGGCGCAGGCCGAGGCGAAGCTGGAGGCCGTCGACCAGTTGCTCGCCGGGCTCGCCGACATCGACGACGCCACCCTGGAACGGGCCACCGAGCAGGTCGCGCGGATGACCGAGCTGGCCACCGCGGTCACTGCCGCCGTACCGGAGCTGGAGACGGCGCGGGCGACGGCGCGTGAGGTGACGCAGGCGCTGGCCGCCCTCGATGCCGAGTTGTCCGTGCTGGACGCGGTCCGGGCGCCGGAGGGCACGGCCGAGCTGACGCAGGCGGTGGCCGCCGCCCGCGCGACGGCCGACGCCGCGGTCGACGCGGTGTCGCTGGCCGAGGAGCGCGAGGAGAAGCTGCGCGGCGAGTTGACCGCCCTCGGCGACGAGAGCACCCTGCGACTGCAGCTGCGGTCCTACGCCGATCGGGAGCAGTTGGCCGGTCAGGCCGAGGCGCTGCGCGCGGCGGTGCAGGCCGCCGGTGCCGAACACGACGCGGCCGTGGCAGCGCTGGCGCAGGCGACCGCGGCGGCCGAGCGGGCCGAGGCGGAGCTGGCGGCGGCGTTCCAGGCCCACGAGGAGGCGAAGACCGCCGACCAGGCGGCGGCGCTGCGGGCGCACCTGAGCGACGGGGACGCCTGCCCGGTGTGCGAGCAGGTGGTGGCCCGGGTGCCGGCGGTGCCGGTCGGGTCGGCGGTGGCCCGCGCGGTGGCCGCCGGCAAGTCGGCGCGGGCGGCCAGCGAGGCCGCGAAACGGCTGGTGGCCGAACGCGACGCGGCCGCGCGGGACCTGGACCGGGTGCTGGTGCGTACCCGCGCCGAACACGACGGGATACAGGCCCGACTCTCCGCACTGGACGAACTGCTCGCCGACGCGGCAAGTGCGCAGACGCTGCGTGAGCGACTCGACGAACACACCCGGCTGCGGGCGGCGCTGGACGAGGCGGCCACGGCGGTACGGGCCGGTCGGGACGCCGCGCGCCGGGCACGGGGCACGGTGGATGCCGCGCAGGAACGGCTGCGTACGGCGTGGCGGCACTTCGACGGCACCCGCGACGGGTTGGCCCGCTTCGGTCCGCCGGCCGCCGACCGGGACGACCTGGCCGCCGCCTGGGCCACCCTCGCCGAGTGGGCGCAGGAGCAGGCACGACAGCGCCGGTCGCAGCGCGACGGCCTGGCGACGTCGGTGGCCGACGCGCAGGCGGCGACCCGCGCGGTGGCCGCCCGCATCGACGGCATCTTCGCCGACGCCGGGTTGCCGGCCCCCGACGATCCGGTCCGCGCCGCCACGGTCGCGGTGGAGCGGGCCGAGGCCGAGCTGCGCCGGCTGGTCGAGCGCCGTGAGCAGGCCGCCGAGCTGCGTGAGCAGCGCGCCGAGCACGAGCGGCAGGCCCAGGTCGCCCGGGCGTTGGCCGGGCACCTGCGGGCCAACAACTTCGAGCGGTGGTTGCTGGCCGAGGCCCTGGACCTGCTTGTCGACGGGGCGTCGGGGATCCTGCGGGAGCTGTCCGGCGGCCAGTACGACCTGATCCACGACAAGGGTGAGTTCTTCGTCGTCGACCACCACGACGCCGGCCTGCGTCGCGGGGTGCGGACGTTGTCGGGCGGTGAGACGTTCCAGGCGTCGCTGGCGTTGGCGCTGGCGTTGTCCGAGCAGTTGGCCGGGCTCTCCACCACGGCGGCCAGCCTGGAGTCGATCGTGCTGGACGAGGGCTTCGGCACTCTCGACGCGGCCACCCTCGACACCGTCGCGGCCACCCTGGAGAACCTGGCCGCCCGGGGGGACCGGATGGTCGGGGTGGTCACCCACGTGCCGGCGCTGGCCGAGCGGATCCCGGTCCGCTTCGAGGTACGCAAGGACGCCCGCTCGGCCCGCGTCGAACGCACCGGCCGGTGAGGCCTTCATGACGCGGTTCTTCGTCGACAGTTGGGATCCGGCCTACGGGGCCTCGTTCGAGGCGTCGGCGGCGGGGCCGGCCGCGCCGAGCAGCGCCCAGGTCGACGCCGACGCCGAGTTGCCCGCGGTGGACTGGCGGGCCATCGGCCCCCGCCCGGGGGTGCGGGCCCCGGACGTGGTGCTGCTTGTCGACGGGGTACGCCGGATCGACGCCAGCGTCTGGACGGCCGAGGAGGATGGCACCTCCTTCCCCGGCCTGGCCGCCTCGTACGCCGCCGGGGTGGTGCGGTGTGATCTGGAGCGCGGGGCGGCGCACCTGGCCGGGGCCAAGGTGGGCCGGGGACTGTTCACGGCCAGCCCGTCGGCGGGCGACGTGGTGGCCGGCAGCGTCCGTTACCCGGTGCACCGGGTCAGCGGCACCGGCGAGTTGGCGAAGTTGCCGGCCGCGGTGCAGGGGCCGCTGACCGCGCTGGAGGTGGAGGTCTCCGACGCCGCGCGTACCGATGACGACCTGCTGGTGGTGGACGGGCCGTTGCGCAACCGGCGGCAGTTGCCGCGCACCCTCGGCTACATCAAGACCCAGCACAGCCAGTATCTCGACGCCCGGCTCACCGCCGTGGTCACCGGGCTGGCGCCGGGTCACCGGTCGCCGGTGTTCCGGCTCGGCACCGCCTGGGGTGGCTGGTCGTGGTATCTGCGGCTGCCGGTGTCCGCCGGGGCGCCGTGGGCCGGCATCGTCCGGATGGAGTGCTCCGCCGACCTGGAGATCACCGAGGCGGTACGGCTGGCGGATCTGTCACTCGTCACGTTGCCCCGGTTCGCCTCCAGCCCGTACAAGGATCCCCGGGCCCCACAGAACCTGGTGCCGATCGCCGGCCTGGAGCGGCTGCTGCGGTCCCGGTTGGGTGATGCTCGGCTGCTGCACCGTGCGCTGACCGCCGCCGCCCGGACCAACCGCTGATGGGCCGCCGCCGCGACACCGAGCGGGTCACCGAACAGGTCGACACCGGGCTCGCCGAGCTGACCCCGGATCCGGACCGCCCCGGCTCGTGGACGCTCATGCTGGACGGCGCACCACAGTCGCATGTGGACCTGAATGACCCGACCCACCTGGAGTTCGAGTACGTCCGGCGGTTGGCCGCCGCGTTCGACCTGATCGCGCCCGCCGGCGCCCCGTTGCGGGTGCTGCACCTGGGCGGCGGGGCGTTGACGCTGCCCCGCTACGTCGCCGCCACCCGGCCCGGCTCCGCCCAGCGGGTGGTCGAAGTGGACGCCGCCCTGGTCGACCTGGTCCGGCGGGCCCTGCCGTGGCGGGCCGATGCCCGCCTGAAGGTGCGGGTCGACGATGCCCGTGCGGCGCTGACCAGCACCCGCGACGACAGCTACGACGTGGTGGTCGCCGACGTGTTCGCCGGTGCCCGCACCCCGGCCCGACTGACCTCGGTCCAGTACGCCGCCGAGGTGGCCCGGGTGCTGCGGCCGGGCGGCTGGTACCTGGCCAATCTCGCCGACGGCCCGCCGCTGCGGTACGCCCGGGGGCAGGTCGCCACCGTCCGTACCGTGCTGCCTCGGGGCTGCCTGGTCGCCGACGCCGCGGTGCTGCGCGGTCGCCGTTACGGCAACCTGGTGCTGGTCGCCGGCCGGCAGGAGCCACCGGTGGCGGAGTTGACCCGGCGGGCCGCCGGTGACTGGTTCCCCGGCCGGGTCCTCGCCGGAGCCGACCTCGACCACTTCGTCGGGGGTGCTCCCGCGGTCCACGACGAGCAGGCCACCGACTCCACGCCGCCGCCGTCGGGAATTTTTTCCGTCCGACGTTGATCTGTTCGGCAGGGCCGTGCGTATCCATCGGCAGCCATGCCCGTGGGGGGACGGCTTTCTGTCCATGGACAACGGAGGTCTGCATGCACACACTGGCGGCCGGTTGGCACGGCGAGCGGGTGCGGGTGGACTGGATGTCGGCCCGGTCCCAGTCGCGGCCGACCACGACCACCAACGGGGTCGACTCGCGTGCGGTGTCTCGCCAGAATAGCCCGGTGACGCCGCGACCCGCCCCTGGCCGCCACCAGGCGACGACCACCGAGGCCGCCCACTCCGACCAGTTGATCCGCACCCTGTACGCGGAACACGCCGGTCCGTTGCTGATGTTCGTGATGCGGCTGACCGGCGGTGACCGGCAGCGGGCGGAGGACATCGTCCAGGAGACGCTGCTGCGTGCCTGGCGCAACGCCCACCGGCTGGGCACGCAGGGGCAGGGGTCGCTGCGCCCCTGGCTGGTGACGGTGGCCCGGCGCATCGCCATCGACGAGCACCGCAGTGAACAGGCCCGGCCGGCCGAGACGTACGACCGGGATCTGACCGCGTTCGCCGAGTCGGACAACACCGACCGGGTGCTGCGTTCGATGACGGTGGCCGATGCACTACGAACGTTGAGCCAGTCGCACCGGGAGATCCTGGTCGCGACCTACTTCCGAGGACGTACGGTGCCAGAGGCGGCCGAGGAACTTGGGCTGCCGCTGGGCACCGCCAAGTCACGGGTCTACTACGCGCTGCGCGCCCTGCGCACAGCCTTGCAGGAAAGGGGGGTGACGGAATGAGCCGGGTTGACCACATGGACGTCGCCGCGTACGCGCTCGGCGTGCTGGACGAACAGGACATGGAACGGTTCGAGGAACACCTCGCAACCTGCTGGGCGTGCGCCGCCGAGTTGGAGTCGATGGTGCCGGTGGTCGGGCTGCTCTCCGACATCGACGCGGAGTCGGTGACGGCGCTGGAGCAGACCCACACGAATCCGGTCCTGCTGGACCGGACGTTGGTGGCGATGCGTACGCACCGCCGCCGGGCACGGTTCCGGCAGATCCTCGCGACCGCCGCCGCGGTGGTGGTCTTCGGCGGGATCACCGGGGTGGTGTTCAGCAACCTGGCCGACAGCGGCACCGCGCCGCAGGTCGCCGGGCCGACCAGCGGGCCGGTGCAGGTGCCGAACACCGGCTCGGGTGACCCGGTTGGTCCGGGAGTCGGCGGTACCGAGCAGGAGGGTAGGCAGGTAAACGTCACCGACCCGACCACCGGGGTCACGGCGACGTTCTTCCTCGCCTCGAAGGACTTCGGCACCAACATCGCCTTCACGCTGGGTCGGCTGCCCGGTCCCCGCGAGTGCCGGCTGGTGGTGGTGCGCGAGGATGCCAGCACCGAGGTCATCTCCACCTGGTCGGTGCCGCAGGGCGGCTACGGCACCAACAGCAATCCGCAGAAGCTGAGCCTGGCCGCCGCCACCTCGTCGAAGTTGGACGCGGTGAAGCACTTCGAGGTGCAGGAGGTCGACGGCAAGGGTGCGGGCAAGCCGTTGGTGACGGTGCCTGCCAACTGACCACCACAGCGCAGCAAGGGCCCGCCTCGGTCGAGGCGGGCCCTTGCTCGTCTGCGCCGGGTTGAGGTACGCCCACACACGGACAGCTGTCGATTCCGGTTCAATCATCCGGGTGTGAAATGAGCCACCCTTCTGCTTTCAACCTTGACAGCCCCGATTCCCGTACTTCCCGGTGACTTGTCAAGTATGAGGAGGGCACGTGGCAAAGATGAAGCGCACCGTCGTTGTCGCGAGCGCCATGGTCGCACTTACGGCCTGCGCGCCCGCGGGCTACAACGGAGCAGACCCCGGCGTGGCGGAACCGGTCGCTGTCGCCGCGGCCGACTCCACGTCCACCCCGGACCCGGAGAGCAGCGCGGACCCCGAGGCCAGCGCCGAACCGGGTGCCTCGGCGTCGCCCGGAGCGGAGCCTGAAGCCGACGCCCCACTGCCCGACGGTGCCGAGTTGACCGAGAGCCTGACCGGCAAGAAGTTCCCCCGGATGGGCAGCGCGGTCGTCAACCAGGACGGCTTCCTGCTGTACCGCTTCGACCGCGACAGCAACGACCCGCCCGCCACCAACTGCGAGGACCAGTGCGCCGAGGTGTGGCCGCCGGCGCTGACCGACGGCAACCCGAAGCTCAAGGGCGTCTCCGACGACGCGGTCGGCACCATCACCCGCCCCGACGGCACCCGCCAGATCACCCTGGACGGCTGGCCGCTCTACACCTACATCGGTGACAAGAAGCCGGGCCAGTGGAAGGGCCAGGGCGTCGGTGGCACCTGGTTCGTGGTCAACCCCGACGGCAGCAAGAACCTGGAGTGCCTGCCCAAGGGCACCCCGAAGGCGGTCGAGCCGCCCTCGAAGACCAAGTCCGACAGTTCCGACTCGGACTACGACTACTGACCCTGTTCAGTCGGATGGCCGGCCGCAGCCCGTCGGGGGCGCGGCCGGCCATCGTCGTCTGTCAGGCCCGCTCCCAGGGGCTGGCCACCGGGAAGTAGGTGTCCAGGAAGGGGATGACGACCTTGAGCTGGTCGGCCAGATCCTCCTCCGTCGAGAACGCGTCGTTCAGGCAGAAGACGTGCCGGTCCCGCCGGGCCAACAGGTGCGCGAGCCGGCCAGGGGTGTCCGGACGGGACAGCTCGGCGATCGTGTAGTTCAGATTCCCCGGCACGGCACGCCCGGTGTGGAACGCGTAGTAGTGGTGCAACGACGAGGCGATCGATATATCCGTCATGCTCCGGAAGCGACTTCCGGCGGTCCGCCGGTGCGCGGCGGAAAAGGTCTCCTCGATCTCGGCCAGAACGCTGCGCCGCAACGCGTGCGGCATGTGCTTCATCTTCTGCGTCAGTACGGTCCCGAATCGTTCGGCGATCAGGGCACGATTGTTCTTCCCCGCCGCCGATGCCGGGATGTCCTCTGCGTTCGCCGGGCCGGGCGGCACCAGGGCGGGTGAGGGGAAGAACCGGGAGATGCCGTTGGCCAGGAAGAAGTCCGAGGGCAGCACCTCGGTGCCGAGGAACACGTCGTCGTTGAAGTAGAGAAAGTGCTCGGAGAGTCCGTCGATGTGGTGCAGCTGGCTCTCAATGGCGTGCGAGTTGTAGGTGGGTAGCGCCGACGGGTCGGCGAAGATCTCGCGGTGATCGACCACCCGGATCCCGGGTGTCGACGGATCCAACCAGGCCGGCACTTGGTTGTCGGTCACCAGATAGACGTTGCGTACCCAGGGCGCGTACAGGTGCAGCGAACGCAGCGAGTAACGCAGTTCGTCACGGCTGAGGAACCGAGCCGCGCTCGCCGCCTCGTGGTGGTAGGGCACTCCTGTCACCGCGGCCCGACGCCGCAGCCAGTCCGGGTCGGTCCCGTCGACCCAGGTGTAGACCACGTCGATCGGAAAGGTCACGTCGTCGGGGCGCCGTCCGGCAAACGGTGGCCTGGTGGGGGTGGTCGGGGAGGCCGTCGCCGGCACCAGCGCCGTGAACAGCGATTCGGACACGAACACCGACGACTCGTCCGCGTCGACCTCCGCGGTCACCGCATTCCGGCGCGGCGCGACCAGGCTCTCCCCCTGACGCGACCAGAACTCCACCTCACACCCGTACGTCTGGCCCAGCACGAGACGCTGCCGAGGGTCCGTCCAGTACCAGGTCAGCCGCAGCACCGCAGCGTCCGACACGCGCCGCCAGGTTTTCGACTCGAATCCCGCCAGCGGCGTCTGCTCGCCACCGGCCCGGAGCACGGTGACGTAGCCCGGTACCTGCTCACAGGCGGCCGCGAGGGCCGCGAGGACCCGGTCACGGTCCGCCGCGTCGACCGCGACCACCGACGACCGATCAGACATTCCGCGTACGCGGAAGTAAGCCACCCCGGCGTCGTCGAGCGCCGCCGTCACCGCCGCCAGGTTCTCGGTACGGGCCCGCAGGGGCGTGATGGTCGCTGCCACTCGGGCGATCCGGGGTGCCCGGTCGGCGACGACCACCGCACGGTCTCCCCCGGCCAGCAGTTCCGGCTGCCGTCGGGCCAACCGTTCGCCCCGCCGGCTGGCGAGCTGGTTGTCCCCCGCAGCCCGGGCGACCCACTGCTTGAGCTGATGACGGGCGCGCGGGCTGACCTTCTTCGCGATGGCGCGACGGGTCTGCGGGCTCAGCACCCGCCGATAGACGTCCACGAACCCCGACGGCTCTGCGAGGGCCCGCGGTACCTGTGACGGCGTCGGTTCTCCGTCGATCATCTACTTCCTTCCGCTTCGGTGGGTCCCTCCGTCACGGGGCAGACCTCGACCCGTGACCCAGTCACCGCTGCGGTCCCGGCAGTGCGGCGATCGCCGCGACCACTCGTTGGCTGTTCTGCTGATCCTGCACGGCGAAGAAGTCGGCCGCCCGGCGGGTGTACTCCTCCTCGCGGGCACAGCCGGTTTCCAGGTATCCGACGATCGCCCGCACCGTTTCCGCCGCCGTTTCGCAGACCGGGCCGAAGCCGTGTTCGCGGTGGTCGAAGTACCCCCTGCGGTAGCCCCCGATCGAGAAGTACTCCTCACTGTCGAAGTGGGCGTAGATCAACGGGGTGCCCAGGTACGCGACGTCGAAGGCGGTGGACGAGTAGTCGGTGATGAAGAGATCACACTGTCGAAGTGCATCCTGCACGCTGCGCTGCGTCTGATCCACCACCGCGAAGCAGCCATCAGCCGGCACCATGTTCGTCGACACCGTCCGCATCTCGTAGTGCGGAAGGAACTCAAGGGTGTACCCGTGATGCTGGAGGCTCTTCTTCAACTCTTCGCTGGCGAACAGTTCCTGAAGGAACTGCGCGTAGCGGGACGACTCAAATGGAAATCGCGGGCGCAGCGAAGGGTTGTAGGAGGGGCTGACCAGATAGCTACGCCAGGTGGGCATGAGCAGGATCCGTCGGCCACCCCGCTCCGGAACCAGCGCGTCGAAGCGCGGGAAGCCGAGCCGCTGGGCAGCAGCTCCGTAGTCGAAGTGCTCCGCGACGTACTCGGCCTCCTTGCCGGCTGCGGCAACGAAGAGGTCGACGCCGGTCTTGGCCCGGTGCAGACCGCCACTAACGTCCTTGTCCGTGACTCCGTGCTGAAGAAAGACACGATCGGAGCCGATCCGCCAGTTCAGATGCTTGAGGAACGCCCCACGATTCCATCGCGACGGCAGCATGTACGAGTCGATGTCGTATGAGTTGATCAGCTTGGTCGCGTGCAGCATCAGGAACTTGTGCCGGAACGAGTCGTACGCCACGACGTTGCCCAGCCCACGAAGCCGCTCCCGGTCCGGGCTGTCCTTGGAGATCAGGTAGTAGGCGTTCCGTTTGCGCTCGGCGTTGCGAAGGTAGCGGAACAGATGCCAGGAGTTGTCCTGGGCCGTGTCCTTGCGCTCGCCGATCAGCCATATGTCGCGGCCCCGCATGAATGGTTCGGTGAGCATCCGCAGCAGGCGCTGCTTCCAGAACGGCTGGCGCGAGAGAACGTGCCGCAGGTCCTTACGCAGCAGCAGTCGCCGCCACCGACGTTGACCCGCGGCCCCTGCACCCTTGAGGACCTGCAGGGTGGCGTTCTCCGGCCTCGTGAAGCCCGGCAGGATGCGGGTGTCGCCAGCCAGCTTCATCGGGGCGTCCCGCAAGTAGGCCGCCGTGATCATCGCCTGGCGGGAAGCCTGCCCGGTGTCGGTCATGAAGACCAGCCGTAGACTGTGGTTTCCGTTGCGAAGCTGGGAGACCGGCACCTCGGCCGCGAAGCCGGCCCACTCGCGGCTGTCGTCGGCAGACTTCAGGTCGGCGCGGCGCTCCAGGGTGGCCGGCACGGTCAGCCCACTGCCCCGCACCCGCAGTCCGAGCGGGGTACGGATCGGGCGGTGCATGGGTAGACCGTTGATCTGAATCTGCCCGGACACCCTGAGCGTCTCCCCAGCCCCGGTCAGCCGTACCTGCTCAAGACGTACGGCCACCGCGCTGACCCTGGTCAGCGGAAGCAGCGCGGGCTCAATCGGATAGTCGAGGAACAGCTCACCCCCGCAGGCCACCACACTTTGAATCCGTTCCCAGGGGCGTGCGAACAGGTCGAAGTCGTAGGATTTGAAGGCCAGGTAGGGCACTCGGTGCCGGGTGTCGGCGGTCCAGCGGGCAATGAAGGCTGGGTCGATGTCCTGGTAGATCCGGCTGCATCGCTCGAAGATCCGCCACAAGTCCGCGTCCTTGAACAGGGTGTGCGCTCGCATGGCGAAGCCCTGGTAGCTACGGACGAGGAACCGCTCAAGCACTTCGCGACGGAACACGTCCAGCTCAGGACGAAGTTCCGCGAGGGTTTCGCAGAGATCCAAGTGGTCCCAGTAGTTCTGCTCGCGGACGAACAGGTTGTCCATGATGGAGTTGCCGATGTCCCGGCGACGATACTGGTAGACCACCTCATCGACCAGGGCGATCCGCTCCGCCTTGAGCAACATCGGAATGGCCAGGAACGCGTCCTCGAAATGGACCCCCTCCCGGAACCGGAAGCCGTACTCCCGGATCTGCGCCAGATCGTAGATCTTGTGGCAGGGGCCGGCATCGAAGACCAACTCAGGGGCGTCGACGACGCTTTCCAGGAGCCGGTCCCCCTTCCCGAACGGCTTCTTCCAGAGGAAGGCGGTGGGCTTCGGGAAGGTGTCCATGTCACCGATCGCGATGCTGGCCTTGTGCGTCACGATCGCCTTGAGCAGCACCTCAATGGCGCGCGGCGGCAGGATGTCGTCGGAGTCGACGAACGTGACATACGGCGTCTCCGCCATGTCGAGCGCGCGGTTCCGGGCAGCCCCCGGACCACTGTTGACCTGCCGAACTGCGGTCACGTTCTGGTGTTCCGCAGCGAACTGCTTGGCAATCAGGTCGGAGCCGTCGCTACTTCCGTCGTCAACCAGGATCACATGGCACTGGGCGAACGCCGTCTGTGCCGCAATCGACGCGAGCGTCTCAGGCAGATAGTCCTCGACGTTGTAGACCGGGACAATGATCGTGACCTGGGGTGCAGGGCCTACCACACTGGACTCCACTGGGGATGGTTTATAGGAAACGCGCTGGCCGGCACGGATTGGCGGGCCTCGTCAGCCATCTGGCCGCAGCAGGACCGTCTTGGCGTCGATGACCGGCTTGAGCCTGCTGTTCGGCAGGGTCGGGGCGTCGACCTGAGGACCTCGCCGGGCACCAGGCACGGGCCGCTGCGAGGTGCGCCACAGGGCGCTGGCACCGAGTTTGCGGCGCTCGGCCACCTCGTCGTCGGGCAGCTCGAACGGTGCGGGGAACGGCAGGTAGCGGGGCAGGAAGTCGGCAAGCATCCGCTCCTGCTCCTCGAAGGCGCGCGGATCCGAGTCGGTGTCGTTGAGGCAGAACACGTCGCGGTTGCGGTGGGCCAGCAGCTCGGCCAGGCGCGCGGGCGTCGACGGGTGGCCGAGGTCGGTGTACTCGTACTCGATGTGCCCCGGGACCGCCTGTGCGGTCAGATAAGCCCAGTACTGGTGCAACGACGACGGGATCGACAGGTCTTCGTGGTGGCGGAACCGGTGCCGGGCCGTGGCGAGCACGTCCGCCGGCAGCATCGCCTCGATCTGGTGCATGATGCTGCGCCGCAGGGCGAACGGAGTGTGCTTCATCTTCTGCGTGATGGTCACGCCGAACTGGCGCTGGATGTGCCGGCGGTTGTTCTTCCCGGCGGCGTTGACCGGCGGGTCGCTGGGTCTCGCCTCGCCGAGCCCGAACTGTGCCGGGGAGAGGAAGAACTTCGCGATGCCGTTGGCGTGGAAGAAGTGCGTCGGGAGCAGCGGCCGGCCCAGGAAGACGTCGTCGTTGAGGTAGAGGAAGTGCTCGGCCAGGCCCTCGATGCGGTGCAGTCGGGACTCGATGGCGTGCGAGTTGAACGACGACAGGCCACCGATGTCGGCGAACAGTTCGGCGTGCGAAACGACGGTGATCATCGGGTGGGTCGGGTCGAGCCAACTCGGCAACTGGCTGTCGGTGACCACGAAGATCTTCCTCAGCCAGGGCGCGAAGCTGTGCAGCGAACGCATCGAGTACCGCAGCTCGTCCCGGTTGTGGTAGCGCGAGGTGTTGGCGGCGATCGCGTGCAGCGGACCGCCGGGCGTCCCCATCGCCGCCTGCTTGCGTTCGCGCCATTCCGGGTCCGAACCGTCGACCCAGGTGTAGACCGCGTCGATCGGGAAGCCCACCCGGTCCGGTGCGCGTACGGCCAGGTCACGACGGGTGCCGTAGGTGTGGTCGTCGGCCTCGGGTACGAAGTGGCTGAGCAGTGCGGCGGCGACCCGTACCGGTTCGGCGCGGGCCGGCGCCTCGTCGATCACCGCGTTGTGCCGGGGTGCCCGGACCACGTCGCCGGCCCGGGTCCACAGCTCGATCTCGCAGGCGAACTGCGCGCCCAGCACCACGCCCGCGCGGGCGTCCGTCACCGGGAACCACACCTGGATCACCTCGGTCGGTGCCCGGTCCGGCTGGTGACGCTCGGGCCGTACCTCGACGATCCGCACGTGTGCGCCCGACAACTCGGGCGCGGAGCGGACCAGCCGCCGTAGCGCGTCACGCTTGTCGTCCAGGACCGCCACCGTGCTCCGCAGGTAGTCGTCGTTGCGTACGCAGTGGTATTCGATGCCTGCGGACTCCAGGCTGGAGGTGACGGCGGTCAGGTTGCGGTGCCACATCTGCAGCGGCGTGGCCGCCGCGACGACCTCGGCCTCGGTGCGGACCCCGTCGTCGGAAACGGTCACCCGGGCGCCGACAGGGTGCACCGTCTCCCCGCCGCGAGGGCGGGTGAGGGTACGCACCATGGCGAGCCGCTGATGCTCGGGGAGCAACCGGAGCAGGTGGCGCCGGACAGCAGGCGGAAGAAGGCGGTAGACGCGCAGCGCAATCATCAGATCGTCGAGGTCCGACGGGTCACCTTTCGGCGACCACGTCAGTGCTGAGGCTCGTGCGGCGAAGCGACGGCCGTGGGCCGTCCTGGTTGAACAACCGCTACGGCAGTCATTCCGTTACCTCCTGCGCAAGTCCCCGTGGTGCGCGGTCCGGCCCCTGTCGGATGACCGACCGTCCGTCACCGGGCCATGCACCGGCGTCGTTGCAGGCCGGACGGTCACCGCGCAGGTCGGACCATAACAGCGCAGTTGGCTAACGAGATAGTGATCAAACCTTGCCATTACCGTCGTGTCGGATTGTGACGCCAGCTACATCTGCATATACGCGCATTTGACCGAAGAATCCTGGCCGATCAGGTGGCCAGGAGGTGAACGTACGGCTCATCGGCACCGTCCGTGGACCCGAAACGTGCCTGGCCCCGCACTGCTCAGGCGCCCACCGAGGTGGCACAGTGGGGTCGTGACCGGGACCGCGCCCACCGCGAGCCGGACGCTGCGCCCGCCACCCGACTACCGGCTGGTCGCATCGATCCGGCCACTCACCTTCAGCCCGTACGATCCCTGCGCACGGATCACCAGCGACACCCTCTGGTGGGCCGCTCGTACGCCGATCGGACCCGCCACCCTGGCCCTGCAGAGCAGCGGCGGCGAACTGCGCGCCGACGGGTACGGGCCAGGTGCCGGCTGGATGGTCGAGCACGCCGACGCGATCGCCGGGCTGCGCGACGACCTCACCGGCTTCGCCGACCTGGCCCGGTCACATCCGGTGGTGGCCCGACTCGCGGCCCAGCACGCCGGCTTGCGGCTGCCCGCCACCGGGCTGATCTTCCCCCGGGTGCTCCGGGCCGTCTTCGAACAGAAGGTCACCGGCAAGGAGGCATACCGGGCGTACGCGGCCACCGTCCGCCACTTCGCCGAGCCGGCGCCGGGCCCGGTGTCGCTGCTGCTGCCCCCCGAGCCGGCAGCCGTGGCAGCCGCCCCCTACTGGGTTTTCCATCCGTTCGGCGTGGAGCAGCGCCGCGCCGAGACACTGCGCCGCGCCGCCGCGGTCGCGGACCGGCTCGAACGCAGTGCGGACTCGTCGACGGCCACCCGCGCCCTGTTGACGATCAACGGGATCGGTCCGTGGACGGCCGCCGAGGTCGTCCGGGTGGCGTACGGGGACGCGGACGCGGTGAGCGTCGGCGACTACCACGTACCGAACACGGTGGCCTGGGCCCTGGCCGGCGAGGCACGCGCCGACGACGCCCGGATGCTGGAGTTGCTGGAACCGTTCCGGGGGCATCGGGGCCGGGTCTGTCGGCTGCTGGAAGCCGCCGGCATCCATGCGCCGCGATTCGGCCCGCGGATGCCGATCCGCTCCTTCGCCCGCTACTGACCTGCGGTCCTGCTGACCTTCGGGCACTGCCGAGCGGCCGCCCGACAGGGTGTCACGCGGCCTCGTGCAGGTCAGCAAGATCCACCGGGCTCCACCGGCGCAACAGCGCCGCCAACTCCGCCACCGTGGCCACCTCGCCGAGCACGTTGTCGCCGCCGCCGAAGCGGCGGGGATAGCGGTGGACCAGCCGGTAGACGTGCCGGCCCCGGATCAGCTCGACGCTGACCCGCCACCGTCCGCAGCACCCGCACACCCACTCCGACACCCCGCGAAATTAGCTCTGACCTGCGGTTATGCGAATCTCCCAGGCGAGTGGTGACGACCCACCGGCGGACACGCCGCCCACCGACCGGCCGTGATCTGCCTCACCGTTGTCGGTGGGGTCTGGTTGACTGTCGCCGTGGACCTGCCGATCAACCCGCCGGTGGAGCCGATGCTCGCCCGCAGCGTCGCGTCGATCCCCACCGGGCCGGGCATGACCTACGAGCCCAAGTGGGACGGTTTCCGCTGCATCATCTTCCACGACGGCGACGAGGTGGAGCTGGCCAGCCGGGGCGGCAAGCTGATGACCCGCTACTTCCCCGAGGTGGTCGAGCAGGCCCGCCGACAGTTGCCGGCGCGCTGCGCGGTCGACGGCGAGCTGATCGTGATCCGCCGCGACGGCCCGAAGGCCGCGCCCCGGCTCGACTTCGAGCTGCTGGCCCAACGCATTCACCCGGCCGCCTCCCGGGTGAAGCTGCTCGCCGAGACCACGCCCGCCGACTTCGTCGCCTTCGACCTGCTCGCCCTCGACGGCGAGAGCCTGCTCGACGTGCCCTACCCGACCCGGCGGGCCCGGCTGGAGCAGGCCCTGGCAAAGGTGCGCCCGCCGGTGCACGTCACCCAGATCACCACCGACACTGAGACCGCCCACCGCTGGTTCGACGTGTTCGAGGGCGCCGGGCTGGACGGGCTGATCGCCAAACCCGCCGACCTGCCCTACGAGCCGGGCAAGCGGCTCATGTTCAAAGTCAAGCACGCCCGTACCGCGGACGTGGTGGTCGCCGGGTTCCGCTGGCACAAGTCCGGCCCGGTGGTCGGCTCACTGCTGCTCGGCCTCTACGACGACGCGCAGGTGCTGCACCACATCGGGGTCAGCGCCTCGTTCACCATGGCCCGCCGGGCCGAGTTGCTGGAGGAGCTGGCCCCCTACCGCGAGGTCGGAGCCGAACACCCGTGGGTGCACGGCGACCACGAGCGCGGCCAACGCATCCCGGGCGGGGTCAGCCGGTGGACCGGCACCAAGAACCTGGAATGGGAGCCGCTGCGCCCGGAGCTGGTGGTCGAGGTGGCCTACGACGCGATGGAGGGTGACCGGTTCCGGCACACCGCCCGGTTCGTCCGCTGGCGGCCCGACCGCGACCCGCTCTCCTGCCGGTACGACCAGTTGGACCGGCCGGTCCGGTTCGACGTGGACCAGGTCCTGCGCGGCGATCCGACGGTGACGGTCGGGTCCGGCACCGGCTCCGCGTAGCCTGACGATCGCACCGATCACGGAGGCTCGCTCGTGACCCGTACTACCGACCCGATCCGCCGCCGCCGACGGCTGACCATCGCCGGCCTGGTGTCCGCTGCGGTGCTCGCCGCCGGATGCACCCTGCCGGCACTCGCGCCGCGCAGCGACGTCGAGAGCGAGGCCGCCCCACCGGGCACGACACCGACCTGGCAGGCCTGCCCGGAGGTGGCCGACGAGGTGGTCGGGCGGGGCGCGCCCGGCATCCGGTACGAATGCACCCGCATCCAGGTCCCCCGCGACTGGGCCGGCGGCAGTGCCGCCACGACCGGCCCCGGCGCCGGCGAGACCTTCGAGATCGCCCTGATCCGGGCCCGCTCCGACAAGCAACGCGACCGCATCGGCTCCCTGCTGGTCAACCCCGGTGGTCCCGGCGGCTCGGGCGTGGACACCGCCGTCTACCTCTCCTTCGGCGAACAGTACGGCGGCCTGCCCGACCGCATCATGGAACGCTTCGACATCGTCGGCTTCGACCCACGCGGGGTGGCCCGGTCCAGCCCGGTGGAGTGCATTCCCGACGCCGACCTCGACGCCGTCTTCGGCTCCGACCCCGACCCGCAGAACCAGCAGTCCTTCGACGACCTCGTGGCGCTGGCCAACCGCATCGGCCGGGGCTGCGGCGACAAGTACGGCGACCAACTCCCGCTGTACGGCACCGAGCAGGCCGCCCGGGACATGGACGCGATCCGCGCGGCGGTCGGCGACGACAAACTCACCTACCTCGGCTACTCCTACGGCACGCTGCTCGGTGCCACGTACGCCCAGCTGTTCCCCTCCCGGGTGCGGGCGCTGGTGCTCGACGGCGCGATCGACCCCCGACAGGGCCTGATCGAGGGATCGGAGAGCCAGGCCAAGGGCTTCGAGCGGGCCTTCGACAACTTCCACCGGTGGTGCGCGGCCAACGCCGCCCGCTGCCCGATCGCGCCCGACGCCCGCGCCGCCGTCATCTCCGCCATCGACAAGGCCCGGGTGTCACCGGCCCGTTCCGCCGACGGCCGGGAAGCCACCGCCGGCTGGGTCTTCTACGCGGTCATCTCCTCGCTCTACACCGAGAGCGGCTGGCAGGAGCTGGCCCGCGCCATCGACCAACTGGAGGGCGGCAACCCGCAGGGCGTGTTCCGCCTCGCCGACAGCTACGCCGACCGCGACGACAAGGGCCACTACACCAACCTCTTCGACGCCAACACGGCGATCAACTGCGCCGACGAGGAGGAACGGCCCAACCTCGACCGCATCCGCCAACTGCAGTCCCAGTGGCGCACGCAGTACCCGCTGTTCGGCCCGGCGCTGGCCACCGGCCTGATCTCCTGCACCGAATGGCCCGGCGGCAGCGACCCCTACCCCACCGGCCGCGCCGACGGCGCCCCACCGATCCTGGTCGTCGGCACCACCGGCGACCCGGCAACGCCGTACGAGCAGACTCCGGCGCTGGCCGAGATGCTCGGCGTCGGCCGGGTGCTCACCTGGGAAGGTGAGGGTCACACCGCGTACCCGCAGACCGCCTGCATCACCCAGGCCGTCGACGCGTACCTGATCGACCTCACCGTCCCCGCCGAAGGGAAACGCTGCCCCGCCCGCTGACTTCCGGCCTCACTTCCCCTGCCGGCACCCGCAGGCATTCGGGCTCTGCGGGAAGCGCCCGCCCGCGGCACGACGTGGCAGCAGGCTGGCACCGCGGCCGACCCGAGCATGATCACCTCGATCATCAGGACGTCATCGCGGTGCGACGCCGGGGCGTGACCATTGCGCGGTGGGGCGGCCGTTGAGACGCCACGGGTGCCCGGTGACCCGTGGCCAGCCTTCAGGCGAGTTTTCCCAGTTCTCCTGCCGGCCGTACACCGTGAGGTCCAGGGCGTGGTAGGTGGTCGTCAACGCCTCCACGCCCCGCCCGGTGGTCCAGTAGGTCTCATAGACCTTGTCGCCGTCGCGCAGGTAGCACGCGATGAACCCGGAGCCGCGACCGTCGGCCAGAGCTGGGTCGGAGTCTCTCGCCGAATACCAGGGGAACCTGTAGCCCATGAACTCCGCGAACGGGGCACTTTCGTTGTAGGGACCCTCGCAGAACACGGCGTAGGTGACGTCCCGAGCGTGCAGGTAGTCCAGCATCTGCATGTGACAGGTCGAGAAGGTGCACCCCTCACACTGCTGCTCGTACGGCTTGCCGTCGTGCCACATGTGGAAGTAGGCGATGAGCATCCGGCGGCCCTCGAACACCTCCACCAGCGGGGTGTCCCCGCCAGGGCCCCGCACCGTCACCGTCGGCATCAAGGTCATCGGCAGCTGGCGACGAGCGGCTGCGATCGCGTCTCCTTCGCGGGTATGGGCCTTCTCCCGGACCAGCAGTTCGTCGCGCTCGCGCAGCCAGGTCTCCCGGTCGACGACCGGGGGCGCGGCGGCGCTGGACGCGGGGGTTGCCGTCATGGCTGTCTCCTTCGTGCAGTGGGGATCGGTCACAGGTACAGACGACCGAGTCGACGGTCGTCATCGGTGACCGATGACGGATGGGTCCTCAGTCGTCAGTACGGTGGTGAGGACCACTCAGCCCCCGGGAAGTCACATGTCCGAATCGCCTGATGAGCCGGCGGTCTGGCTTCAGCGCGCCTTCGACGAGCACCGGCGTGAGCTACACGTCCACTGCTACCGCCTCACCGGGAACGTCACCGACGCGGACGACCTGGTGCAGGAGACCTTCCTGCGGGCCTGGCGGGCTCGCGACCGCTTCGAGGGTCGGGCGTCGGCGCGCACCTGGTTGTACCGGATCGCCACGAACGTCTTCCTCGACAGCCGCAAGGCGGCCGGTCACCGGACGGTACCGTACGGTGATCCGCTGGAGTGGTCCACCGAGCTCGGCCCCTATCCCGACGCCCTGCTGGCCGACGATCCGCAGACCGGTCTCGCCGCCCAGGAGACCGTCGAGCTGGCCGTGATCGCAGCGCTCAGGTACCTGCCGCCGCGGCAGCGGGCGGCCTTCGTGCTGCGCGACGTCTACGGCTGGACGCCGCAGGAGATCGCCGCCGCGCTCGACACCGCCGTAGCGGCCGTCAACAGCCTCCTCCAGCGGGCCCGCCACACTCTTCGGCGGCACGCTCCGTCGGACCCGAAGGACTGGCGCCGCCCGCAGCTCACCAGTGAGGACGAAGAGATCCTGCGCCGCTACGCCAACGCGAAGGACCCGGAGACGATCCGGGCACTGCTCGCCGAGGACGTACGGATCACGATGCCGCCCGAGCCGCCGGTCGTCGGGATCGACGCGGCCGCGGAGTTCCTCGGCCGACCGCTCGACTGGCGTACGTTCCCCACCTCGGCCAACGGGCGCCCGGCGCTGATCAACTATCTCCGCCGGCCCGGCAGCCCGCACTACGAGGCGTTGGTCGTCGACGTACTCCGGATCGAGAACGGGAAGATCGTAGAGAGCAACGCCTTCATCGGTGCCCGTCACGTCGCCGCCTTCGGCATGCCCGCCACGCTCGAGCCCTAGACGAGTAAGTCTCAAGCTAGGTGGTTGCCTGAGCCCCCAGCCGGGGTGTACTCCCCTTCGCTCATCAGCTCATCCTGTCGTCACCGGGATGCCGAGATTGCCATGCCCGTTCGTCGGGCGCTGCCCGGTGCGGTAGAGCCCGACCACGCGCACGACCGCGTCACGGTCGCCGGTGACGTGCACGTCACCGGCGCGTTCGGCGTCGGCGAGCGGCAGGCCCTCGAACAGGATGCCGCCCCACACTGTCGAGTCGGCGGTCACCGTCGCCACCGGCTCCTCGGCGAACCCGACCTGGATCGTGAGAGTCCGGTCCACGGCGGTCAGGTGGTACCGGTGTACCGGTGGGTCGGGCCGGCGGGCGTCGTACAGGTGAAGGGCGATCGGCGGCAGGGCGGCGAGCAGGGGCGGCGCCATCGTGCGCATGGCGAGGACCGTCGCGTCGGGAGTCATGCCACCGCAGGTGTCCGGGGCCGGGCCGGTCGCGTACCACTGTCCCAGCGCCGCGAGGACCGTCTCCAGGCCCTGGCCCCACGTGGTGGCGGCGTACGCCTGGGTGTGGGGTTGATCGGTGAGCGTGACCTGCTCGACGATGCCGGCCTGCTGCAGCGACCGAAGTCGGTCGCTGAGGACGGCCGGGGTGATGCCGCGAGCCGCCTCCGCCAGGTCCGAGAAACGTTTCGGTCCGAGAATCAGTTCGCGTACGACGATAAGCGTCCATCGGTCGCCCACCAGGTCGAGCGCGTTCGCCGCCCGGCAGGCGTCACCGAGTTCGGCGTAGGTCCGCTTGATAGGCAACCAGATCAGCCGTCCCTTCTGCCCGGAGACACAGTGCCGGGATGGCTCCACACCCGCACCGACTATGTTTAAGGTACCGGCATGGAGAATATCGACAGCAGTCCGCTTCCTCCCATCGTCGACCGGGAGACCTGGCTGCGGGAGCGGGATGCTCTCCTGCCCCGCGAGAAGGCCCATACCCGCGAGGGTGACGCGATCGCCGCTGCTCGGCGCCGCCTGCCGATGACCGAGATCCAGCCCGTCGAACTCATCGGCGAGCGGGGCCTGACCTCGCTGCCCGACATCTTCGAGGGCCGCGACCAACTCGTCGTCTACAAGCACATGTGGCACCTCGGCAAGCCGTTCGAGGGGCAGTGTGAGGGCTGCACCCTCAGCATCTGGGACTTCCAGAACGCGGTCTACCTTGAGGAGTGCGGCATCACCTTCGCCGTCTTCTGCGAAGGGCCGTACGAGGAGATCGCGCCGTTCCGGGAGTTCATGGGCTACACCCACCCGTGGTATTCGACGTACGGTGTCGACGAGCCGGCCTTCGCCGACAACGGTGCCATCGCCTGCTACCTCCGTCAGGACGACCGGGTCTTCCTCACCTACGAGACGACCAGCCGGGGCGTCGAGGCGATCATGGGCTCACTCAAGCTGCTCGACATGACCGTCTACGGCCGCCAGGAGGAGTGGGAGGACTCCCCCGAGGGCTGGCCGCAGCGTCCGCCGTACAGCTTCTGGCGCAGGGACGGCCGGCCGACCGCGCAGTGGACCCGCCCGCAGGTCATACCGGCCCAGCCCGCCGACGTAGCCCACTGCCACTGACCGACGCGCCGCGAGGCTGGGCGCTACGGCCCTGCAATACGGTCTCGTCAGGCATGCTCCCCTGGAGTCCGGCCCGCGCAGCCTGCGAGGTTTGTCCGTTCCAATCAGGGGGATCTGACCGGTTCGTGCCGGGGTGGGCGTGTGCCGGGTCACCGTGGCGGCGGAATCATGCCCCCAGCCCGGGCGTTGTACAGGGGGTAACCGCGACGCCCCCTCGACGGCGACGCCCCCGGGACCGGGTCGGAATGACCGCCCCCCACCCGGCGTTACACATCTCCCGGACATCGTGAACGGCCCCCCGGCCGGTGAGCAGCCCAGAGCCTCCCGCGATGTTCGCACCATCTCCCCCTTCACGCGGCAACACGCGCCCCGCGCTGACTGCCGCGTGCACCCCCGAAACGGAAGGCGGAACACCACCATGCGTACCACCATGCTGCGTAAGACCGCCCTGACCTTCGCCGCTGCCGCCGCCACCGCCGGTGGCATCGCCGGCCCCGCCATCGCCGCCAACGCCGCCCCCGCCGCGGTGCAGGCCGACCGCAAGCCCAGCGACGAGCGCCAGCTCGACGTCCGCTACGAGGCCCAGCCGAACTTCTACTTCTGCGGCCCGGCCGCCGCCCGTAACGCCCTGTCCGTGCAGGGCAAGAACATCGACGTGTACGACATGGCCGAGCGGATGGGCACCACCGAGGCCGGTACCGACTCCATCAACGACATCACGCCGGTGCTGAACAAGGAGACCGGCAAGGACGTCTACAAGTCGGTGGAGATCCGTGACGCCAAGGCCGCCGAGAAGCAGACCGACAAGCTGCGCGAGGACATCAAGCGCACCGTCGACGACGGCCGTGCCGTGGTCGCCAACATCGCCGGCACCGCCACCGACACCGACGGCGTCGCCCACAGCTTCGAAGGCGGCCACTACGTCAGCGTCACCGGCTACGACGACGAGGGCAAGACGGTGACCATCGCCGACTCCGCCAACCCCGCCCAGGCCTCGTACCAGATGGACATCAAGACCCTGGCCAACTGGATCGCCACCCGCGGTTACTCCGCAGCCTCCTGACGATCCGCCAGCTGAACACGCAAAGGGCCGACCCCCGGGCGGGGTCGGCCCTTTGGTCTGCCACAGACCGGTCGCCGCGGGTGTGCGATTCTCGCGGGATGAGCGACGTGATCTTCCGTGCGGCGATCCGGGCCGACCTGCCCGCCGTACTCGACCTGCTCGCCGACGACATGTTGGGGCGCACCAGGGACGTCGGCGAGGTCGACGCCACCTACGAGAAGGCGTTCGCGGACATCACCGCCGACCCGCGCAACCACCTCGTCGTCGCCGAGGCAGGCGGCGAGGTGGTCGGCTGCATGCAGCTCACCTACATCCCCGGGCTCGGTCGGCACGGTGCCGAACGGCAACTGATCGAGTCGGTACGGGTCCGCTCGGACCGGCGCGGTCAGGGCTTCGGCCGACTCATGATGACCTGGGCGATCGATCAGGCACGGCAGCGCGGCTGCGGCCTGGTGCAGCTCACCACCGACAAGAGCCGCCACGACGCCCACCGCTTCTATCTGGGCCTCGGCTTCGTCGCCAGCCACGAAGGCATGAAGCTCAGCCTCTGACGCCTGTCGGCTGGTCGGCCAGCCGAGGGCGCCCGACCTCGCAGTCGAGCCGCACCCCGCAAGGTCACGCTCGATCTGGGATCGAGTGGCCTCGCCGCGAACGGAAGCCACTCGATCGAGGATCGAGCGTGACCGTGCAGAGCATGCCCCGCCCGGCAGCAAGCACCGTGCAGGCGCGGACCAACGCGGCGGCGTGCGGGCCCGAAGCAACGCGGCGGGGTGGGTCAGCGGGGGCGGTCGCGGTCGCGGGAGGGCTGGACCCGCTTGGGTTCGCCGGGCATCTTCGGGTGGTCCGGTGGGTAGGGCAGGTCGCCCTCGCCGGCTGCGGCGTCCCGCTCGGCCCACTCCAGCAGCGGGGTGATGTCCCACCCGGCGTCGTCGATGCCGGCGTGCGGGTCACCCTGCTCGGCCAGCCGCTGCGGGACGGTACGCAGGTCGAAGTCGTCCGGGTCGACGTCGGGCAACTCGTCCCAGGTGACCGGGGTGGAGACGGTCGCCCGGGCGTTGGCCCGCAGCGAGTACGCGCAGGCGATGGTGCGGTCCCGGGCCATCTGGTTGTAGTCGACGAAGACCCTCTCGCCGCGTTCCTCCTTCCACCAGGCGGTGGTGACCAGGTCGGGGCGGCGGCGGGCCAACTCCCGGGCCAGCGCGATGGTGGCCCGGCGCACCTCGACGAAGCTCCAGCGTGGCTGGATGCGCAGGTAGACGTGCACGCCTCGGCCGCCGGAGGTCTTCGGCCAGCCGGGGACGCCCAGCTCGTCGAGGATGGCGCGCAGCTCGGCGGCGGCGGTGGCCGCGTGGGCGAAGTCGGTGCCGGGCTGCGGGTCGAGGTCGACGCGCAGCTCGTCGGGGCGGTCGGGCTCGTCAGCGCGCACCGGCCACGGGTGGAACACGACGGTGCCCATCTGCGCCGCCCAGGCCACGTGGGCCAGGTCCACCGGGCAGAGCTCCGCGGCGGTGCGTCCGCTGGGGAAGGTGATCTCGGTGGTGCGCACCCAGGGTGGTACGCCCCGGGTCGGCACCCGTTTCTGGAAGAACATCTCCCCCTCGATGCCGTCGGGGAAGCGTTGCAGGGTGGTCGGCCGTTCGCGCAGGGCGCGCATGATGCCGTCGCCGACGCCGAGGTAGTAGCCGAAGACGTCGGCCTTGGTGAAGCCGCGCTTCGGGAAGATCACCCGGTCCGGGCTGGACAGCCGTACGGTGTGCCCCGCGACCTCGATCTCCTCGGCCGCCGCCTTCGTGCCTGCCATTTCGCGACCATATGCGATGGGTCCGACGTTCGACGTACCGTTGACGGGTGAGTCTTCCCGACAGCGAACTGCCCCGCACCGAGGACGAGTGGCGGGTCCGGCTCAGCCCCGAGGAGTTCCGGGTGCTGCGCGAGCACGGCACGGAGCCGGCGTGGACCGGCGAGTACGTCGACACCAAGACCCCCGGCATGTACCGCTGCCGCGCCTGCGGCGCGGAGTTGTACCCGAGTGACACCAAGTTCGACTCGCACTGCGGGTGGCCGAGCTTCGACGACGCCATCCCGGGTGCGATCAAGGAGATCGAGGACAACTCCCTCGGCATGCGGCGCACCGAGATCCGCTGCGCCCGCTGCGACAGCCACCTGGGGCACGTCTTCCGCGGTGAGGGCTTCACCCCGAAGGACACCCGGCACTGCGTGAACTCGCTCTCCATCCGCCTGGACCCCAGCACCCCCTGACCCGCACCGGTCAGGCCAATGCCAGGCCAGCGGTCAGCAACAACGGAGAAAACGCCGGTCAGGCCACCGCCGGGTGCGCGGCCAGCATCGCGACCTGGGCGGTACGGGACTGCTCGATGCGTCGGGCGAGGTCGCGTACCCGCTCGTCGGTGCCGGCCGCCAGGTGCGCGCGGGCCAGGTCGGCGGCGCCCTTCTGGTGGGCACCGAGCACCTCGACCAGCACCCGGTCGACCTCGCCGGCCGGGGCGTCGCGCAGCCGGGCCAACTGGTCCGGGCCGGTGCCGTGGCCGGCGTGCTCGTCGGCGCGGGCGGTGCGCCCGGCCTGCGCCAGCCAGCCGCGCACGGTGGCCAGTTCGTCGGCCTCAGTCACCTCGATGGCGGCGATCAGGGTCCGCAGTTCGGGGTCGGCGAGCCGGTCGTGGACCAGCCGGGCGATCTGCAGGGTCTGCTCGGTGTGCCCGGCCATCATCGACAGGAACAGCAGGTCGATCCCGGTCATCCCGGTGGCTGCCGGCGTACCGGATCCGGCGGGTCGCGGTGCATCGAGGGCGGGTGACGCCGCCAGGCCGCCGGTCGCCGTTGCGGAGGCGGTCGCGGCCGGCGCGCCGCCAGCGCCGTGCTGCCCGCCGCCGCACCCGGCGGCGAGCAGCACGGCGGTGAGGGCCAGCACCGCCCGGAGGCGGGCCGGCGGGAGGTGCGGCCGGGACCAACCGCACCTCCCGCTGCTCAGACCAGGCTCCACAGCGCTGGTACGTTCGGCGGCTCCCAACCGGCGATCGCGGTGTGCGCCTGCCGGCAGCGGTACGTCCGACCGCCGTAGGTGACCTGGTCGCCGACGGCGTACGCGCGGCCCGCGGTCCAGGTGCCGCCGGCCGGCGGGTTGCTGGTCGGGGCGATGGTCGGGGTGGGCGACGGTGCCGGCGGGGTGGTCGGGCTCGGGCTCGGCGGCGGGTTGCCGCCACCGCCGATCTGCAGGTCGACGCAGGAGTAGAAGGCGTTGCCGGTGTCGGCGATGTTCCAGACGGCCAGCAGCTTCTGGCGGCCGGAGTAGCCGGACAGGTTGACGCTGTGCGAGACGGTGGGGCCGGGCTGGCGTCCGCCGCCGCTGAACACGGCGACCCGGGTGTTGCCGATGAAGTACTCCCAGTCGCGGGTGGCGTGCATCGCGGTGTTGACCCAGGTGAAGGTGACCGTGGTGCCGACCGAGGTGGCGGGCCAGCCCCGGTTGTCGTCGTTGAGGACGGCGAAGTGGGAGATGTTGGCGTGGCAGTTGCGCAGCCCCTTGGGGCCTTCCACGCTCTGCGGTTCCCAGCGGATCTGCCCGCAGTCGGGCACCCGGTTCTGGGCGCAGAGCGCCTGCCGGCTGGGCGGTGACGAGACGTAGCCGTGGGCCTGGGCGGGGGCGGCGACGGCCAGGGTGGCGACCATGGCACCCGTCGCGACCAGCGGGAGAGTGATTCTTCGACGCATGGCGGCGGCTCCTTCGCGGCATGTTGCCTGGTGAGGTGCCACCAACATAATTTAAACAATGTTAACAGTAAAGACCACTATCAATAAAAGTAGCGGCGATCAGAGCAGCAGCAGGCCGCCCTGGTCGTCCACCCGGTCGGCGGACTCGTCGTCGAACCACACACCACCGGTGGCCAGGTAACGGAAACGGTGCTGCCCCGGCCCCAGCCGTACGGTCACCGTCCGGGTGCCGTCGCGGCGGGCCACCAGCACGTGTTCACCGGGCCGCCATCCGTTGAAGGACCCGACCACGCTGACCGTCCCCGGTGGGGTGTCTCGGGGAAGGCAGAAGGTGACCCGAGTCTGGCTGCCGAAGAGCCGGTTCCGCTTGATCATCATTCCTCCCGGTTCGCGTACCCCACCGAAAGGCGGCGGCCGGGCCGCCGCCGGCCAGGTCACCCGGTACAACGGCCGACCCGCGGCGAGCGACACGCCGCCCCGTCCGGGCGATGGACGCCGATTTCGACCGATCCGGCCGGCCGCGTGCCCCACGCTGGGGGACAACAACCGGCTATCGAGGGAGATGCGTCGTGGCGACGTGCGAGGTCTGCGGAAACGACTACTGGCTGACCTTCGAGGTACGCACCGTCAGCGGCGACGTGCACACCTTCGACAGCTTCGAGTGCGCCGCACACAAGTTGGCCCCGATCTGCGAACACTGCCAGGTGAAGATCATCGGCCACGGCGTGGAGGTCTCCGGCCGCTTCTTCTGCTGCGGCCACTGCGCCCGCGCAGTGGAGGCCGAACACGGCGCCCAGATCCGCGACACCGTAGGCGCCCGCCCCGCCTGACCCACCCCACCCACCCCACCCCACCCCAACTTCTTCAAGTTGATCAAGAGGTTTGCGTCGGCCTGCACCCGAATCCAGACCAAAAGCTCTTGATCAACCCGTTCCGCTCCCGGCCCGGGGTGCGATGGGTGGGTGGGTGGCGACGATCTAGCCTGGGGTGATGTCGGGTACGCAGTTGCGGGTTGCCGGGTTCGGCGAGCTGGACGTCCGCACGTTTCATGACCTGGTGCGGCTGCGCGTCGACGTGTTCGTGGTCGAGCAGGAGTGCGCGTACCCGGAACTCGACGGTCGCGACGTCGAACCCGGCACCCGACACCTCTGGTTGGCACGCGACGGCGCCGTGGTGGCGTACCTGCGAATCCTTGCCGACCCCGACGGCGTGGCCAGGATCGGTCGGGTGGTGGTGGCGCCGTCGGCGCGCGGCGCCGGGCATGCCGGACGGCTGGTGGTCGCGGCGCTGGCCGAGATCGGCGACCGACCGTGCGTGCTGGAGGCGCAGTCGCATCTGGTCGACTTCTACTCCCGGCACGGGTTCACGGTCAGCGGCCCGGAGTACGTCGAGGACGGCATCCCGCACACCCCCATGCGCCGCGATCCCTGATCCGGCCGCAGCGATTGACGGATGGCGATGTTTTGTGCCATTCTTCCGCACGGAGCCAATAACCGCAGTGCCACGCGGACCGGCGCGGGAGAGGCAACTCCCGGGCGTTCGGGCGAAGTCGCGATCCGACGATCCCCCTGGGGGCTCCATCCATGTCCAAAATGCTCAGACCCTCTAGGCTGGCCGGCCTGCTCGCCACCGCGGCGGCCGCCACGCTGCTCGTCTCCACTGCCCTGGTCAACTCCGCCTCGGCGCACGGCTCGGTGGTCAACCCCGGAGCCCGCGCCTACAGCTGCTGGGAGCGCTGGGGTGGCGACTTCCAGAACCCTCGGATGGCCACCGAGGACCCGATGTGCTGGCAGGCCTGGCAGGCCAACCCGAACGCCATGTGGAACTGGAACGGCCAGTTCCGTGAGGGCGTTGGCGGCAACCACCAGGCGGCCATCCCGGACGGCCAGCTCTGCTCGGGCGGCCGCGCCGAGGGTGGGCGGTACAACGCCCTGGACACCATCGGCGCCTGGCGGACCACCCAGGTCTCCAACAGCTTCCGGCTGAAGTTCTTCGACCAGGCCAGTCACGGGGCCGACTACATCCGGGTGTACGCGACCCGGCAGGGATTCGACGCGCTGACCAAGCCGCTGGCCTGGTCGGACCTGGAGCTCGTCGGGCAGATCGGCAACACGCCGGCCTCCCAGTGGCAGCGTGAGGTCGACGGCGTCTCCATCGAGATCCCGGTGAACGCGCCGGGTCGCAGCGGCCGGCACATCATCTACACCATCTGGCAGGCCAGCCACTTCGACCAGTCGTACTACCACTGCAGCGACGTGCAGTTCGGTGGCAGCACCAACCCGCCGCCCACCACGCCGCCGCCGACCACTCCCCCGCCCACGACCCCGCCGCCCACCACTCCCCCGCCGTCCACTCCGCCGCCCAGCAACCCGCCGCCGGCGGGTGCCTGCTCGGCGACGTACCAGGTGACCAACAGCTGGTCCGGTGGCTTCCAGGGTGAGGTGAAGGTGACCGCAGGCAACGCGGCCATCCGCGGCTGGCGAGTGACCTGGACGTACGCCAACGGTCAGCAGGTCAGCCAGGCGTGGAACGCCACGCTCAGCTCCAGCGGATCCACGGTGACCGCCACCAACGTCAGCTACAACGGCAGCCTCGGCTCCGGAGCCAGCACCACGTTCGGCTTCCTGGCGTCCGGCTCCGGTGCCAGCGCACCCACGCTGACCTGTACGGCCACCACCTGATCCCGAGCGGGGTCGCGCCCTTCTCCCTCGGGCGCGACCCCGCCCGGCTGGCCGACGGGCCGTCGGCACCGGTGAGTTAACAGGGGGCCCTTGCTATGCACGAGGCGTTAACAAGGTGCCCTTCCTTTCAGGCCAGGGCGGTGACGATGTCGGCGATCGAGCGGCGGCGGCCGGTGTAGAACGGCACCTCCTCGCGGACGTGCAGCCGGGCCCGCGAGGCGCGCAGGTCCCGCATCAGATCCACGATCCGGTGCAGCTCGTCGGCCTCGAAGGCGAGCATCCACTCGTAGTCGCCGAGCGCGAACGAGGCCACCGTGTTGGCGCGTACGTCCGGGTAACCCCGGGCCATCTGGCCGTGCTCGGCGAGCAGTTCCCGCCGCTCCGCGTCGGGCAGCAGGTACCAGTCGTACGAGCGGACGAACGGGTAGACGCACAGGTAGGCGCGGGCCTCCTCGCCGGCGAGGAAGGCCGGGATGTGGCTCTTGTTGAACTCGGCCGGCCGGTGCAGCGCCATCTGCGACCAGACCGGGGTCATCGCCCGCCCCAGCGTGGTGCGCCGGAACCGCAGGTAGGCGTCCTGGAGGGCGTCGCTGGACGAGGAGTGCCACCAGATCATCAGGTCGGCGTCGGCGCGCAGCCCGGCCACGTCGTACGTGCCCCGGACCACCACGTCCTTGCCGGCCAACTCCTCGATCAGCGACTCGACCTCGCCGGTGACGTTGTCGCGCAGCGACGGCAGCGGGGCGCTGACCCGGAACACCGACCACATGGTGTAGCGGATGGTGGAGTTGAGTTCCTTCAGCCGGGCCGCGTTGCTCTGCTCGGTCATCTCGCCGATCCTCCCAATGCTGTGATGATCTCCTCGGCCGCCGTCTCGCCGGAGCGGACGCAGACCGGGATGCCCACGCCGTCGTAGCCGGCACCGGCCAACGTCAGCGTCGGATGCGCCGCCCGCAGGACGGTCCGCGCGGCGGTGATCCGATCGAGGTGGCCGGGGGTGTACTGCGGCAACGCCCCACCCCAGCGCTGCACGTGCCCGGCGACCGGGGCGGGCAGCGGCGTGCCGAGCACCGCCGACAACTCCCGGTGCACGGTGGCGGCCAGGTCCTCGTCGGGGCGCTGGAGCTGGGCCTCGTCGCCGTAGCGGCCCACCGAGGCGCGCACCAGGGCCACCCCGTCCGACCGACGCAGGTGCCCCCACTTGGTGGTGAAGAACGTGGACGCCTTGATCAGCAACCCTTCGGTGCTGGGCACCAGGAATCCGGACAGCTGCGGCAGCGCCGGCTCGGGCAGGGCCAGGGTGACGAGCGCGACGCTGGCGTAGTCCAGCCCGCCGATCTCCGCCGCCACCGCGTCGGCCACGTCGGTGAGCAGCCGGGCCGCCGGCCGGGCCGGCACCGCCAGCACCACCGCGTCGACGTCGACGTGCTCCGGGTCGCGGGTCGGGCCGACGGTGAGCCGCCAGCCGGTGCCGGTCGGGGTGAGCTCGCGGACCGCGGCGTTGGTGCGGATGGTCGCCCCGCTGGCCGTGGCGGCGGCCTCGACCAGGGTGCTCAGCCCGCCGTCGAGGGTGCCGAAGATCGGTTGGCCGGTGAAGCGGGGGGCGGCGGCCTGCGCGGCCCGGACCGCGTCGAGCAGCGTGTGCCGGGTTCGGGCGGCGCGGGCCAGGGCGGGCATGGTGGTGGCCAGGGACAGGTCGTCGGCCCGGCCCGCGTACACGCCGCCGAGCATCGGGTCGACCAGTCGGTCGACCACCTCGTCGCCGAACCGGGCGCGGACCAGCGCGCCGACGGAGACGTCGTCGCCGGCACCGAGCATCGGCGCGCCGCCGTCGTGGTCGGCCTCCGGGGTCGGCCGCGCCACCGTCGCCACCTTCTCCAGATCCCCGGGTACGCCCATCAGCGTGCCGCCGGGAATCGGCCGCAACTGGCCGTCGACGGCCAGTGCCGCCTGCCCGACGGTGGGGTGCACGATCCGTTCGGTCAGCCCGAGGCGGCGGATCAGGGTCACCGCCGCCGAGTCGCCGCCGGCCGGATCCCGCATCAGGAACGACTCGGCACCGAACTCCACCGGCCCGCCGAGCAGCTCACCGGTACGCAGCTTGCCGCCGAGCGCGCCGGACTGCTCGTACACGATGATCTCGGTGTCTTCGGGGGCGCGGTCGCGCAACCGGACCGCGGCGGCCAGGCCGGCGATGCCGCCGCCGACGACCGCCACCCGCCACCGCGACGCCATGGCGGTCAGGCCCCCTCGGTGGGGCGGGCGGACAGTTCGTGCACCAGGGCGACCACCCGGGTGAGCACCTCCGGGTCGGTCTCCGGCAGCACCCCGTGGCCCAGGTTGAACACGTGTCCGGGGGCGGCGCGGCCCTGGTCGAGGATGCGACGCACCTCGGCCTCGATGACCGGCCACGGGGCGAACAGCAGGCACGGGTCCAGGTTGCCCTGCACCGCCTTGTCGGGCCCGATCCGGTGGGTCGCGACGTCCAGCGGGGTACGCCAGTCCACGCCGACCACGTCGGCGCCGGCCTCGCCCATCGCGCCGAGCAGCTCGGCGGTGCCCACCCCGAAGTGGATCCGGGGGATCCCCGCGTCGGCCAGCCCGGACAGCACCGCCGTGGAGTGCGGCAGCACGAACCGGCGGTAGTCGGCCTCGGAGAGCGCGCCCGCCCAGGAGTCGAAGAGCTGCACCGCGCTGACGCCGGCGGCGATCTGCACCCGCAGGAACGCCAGGGTCACCTCAGCGAGCCGGCCGGCCAGGGCGTGCCACAGGTCGGGGTCGCCGTACATCAGGGCCTTGGTCTTGACGTGGTTGCGCGACGGCCCACCCTCGACCAGGTAGCTGGCCAGGGTGAACGGCGCACCGGCGAAGCCGATCAGCGGGGTGTCGCCCAGCTCCTTGACCAGCATCCGGACCGCCTCGTCGACGTACGGGACGTCGTCGCGGTCGATCAGCCGGATCCGCTGCACGTCGGCGGCGGTACGCACCGGCTCGGCCACCACCGGCCCGGTGCCGGGCACGATGTCCAGGTCGACCCCGGCGGCGGCGACCGGCACCACGATGTCGCTGAACAGGATGGCCGCGTCCACCTTGTGCCGGCGTACCGGCTGAAGGGTGATCTCGGTGACCAGGTCGGGGCGGCGGCAGGACTCCAGCATCGCCACGTTGGCCCGGATCTCGCGGTACTCCGGCAGCGACCGGCCGGCCTGGCGCATGAACCAGACCGGGGTGTGCGGGACGGGCCGGCGACGACACGCCCGCACGAAGGGCGAGTCGGCGGGCCCGCCGGGGCGGGAGGCGTCGTCTCGGGCAGCGGTGCCCGTGGTGTCGGTGGTCATCGCGGCAATCGTGCCACGCGCCCCACCCCGCTCCCGCCCCCACCGCCCACTTTGTGACGTGGTAGCCCTTCGACGAAGGAAAGGGCTTCGGACTCTTGTCAACACCGCCGTCGTGCGGTTCAGCGGCAGCAGGCAGATGATCACCAGCTGGTGATCCTCGGCGTGCCGTCACGGCGAGGCGGCGGGTGGCGGCTTAGGCTGCGGACATGGCCCCCCCGATCGCGCTTCCGGACACCTTCGCCCGCGCGGTCGCCGGGCTCCGGTCGGCGACGCCCCGGCCGGAGATCTGCCTGGAGGAGATCGGCGCCCCGCAACGACTCGCGCCGTACGCCTTCGCGCTCTCCGCGTCGGTGCTGCGCGACGGCGACGAGGTGACCACCGGGCGGTTGATCCTGTTGCACGACCCGGTCGGGCACGAGGCCTGGCAGGGCACCCTGCGGCTGGTCACCTACGTCACCGCCGAGCTGGAGAGCGACCTGGCCGCCGACCCGCTGCTGCCGGGGGTCGCCTGGACCTGGCTCACCGATGCCCTCGACGCCCAGGAGGCGGATTACCGGGCCATCGGCGGGACGGTCACCCAGACGATGTCGAACCGGTTCGGGGATCTGGCCGGCCCGCCGGCGACCGCCGACATCGAGATCCGCGCCTCGTGGACGCCGACCGACGGCGACCTCACCTCGCACCTGTACGCCTGGTGCACCCTGCTCGCCTCCACCGCCGGCCTGCCGCCGCCCGGCGTCACCGCCCTGCCCGACCGTCGAGCCGCCGCCACCGGCTGAGCCTGCTGGGCCGATTGGATCGGCTGGGTCGGCTGGGTCGACACGCGGCGGGGGCGGGTGCGCGCGGTGTGTTCCGCTTCCGCACTAGGGTTGTCAGGTGACCGACGAACCACCCCTGCGCCGTCGGACCGCCGCAAGCCGTACGGGAAACGACATCGAGACCCCGCCGTCGGCGCGGCCGGAGCCGTCGGACGCGGGGACCGAATCCACCGGCGGCGAGTCCGTGCCGCTGACCGCCCCCCGCGAGGGCACCCCTGAGCCGGTGACCGTGCCGGAACAACTTGCCGAGGTGGTGGCCCGCTTCGCGGCCGGCAGCGGCCCGGTGGCCCTGGACGCCGAGCGCGCCTCGGGCTACCGCTACAGCCAGCGGGCGTACCTCGTGCAGTTGCGGCGCAGCGGCGCCGGTACCGCGCTGATCGACCCCCTGCCCCTGCCCGACCTCAGTGCGCTCGACGCCGTGATCGCGGACACCGAGTGGGTGTTGCACGCGGCCAACCAGGATCTGCCCTGCCTCGCCGAGTTGGGACTGCGTCCGCGACGGCTGTTCGACACCGAGTTGGCCGCCCGGCTCGCCGGATTCGAGCGGGTGGGGCTGGCCGCGCTCACCGAGCAGCTGCTCGGCTACAGCCTGGAGAAGCACCACTCGGCGGCGGACTGGTCCAGTCGGCCGCTGCCGGAGTCCTGGCTGACGTACGCGGCGTTGGACGTGGAGCTGCTGACCGACCTGCGCGACGCCCTCGACGCGGAGCTGAGCCGGCAGGGCAAGTCGCAGTGGGCGGCGGAGGAGTTCGCCGCCCTGGTGCAGGCCGGCACCCGCCCACCTCGGGTACGCGCCGAGCCGTGGCGCCGTACCTCCGGCATCCACCGGGTCCGTGGTGCGCGGGCGCAGGCCCGGGTGCGGTCCCTGTGGTACGCCCGCGACCAGATCGCCGCCCGCCGGGACTCCGCGCCGGGCCGGGTGCTGCCCGACTCGGCCATCGTGGCGGCGGCGGAACTGGACCCGAAGGACGAGAAGACGCTGCTCACCCTGCCCGGTTTCGGCGGCCGGTCGGTACGCCGGCTGGCCCGGACCTGGCTGGCGGCGCTGGACGACGCCCGGCAGCTGCCGGACGAGGAGCTGCCGGTGACGCCGACGGTGGAGGGCCCACCCCCGCCGCACCGCTGGGCCGAACGGGATCCGGCCGCGGCCGCCCGACTGGCCCGCTCCCGCGAGGTGGTGCTGCGGCTGGCCGGCGAGTACAACCTGCCACCGGAGAACCTGATCTCCCCCGACACGGTCCGCCGGCTCGCCTGGCAACCCCCCGAAGAGATCACCGAACCCACCGTCGCCGACGCCCTACGCGCCCTCCACGCCCGCGAATGGCAGATCACCCTCCTCCTCCCCGCCCTGACCCAAGCCCTCCTTCCCACCTGACAGCCCCTATCGCCCCCGTTGATCAAGAAGTTTGCGTCAGCGACACGCCGTACGGCAGACGCAAACTTCTTGATCAACAGGGCGAAGGGGTGGCGTGGGGGAAGGCTGGGGTGTGGGCTGGGCCACAGGGTGGGGTGGGGCGGGGATTGTTACTGGCGGGTAGCATTCGGGGAAATGCCAGTGCCGGCTAGGAGGCTCCAGTGCCCCGTGAAGTTCGGGATGTCGTCTTCGTCGACGGCGTCCGTACCCCGTTCGGCAAGGCGGGTGGCATGTACGCCAACACCCGCGCCGACGACCTGGTGATCCGATGCATTCGCGAACTGCTACGCCGTAACCCGCAGCTGCCGCCGGAGCGGGTCGAGGAGGTGGCCATCGCCGCCACCACCCAGATCGGTGACCAGGGACTGACCATCGGCCGTACCGCCGCCCTGCTGTCGGGCCTGCCCAAGAGCGTCCCCGGCTTCGCCATCGACCGGATGTGCGCCGGGGCGATGACCGCCGTGACCACCGTCGCCAGCGCCATCGCCGTCGGCGCGTACGACGTGGCGATCGCCGGTGGTGTCGAGCACATGGGTCGCCACCCGATGGGCGAGGGCGTCGACCCCAACCCGCGCATCGTCGCCGAGAAGCTGGTCGACCCGTCCGCGCTGGTCATGGGCGCCACCGCCGAGAATCTGCACGACCGGCTGCCGCACATCACCAAGCAGCGCACCGACGCGTTCGCGCTCGCCTCCCAGCAGAAGACCGCCAAGGCGTACGCCAACGGCAAGCTCCAGGACGACCTGGTGCCGGTGGCCATCCGCGACGAGGAGGGCGGCTGGGGCCTGGCCACGGCCGACGAGGCCCCCCGCGACACCTCGCTGGAGAAGCTGGGCAGCCTCAAGACCCCGTTCCGCCCGCACGGCAAGGTGACCGCGGGCAACGCCGCCGGTCTGAACGACGGCGCCACCGCCAGCCTGCTGGTCGCCGAGGACGTCGCCCGCGAGCTGGGCCTGCCGGTCGCCATGCGCCTGGTGTCGTACGGCTTCGTCGGCGTCGAGCCCGAGGTGATGGGCGTCGGCCCGATCCCGTCGACGGAGAAGGCCCTGCGCATCGCCGGGCTGACCATCGACGACATCGGCCTGTTCGAGCTGAACGAGGCCTTCGCCGTACAGGTGCTCGCCTTCCTCGACCACTTCGGCATCGCCGACGACGACCCGCGGGTCAACCAGTGGGGCGGCGCGATCGCCATCGGTCACCCCCTCGCTTCCTCGGGCGTACGGCTGATGACCCAGCTCGCCCGGCAGTTCGCCGAGCACCCCGAGGTCCGCTACGGCCTCACCGCCATGTGCATCGGCATCGGCATGGGCGGCACCGTGATCTGGGAGAACCCGCACTGGGAGGGTGAAGACAAGTGAGCGCGAGGAGTGAGCTTGCGAGCCCCGCAGTCGCGAACGAAGGAGGCACTGTGAGCCTCACCGCACCGAACGAGGTGGTCACCCGGGCCCTGCTGCGCCAGGTGAACGTACCGGGGCTGGACCGCCCGGCCGCCCTGATCACCCTCGACAACGGATTCGACCACACCAAGCCGAACACCTTCGGCCCCGGCGGACTGGCCAGCCTGGACGAGGCGATCAGCGCCGCCCTGGCCGCCGAGCCGGCGTTCATCGCGGTCACCGGCAAGCCGTACATCTTCTGCGTCGGCGCGGACATCACCAGCCTGCCGCTGCTGGCCGACCGGGAGCAGGCGCTGGCCATCGGCCAGCTGGGCCACCGGGTCTTCGCCCGGCTCAAGGACAGCCAGATCCCGACCTTCGCCTTCGTCAACGGCGCGGCGATGGGTGGCGGCCTGGAGCTGGCCCTGCACTGCCACTACCGGACCCTGTCCGCCGGTGCCGCCGCCCTGGCGCTGCCGGAGGTCTCCCTGGGTCTGATCCCGGGCTGGGGCGGCACCCAGCTGCTGCCGAACCTGATCGGCATCCCGGCGGCCACCCAGGTGATCATCCAGAACCCGCTGATGCAGAACAAGATGCTCAAGCCCAAGCAGGCCGCTGAGCTGGGCATCGCCGACGTGCTGCTGGAGCCGGCCGACTTCCTGGAGCGGTCCCTGGAGTGGGCCGCCGGCGTGGTCCGGGGCGAGGTCACGGTGACCCGGCCCGAGGTCGACAAGGACATGTGGGCCGGGGTGCTCTACTTCGCCCGGCAGACCCTCGACCAGCGGCTGCACGGCGCGGTCCCGTCCGCGTACAAGGCGCTGGATCTGCTGGAGACGGCGAAGGACGCCGACTTCGCCACCGGCACCGCCGCCGAGGACGAGGCCCTGGCCGACCTGATCTTCTCCGAGGAGTTGCGCAGCGGTCTGTACGCCTTCGACCTGGTGCAGCGGCGGGCCAAGCGGCCGGCCGGGGCACCGGACAAGGGCCTGGCCCGCCCGGTGACCAAGGTTGGCATCGTCGGCGCCGGCCTGATGGCCAGCCAGCTGGCCTTGCTGTTCGCCCGTCGCCTCCAGGTGCCGGTCGTCATGACCGACCTGGACCAGGCGCGGGTCGACAAGGGTGTGGGCTACGTGCACACCCAGATCGAGAAGCAGGTCAGCAAGGGCCGGATGGACAAGGGTACGGCCGCCAAGCTGTACGGCCTGGTCAGCGGCTCGGTGGACAAGTCGGCTTTTGCTGACTGTGACTTCGTCATCGAGGCGGTCTTCGAGGACCTGAACGTCAAGAAGCAGGTCTGGGCCGAGCTGGAGAAGATCGTCAAGCCGGAGGCGGTGCTGGCGACGAACACCTCGTCGCTGTCCATTACGGCGATGGCGGCGGAGCTGGAGCACCCGGAGCGGGTGGTCGGCTTCCACTTCTTCAACCCGGTGGCCGTACTGCCGCTGCTGGAGATCGTCCGCGGCGAGCGCACCGACGACGCCACGCTGGCCACCGCCTTCGCGGTCGGCAAGCAGCTGAAGAAGTCGTCGGTGCTGGTCGCCGACGCCCCGGCGTTCGTGGTGAACCGGCTGCTCACCCGCTTCCTCGGGGCGATCTTCGCCGCCGTGGACGCGGGCACCCCGCTGGAGGTGGCGAACCGCGCGGTGGACCCGCTGGGCCTGCCGATGCGTCCGCTGGCCCTGCTCCAGCTGGTCGGCCCGGCCGTGGCGTACCACGTGGGCGGCACCCTGCACGCCGCCTTCCCGGACCGCTTCGGCATCAGCGAGAACCTCAAGCGGATCGCCGACTCCGGCCAGCCGATCGTCGTCGACGACGAGATCAACGCCGAGGTGGCGAAGCTGCTGGTGGTCGGCGACCAGCCGCTCACCGAGGAGCAGGTGCGACAGAACGCGCTGGACGCGCTGGCACAGGAGATCCGACTGATGCTCGACGAGGGTGTCGTGGCGCAGGCGCAGGACATCGACCTGTGCATGATCCTCGGCGCCGGTTGGCCGTTCCACCTGGGCGGCGTCACGCCGTACCTGGACCGGACCGGCACCAGCGAGCGGGTGACCGGTCAGCGGTTCCTGCCGCGCGGAGTGGCCAGCCTGGCCGGCTGAGCCCACACCTGACAGCACCGATCGCGGTGGCCGCCCGGCCGGGCGGCCACCGCGACGTCGTCTGCGGCTGGAGTGTCCGGCGACCTCGCCGCCGCACGAGGGCTTGATGCCTCGCCGTTTCGCCGTAATGGCGGTGACCGACCCGGCTGGATACCGCCATTACGCCGTAACGGAGTCGATCATCGGCGCCGATCAGCGGGGCAGGTAGCCGGGCTTGAGGCCGGCTCGGGCCTGCTGGATGCGGGTGTGGGCGAGGTCCTCGGCTGCCGCGCCGGGCAGGATGCCCTGCCTGCGGGCCAGGTCGAGGACCTCGGTGGTGGTGTCGAAGATCCTCTCGACCTGGCCGGGCACCTCCTCCAGGGGAATCCGCCGGTACTCGGCACATCCGGTGGTGACGCCACCGGCGCTGGCGACGAAGTCGGGCACCCAGAGGATCCCGCGCTCGGCGAGCTGCTCCTCCACGTCGGGGGTGGCGAGTTGGTTGTTGGCGGCGCCGCAGATCACGGCGGCGCGGATCGTCGGGATCGAGTCGCTGGTAAGGGTGGCGCCGAGCGCGCACGGGGCGTAGATGTCGACAGGCGCGTCGATGACCCGCTCGGCGAGGAGCACCGCGGGCAGTTCCCGTCGGACGCGTTCGCGGGCGGGCGCGGAGATGTCGGCGGCGGTGACCGTGGCCCCGGCCTCGACCAGCAGCCGGACGAGTTCGTAGCCGACCTTGCCGAGCCCTTCGACCCCGACGGTACGGCCGGCCAGGTCGGCGGTCCCCCACCGGGCGGCAGCGGCGGCACGCAGGGCGTGGAAGGCACCGTACGCGGTCATCGGGCCGCTGTCGCCGTACCCGCCGGCGCTTGTGGTGCGGCCGAGGACGTGGTCGGTGCCCCGGCCGATCACATCGAGGTCGGCGGCGCTGATCCCCACGTCGCCGGCGGTAACGTAACGTCCACCGAGGCTCTGCACGAAACGTCCGTAGGTCTCCAGCAACGCCTCGGACTTGATCGTGTCGGGGTCGCCGATGATGACCGCCTTCGCACCGCCGCAGGGCAGGCCGGCGACCGCGTTCTTGTACGTCATCCCCCGCGACAGCCGCAGCACGTCGGTCAACGCCTCGGCCTCCGTGGCGTACGGATGGAACCGGGTGCCCCCGACGGCCGGGCCGAGGGTGCTGTCGTGGATGGCGATGATGGCCCGCAGGCCGGTCTCCGGGTCCTGGCAGAAGGTCACCTGCTCGTGCGGGAAGTCGGGGAAACGGCCGAGCACCGGGGCGGACGGCTGGGGTGCGGACATGGGCTTGCCTTTCAGCGGTTCAGGGGGTGGTGAGGTCGGTGTCGACCTGGATGAGCCGGGGTTCGCCGGCAGCGAGGGCGTCGGTGACCGCCTCGACGAGTGCCGTACGGCTGGAGACCGTCACGCCGGTGACGCCGTACCCGGCGGCCAGCGCGGTGAAGTCGATGTCGGGGATGTCCAGACCCGGTGTTTCCCCGGCCCCCAGCACCTGGGCGAACCAGCGCAGCGCACCGTAGGTGCCGTTGCGCAGGATGACGAAGATGACCGGGATGCGGTAGCGGGCGGCGGTCCACAGTGCGGTGATGCCGTAGTTGGCCGACCCGTCACCGACCAGGGCGACGACCTGCCGGTCGGGGTCGGCCAGCTGCACCCCGACGGCCGCGGGCAGCCCGAAGCCGAGACCGCCGGAGGCGGGGAAGTAGTAGCTGCCGGGTTCGCGCAGGTCCGCCTGCGCCCAGAAGGCACCGGTGGTCGAGGTGGACTCGGTGACCCAGACGGTGTCGGCCCCAGCGGTGTCCCGCAGCACGGCGAACACCTCCTCCGGATGCAACCGGCCCGCCGATGCGGGTCGCGGCGTCGGAATGGGCGGCAACGGTACGAGGGCAGCCCGCCGCCCGGGGGTGACGGCGGCGGCCAGCCGGGCGAGGGTGTCGGCGAGATCGCAGACGATCGCGTCACCCATCGGCGCGCGGGCTGCTTCGCCCGGGTCCACGGTCAGGTGCACCAGTCGGGTGCCCTCGGGCAGATACCGGCCGGGGTCGTACTGGTGGTAGCGGAACACCGGCGCGCCGACGACCAGGACGAGGTCGTGTCCGGCCAGCAGGTCGCTGATCGCCTTGACCCCGGCCGGCAGCACGCCACGGAAGGCGGGGTGGCGGGTGGGGAACGGGCAACGCGATGCCGAGGGGGCGATCCAGGCCGGGGCGGCCAGGGCGTCGGCGAGCGCCACGGCATGATCGTTCGCGGCGGTCGCGTCGACGTCGGGGCCGAGGATCAGCACCGGCCGTTCGGCCCGGTCCAGCATCGCGGCGAGGTCGGCGAGCTGCGGGGTGGTCAGCGCCGCGGCGGTCACGGTGGTACGGGACAGCAGGTGCCGTGCCTCGACGGAGGACTGCGCCTGCCAGTCGTCGTACGGCACCGACACGTACACCGGTCCCTGGGGTGCCAGGGTGGCGGTGTGGATCGCCTGGCTGATGGTCCGGGGCACGTCCTCGGCGGAGGCCGGCTCGCTGCTCCACTTGACCAGCGGCCGGGGCAGCGCGGCGGCGTCCACGTTGGCGAGCATCACCTCCTGGCCGACGGTCGAGCGGACCTGCTGCCCGGCGGTGACCACCAGTGGGCTGTGCGAGTAGACCGAGTTGGTCAGCTGGCCCATCGCGTTGCCGGTGCCGGCGGCCGCGTGCAGGTTGACCAGCGCCGGGCCTCGGCGGGCCTGGGCGTACCCGTCGGCCATGGCCAGCACCACGCCCTCGTGCAGGCCGAGGAGGTACCGGAAGTCGTCCGGCAGGCCGGCCAGGAACGGCAGCTCGTTGGAGCCGGGGTTGCCGAAGATGGTGGTCAGGCCGTGCGCCCGCAGCAGCTCGAAGGTCACGTCCCGCACGCTCGCCACCGCACAACTCCTCTCCCTCGACCGCGACCAGTAGACCTGGATCTTCCGTCATGCAGAAGGGTCTGGGAGAAGGGTTCCTCTGTGCGGAATACTGCGCTGGTCGGTGGCGAGTAGTGGGAGGCAGGCCATGGAGTCGGTGGGCAACGCGCTACGAGCCCTGCGGTATCTCGGCGCCCAGGAGTCGGTGAGCGTGGCGGACCTCGGCCGGCACCTGCAGGTCGCCCCGTCCACCGCGCACCGGCTGCTGTCCACTCTCAAGGAGTTCGACTTCGCCCGTCAGGACGACTCCCGTCGCTACCGGCTAGGCCCGGCGGCACACGAGGTCGCCACCCGACAGGCCCCCTGGGACGTCGTCGCCGCCGTCCGCCCACACATGGAAGACCTGGCCGCGACCACCCGCGAGACGGTCAACCTGATCGGCCTGCAGGGCGCCAGCATCGTCTTCCTCGACGGCGTGGAGAGCACCCAGACCGTCCGGGTCGGGGTCCGCACCGGCGACCGGCTACCCGCGTACACCACCGCCGGCGGCAAGGCGCTGCTCGCCCAGATGCGCCCGAAGGACATCCGGGCGCTGCATCCGCGCATCTTGGCCGCGCTGACCTCCGCCACGATCACCACAACCGACCACCTGATCAAAGAACTCGACGCCGTACGCGCCCGCGGCTACGCCTCCAACCTCGAAGAATGCGTCGATGGGGTGTACGCCGTCGGCGTGGCCGTCGTCCACCCCACCCGGGGCGCCGTGGCCGCACTCACCATCTCCGCCCCCGCACACCGGGTCGACGAGCGGCGCGCCGACCTCCTCGCCCAGCAACTTCTCCAGGCCAACACCCGCCTCACCCAGGGCTGGCGGTGAGCCGGGCCCGTTATGCCGAGTGCTCGGCCACGCTGCGCTCCACGCAGAACTCGTTGCCCTCCGGGTCGGCGAGGACCGCCCAGCCGGTGCCGTCGGGTCGGCGCTGGTCGTCGATCAGTACGGCGCCCAGGCCGAGCAGCCGATCGATCTCCTCGTCGCGGGTCCGGTCGGTCGGCTGGAGATCCAGGTGTACCCGGTTCTTCGCCGTCTTGCCCTCCGGTACCCGCTGGAACAGCATCCCGCCCTCGGCGATCTCCGCCCCGGACAGCAGGGCGCATTCCGGCTCGCCCGGCTTGTTGTCCGGGTCGTGCCGCATGCCGGTCGCCTCGGCCCAGAAGGTCGCCATGGCGAACGGATCGGCACAGTCAAAGTCGATCCAACGCACCCTCGAAGTCATGGGCCCAATCTCTCACCGTGATCAAGCGAATTTCGCCGCCGGATCACCGGGCCGCATCGGGTCACCCGGCCCGCGCCGGGTCACCGGGCGAGGTTCTCCCCGGTCGACGCGGCGTCGGCGGCGGGCAGGTGGACCGTCACCTCCAGGCCACCGCCGGACTGCGCCACCGCGGTCACAGTGCCGCCGTGCGCGTCGCAGACCGCCCGGACGATGGACAGGCCGAGCCCTGACCCGCGCGCCCCGGTCCGCTCCCGACCGCCCCGCCGGAACGGCTCGAACAGTCCCGGTACGTCCGCCTGGTCCACCTCGAACCCGGTGTTGCCGACCACCAGCCAGGATCGCTGCCCGTCGGAGCCGGTGCGTACCCAGAGTCGGCCGTGCAGGTGGTTGTAGCGGACCGCGTTCTCGATCAGGTTGCCGGCCAGCCGGTCCAGCAGACCGGGGTCGCCGACCACAGGCGCCGGTTCCAGCGAGGTCTGCACGTCGAGCTTTATCCGCTCCACCTCACGGCGGACCGCCGACAACGCGTTGAGGGTGCCGGCGGCCAGGTCGCACTCGGTACGCCGACCCAGTCGACGGCCCGTCTGGGCCTCGCTGCGCGCCAGCACCAGCAGCGCGTCGACCAGGCTGTTGGCCCGCTCCGAGGCGTCCCGCACCACGGTGGCCATCCGGCGGTACTCGGCCGTGTCCGCCTCGTCGTCGCTGAGCGTCACATCGATTTCGGTACGCATCACGGCCAGCGGCGTACGCAATTCGTGCGAGGCGTTGGCGACGAACCGTTTCTGCGCCTCGAAGGCAGCGGCGATGCGGTCCAGCATCTCGTCGAAGGTGTCGGCCAACTCGGCCACCTCGTCGTTGGCCCCGGAGTAGCTGATCCGCTGATCCAGCGTGGTTTCACCGAGCCGCCGCGCGGTCGCGGTGACCTGGTGCAGCGGTCGCAGCGCCCGACCCGCCACCGCGTACGCCCCGACCACCCCGACCGTCCCGATGGCCAGCAACGCGGCCAGGCCCTTGGCCAGCAGTTCCCCGGAGGCCGAGTCGACCAGTTGCCGCTGCCAGGCGGCGGCGTCCATGGAACGCCCGTCGGCCAGCAGCACCGTCGTGCCGGGCAGCAGTTCGTCGGTGGGCCGCAGCGCGTCGCGGACCAGCAGCCAGGACAGCAGCACCAGGATCGCGCCCGCGCCCACCAGCAGCACGCCGTTGAGCAGGGTCAGCCGCAGCCGCAGGGTGGGTCGCAGGCGCGGGTGCCGCCGCCCCCGCGGGGTGCCCGTCACGCCGGCACCTCGGCGGTACGGTAGCCGGCCCCCACCACGGTCTCGATCAGCGGCGGATCGCCGAGCTTGCGACGCAGGGTCATCACGGTGACCCGGACAATGGTGGTGAACGGGTCGGTGTTGGCGTCCCAGACCCGCTCCAGCAGTTCCTCGCTGGAGACCACCGCGCCGCGGGCCTTGAGCAGCTCGCAGAGGACGCCGAACTCCTTGTTGGTCAGCTCCACCGGCGCCCCGCCACGGGTGGTGGTCCGGCGGGCCGGGTCGACGACCAGGTCGGCCAGTTCCAGCACCGGCGGTGCCGCCGGGGTGGCCCGCCGGCCCAGCGCCTGCACCCGGGCGACCAGTTCGTCGAAGGCGAACGGCTTGGGCAGGTAGTCGTCCGCGCCGAGCTGCAACCCTTCGACCCGGTCGGCGACGGTGCCGCTGGCGGTGAGCATCAGCACCCGGGTCAGCGCGCCCGAGCTGGCCAGCTCCGCGCAGATCTGGTCACCGTGCATCCCGGGCAGGTCACGGTCGAGCACCACCACGTCGTAGCGGGTGACGAAGGCCATCTCGTGACCGCTGTCGCCGTCGTACGCGACGTCCACCGCCATTCCGCGTTTGCGCAGGCCACGCGCGATCGCGTCGGCGAGGTGGCGTTCGTCCTCGACCACCAGTACCCGCATGTCCAGCCCCTTCCCGGCGACGACAACTCGACAACCTAGCGCCGACGGCCAAGCCCGCCCCAGCGCCCCGCGTCGGTGGTGTCGACATCCTGCCTCTCGACGCGGCTCAGTCGGGCAGCTGCCACAACCCGAAGGAGCCGTTCTGCTGCCGGCAGGCGATCAGGTCGTACCGGCTCTGGCAGCCGCCGGTGACATCGGGGAGCACGTCGATGCGCCGTGGCTGGGACCTGGCCGGGTCGAGCCGGGCCAGCACCGCGCCCGTCTCGGGCACCAGACGGATCCCGAGGAGTCGGGGCACGCGCTCGTAGCTGGCGACCGTGTCCCAGGGGCCGTACTCGGTCACCACCTCTCCGGTCGCCGCGTCGAGCGTGACCAGCCCGTGGCCGTCGAGCTGTGCGATGGCCCGCTCCTGCGTCACCCACAGCAGGTCGACGACCTCGCTGGTGCTCCACCGCACGTTCCCGGTCGCCGGGTCGAGGACGTGGGTGCCGCCCCGGTTGGCCCGGGCGCAGAGCAGCGCGCCGCAGCGGGTCACGAAGTCCGCCAGCGGCACCGTGGCCTGCCAACGCGGCACCAGACCGGCCAGGTCGTAGGCGGTGACGGTACGCGAGTTGCGGACCATCACCAGCAGGTCATCGACCACCGACACCTGCTGGTAGCCGGTGGTGTCGACGGCGGGCAGCCGGTGGCGAAGCCGGCCGGTCGCGGCGTCGAGCACCTCGACGTCACCGGCGTTCGTGGACAGCACCAGGGCGTCGATCACACCATCGCGTTGGTGGAGTTCGATGAGCGACGGCGGCATCGTCCTGGACCACAGCTCGCGACCGGTGGCCAACTCGACCGACCGCAGCGTGGTCGACTCGTCAAGGGCCATCGTCTGCAGCAGCACCCGACCCGAGGCGTCGGGGGTGCCGAACCCGACGGCGCGCCAGCGCTGCTGCCCGGTGGCCGCGTCCAGCAGCATGGTCTCGCCGGGGTGGCCGGTGCTCTGGGACGGGACCAGGGCGAACAGCACACCGTCGGCGACGGACTCCACCCGGAAGAACCGGTGTCCGGGCGGCACCGGCACCCGCCACAGCGCGGCGAGTGGCTGTGGGGTGACGGTGGCCCGGCGAGGTCGCGCGTACGCGGTGAGTTCCTGCGAGCCGTCGGTCACCCTGGGTGCCGGGTTGACGGTGAAGATGTGCTCCTCGGTGAGGAACAGATCGGCCGGCAGGCCGGCCGGCACCGTCGCGTGCACCCGCGCGGCCGGGGGTGCGGCAGCGGTCAGCACCACCAGCACGACCAGCGCCATCAGCGCCACCGGCCAGCGCGAGGTGCCGCGACGGGGCCGTCGGCGCGGCGGCTGCGGGTCGCTCGGCGCGGACAGCTCGCCGAGGTCGATCAACGTCACACTCGTCCCTCTCCGCCACGCACCTCGCTGGTCGCCGGAGCTTAACGCCGCAGGCAAGCGAGCCGCTCCAGCCGAGTTGCGGTCAGTCACGCAGCTGCCACAGCCCGAAATTGCCGTCCCGGCGGCGGCACACGATCAGGCCGTCCCGGTGACGGCAGTTGCCGACCGCACCGGGTAGCAGGTCGATGCGGCGTGGCTGTCCCACTGCCGGATCGAGCCGGGCCAGCACCGCGCCCACGTCGGGGATGGACCGTGTCCCGAGCGGATGCGAGGCGGCACCGAAGTCTTGCACCAGGTCCCAGCTGTCGTCGGCGGTCGGAGGCCGTCCTGTTCCCGCCTCGACGGTCGCGACCGAGAGGGGGCGCTGCCGGTGGTCGACCACCAGGGCACGCCGGTCCCCGGCATGCAGAACGTCGAAGCCCTCGCCGACGGTCCACCGGAGGGCTCCGGTCGCCGGGTCGAGCAGATGCACACCGGATCCGGCACTCGGCGCACAGATCATGGCTCCACACCTGTAGATCCGCTCGACCGACTGCACGTCGGTCCGCCATCGCCGGGCCAGACCGTCGAGCTGGTACGCGGCCACTGCGCTGGGGCTGCGAACCACCACGAGGTCACCGATGACCGAGGCGTACCGCTGGTCGCCCGGATCGTCCGGGTCGGCGGGGAGACGGCCTCGCCGCGTGCCGGTCCGCGCGTCCAGCACCTCAACATCGCCGCCCACCGTGGTGAGCACCACGACATCGATCTCCGCTGGGTCCCGGTGATAGGAGGGCCAGAACGCCTTCGACGACACCGACCACAGCTCACGGCCACTTGCCACGTCGACCGCGGTGACCCGGTCCAGCTCCTGCCTCTCGTAGGTCTGCAGCAGAATCAGGTGCGGGGTGATGAACACCGCGATCCCGTTCTGCCGCCAGCGGAGCTGTCCGGTACGGCTGTCCAGCAGCCTGGTCTCCGCGCCGGCATCCGTGCTGTTGAAGGAGAACACCAGCGCGGAGTCGTCCACCCGTTCGACCACCATCGGCTGAGCGGACCCGACGGGTGTCCGCCACACTGCGGTGAGCTGCTGCGGTGCACCGGTGGCCCGCTCCGGCTGCCGATAGGCGAGCAGTTCCTGGCTTCCGTCGGCGACACCGGTCACCGGTTTCACGGCGACGATCTGGCCGCCGCCGGTGAGGAACACCTGGGCGGACAGCGACGACGGCAGGATCGCCTGCATCCGGGGAGCCGGTGGTGCCGCACCGGTCAGCACCACCAGCACGACCAGCGCCACCGGCACCAGGAACGAGCGGGAAGGAGGGGGCCGACGACGACGGGGTAGCGGTTGGTCGCTCGGCTCGGTCCGCTCACCGAGGTCGATCACCGTCACGCTCGCCTCCCCCGCGACACATCCGGTACGCACCCTATGGGTGCCAAAAGCCCCAAGAGCCCGCCTGTACGATGGCCCGTCGTGGCCGTGCCGGTGGTAAATCCCTCGCTGAATCCCGTCTCCCCGACCGTCGAGACGCAATCAACAGGGCGACCTCGGCGCCGGCCGGCCCGTGCCGATGTGCTGGCCATCGGAGCCTACGTGCTGCTCGGTGTCGTCGTCTGCCTCAACTACTGGGTGGACGTCAACAACCGGGTCTCCTCGCACCTGCCCACCGACCACAGTTGGTTCGAGTGGCTGTTCTCGCACGGCGCGTACTCGGTGCGCAACCTGGAGAACCCGCTGTTCAGCACGCAGCAGAACGCCCCCGACGGGGTGAACATGATGGCCAACACCTCGCTGCTCGGGGTGACCCTGCCGTTGGCCCCGTTGACCTGGCTGCTCGGCCCCCAGGTGGTGTACGCGCTCTACCTGGGCGGTGCGCTGGCCGCCACGGCCGGCACCGCGTACTGGATGCTGTCGCGACACCTGGTGCGCTCGCGGGCGGCGGCCTTCATCGGCGGCGGGTTCCTCGGCTTCGCCCCCGGCATCGTGCACCACGCCAACGGCCAGCCCAACTTCGTCTCCAACTTCCTGCTCCCGCTGATCGTGGTGCGGGTGTTCCGGCTGACCGAGCCGGGTCGGTGGCGGCGCAACGGGCTGGTGCTGGGACTGCTGGTGGCGTACCAGATCTTCATCAACGAGGAGATGCTGCTGCTCACCGCGCTGGCCTGCCTGGTCGTCGTGATCGCGTACGCGATCATGCGGCCTCGGGCGGCGCGGCAGCGGGCCGGCACCTTCGCCGCCGGGCTGGGTGTCGGTGGCGGGCTGGCCCTGCTGCTGACCGCGTATCCGATCTGGTTCCAGTTCAACGGCCCGCAGTCCTACCGGGGCTTGCAGGGCGGGGTGTTCCACAGCTGGGGCGAGGACATCGTCGCCTTCGTCACCTTCCCCCGCGACACCATCGCCGGCACCGAGGCGGTGGAGAAGACCATCGGGATGACCGAGCAGAACACCTGGTTCGGTTGGCCGCTGGTGCTGCTGTCCGTGGTGGCGCTGGCGTTGCTGGTCCGCCGCTGCATGGTGGCCCGCATCCTGGCGGTGCTTGTGGTGTTCTTCTCCGTGGCGGCGCTCGGCCCGGAGATCCGGTTCAACGGGGAACTGACCGGCATCGGCGGACCGTGGTCGTACATCCCGGAGGACCTGCCGCTGGTCGAGATGATGATGCCGACCCGGCTGACCCTGGTGACCACGGCCGCGCTCGGTGTCCTGCTCGCACTGGCCTGGGACGCGGTGGCCGGACGCGGCCGACCGCCGGTACCGGCCCCACGCGCCCCGCAGCCCACGGAGGGCTCGGCGGGCGTCTCGGAGCCGGCGAGCGGTTCGGAGCCGGCGGGCCGGGGGCGGCGACCGCGCTGGCAGCAGGCCGTCGGGTACGCGGCGATCACGCTGGCCGTACTGCCGCTGATCCCCACCCCGCTGCCGGCCGAGCAAGTCGATCCGCCACCGACCTTCATCACCTCCGGCGCCTGGCGGCCGTACGTGCCGGACGGCCGGACCCTGGTGCCGGTGCCCATCCCCAGCAATGTGCACGGGCTGTCCACACTGCGCTGGAGCGCGCTGACCCAGCACCAGTTCCCGATCCCGGCCGGCTACTTCATCGGCCCCAACCTCGACGGCGAGGGTGTCTTCGGCGCACCGAACCGGCACACCAGCACGCTGATCTACCGCAGCATGGACACCGGGGAACTGCCCGAGCTGACCGACGAGGACCGCCGACGGGCGGTCGAGGATCTGCGCTTCTGGCGGGCCTCGGTGGTGGTCCTCGGCGCCCACCCCAGGGAGGCCGTGCTGCGGGACCTGATGACCGCCCTGCTCGGCGAGCCGCAGCGCGTCGACGACGTCTGGCTCTGGGACGTCCGCGACCGGGTGTAGGGGTCAGCCGACCAGCGGGCGGACGTCCCAGACGAGCGCGCCGTCGATCGGGCGGGGCGGCCCGAGCAACGCCTCGACGGTACGACGTACCGGGTCGCCGTGGCGCAGTTCGCCCTGCACCACCACCGCCGCCCGCCAGTGCCGCAGGTCCGCCACCGCCTGCCGGCGGTCCGCATCGGTGATCGACGGCAGCTCACCGGTGTCGGCCACCCGGCGCAGCAGCGCCGAGGTGGGCCGGTCGGGGGCACCCCAACGGGCCGTCGGATCGTCCGCGGCCTTCGGGCCGATGAAGAAGCCACCCGGGGCGGTGAACGCCAGCCCGGTCCGCGCCGACCAGAGCATCGCCGGGCTGCGGCCGTGGTTGGTGACCGGCGGCACCGCCACCAGGGTCCGCCCGGCCGGCACGTACGCCCGCCAGGTGCCGTCGGCGACGAACCCCGGCACCGGCCAGATTGGCACGGTCCGGATCGGAGTGGGCGTCAACGGCAGCACGGCGGCGGCGAGCGCACCGACCCAGAGCAGCCGCACCGCCGACCGGGTGGACGCCCACTGCCGGGCGACCCGGTCCGCGGCCAGCGCCACCAGCATCCCGAGCACCGGTACGCAGACCAGCGCGAACCGGGCCGGCACCACGTGGTCGAGCAACGGCAACCCGGAGATCAGCCGGTACGGCCCGGCCAGCTCGGTGACTTCCGCGTCGAGGCGTACCGGGGTGCCGAGGGAGAGCAGGGCGAAGACCACCCCGCATCCGGCCAGCGCCCGCACCAGTGGCCGACGCCAGAGCCAGGCGGTGGCGAGCACGGCCAGCACCAGCAGTACCGGCCCGAAGAAGGAGTTCTCCTCGGTCGGGTTGGGCGCCAGCAGGGCACTCGACCGGCCGTCCCCGAGGAAGGTCTGCCGGGCCAGGGCCGGAAAGGACGCCGCGTCGAGCTGGTAGGCGTGCGCGTGGAACGGCATCCCCCGGTAGTGGCCGGGACCGAAGAACTGGAACCACAGCGGGTACGCCAGCAGCGCTGCCGCCACCACCGCGCCGATCCCGATGCGGGCGGCGAGCCCGGGGGCGAGTCGGCGGGCCGCCGCCCGGTCGGCGAGCGCGTACCCGAGCGCGAACACCCCGGCGGCCAGCGCCACGAAGAGCAGCAGTTCCTCACCGAGGAAGACCTGGTAGGTGACGGCCAGCCCGAGCAGTAGCCCGTACCGCCACACCCGACCGGCCGGTTCGCCACGGAACACCAGCGCCAGGATCACCGGCACCAGGAACTGGGCGGCCATGTGCAGGTGCGCCCCGGCCTGGGCGACCATTCCGGGGGCGAATCCGCAGATCAGCCCACCGATCGCGGCGGCCGCCCGGGAGCGGACCAGCCGCCGGCGCAGCAGCACGTACCAGGCGGTGGCGGTGCCGGCGAGGCATCCGACCACCGCCACCACGAACGCCGTCTGCGAGCCGAACAGCAGGGTGACCGGGGTCAGCGGCACACCCAGCCCGAGCACGGAGGTGTTGGCCATCAGGTTCACCCCGCCGGGAGCGTTGAGCGCGTCGCTCCACAGCGGACTCTCGATCCCCGTCACGGCCCGGGCGGCGCGGGCCAGCATCCACTCGAAGAGGATCTGGTCTCCGGCCTGGTGGAACAGCCGGTCCGGGCGGCCCCACTGGCGGCTGGTCAGCCACGCCGCCAACGCCAGGTATCCGACCACCACCGCAACATCCGGGGTACGGGGAACCCGCAACCGGCGGCGGGTGGTGGCCTGGACGGGGCGTTCGGCTGTGCCGACCGGCATCAGGCCGTCCGGTCGGTCAACGCCCGTACGTCCCACACCCAGACGTCCAGTTCCTGGCGAGCCGGACCGACGAGTTGCTCGACAGTCTGCCGCAGCGGCTCCGAGTGCGGCTGGCTCACCGGCAACACCAGGACCGCGGCCCGCCAGTGCCGCAACTCGTCGAGGGAGCGGCGCCGCTGGCGGTCGTTCAGTTCAGGCGTACGCCCGGTCGTCGCGACCTCCTCCAGCAGCCGGCCGATGCCGCTGGGCCGGCCGCCGAACCGGCCCGGGTCGCCGGTGTTGCCGTTGCGCGGGGCGAGGAAGTACCCGCCCGGCATCTTGAAGTCGAGGTTGGTGGCGGCGGCCCAGCGCATGCCGTGGGTGTTGCCCATGTTCGGCACCGGGATCGGCACCAGCGTCTGATCCGGTCCGACGTAGGCGCGCCACCGGTCGGAGGTGATGAATTCCGGCACGGGTGGCCGGGTGGTCATCGGCAGCGGCATGGGCGCGATCGGCAGCAGGGCGAGGACCAGCCCACCGGCAGTGAGCGTACGCAGGGTGCGCGGGTCCAACGGCAGGGACCGACTGCGTTCGATGGCCAGGGCCAGCAGGATCGCCACCACCACGCTGGTGATCATGCCGAACCGGGTGGGTACGACGGCGTCCAGCAGCGGCAGTCGGACCAGCCACTCCCACGGTCCGACCATCAGTTCCCGGTCCCACCAGGTGATGCGCTCGCCGAGAGAGAGTACGGCGTAGAACCCGGCGGTGGCCGCCAACGCCCGGACCAGCACCTCCCGCCGCAGCCACAGCACGATGCCGACGGCGATCAGCGCCAGGCTCCAGCCGAAGAAGGCGTTCTCCTCGGAGTAGTTCGGCGCGAGGTTGACGTTGGCCCGCTGGTTGCCGCCGATGGTCGGCGATCCGGGGGCGAGGTAGGCGGCGATGTCGTTGCCGTAGTCCCGCACCGCGTCGCTGAGCCCGTGGTACGCCATCGGCCCGGCGAACTGGATGTACAGCGGGTACGCCAGCAGCGCACCGGCGATCACCGTGCAGGTGGCCACCGCCTTGCCCAGCGGCCGCCAGGCCGCCGACCAGAGCGCGGGACGCTGGACGACCACCGCGATCAGGAAGATCCCGCAGCCCATCGCGGTGAACAGCAGGATCTCCTCGTTGATGAACGCCTGCGCGGTGACCAGCAGCGCCAGCAGCGCCCCGTCCCGGTACGGCCGGGTCGACCGGGTGATCACCATGACCCGCCAGACGATGAACGGCAGCAGGAACTGGCTGATGATGTTCGGATGCCAGCTGGCGTGGGAGAGCATCGCCGGTGAGAAGCCGCAGAACCAGCCGCCCACCACGGCCGCCAGCCGGTTGCTCACCACGTGCCGGGAGAGCACGTGGTACCAGGCCGAGGCGGTGCCGGCGAGGGCGAGGGTGACCAGCACCACGAACGTGACCGCCGGCCCGAACAGCAGCGTCACCGGCACCATCGGGATGCCCAGCGCGAGGATGGCCGTGTTGGCCATCAGGTTGACCCCGTCCGGATAGTTGAACTGCTCCGTGAAGAACGGGAACTCCCCGTGCAGCACCACCCGCACCGAGTGGGCGAGGAAGAACTGCACCTGCGCCGGATCACTGCTGTAGAGCGACGCGACCCGGCCGGCCGGGTCAGCCCAGATCTGACTGGTCACCCAGACCGCGACGAGCAGGAACCCGCCGAAGACGGCGAGATCCACCCGACGGGGGGTCCAACGGAACCGCCGCTTCAGGGTGGCGTCCGCCTGATCCGACCCGCCGCCGACCGCCTCACTGTCCACAGTAGAGTCAGACACAACGGAGCCTTGCCCATCTTCACGCTCAGTGATGGGTTCGGCTGGCAGGTCTGGGGTGACGTCGGTTTTCGGCGGAATTGCGGCGCGGGTCTCGGCAGGCGTCACAGTCGGCGGAGTCTACCCGAGTAGGGAAATAGCGCCCAAGTTGACGGGCCGTCCCCTGTGGTCGGTGTGTGCCGATGCGACGCAGCGTGAGGCGGCGAAGAGCGAGGGCGTGACATCTCGTACTATTGCCCTCCGAAACGACGACCGACGCGATCGGGGGCGTAACAGGTGGGTCCAGTCCGCTGGCGCGGCTTGACGGCCACCAGCCTGTCGGCACTGCTGGTCGCCGTCGCCGCCTGCGGCCCGGTGGCCGAGCGCCGCCCGCAGGACCTGCGGGTCGGCTACGACAGCCTGGACGGTTCGCTGACCGTCTGGCCCCCACGCGGCTCCCTGGCCGAGGATCCGGCCGCGACGGCCGCAGCAACCCGGGCGGTACGAGACTGGCGCTCCCCGATCGACGATCGGGTACACGTACCCTCGTCCGGCATCCTCTACTCCGGCCAGGTCGGCGGCACGCCGCTGGCCCTGGTCGCCGCCTCAGTGCCCGGCCAGGCCGCCTCCTGGCTGCTGCAACTGACAGGTGACGGCGACGGATACCGGGTCACCCACGCTACCGAGTACACCGACCCCGGCTACCTGGTCTACTCCGACGTGCTGCCGGTGCAGGCGGCCGACGGCCGGCGCTACTTCACCTCCGAACGGGTCCGCCGTGTGGTTGGGCCGAACGGCCGGATCCTGTCCGCCACCGACGGTCTCACCGACCCGGTCGACGTGCCGGAATGCCACGCCGTGACGGTGACCGCCACCCTGCGCTCCACCACGTCACTGCCCCGGGGCCGCACCGCCGACCGGCTGCTCGACCTCGGCACCGGCATCGCGGCACCGCGGTACCCCCTGGTCCGCGACGAGAGCGGCTCGGGCCGGCGGGCGCTGACCGGCCTCGACACCTGCCAATTGGCCGACAAGGACGGCCCGTTCGGAAGTGTCACCCGGCGCGTGGGAGACCGGGACACCCCCGACTCGGTACCGGCCTCCTGGCCCATGGCCAAGGTGGCCGTCCGTACCCTCGGCGAGCTGACCCTCGACGGAGGCGAACCGGCCGAGTTGGAGCAACTGACCTGGGAGACCGCCGACGGCACGATGAGCGCCGTGGTCTACCGACCGGCCGACGACACCCCGCTGGTCTACTCACCCGCCGACCGCACCAGCCCGTTGCAGGTCTACGAACTGCCGGTGCCCGGGCAGCCACTGGTCGTGCTCAGCTGGCGGTCCACCAAGGACACCACCCTGTCGGTCCCACCCGGCACGACCCGCCTGGTCGACCGCCCCGGCCTGGTCGTGGCACCGCTGCCCGAGCGCCGCCAGACCTTCAGCCTCGCCGCCGACGACAAGACCCACTACCGCACCGCCGGCCCCGCCCGCCGCTGACCCGCCGCTGACCCGCCGCTCCGGCTGGCCGAGCGACCGGCGCCGGTCAATCCCCGCAGGAAGTCACTGCCAGTGACTGACCTTGGCCACCATTCCGTTACTGAACGTCACGGCGGATAGCCGGCCTCCCGGCATCCCTTCCCCCGCCTTTGCTCTGCTTCAACCCACGCAATAGGCGCTGAGCTGTGTGAACAAAGATCGGGATGAACATCCGTCGCCGCGCGTCAGACACGCAGCGTAAACCGTTGCGTGGGTTGAAGCAGAGCAAAGGGGCCGAGCAGGGGTATGGGCGACCGGCCAGGCGACACGCGCTGTTATCGGTCCGGCTTCGCCTGCACCGTGCGCTGGTGACCAGGCAGGCGCGGAGAACGGGGTGCCGAGATCCGACCCTGGGCCTTGGTCCTGGAGAACAAGCGTGGAGAACGAGCGTGAAGATCCCGCGTGGAGATTTACGGGTGGGACCGACCCCAGGGAGATCATCGGGGCCGGTCCCACCCGAGCGACGAGTCGATCGGGTGGGTAGCGCGGTCGATCGGCGGGTGGGTCAGTTGTGGGTGGCGGTGTTGTCGGTGGGCACCGGGAGGGGCTCCACGGTCTGGGTGTCCAGGCGGGAGATCCAACCGGTGACGTCGCGGGCGACGTCCTGGGCGGTCAGGCCGAGGTCGGCGAGGATCTGGGTACGCGAGCCGTGCGGGTGCCAGTCGGCCGGCACGCCCAGGTCGCGCAGCGGTACCTGCACGTCGGCGTCGCGCATGGCCTGGGCGAGGGCGTCACCGACGCCGCCGATGCGTACGCCGTCCTCGACGGTGACGACCAGCCGGTGCCCGGCGGCCAGGTCGACAAGCTCGGCCGGGACGGGGCGGACCCAGCGCGGGTCGACCACGGTGACGCCGTAGCCCTGCTCGGCGACCCGGGCGGCGACCTCCATGCCCAGCTGCCCGAAGGAGCCGACGGCGACCAGCAGCACGTCCGCCCGCTCCGACTCGGTCAACACGTCGACGGTGCCGACCCGCCGCACGGCGGGCAGGTCGGCGGCGACCGCGCCGGTGGGGTAACGCACCACGGTCGGCCCGTCGTCGACGGCGACCGCCTCGCGCAACTCCTCGCGCAGGGTGGCGGCGTCGCGGGGGGCGGCGATGCGCAGGCCGGGCACCACGCCGAAGACCGACATGTCCCAGATGCCGTAGTGGCTCGGCCCGTCAGGACCGGTGATGCCGGCCCGGTCCAGCACGAAGGTGACCGGCAGCTTGTGCATCGCCACGTCCAGCAGGACCTGGTCGAATGCCCGGTTGAGGAAGGTCGCGTAGACCGCCACCACCGGGTGCAGCCCACCGAGCGCCAGGCCGGCCGCGGAGGTGGCCGCGTGCTGCTCGGCGATGCCCACGTCGTAGGTGCGCTCCGGGTACTTGCGGGCCAGCTTCGCGATGCCGGTGGGCTCGGCCATCGCGGCGGTGATGCCCACCACGTCGGGCCGCTCGTCGGCGATCTTGACCAGCTCGTCGGCGAAGACGTTCGTCCACTTCACCGTCGGCGCGGCGGTGGCCTTGCCGGTGGCGATGTCGAAGGCGCCGGGGCCGTGGAAGCAGTCCGCCTCGTCCTCCTCGGCGGGGCGGTAGCCGTAGCCCTTGCGGGTCACCGCGTGCACGATCACCGGGCCGCCGAAGTTCTTCGCGGCGCGCAGCGCCGTCTCGACCGCGGCCACGTCGTGCCCGTCGACCGGGCCGACGTACTTGATGCCGAGGTCCTCGAACATCGCCTGCGGGGCGACCGCATCCTTGATGCCCCGCTTGACCGCGTGCAGCACCTCGTACATCGGCTTGCCGACCAGCGGGGTCGAGCCGAGCGCGTCCTTGACCGCGTCGAGGACCTTCTCGTAGCCGGGGTTCAGCCGCAGGGTCGACAGGTGGTCGGCGAGGCCGCCGATGGTCGGCGCGTACGAGCGGCCGTTGTCGTTGACCACGATGACCAGGGGGTTGCCGGCGGCGGCGATGTTGTTCAGCGCCTCCCAGCACATGCCGCCGGTCAGCGCCCCGTCGCCGACCACGGCCACCACGCTGCGGGCCTCACCGCGCAGCGCGTACGCCTTGGCCAGCCCGTCGGCGTACGACAGGGCGGTGGAGGCGTGCGAGTTCTCGATGATGTCGTGCTCGCTCTCGGCCCGGCTGGGGTAGCCGGAGAGCCCGCCGCGCTGGCGCAGCTGGTCGAAGCCGTCCTGCCGACCAGTAATGATCTTGTGGACGTACGCCTGGTGGCCGGTGTCGAACAGCAGCCGGTCACGGGGAGAGTCGAAGACCCGGTGCAGGGCCAGGGTGAGTTCCACCACGCCCAGGTTGGGGCCGATGTGCCCGCCGGTGCGCGACACCTTGGCGACCAGGAAGTCACGGATCTCGGCGGCGAGGTTGTCCAGCTCGGTGCCCGACATCCGCCGGACGTCCTGCGGACCGTGCACCCTGGCCAGCAGCCGGCCCTGGTTGGCCGTGTCCTCTTCAGCACTCATGACCGCAGAGTCTATCGGCCTTCGCCCACCTCGCAGCCCGGTCACCGGTGCGGGGAGGCTGAGCACGAGGTCAGCGCCACACCCGGGAACAGGCGGTGTTCACGCCGGCAGCAGCAGCCCGACCAGCTCCACGTGCTGGGTCAGCGGAAACAGGTCGTACCCACGCAAGGCGGCCAGCCGCCACCCGAGATCGGTGAAGACCCGCAGGTCGCGGGCGAAGGCGGCCGGGTCGCAGGCCACGTACGCCACCGCCCGGGGCCTGGCGGCGACCACGTCGCGCACCACCCGCGCTCCGGCACCCGAACGCGGCGGGTCGAGCACCACCACGTCCACCGACCCGGTGATCCGTCGGCGGGCCAACGCCGTCTCCACCCGGGCCGCCACCACCTCCACCTGGGCCAGGTCGCGCAGGTTCTCCCGGGCGGCGGCCACACCGTCGCCGGCCGCCTCGACCAGGGTGACCCGGCCGCTCTCGCCGACCCGCTCGGCCAGCGCCGCGGCGAACAGCCCGGCCCCGCCGTAGAGGTCCCAGGCCCGCTCCCCCGGCTCCGGCCCGGTCAGTTCCAGCACCGCGGCGACCAGGGTGTCCGCAGCCGCGGGATGGACCTGCCAGAACGACGAAGCGGGCAGGTGCCACTCCCGGCCCGCGGCCAACTCCCGGACCCGCTCCGGGCCGCTGACCCGCCGGGTACGCCCCGTCGTCCGCCCCGTCGTCGAGGCCGTCACCGTCACGTCGCCGCCGGTGGAGGCGACCACCTCCACCGCGTCGTCGTCGGGCCACCGGGTGCCGCTGGAGGTGAGCACCGGCTGGTCCTGGATGGCCGGGTGGGCGATCAGGCACCGGTCGACCGGCACCACCTCGTGCGAGCGGTGCTTGAGCAGACCCGCCCGGCCCGCCGCGTCGACGGCGTAGCGGACCCGGGACCGCCAGCCGAGCGGACCGCCGGGCAGCGCCTCGACCCGCACGTCCAACGCGTCGCACCCGGCCTCGTCGAGGCCGCCGAGGCGGATCAGTTGCTCCCGCACCACGTCGGTCTTCCAGCGCAGCTGGGCGGGCACCGAGACGTGTTGCAGGTCGCAGCCACCACAGCGCCCCGGCCGGGCGTACGGGCAGGGTGGCTCGACCCGGTCCGCCGAGGGCTCCAGCACCCGTACCGCGTCGGCCCGGACGAAGCCGCGATGCACCTCGGTGACCTCGGCCACCACCCGCTCGCCGGGCAGCGCATGCCGGACGAAGACCACCTGCCCGTCCACCCGGGCCACGCAGTGCCCGCCGGGGGCGACAGCCGCCACGGTCAACTCGACCTGCTCGGCCTCGGTCAGTCCACCGCGACCATCGGCCGCCTCGGACTGCTGCACCGGGAGGGTCACCTCGTTCACCGCGTCTCTCCGTTCGACGACTGCTGGCCCGGCCCGGACGGCGCGGGGTCCACCGGTACGGGGTCCATCGGCGTGGGGTCCACCGGCGCGACGCTCGGCGGGAGGGTGCTGCGGGGCACCGCCCGGGGACCCCGCACCGGCCCCCGCCCCAGGGTGGCGTCCATCCGGTCGAGGTCCTTGCCGGCGGTCGAGGCGAGCTGCCACGGCACGCTGGTGACCATCACCCCCGGCTCGAACAGCAGCCGGCCCTTGAGCCGCAGTGCGCTCTGGTTGTGCAGCAGGTTCTCCCACCAGCGCCCGACGACGTACTCGGGGATGAAGACCGTGACCACGTCGCGCGGCGAGTCCCGGCGGACCCCGGCCACGTAGTTCAGGATCGGTCGGGTGATCTCCCGGTACGGCGAGTCGATCACCGTCAACGGGATCGGCACGTCCCGACGTTCCCACTCGGTCTGCAACTGCCGGGTGTCGACGTCGTCCACGTTGACGGTCACCGCGGTCAGCGTGTCCGGCCGGGTGGCCTGGGCGTACGCCACGGCCCGCAGGGTCGGCTGGTGCAGCTTGCTGACCAGCACGATGGCGTGGTTGCGGGCCGGCAGCACCGGTCGTCCGTCGTCCGGTGCCAGCTCGACGGCGACCCGGTCGTAGTGCCGGCGGATGGCCAGCATCAGCAGGTAGATCACGCCCATCGCGACGATGGCGATCCAGGCGCCCAGCAGGAACTTGGTGATCAGCACGATGACCAGCACCGCACCGGTCATCGCCATGCCGAAGGTGTTGATCGCCCGGGATCGGAGCATCCGCCGACGCACCTGCGGATCCCGCTCGGTACGCAGGCGCCGGTTCCAGTGCCGGATCATGCCGGCCTGGGAGAGGGTGAACGAGACGAAGACCCCCACGATGTAGAGCTGGATCAGCTTGGTCACCTCGGCCTGGAACCCGACGATCAGCACGATCGCGAAGGCGGCCAGGAAGAGGATGCCGTTGGAGAAGGCCAGTCGGTCGCCTCGGGTGTGCAGTTGGCGGGGCAGGTAGCGGTCCTGGGCGAGGATCGAGCCGAGGACCGGGAAGCCGGTGAAGGCCGTGTTGGCGGCCACGAACAGGATCGTGGCGGTCACCCCGACGACCAGGAACAGCAGCACCGAGCCGGAGCCGAAGATCGTCTCGCCGAGCTGGGCGGTGACCGTCTTCTGCACGTACCCCTCGGGGCCGGCGACGATCTGCTGGCCCGGGTCCTCGACGAACTGCAGCCCGGTGAGCCGGGCCAGCCAGATGATGCCGACCAGCATGGTCACCGAGACCAGGCCGAGCATCAGCAGCGTGGTGGCGGCGTTGCGGCTCTTGGGCGCCTTGAACGCCGGTACGCCGTTGGAGATCGCCTCCACTCCGGTGAGCGCGGCGCAGCCGGAGGAGAAGCTGCGCAGCAGCAGGAACGCCATGGCCCAGCCGGTGGTGTCGTGCCATTCGGCGGCGATGACCAGGTCGGCGCTGGGCGCCCGCAGGTCCTCACCGAGCACCACGATGCGGACCAGCCCGGTCAGGATCATGCCGACGATCACGATCATGAACCCGTAGGTGGGGATGGCGAAGGCGCTGCCCGCCTCCTTGAGCCCGCGCAGGTTGACCGCGGTCAGCAGGATCACGGCGCTGACCGCGATGAGCACCTTGTGGGTGGCGACGAACGGGATGACCGAGCCGAGGTTGGCCACCCCGGAGGAGACCGACACGGCGACGGTCAGCACGTAGTCGACAAGCAGCGCGCTGGCCACCCCGACCCCGGCGCGGGGGCCCAGGTTGACGGTGGCCACCTCGTAGTCGCCACCGCCGGAGGGGTAGGCGTGCACGTTCTGCCGGTAGCTGGCCACCACGGTCAGCATCACCACGACCACCCCGAGGGCCACCCACGGCGAGAAGACGAAGGCCGAGGCCCCCGCGATGGAGAGCATCAGCAGGATCTCGTCCGGCGCGTACGCGACGCTGGACAGCGCGTCCGAGGCGAATACGGGCAGGGCGATGCGCTTCGGCAGGAGGGTGTGCTTGAGCCGGTCGGACCGGAACGGTCGACCGACGAGCAGCCGCTTCAGCAGGGTTCGGGCCACGGTCGCCAAGCGTACGGCTGACGCCGCCACTCCCGTCGTCCTGGACCGGGCTGAGGTCGGTGCGGGTGTCGAACGTGAGCGGAGTACCGTCGGTCCCCGCCTGGCGTCAGGACGTGACAGGCTCGCGGTGACGGGCGCACCTTGGGAGGGCGGCGTGCATATCGTGATCATGGGCTGTGGCCGGGTCGGCTCGACCCTGGCGCACAACCTGGAGTCCCGAGGTCACTCGGTGGCGGTGATCGACCAGGACGCCGACGCGTTCCGCCGGCTGGGCCCCGAGTTCGCCGGCACCACCGTCACCGGGGCGGGATTCGACGGCGACGTGCTCCGTCAGGCCGGCATCGAGCGGGCCGACGCCTTCGCCGCCGTCTCCAGCGGCGACAACTCCAACATCATCTCGGCGCGGTTGGCGCGGGAGACGTTCGGGGTGTCCCGGGTGGCGGCGCGCATCTACGACCAGCGGCGGGCGCAGGTCTACGAGCGCCTCGGCATCCCCACCGTGGCGACGGTGCGCTGGACCGCCGACCGGATGCTGCGACACCTGCTGCCGGAGGGCAACGTGGAGATCTTCCGCGACCCGACCAGCACCGTGTCGATCATCGAGGTGCCCGTGCACCGGGAGTGGATCGGGCATCGGGTGCAGCGGCTGGAACAGGCCACCGGGGCCCGGGTGGCCTACCTGCTGCGCTTCGGCATCGGCACCCTGCCCACCGCCTCCAGCGTGGTGCAGGAGGGTGACCAGATCTTCATGCTGGTGACCGACGACATGGTGGCGACGGTCACCGAGATCGCGGCGGCACCGGACGGGGGGCAGTGATCATGCGGATCGCCATCGCCGGCGCGGGCAACGTGGGCCGTTCCATCGCCCAGGAACTGATCGAGAACGGCCACCAGGTGATGCTGATCGAGCGGCAGCCCCGGATGCTGCGGCCCGAACGGGTGCCGGACGCCCGCTGGGTGCTCGCCGACGCCTGCGAGCTGACCAGCCTGGAGGAGGCCGACCTGGCCAGCTGCGACGTGGTGGTCGCGGCCACCGGGGACGACAAGGCCAACCTGGTGGTCTCGCTGCTGGCCAAGACGGAGTTCGCGGTGCCCCGGGTGGTCGCCCGGATCAACCGGGCCGAGAACGAGTGGCTGTTCACCGAGCAGTGGGGCGTGGACGTCGCGGTCAGCAAGCCGCGCGTGATGGCCGCCCTGGTCGAGGAGGCGGTGACCGTCGGCGACCTGGTACGGCTGATGACGTTCCGACAGGGCGAGGCGAACCTGGTCGAGATCACGTTGCCGCCCACCGCGCCGTACGTCGGTCAGCCGTTGCGGGCGGTGCCGCTGCCCCGCGACGCCGCGCTGGTGGCGATCCTGCGTGGCAAGCGGGTGCTGGTGCCCAGCCCGGACGATCCGATCGAGGCCGGCGACGAGCTGATCTTCGTCTGCACCACCGAGGTGGAGGACGCGGTCCGCGCGGTGGTGCTCGGCCCGGACAGCGTCGAGCGGACCCGCGAGTCACGCTAAGCGGCGCGGCTGCGCCGGTCAGCTGCCGGGCAGCGGCGTCGGCTCGTTGTTGCGGGTGACCCGACGCACCGTCCAGACCGTGATCAACAGCAGCATGACGTACGGCGGGTAACCCAACGCCAGGCGGGCCACGCCGAGCGCGGTGTCCTGCTCGGCGAGGTAGAGGGCGGCCTGCACACCTACCTTGGCCAGCCAGACCACTCCCCAGAGCACGGTCAGCCCGGTGAAGGTCCGCACCAGCTTCGGGTCGTCCCGCCAGGCGGAGCTGCCCTTGGCCACCAGCACCGACCAGAGCCAGCCGACCAGCGGCTGACGGATCGCCGCGGAGGCCAGCAGGGCCAGCCCGTACCCGATGCCGTAGAGGATGCCGGGGAGGTAGAAGTCGCGGGCCTCGCCGGTGCGCCAGGCGATGGCGGCACCGATGCCGATGCCGAACAGCCCGTTGACGGCGTGCCGCACCGGCTTGCGCTGGGCCAGCCGCAGCCCACCGATGAGCACCGCCACGCCGACCGAGGCGATCACCGCGGGGCGCAGCGCGCCGACGATGTTGACGACCACGAAGACCACGACCGGGATGCTGGACTCGACCAGCCCCCGCCAACCGCCGAGCTGGTCGGCCATCTGCTCGGCGACGGTGGGCAGCCGCTCCTCGTCGCCGGGGCCGGTGTCCGGTTGGGTGGCCGGTTGCTGTCCGGTGGTCATCGCCCGCCTTTCCGAGGCAGTCGGTGCTGTCGTGCCGGGATGTCCGGCCAGTCTCTCATCCGCCGGGCCGCAGGCGTCACGTCGACGGTTCCAACTCGTAGTACGGGTTGTAGATCACCTTACGGTCGTCCCGCAGCGCGACCCGCCCCCGCGCGGTCAGGTGTCGTCCCGGCTCGATCCCGGTGATGTGTCGCCGGCCGAGCCAAACCAGGGTGACGACGTCACTGCCGTCGTAGAGATCCGCCTCCAGCGCCGGCTGGTTGGTCCGGGGCGTGTAGACGACGGTACGCAACCGTCCGGCGACGGAGACCACCTGACCGCGCATGCACTGGGTCACCGGCACCCCGCCGCAGCGGGCGCTCTCCTGCTGCAACTGCTGGGCCTCGATCTCGGCCTCGCTGGCGGTGAACCGGCGCAGCATCCGCCGCAGCGAACCCTGACCCTCGTCGGTGGTCATGACCTCCGCGTCACCCTCTCCACACCGGCCGACCCGTGCCGGCACCCGGCCGCCCCGGCGGGACCGGGACGACTCACGCCAGCGTACGCCGACGCGAGGCCGTCCCGATGCCGACGAGGTACGCCCGGACGGTGCGCAACGGCAGACGCCCCTCAGCTCGCGCCGGGTGCCGCGTCCGCGGCGGCGGCCTGCTCGCCCGCCTCACGCGGCAGCCGCAGCGGCAGCGGCTCGCGTACCGGCTTGGCCTCCATCCCGCGATCCACGACCAGCCCTTCCATGCACCGGGCCAACGCTCCGGCCGCCGCCGGATTGGTCGCCGCCTCGCCCTGGTAGACCGCGCGGACCATCCAGCGCGGCCCGTCGATGCCGACGAACCGCAGGTCGGTCAGACCGTCCTCGGTACGGACCCGGGCCCGCAGCTCGGTGCCGTACTCGCCGGTCACCTCCTGCGCGGCGGCGCCGTCGTTGAACAGCGACTGGCGGATCTCCTCGCGCACCTCGTCCCAGATCCCCTCGCTGCGCGGGGCGGCGAAGACACCGAGCTGCAGGGCGCTCTGCCCGTGCACCAGGACGACCTGCTGGATCACGCCCTGCGGGTCGGCCTGCACCCGCACCTCGACGTCGGGCACCGCCGGAATCTGGATACTGCCCAGGTCGAGCCGCTGCACCCCGGCGGGTGCCTCGCTGACGTCGTACGGGCCGCGCGCGGGCTCGGCCGGAGCCGCCTCGACGGTGTCCGGGGCCTCGACAGCCCGCTCGTCACTGGCGTGCCGTCCCGTGGCTCGCTTCCGGGAGAAGATCACTGGGTCCATCCTCCGCTGTTCACACTCACCGTGCCATCGTTTCCGTCCGCGCCGTCGGTCGCCCGCGGCGGCACCAGACCGGCGTGTCCGCCGGTGGAGCCGTGCCCACCGCTACCGCGTCCGGACGCGGGCAGCTCGGCCACCGGCTGGAAGGCCGCCCGTTCCACCCGTTGCACAACGAGTTGTGCGATCCGGTCGCCTCGGGAGATCTTCACTGGCACAGCCCGATCATGGTTGATCAGGTTGACCAGGATCTCACCCCGGTAGCCGGCGTCGACCGTACCGGGCGCGTTGAGCACCGTCACGCCGAGTCTGGCCGCGAGCCCCGATCGGGGGTGGACCAGGCCCACGTACCCCTCGGGCAGCGCGATCGCCACGCCGGTCGGCACCAGCGCCCAGCCGCCGGGTGGCAGCTCGACGTCGGCGGCCGCCACCAGGTCGGCACCGGCGTCACCGGGATGGGCGTACGCGGGCAGCGGCAGCTCGGGGTCGAGCTGCCGGACCAGCACGGGTACCACGTCGGTCACGGTTCCCTCTTTCGTCATCTGCGCCGGGGTGACCCTGCCATCCTGCCCGGTACCCCGGCGGTCGCGCGCCGTACCCTGGTATGAGTGAGCGTGTCACCCTCCCACACCGCACCATCCGTCCCGGCGTACGCCGAGCGGCTCCGGCTGCCCTGGTGGCTGTGGCTGGCCGGACTGGCCACCGCCGCCCTGCTCGCGGTGGAGTTGTGGATGGGCGCGACCGGCGTACGGGCCTGGTTGCCGTTCGTCGTGCTGCTGCCGGCCGCTGCCGCCGGTCTGGCCTGGCTGGGTCGGATCCGGATCGCGGTGGCCGACAGCGAGTTCCGGGTCGACGACGCCCGGCTGCCGGTGCGGTTCGTCGCCGACGTCGTCGCCCTGGACGCCGAGGGGCGTCGTGAGGTGCTCGGTGTCGGAGCCGATCCGCTGGCCTTCGTCGTGCAACGGCCCTGGATCTCCGGCGCCGTCCAGGTGGTCCTCGACGATCCGGACGACCCCACCCCGTTCTGGGTGGTCAGTACCCGCCACCCGGTGGAGCTGGCCGAGGCCCTGCTGGCCGCCCGCGACGCGACCCGCTGACACCCCGGCCGGCCCGGTCAGCGACCGGGCACCTGTCAGGGGTCGAGCGGTGTCGTGGGGGCGGGTCAGGGGCCGGGTAGTGCGGGCGGGGGGCCGGGCACGGTCGGTGGGGAGCCGGGCAGACTGCGCCGCTGTCGGCGCAGGTCCGAGCGGAGCTGGTCGGCCAGGGTACGGGTGGCCCGCCGGTTCAGGTAGCTCGCCACCGCGGCGCCGGTGAGGAAGGGCCCCAGCGTGGTCAGGTTCCGGCCGAAGCGCTTGAGCAGCGTGTCCCGCAGCTCGCGGCGGGCGGCCGTGCCGAGCACCGCACCGATGCCCACCCCGGGCACCATCGGATTGACCCCGCGTTGGTTGGCCCAGGCCTGCATCAGCGCCACGGCGCGTTGGGCACCACTGGCCGGCAGCGGCGCGCCGTAGATCTCGTGTAGTTCCCCGGTCAGCTTCAGCTCGATGGCCACCACGGCGACCGTCTCGGCGGCGAGCAGGACCGGCGCGGACAGCAGGGTCGGCGTGACCGTCCACTGGACGGCCGAGGCGCCCCCGCCGGCCGCACCGATGCCCGCGGTCGCCCGGGCAGCGTTGCGTACCAGCCGATCGGCCAGCGCCTCGTTGTCCAGGTCGGGAAAGTGCCGGCGCAGGGTGGCCAGGTCACGGATCGGCACGTGCGGGGCGATCTCGGCCACCGTGTCGGTCATCCAGCGCAGCGCCGTCTTCGGCTTGAACAGGCCGCCCACGCCACGGGCCCGGGCCTGCCGGACCAGTCGCCCCAGCAGCTGACGCCGCTTGGCGGGCTCGATCTCGTCGGCGGTCAGGGCGGCGACCGTCGTACCCAGTTCGTCGGCACCGCCGTCGTCGATGCCCGCGCTCCACTCGCTCATGCCGGCGCTCCGTCGCGCGCCACCCGGTGACGCCACCGCCGCACGCCGATGGTTCGTTCGTTCACTGCCCCGACCTCCCCGGCTGGACGACCGCCGGCACGGCGGCCACCCCATTACGAGTGAAGCAGGTCGATCGGCGCGGCGCTCGCCGAGCCGGGCAGCGGCGGCTCCCCAGGGAAGCCGCCGCTGTGCGGTGGTGTCGTACGTTCGGTCAGACGCACTCTCGACAGATCAGCTCGCCGTTGCGCTCGACCGCCAGTTGGCTGCGGTGGTGCACGAGGAAGCAGCGAGCACAGCGGAACTCGTCCTGCTGCATCGGCAGCACCTTGACCGTCAGCTCCTCGTCGGCCAGGTCAGCACCAGGCAACTCGAAGCTCTCAGCCACTTCGGCCTCGTCGACGTCCACGGCGCCCGACTGCGAGTCGACACGCCGGGCCTTCAGCTCTTCCAGGCTGTCCTCGCCGAGGTCGACCTCGTCGCGGCGCGGGGCGTCGTAGTCGGTGGCCATCGGTTTCACTCTCCCATTTCGATGTTGTCGCTTCCGGTTGTAACGCCGGACGACGCTGTTTCGGTTCCGCTGGCCGGCCACCGCTAGTGTCGGCCACCCGACCCGACGACCGCTCGGGCCAGTCCGCCAAGAGAATCTCCCGGCGAGCGCGGAACCCTACCCCCCCTTTGGGCGAGGCATGTATACCGCCCTCGTGGCTGAGATGTACGCCCCTGCGCGGGAACTTGTTCCCAATGTGACTCAGGCGACACGAAGATAGGGGTAGTACTACCCGCTTCTCGGATGGCGCGCCGGCATGTCGGACTGTTTCCACGCGACGGTCGGACAACGGTTAACCTCAGCGGCGTACCAGACGGCCGCCGGCCCGACCGTCGTCGGTCGCCGCCACCCAACACTGCCCGGGAGCCCCCTGATGAGCTTTGCGCGAGTGCGAGCACTCGTCATCGTCGGCACGCTGGCGGTGGTCGCCCTGGTCTTCGTCGTGATCGCCGTCGTCCGGGACACCCAGAGTAACGCCGGTACCGCCGAAGGGTGCCCCGAGGACTGGCCCCGCGCCGATGTGACCCTTCGCGACCACAAGGACGTCAAGATCCGCGTGTACAACGGCACCGACCGCCCCGGTCTGGCCGCCAGCGTCGGCGACGACTTCCGTAACCGCGACTTCCAGGTGGAGAAGGAAGCAAACGAGAAGAAGCAGATCGACGACGTGGCGGTGCTGCGCTACGGCCCGAAGGGCGTCGGGTCGGCCCACCTGCTGCGGGCGTACTTCCTGGGCAACGCCGCACTGGAGTACGACGTCGAGCGTCCGGACGACGTCGTCGACGTCGTCCTCGGCAACAGCTTCCAGCAGTTGGCCACCACCACCGAGGTCAACCAGTCCATCGGTGACCTCGGCGCGCCGGTCGCACCGCCGGGTTCCTGCCCGATGCCGGTCGACAACTGACTCCGGCCACCCGGCCACTCGAATCCCGTGACGTGGACAGCGCGCTCGACCGGACGGACGGATCTCACCGGCCGCCCGGTCGAATCGCTGCTCAACCGGCCGGCCGGCACCGGCGGGTCGACGCGAGACGACCGGCTCGACGATGACCGCCGAACGGCGTCAGGGTCCGCCGTCGGCGTCCAGGTCGACCAGGCGATCGTGCAGCGGGGCGAAGATCGCCGGCGGTGCGGCGATGACCATGTCCGGGCCGGGTGCGCGCCCGCCGAGGCCACCGACCCGCAGACCGGCCTCGGCGGCGACCAGCGCTCCGGCCGCCTGGTCCCAGGCCGCCAGCCCCTTCTCGTAGTAGGCGTCGGCTCGGCCCTCGGCGACCAGGCAGAGGTCGATGGCGGCGGCACCGAGCCGACGGATGTCCCGCACGTGCGGGATCAGCTCGGCCACCACCCGGGCCTGGTGTGCTCGGCGGGCCGGGTCGTAGCCGAATCCCGTGATCACCAGCGTCTGTCCGAGGTCGGTCTCGGTGGAGCAGCGCAGCCGTCGGCCGTCCCGCCAGGCGCCGCCGCCGAGCGTGGCGGTCCACTCCTCGCCGGTGTGGATGTTGCGCACCACACCCGCCACGACCTCGCCGTCGACCTCCGCGGCGATGGAGACCGCGGAGTGCGCCAGCCCGTACAGGTAGTTGACCGTGCCGTCGATGGGATCCACGATCCAGCGCACCCGGGTCGAGGCGTCGCTGCCCGGTCCCGCCGCGCCGTACTCCTCGCCCAACATGGCGTCGTCCGGCCGCAGCCGCCGCAGCGCGTCGCTGATCTGGCGCTCGACGGCCCGGTCGGCGGCGGTCACCACGTCGGTGACGGTGCTCTTGGTCGCCGTGACCGAGACACCCTCGGCCCGCATCCGGTACGCCGTGGCGGCGGCGTCCCGGGCCACGTCGACCGCGATTTCCAACAGTTCCGGTGCCGACGAGCGATCCATCATCCGTCCCCTTCCCGCACGGCCGGGTATCCGGGTCGCACGCGGGTATCATCCTTACAAAGTCCACAAGCACACCGAATCGGCGGCCCCGGTCGCCGATCAGCCGTGCGGCGCAGGATGATCGCCGCAGACGGCGTTACAATTCACCCCTGCCCACGCGCCACGGACGACCGAACGACCGGTCGGCCGGGGACACGGGGGTTCCTCAACCACATCGCCCGGCACGGTGCACCACTCTGCGCCGGACGATCCGGCCGTGCTCGCTCTTCGCCTCCGGAAGGTCATTCGTGACAGAACCCCGCCAGACCGGCGCCGACGTTCGCTCGCTCACCGACACCCTGATCGCCCACGCGCAGAGCGCCGGCGGCCAGCTCACGTCGGCCCAGCTCGCGCGCACCGTCGAGTCCGCCGAGGTGACTCCGGCCCAGGCCAAGAAGATCCTGCGGGCGCTCTCCGAGGCTGGAGTGACCGTGGTGGTCGACGGCTCGGCCAGCACCCGCCGTCGGGTCGCCGCCGCTCGCTCCGCGACCCCGGCCTCCCGCGCCACCACCGCCAAGACCACCAAGAAGGCGGCACCGCCTGCCCCGAAGCAGGCGCCCGCGGCCGAGGAGGCCACCGCGCCGGCGCCCCGTAAGGCGACCTCGCGCAAGACCACCGGCACCACGGCCGAGGTGGCCGCCAAGGCCGCCGTACCGGCCAAGAAGTCCACCCGGGCCACCAAGGCGACGGTGGCCGCCGCGAGCGCGGCGAAGCCCACCAAGGCGGCCGGCAAGGCCAAGGGCGAGGGCGCCGAGGGCGACGTCGACCCCGAGGAACTCGCCGCCGAGATCGAGGACGTGGTGGTCGAGGAGCCGGCCGAGCTGGCCCAGGCTGCCGAGGCCGACGCGGCGAGCTCCGCCAGCGACAACGACTTCGAGTGGGACGACGAGGAGTCCGAGGCCCTCAAGCAGGCCCGCCGGGACGCCGAGCTGACCGCCTCGGCCGACTCGGTCCGGGCGTACCTCAAGCAGATCGGCAAGGTTCCGCTGCTCAACGCGGAGCAGGAGGTGGAGCTGGCCAAGCGGATCGAGGCCGGCCTCTACGCCGCCGAGCGTCTGCGGGCCGCCGAGGAGGGCGAGGAGAAGCTCGCCCGCGACATGCAGCGTGACCTGCTCTGGATCTCCCGCGACGGCGAGCGGGCGAAGAACCACCTGCTGGAGGCGAACCTCCGGCTGGTCGTCTCGCTCGCGAAGCGCTACACGGGTCGTGGCATGGCCTTCCTCGACCTCATCCAGGAAGGCAACCTCGGCCTCATCCGCGCCGTCGAGAAGTTCGACTACACCAAGGGCTACAAGTTCTCCACCTACGCCACCTGGTGGATCCGCCAGGCCATCACCCGCGCCATGGCCGACCAGGCCCGCACCATCCGCATCCCGGTGCACATGGTCGAGGTGATCAACAAGCTGGGTCGGATCCAGCGCGAGCTGCTCCAGGACCTGGGCCGCGAGCCCACCCCGGAGGAGCTGGCCAAGGAGATGGACATCACACCGGAGAAGGTGCTGGAGATCCAGCAGTACGCCCGGGAGCCCATCTCGCTCGACCAGACCATCGGCGACGAGGGCGACAGCCAGCTCGGTGACTTCATCGAGGATTCCGAAGCTGTGGTGGCGGTCGACGCGGTTTCCTTCTCGCTGCTGCAGGATCAGCTCCAGCAGGTGCTCCAGACGTTGTCCGAGCGTGAGGCGGGTGTGGTACGCCTGCGGTTCGGCCTGACCGACGGGCAACCGCGCACCCTGGACGAGATCGGGCAGGTCTACGGCGTGACCCGGGAGCGCATCCGACAGATCGAATCCAAGACCATGTCCAAGCTGCGCCACCCGTCCCGTTCCCAGGTACTCCGCGACTACCTCGACTGATCAGCAATCGTCAACCGATCGTGTCGTTTTGATCACCTGGCGTCAACGCCGGATGGTGATCAGGCGGTTGCACGAATGTGATCGTTGACGTGGCACCCTGGGTGCACGGCACACTGTCGGTGCCAGGTGTGACCTCGGTCCCCCGGGGGCACACAGGGAAGGCGAGGCCCGACATGGGTGTTGCACGATAGGTGACCAAGACCGAAGAGAGTGTTCATCGGTGACGACCAGAGGAGGAAGGCGATGACCCCGACCCTCACGCCGCCGCCCGAGACGGTGAGCCCCCCGGCCGCCGATGAACGGTGCGACCGCTGCAATGCCGCTGGCAAGCTTCGGATCACCCTCGCGGGTGGCAGTGAGTTGGTGTTCTGTGGACACCACGCCAACAAGTACGCCGAGGATCTCGTGAAGATCACCGTGCGGTACGCGACGGACCCGGAGTTCTCCTGGCGTGGTGCCGACCTGATCTCCAACTGAGATCCATAACCCGACATAAGCGGCCGGAGGCATCCAAAGGATGCCTCCGGCCGCTTTATACCCACCCTCGCACTTGTTGATCAAGAGGTTTGCGTCGCGCTCACCCCGGTGTCGCGACGCAAACCTCTTGATCACCGGGGCGAAAGCAACGGGAGGAAGCGGCGGGCCAGACCTGGGTTAGAGGGTTTGGACGGTGGCTATGCGTTCTTCCAGTTGTTCGATGGTGGCTTGGGCGCTGGGGGGGCCGCCGCAGAGGCGGCGGAGTTCGGCGTGGATCTTGCCGTGGGGTTGACCGGTGCGGTGGTGGCGGGCGGCGACCAGGGCGTTGAGTTGTCGGCGCAGCGCCACCCGGCGCTGGGCGGCGCTCATCGGGGCCGGTGGGGCCGCCACCGGGGCCGACGCCTCGGACTGCCGTTCGGCGGCGCGGCGGCGTTGGGCGGCCAACTGCTCGGCCTGCCGCTTGGACAGCAGCGCGGCGACCTGGTCCGCGGTCAGCAGGCCCGGCAACCCCAGGTATTCCTCCTCCTCCGGGGTGCCCGCCTGGGCGGCCGTACCGAACGAGGCGCCGTCGAAGATCACCTGGTCCAGTTCGGCGGTGGCCGACAGGGCGGCGAAGCGCTTCTCCAACTCGCCGCTGGCCTGCTCGTCCCGCTGGGCCCGCTCCAGCAGGTCGTCGTCGAAGCCCTCCCGGTCCTTCGGCTTGCCGAGCACGTGGTCCCGCTCGGTCTCCATCTCGCTGGCCAGCCCGAGCAGGTGCGGCACGCTGGGCAGGAAGACCGACGCGGTCTCCCCCGGCCGGCGGGCCCGGACGAACCGCCCGATGGCCTGGGCGAAGTACAGCGGGGTGCTGGCGCTGGTGGCGTAGACCCCGACGGCCAGCCGGGGGATGTCCACCCCCTCGGAGACCATCCGCACCGCGACCAGCCAGCGCTGCTCAGAGGCCGCGAACGTCGCGATCCGGGCCGAGGCGCCCACGTCGTCGGAGAGCACCACGGCGGCCTTCTCCCCGGTCACCTGCTCGATGAGCTTGGCGTACGACCGGGCGGCCTGCTGGTCGGTGGCGATGACCAGGCCACCGGCGTCCGGCATGCCGGCCTCCCGGAGCACGCTCAGCCGGGCGTCGGCGGCGCGCAGCACCTGCGGCATCCAGTCACCGGCCGGGTCCAGGGCGGTACGCCACGCCTGGGCGACGAGATCCTGCGTCATCGGCTCCCCCAGCCGCGCCGCCAACTCCTCACCGGCGTTGGTGCGCCACCGGGTCTCCCCCGAGTACGCCAGGAACAGCACGGGTCGCACCACGCCCTCGCGGAGCGCGTCGGAGTAGCCGTAGACCGAGTCGGCCCGGGAGCGCAGCAGACCGTCCTCGCCGCGTTCGTAGCTGACGAAGGGGATCGGGTTGTCGTCCGAGCGGAACGGGGTACCGGTCAGCATCAGCCGGCGTACCGCGGGCTCGAAGGCGGCCTTCACCCCGTCGCCCCAGGTACGGGAATCGCCCGCGTGGTGGATCTCGTCCAGGATGACGAGCGTTCGCCGGGTCATGGTGCGCCGCCGGTGCACGTGGGGGGCCATCCCGACCTGCGCGTAGGTGACCACCGCGCCGTGGAAGTCGGCCGAGGAGTGCAGATCGGCGTTACGGAACGCGGCGTCGAGCTGGATGCCGACCCGGGCCGCGGACTCCGCCCACTGGATCTTCAGATGCTCGGTCGGGGCGACCACCGTGACCGCCTCGACGGTGCCGTCGGCCAGCAGTTCGGCGGCGATCCGCAGGGCGAAGGTGGTCTTACCCGCGCCAGGCGTGGCGACCGCGGTGAAATCCTCGCTGCGTCGGCGCAGGTACTCCACCAATGCCTTGCGCTGCCAGGCGCGCAGGGGCGGGAACGACTCGAGCGCCGGCGTCCGGGCTGCCACGCGTTAGCTCCTCTCCGATGCGCACGATGGCCCGACCGCAGGCCTACGAACCGGGCCGAGGGGCACGTCAGCCGCCCCATGAAAACGCCTCCGCGCACCGATGGCCGCGAAGGCCGACTCAGCATAACCAGCAGCGGCCCCGAGCCCCACTCGACGCCACACCGGCGCTGGGTGCCGTGCACCACTGCAACCGGCAGACCCTAGTCGGGTGGGCCGGGAATGCCGCCGGTGCGGGGTGGTGGCCGCAGCGCCGCCACCGGCGCCGACCAGCGGCGCCGCAAGGCCACCAGGCGTACGCCGAAGACCAGCAGCACCGCCGCGACGAGCGGGATCGGCCCGGCGTATCCCAGGCCGTCGAGGAGAACCACCACGATCGAACCGGCGAGCGCCGCCACGGCGTAGATCTCCCGCCGCAGTACGACCGGGATCTCGCCGGTCAGCAGGTCGCGACAGAGTCCGCCGCCGATCGCGGTGATCATGCCGATCAGGCAGGCGCCCACCGGCGGCACCTGGGCGTCGAGGGCCTTGAGGGTACCGGCGACGGTGAACAGGCCGAGCCCGGCCGCGTCCAGCACCAGCACGGTGGTACGGAGCCGGGCGAACTGCGGGTGCAGCCAGAAGATCGCCCCGGCGGTCACTGCGGCGGTGGTCGCGTACCGCCAGTCGGCGAAGGCCAGCGGCGGAACCTCGTCGATCACCAGATCACGGACGATCCCGCCACCGAGGGCGGCGACGAAGCCGACGAAGACGACACCGAACAGGTCGAGCCGTTTGGCCACCGCAGCGGAAGCACCCGAGGCGGCAAAGACCGCGACCCCGGCCAGGTCGGCCAGGAGAAGGGCGGTGGAGGTGGTCACCGCCGCAGGTTACGCGGCCGACGCGGGCTCACTCGGTGTACGAGTCGTAGATCTCCTTGCACTTCGGGCAGACCGGCGAGCCCGGTTTGGGGGTTTTCGTCACCGGAAACTTCTCCCCACACAGCGCCACGACGAACGTGCCCATGACGGCGCTCTCGGCGATCTTTTCCTTCCGGACGTAGTGGAACATCTCCGGACCAGTGTCGGCGTCCTTCAGTTCCGGACGCTCGAGAACCTGTGCACTCACGTCTACACCTCCAACCCACAAGTCTGGCAGGTCACCTGACCCCGGTCCACCTGAGGTACGCGGCGTGCCGGCAGTACGGTGGGCGACTGTGACCAACTTTCATCTTCGCTACGGCACCGAGGTGGCCGAGGCGCTGCGCCAACACCGTCCAGTGGTCGCGCTGGAAAGCACAATCGTCTCGCACGGCCTGCCCCGACCGGACAATCTGACGGTGGCCCGCCAGATCGAACAGGCCGTCCGGGACGCGGGGGCGGTGCCGGCCACCATCGGCATGGTCGCCGGTGAGCTGGTGGTGGGCCTCGACGACGCCGAGTTGACCCGGTTGGCCACCGCCGACGGCGTGACCAAGCTTTCCGTACGCGATCTCGCCGTGGCTGCGGCGACCGGCGCGGACGGCGCCACCACGGTGGCCGCGACCAGTGCGCTCGCCGCCGCCGCGGGGATCAGGGTGTTCGCCACGGGTGGCCTCGGCGGGGTGCACCGTGAGGCGGCACAGACCTTCGACGAGTCGGCCGACCTGGTCGCGCTGGCCTCGACGCCGATCGCCGTGGTGTGTGCCGGGGTCAAGTCGATCCTCGACGTGGGCGCGACGCTGGAACGCCTGGAAACCCTCGGGGTGACCGTCGTCGGCTACCGCACTCGCCGGTTCCCGGGCTTCTTCATCACCGACAGCGGCTTCGACCTGGACTGGTCCGCCGACTCCCCGGAGTTGATCGCCGACATCCTGGCCGCTCGGGAGCAGCACGGGGTCCAGCACGGCGGTCTGGTCGTCGCGCACCCGCTGCCCACCGACGAGCAGCTGGATCCGCAGCTGCACGACCGTACGCTCGCCGAAGGGCTGGCCCGGCTGGAGCGCGACGGGATCAGCGGCAAGGCCGTGACGCCGTACCTGCTGGCGCACTTCCACTCGGCCACGCAGGGCGCGAGCCTGGCGGTCAACGTCCGGATCATCCTGCGCAACGCCGACCTCGCCGCCCGGATCGCGGTCGCCGCCGCCCGCCGCGCGGACCTCGCGGCGTGACCGCGAACAGCGCGCCGGCCCTGCGAGCCGCGCAGCCACGAACCCTGGCGGAGCCGTGAGCGAGCGGACCGCCGGGCGGGACACCGGTGCCGTCGGCACACCGGACGCGGCCAGCCGTACCGGTCGGGTCATCGTTGTCGGTGACGTGATCACGGACGTGGTGGCGGTGCTGACCGGCCCGCTCGCGACCGGCTCGGACACGGCGGCGGCGATCCAGTTCACCGGGGGCGGCCAGGCCGCCAACACGGCCTCCTGGCTCGCCGCGCAGGGTGTGCCGGTGACGCTTGTCGCCGCGGTCGGCGACGACACCGCGGGACGGGACCGGGTGGCGGAGCTGACCACCGCGGGGGTCGACTGCGTGGTGGCCCGGGTACCCGGCTGTGCCACCGGAACGGTGATCGTGCTGGCCGTGGGCGACGAACGCACCATGGTGACCGAACGCGGGGCGAACGTCCGGTTGACGCCCGAGCACGTCGACATGGCGCTGGCCGCCGCCGAGGACGCGACCCATCTGCATCTGTCCGGCTATGCCCTGCTGGACGCCGGCTCCCGGCCGGCCGGGCTGCACGCGCTGAAGGTCGCCCGCCAGCGCGGCATGACGACAAGCGTCGACGCGGCCTCGGCCGCACCGCTGCGAGCGGTCGGTGCGGCAGCCTTCCTGTCCTGGATACGCGAGGTCGACCTGCTGCTGGTGAACACCGACGAGGCGGCGGTGCTGGCCGGTGGCCTCGACCCGGTGGCCCAGGCACGCGCGCTTGTCGCCTCGGCCCGGCGGGTGGTGGTCAAGCAGGGCGCGGCCGGCGCGACCTGGGTGGACCGGAAGCCGACAATCGTCACCATCCCCGCCCGCCGGGTGGCGGTGGTCGACGTGACCGGAGCCGGTGACGCCTTCGCCGCCGGACTGCTGACCGGATGGCTGGCCGGCGCCGCGCCGCACGCCGCCCTGGAGCGGGCCACCCGCCTCGGCGCGGCGGCGGTGTCCCAGGTCGGTGCCCGCCCGTCCGGCTGACCGGGTAACGCGGACCACGACGACAGCACGGCCTCGCGCGGGGTTGACCGGGATTCCTCCGGCCCCCGCGCGAGCTGCGCCGGCGGTCAGGGCTCGGCGTCGATGACCTTGTGCGGGCGTTCCTCGGCGGTGAGACTCCTCGCCGGGGCCTCCGTCGGCTGGCCGCGGCGGAAGCGGTTGGCGAACCGGTGCTCGTCCTTCGGGGGACGGTCGTTGGCCAGCAGCACCGCCAGCCAGGGGACGATCAGCATGCCCAGCGCCACCAGGGGTAGCCAGAGCCAGAGCAGGGGCGCCTTGGCGCCGACCAGGATCGCGCCGACGACCACGCAGGCCGCCCGGACGCACATCATCATGACGTACCGCCGCTGCCGGGTGGTCAGTTGGTCGTCCTGGCTTCGCGAGGCGTCGGTGATGAGGATCGGTCGGTACGCCTGACGCTTCACCGTGTACCTCCTCGGGGATCCCCACCCATCCTGTCACCACCGCGGCCCGGGCGGCGAGGTTCGTCGGCCCAAGGTTCGTGTTACGTGCGTGGTACGCTCTCGCTGTGGGCAGCCGGTTCAGCTTCACCGACGAGGCGTTGGCCAACCTGCGGGTCTACGACGTCACACCCGGGGAAGTCTGGGCGGGGCTGCACAGCAGCCGACGCGTCATCCGCCACCTCGGTGACGACGTGATGGTGGTGTACGCCACCACCGCCCAGGGGCGGCGGATCGCGGTGCTGCTGGCCGAGGCCGACGGGGCCGACAACGACTGGGACGTCCTGTCCGCCCGCGAGTTGAGTGACGTCGAGGCCAAGCGCTACGACGAGGCGGTACGAAAATCTCCGGAGAGCAGGAGGCGGTGACGATGGACCGTCACGACGCGACCAAGCAGTTCCACAGCGGCGGTGAGCGGCTCGCCGAGTTGATCGACGAGAGCCGAGCCGTGGAGCTTCCCGTCCCCGACACCGACACCCCGATGGTCAGCCGCTCGGTGCGGCTGCCGCTGGAGACCTACGAACGGGTCCGGGCAGCGGCCGACGCCCGAGGCATCGGTGTGACCACCCTGATGCGGCAGTGGATCGAGGCCGGTCTCGCCGACCTGGACGACTCGGCCACCGTCTCGCTGGCCGACGTCCGGCGGGCCATCGCCTCGCTGGCCCAGCCCAGCGCCGCCTGACGATCGACCCGGCCCGGCCGAGGGCGGAAACCCGGCCAGCGGTCAGGCGCCGGTGGCTTTCGCCTTCGCCGCCGCCTTCATCTGCTGCTTGTACTCCCGGACCAGGCGCAGTGACTCGGCGTCGGTGACGTCGGCGACGGAGCGGTGCGCATCCGGGTCGCCGTAGTCGCCCGCCGCCTCCTGCCAGCCGGGCGGCTGCACCCCGAACCGCTTGCCGAGCAGGGCGAGGAAGATCTGCGCCTTCTGCCGACCGAACCCGGGCAGGGCGGCGATGCGGGCGAGCAACTCACGGCCGTCCGCCGCATCGGCCCAGAGCCGGGCCGCATCGCCGTCGTAGTGCGCGACCAGTGCCCGGCACACCTCCTGCACCCGGGCCGCCATCGCCTTCGGGAACCGGTGCAGGGCCGGCGGCTGGGCGAAGAGCGCCACCAGGGCCTCCGGGTCGTACCCGGCGATCTCGCGGGCGTCCAGGTCGTGACCGAGTCGCTGAGTCAGCACGTACGGAGAAGAGAACGCCTTCTCCATCGACACCTGCTGATCAAGAACCATGCCGACGAGCAGGGCCAACGGGTCAGAAACCAGCAGCTGGTTCGCTTGCGGGTCAATGGGCAGTGCGAGCGTCATGGCAGCCATGTTCCCCTACCGGCCCGGGCAACCGACGTCGGACGACCGAGGCGTGTCGAATCCCATCAGCAGGCCGACCTCGGTCCCATGCCAGCAGAGGGAGAATCAGACATGGGCCATGCCGACCTGATCGACCACGAGGAGTTGCGGACTCCTCGGCTCTCACTGCGCCGCCCGACCCCCGCCGACATCGACACCATCCATCGCCTCCACCGCGACCCCCGGGCGTACGCTCACAATCCGGCCGACGCCCTCGACACCCGGGCCGAAGCCGAGGAGCGCTACCTGCGTTGGAACGAGCACTGGGAGCGACACGGTTTCGGCTACTGGACCGTCCACCTCCACCTGCGGGACCACCAGCCGCTCGGCTTCTGCGGCATCAAGCTGATGACGCTGCACTGTCGTACCGTGTCGAACCTCTTCTACCGTCTCGACCCGCCGGTCTGGGGCAACGGGTTCGCCACGGAGGCCGCCACCGCCGTGGTCGACTGGGCAGCCGGACACCTGACCGCGCATCCGGTCATCGCCCGAGTTCGACCCGACAACACCGCGTCGTCGACAGTGGCCGTACGCGCCGGTCTACGGCGGGCGCCGCAGCTGGACACGGAAGGGGAGGACGGCCTCGACTGGATCTTCACGGCCAACTGGCCGGAAGATCCGGACAGTCAATGACCTGCCTCACCCGAACCGGTGCAGCACCCTACCGAATTCCGAACTGAGGTTAGCCTGTGCTAACTTCGGCGCGTCGGTCGCCCGACCAGTACCGGGCTGCCGGATCAACCGGAGAAGGGGTTCACCGTGCCTGCCACCCGCCGCATCGCGCGTGCGTTGCTCGCCGCCAGTCTGCTCACCGTCGGCCTGGCTGCCTGCGGATCGGGCGAGGAGGACAAGGCAACCGGCTCCGATCAGTCCGCCGACAAGCAGATCACCGTTTACAGCGGGCGCAACGAGCAGCTGATCAAGCCGCTGCTGGACAAGTTCACCGAGCAGACCGGCATCGCCGTCAACGCCCGCTACGCGAACACCGCACAGCTCGCGGCCCAACTGGTCGAGGAGGGCGACAAGTCCCCGGCCGACGTGTTCCTCGCCCAGGACGCCGGAGCTCTCGGCACCGTTGCCAAGCAGGGCATGTTCAGCACCCTTCCGGAGGCCACCACGGCGAAGGTGCCGGCCACCTACCGCGCCGGCAACGGCCAGTGGGTCGGCGTGAGCGCCCGCGCCCGGGTGCTGGCCTACAACCCGGACCTGGTACCGGCCGACCAGCTGCCCGCCTCGGTGTTCGACCTCACCGGGCCGGCCTGGAAGGGCAAGGTCGGCGTCGCACCGACCAACGCGTCGTTCCAGGCGTTCATCACGGCCATCCGGGTGCAGCACGACGACGCCAAGGCCGAGGAGTTCCTGCGCGGGCTCAAGGCCAACGACCCGCAGATCCGCGACGGCAACGGCAAGATCCTGGAGGACGTGATCAGCGGCGCGATCCCGGCCGGCCTGATCAACCACTACTACCTGGGCGAGGTCGCCAAGGAGCAGGGCACCACGCCGGACGCACTCAAGGCCAAGCTGCACTTCTTCCCCGGCGGCGACACCGGTGGGCTGGTCAACGTGGCAGGCGTGGGCGTGCTCAAGCGCGCGGCCGACAACCCGGACGTGCAGACGTTCGTGGACTTCCTGCTCGGCACCGAGGCCCAGACCTACTTCGCCGAGCAGACCTACGAGTACCCGGTGATCGACGGCGCGCCCGCCCCGGCGTTCGTGCCGGCCCTGGCCGACCTGGCGGTGCCGCAGATCGACCTGAACGACCTGGACACGCTCGACGCCACCGTCTCCATGATCAAGAACTCGGGGTTGGTCCCCTGACCGCTCCGCCGACCGTCACAGGGCCGTCCCGCACCGGGTCGGCCCTGTTCGGCGTACCCGGGCAGGTGCGGCGGCTGGCTCCCCGGCCGGCGTTGCTCGCGGCCTCGACCGCCGCGGTGGCCGTCGCCCTGATCCCGCTGGCCTACCTCGCGGTACGCACCGCCGAGGCGGGCTGGGACCGGATCGCCGCGGAGTTGTGGACCGAGCGGGTGGGCCTGCTCGCGCTGCGCAGCATCGGCCTGGCGGCGGTGGTCACCACGGCCTGTGTGCTGCTCGGCGTGGGTACCGCCTTCCTGGTCACCCGCACCGACCTGCCCGGTCGTCGGATCTTCGCCGTGCTGGCGGCCCTGCCGCTGGCCGTACCGACCTACATCGCGGCCTTCGCCTGGGTCTCCACGGTGCCCCAGTGGGAGGGGTTCTGGCCGGCCGCGCTGGTGCTGACCCTCTGCTCCTACCCGTACGTGCTGCTGCCGGTCGCCGCCGCGCTGCGCGGGGCCGACCCGGCCCAGGAGGAGGTGTCCCGGTCGCTGGGGCGCAGCGGCTGGCAGACCTTCACCGCGGTGACCCTGCGGCAGATCCGCCCGGCCACCGCGGCCGGGGCCCTGCTGGTCGCGCTCTACGTACTCTCCGACTTCGGTGCCGTGTCCATCCTGCGCGCCGACACCTTCACCCGGGCCATCTTCGTCGCCTTCGACATGGGCTTCGACCGGACCGGAGCGCTGGTGCTCTCCTGCGTGCTGGTGGCGCTGACGGTGCTGCTGCTGACCGGCGAGACCGCCACCCGTCGTCGGGGCGCCCGGTACTCCCGGCTCGGCGGTGCCCGTCGGCCGGTGTCCCGGCTGCCGCTCGGCCCGGCCCGCTGGCCGGTCATCGCCGTTCTCGTCGGGGTCGCCGGGCTGGCGCTCGGCGTGCCGGCGGTCAGTCTCGGGCGGCGGCTGGCCGCCGGCGTGTCCCGCCCCGGCGCGCTGCCCGAGGTGCTCGCCGCAGCCGGGAACTCGCTTACCGTCTCACTGGCCGGCGCAGCGTTGACCATGCTGCTGGCGCTGCCCCTGGGGTTGCTCACGGCACGGGCGCCCGGCCCGCTGACCAGCCTGCTGGACCGGCTGGCCTATCTGGCCCACGCCCTTCCCGGCGTGGTGATCGGGCTCTCGCTGATCTTCTTCGGCATCAACGTGGCGTACCCGCTCTACCAGACCTGGTGGCTGCTCGCCCTCGCGTACGCCACCCTGTTCCTGCCGTTGGCGGTCGGCACGGTGGCCGGCGCGGCCGCCCAGTCCCCCGCCGGTCTGGAGGAGGTGGCCCGGTCACTCGGCCGTGGGCCGTGGACCGTGCTGCGGACGGTGACCCTGCCGCTGATCCTGCCCGGCATCGGCGCCGGGGCCGCGCTGGTCTTCCTCACCGGCATGAAGGAACTGCCCGCCACCCTGCTGCTGCGGCCCACCGGGATGGACACCCTGGCCACCGAGCTGTGGACCAGCACCGCCGTCGGCGCCTACGCCGCCGCGGCACCCTACGCTGCGCTGCTGGTGGCGATCTCCGCCCTGCCCACCTGGCTGCTGGTCGCCCGTAGCGGCCTGCTCGACAAGGAGGAGCGGGCATGAGCAGAACACATCATCAATTCAGTGGAGGGCCGGCATGAGCGACGTCGTGCTCAGCGGGGTGGTCAAGCGGTACGGGCAGGTCACCGCCCTGGCCGGGGTGGACGTCAGGGTGCCTTCCGGCAAACTGACCGCCGTGCTCGGGCCCTCGGGCTGCGGCAAGACCACGCTGCTGCGCTGCCTGGCCGGCTTCGAGCGGATCGACGCCGGGGAGATCCTGATCGACGGCAGCCGGGTGGCGGGCGGCGGGCGGCAGCTGCCGGCGCACCGGCGCAACATCGCGGTGGTACCCCAGGAGGGCGCGCTCTTCCCGCATCTGAGCGTGGCGGACAACGTGGGGTACGGCCTGGACCGCGCCGCCCGGCGATCCGACCGGGTCGAGGAGGTGCTGACGCTTGTCGGGCTCGCCGGATATGGCGGCCGAATGCCGCATCAGCTCTCCGGCGGGCAGCAGCAGCGGGTCGCGGTGGCCCGGGCGCTGGCGCCCCGACCGTCGGTGGTGCTGCTGGACGAGCCGTTCAGCGCCCTCGACGCCGGTCTGCGGGCGGGACTGCGGCACGACGTACGCGAGGCGTTGCGCGCCGACGGCGCGACCGGCGTATTGGTGACCCACGACCAGGGCGAGGCGCTGTCGGTGGCCGACAAGGTCGTGGTGCTCCGCGACGGACGGGTGATCCAGGCCGACGCGCCGACCGCCATCTACCGCGAGCCGGTCGACGTGTGGGTGGCCGGGTTCGTCGGCGACGCGGTGCTGCTGCCCGCGGTCGTCGAACAGGGCACCGCCCGGACCTCGCTCGGCGTGCTGCCGGTGACCGGTACGGTGACCGACGGTCCGGTCACCGTGCTGGTCCGCCCGGAGCAGGTGCGCGTCGCCGCCGGATCGGCCGGGGTCACCGCCAGCGTCCTGCGACACGACTTCCACGGGCATGACGCGTTGATCGGGCTCCGGCTGGCCGACGGCACCCGGATCACCGCGCGGATCCTCGACGGCGGCGCCGACTGGCCGGTGGGCGGCCAGGTGACGGTGCACGTCGACGGCCCGGCGCGGGCCTTCCCGGCTCAGACCACTTCGACCACCTCGGTGCTTGTCGACCTGGCGGCGTGAAGCGGCCCGGCGGATCGGTGATCCGCCGGGCCGGTTTCAGGTCAGGGTCAGTTGACCACGAACAGCAGGCGGTTCGGCGAGCCGCTGCCCGGGCTGCTGATCACGCCGGTGGTGGCGTTGTTGACCAGGTAGGTCTTGACCTGCGCCGGCGTCCACGACGGGTTGGCCGACAGGACGAGGGCGGCGGCGCCGGCCACGTGCGGCGAGGCCATCGAGGTGCCGCTCAGCGTGCTGGTGGCGGTGTTGCTGGTGTGGTACGCGGACAGCACGCTCGAACCCGGCGCGAAGATGTGCACGCAGGAGCCGTAGTTGGAGAAGGACGACCGGGCGTCGGTGCTGGTCGTCGAGCCGACCGTGATCGCGGTCGAGGTACGGGCCGGCGAGTAGTTGCAGGCGTTGGCGTTCGAGTTACCGGCCGCCACGGCGTAGCTGATGCCGGCGCGGATCGAGTTGGCCACGGCGTTGTCGATGGAGGTGCTGGCCCCACCGCCGAGGCTCATGTTGGCCACGGCCGGCTTCACCGCGTTGGCGGTCACCCAGTTCACGCCGTTGACCACGCTGGTGGTGGTGCCGCCGCCGGAGCAGTTGAGCACCTTCACCGCGATCAGGCGGACGCCCTTGGCGACACCGTAGGTCGAGCCGCCGACCGTACCGGCGACGTGGGTGCCGTGGCCGTTGCAGTCGGTGTTGTTGCTGTCCACCGTGTTGGTGCCCCAGGTGGCCCGGCCACCGAACTGACCGTGGGTGGTCCGGATGCCGGTGTCGATGATGTACGCCCGCACGTTGGTGGCCGTGTTCGGGTAGGTGAAGGTGCCGCTCAGCGGACGGTTGCGCTGGTCGATGCGGTCCAGGCCCCAGGTCGCGTTGGTCTGGGTCGCCGCAAGCGTGATCACCTGGTCCTGCTCCACGTACTCCACCGCCGGGTTGGCGGCGAGCCGGGCGGCCTGGGCGGCGGTCATCTTGGCGGAGAAGCCGGTCAGCGCGGCGCTGAACACGTCGGAGACACTGCCCCCGTACCGCTTGACCAGGGTGCTGGCCCGGTCCGGAACGGCGGCACGGGCGGCCGACGATCCGGCGGTGCCGACCGCGTCGGAACGAAGAACGACAAGGTAGCTTCCGCTGATCGCGTTCGACGCGCCGGCACCGCGGATCTCACCGGTGGGTGCGGCGACCGCTGCGGTGGTGCTGGCCGCAGAGACGGCCGCCGCGGTGGCGACGACGGCGAACGCCCGGATGAGGCGGCGCCGCGCGGGGGACCCTGAGGACATCGTCTTGCCTCCCTTACCTGGGCAGCCGACCGGGCTTCTGGCCGGACGGTGCGCCCGTGGATTGAGTTGCAGGAGATGCTAGCGTCAGATCGATGGATATAACAGAGATGTGCATCGATTGACTTCACATGTCACGGGTGCTAGCGGTCGAGCCCGGTGCGACCAGGCAGGATGACAGGGTGGACGGACACGACATGCTGCTCTCCCCCGCCGGCGTCGACGCGCTGCGGACCGCGTTGACCAACGCCGACTTCACCGCCAACGGCATCGCCGGCCGGCTCGGATCGGCAGCGACCAGCGGGGTGGCCCGCAACGACTTCCGGGCCGCGCTGCGCGCCACCACCGACCGGGATCCGCTCGCCACCCTGATCCGGGTGTTCATCTGCGAGCAGACCGAGCCGGAGACGGCCGTGGCGGCGGCGCTCGCACCCCTGACGATCACCGAGGCGTTGGAGGCCGGGCTCGTCGAGCGGCACGGCGACGGACTGCGGATGGGCCTGGACCTCGAACCGTACGCCGACGACTGGTGGGTCCTGGCGGACGTACCGGCCAGCGCCCGACCCGGCCGACCGCTGCACGCCGAGCACGTGCTGGGCATCGGTGGGGCCACCCAGACCATGATCGGCGCTGCCGTCCGCCGGCCGGTGGAGACCGCGCTCGACCTGGGCACCGGGTCCGGGGTGCAGGCGCTGCACCTGGGCACCCACGCGCGGCAGGTCACCGCCACCGACGTCTCGCGGCGGGCGCTACGCTTCGCCGCCACCACCGCCGCCCTCAACGGTCAGGACTGGGAACTGCTGCGCGGCGACATGGTCGCGCCGGTGGCGGGCCGCCGCTTCGACCTGGTGGTGAGCAACCCGCCCTTCGTGGTCGGACCGGGCACCACCACCCACGTGTACCGCGACTCCGGCCGGGTCGGCGACGCGATCGGCGCCGAACTGGCCGCCGCCGCGCCGGCCCTGCTCACCGAGGGCGGCACCATGCAGTACCTGGCCAACTGGGTGCACGTGAGCGGCGAGGACTGGGCCGAACGGGTGACCGGGTGGTTCGCCGGTACCGGGCTGGACGCCTGGGTCATCCAACGCGAGGTCGCCGACCCGATGGCGTACGTCAACCTGTGGCTCACCGACGTCGGTGACGTCGCCGACCCGCAGCGGATGGCCGACTGGCTCGACTGGTTCGACGCGCACAAGGTGGAGGCGATCGGCTTCGGCATCGTCTCGCTGCGCCGCAGTGGCCACGACGACCCGGTACTGCGGGTCGAGGATCTGCGCCAGCGGGTGCAGGCACCGATGGGTGACCGCATCGCCACCTGGTTCGACCGGCAGGACTGGCTGCGCGAGCAGGGCACCGACGGCGTGCTGGCCGCCCGCTACCGCGCCGCCGAAGGGCTGCGACTGCACCAGGAGGCCACCATGGGCGAGGACGGCTGGGGGGTGGATCGCCAGGTCCTGGAGATGCCGCACGGGCTGCGCTGGAACGAGGAGATCGACCCGCTGGTGCTGGCGCTGGTCGGCGGGGCCGACGGGCGGCTGCCGCTGCGGGACCAACTCGCGCTGCTCGCCGTCGCGCACGACCTCACCGTCGACGAGTTGGCCGAGGCCGCCGGCCCGATCGTGGCGCACCTGGTGGAGCGGGGCTTCATCGAGCCGGTGGAGGCGTAGTGCGCGCGGTGGTGCAGACCGTCGGCCGGGCCAGCGTCACGGTCGACGGCGAGGTGGTCGGTGCGATCACCGACGGGCTGCTGGTGCTGATCGGGGTGACCCACACCGACACCGTCGAGACCGCCCGGACGATGGCGCGCAAGGTGCACGAGCTGCGGATCCTCGACGACGAGCGCTCCGCCGCCGAGGTCGCCGCACCGATCCTGGTGGTCAGCCAGTTCACCCTGTACGGCGACGCCCGCAAGGGCCGCCGCCCCTCCTGGACGGCGGCGGCGCCGGCCGAGGTGGCCGAGCCGCTGGTCGACGCGGTGGTCGAGGCGCTGCGGCAACGCGGCGCACCGGTCCAGACCGGCCGCTTCCGAGCGCACATGCTGGTGGAAAGCGTCAACGTGGGTCCCCGCACCATCCTGCTCGACCTCTGACGACCGGGCCGCCCCCATCCGCACGGTGGGGGCGGCCCGGACCGGCGCGGTGGGGGCGGTCCGGAAGGTCAGCCGAACAGGCCCCGGCGTTGCAGGGACTGGCGCAGCCAACCGTCGAGTTGGGCGGCCCAGTCGGTCTGGTCGAGGGTCGCGTAGTCCATGGTGAACCGGCCGAAGACGTCCCGGCCCTCGGTGAACAGCCCGCCGCGCTTGTCCAGCTCCAACACCACCTGCAGCTGTCGGGGATCGGCGATGAAGGTGACCTCCAGTTGCTTCATCGCGCCGGCGTACTGCGGTGCCGGATAGAACTCGATCTCCTGGTAGAACGGCAGTGTCTGGTGGACGCCGTAGATGTGTCCCCGTTCCACGTCGGCGCGGGCGAACCGGAAGCCCAGCCGCAGCAGCGCCTCCAGCAGCCGTTCCTGGGCCGGCAGCGGGTGCACCGCCACCGCGTCCAGGTCACTGGAGTCGACCGCCCGAGCCACCTCCAGCTCCGTACGCAGTCCCATGGTCATCCCGGCCAGGTGTCGCCCGTACAGCTCGGTCACCGGGGTTTCCCAGGGCACGTCGAAGCGGAACGGGATGTCGTGACGCTGCCCGCCTTCGAGCCGGAATGCCCCGGTGACGTGCTGCCGTTGGAACTCCTGGTTGGTCGAGTACTCGTTGTCGCCGCTCTCCACCTCGACGCGGGTCATCAACCCCAGCGCCACGTACGAGATGTCCACCGCGTGGTCGCCGCCGGTGACCGTGATGGTGCCCTCCAGTTGGCCTCCCGGCCGACAGTTCGGGTTCGCCAGCACCGTCTCGACCGACGGGCCGCCGACTCCCATCGCCTGCATGAGCCGCTTGAAGACCACTGTTGCCTCCGTCGCTTGACTGTCGTGTCCGTCCCCGGCAGACCGCCTGTCGGCCGGCCGCAGGCACGGTAACCGGAGCCGGCAACCCGAACCGGGTGAATCGACCAACCCGACCGGACTCCGGGCTGTCAGGTTCGTGATCGCCTCACTCCCGTTTTACGCCCCGACCGCCAAGCTGTGTGTCACCGGCAGAACTGGCCGCGCAGCACCGCACGGACGCGAAACGGGGAGACGGAGATGGGCCTGCAGATGATGGAGCACCGGACGAGCGTCGGCATCGAAGCCGAGCCCGGCATCGACACCCTCACCGACCTGGACGCCACCGACGAGCGCGGCGTCTCCACGGACCTGGTCCGCGCCTACCTCAACGGCATCGGCCGCACGAAGCTGCTGACCGCCGCCCAGGAGGTCGAGCTCGCCAAGCGGATCGAGGCCGGGCTGTTCGCCGAGGAGAAGCTGACCACCTGCACGCCGGTCTCCGCCGAGCTGCTCGCCGACCTGACGGTGATCGCCCAGGAGGGCCAGGCGGCGAAGAACCACCTGCTGGAGGCGAACCTCCGGCTCGTGGTGAGCATCGCCAAGCGCTACACGGGTCGTGGCATGGCTTTCCTCGACCTCATCCAGGAAGGCAACCTCGGCCTCATCCGCGCCGTCGAGAAGTTCGACTACACCAAGGGCTACAAGTTCTCCACCTACGCCACCTGGTGGATCCGCCAGGCCATCACCCGCGCCATGGCCGACCAGGCCCGCACCATCCGCATCCCGGTGCACATGGTCGAGCAGGTCAACCGGATGGTCCGGGCCCGCCGCGAGCTGTCGGTGTCGCTGGGTCGCGAACCCTCCGTCGCCGAGATCGCCCGCGCGCTCGACGTGCCCGAGTTCCAGGTGATCGAGCTGATCTCGTACGACCGGGAGCCGGTGAGTCTGGACCAGACGGTCGGCGAGGACGGCGAGAGCGCCCTCGGTGACTTCGTCGCCGCCGTCGACCCGTCCAGCATGGTGGACGACGCCGACCGGGGCGAGTTGCGCAACGAGGTGAGCATCGTCCTGGCCACCCTGTCGCAGCGGGAGCAGGCGGTGATCCGCCTGCGGTTCGGTCTCGACGACGGTCGGCAGCGCACCCTGGACGAGGTCGGTCGCGAGTTCGGCCTGTCCCGCGAGCGGATCCGGCAGATCGAGAAGGTGACGCTGCTCAAGCTGCGGGCGCCGGAGCGGGCGCAGCGGCTGGAGGCGTACGCCTGCTGACTTCGGTGAAGTGAGCTGCGATGTCGGCCCCGGCGGTTCGCCGGGGCCGACATTCGTCGTGTCCGGCTTGACGCGGACCGACAGATCCGGATACAAACCTCTTGGTTATAAAACCGAGAGGTTATACAGCGTGCACACCGACCTGGACGCCACCTTCGCGGCCCTGGCAGACCCGACCCGACGCGCCATCCTCGCGCGCCTGGCAACCGGCGAAGCGACAGTCACCGAACTCGCCGCGCCCTTCGCGATGAGTCAACCGGCGATCTCCAAACACCTCCGGGTGCTGGAACGGGCCGGCCTGATCAGCCGGAGTCGATCGGCCCAGCGACGCCCGTGCCGACTGAACGCGGGCCCGCTCCAGGAGGCCACCGCCTGGCTCGCGGCGTACCGCGACCACTGGGCGGAGTCCTACCAACGCCTCGACAATCTGCTCGACGAGCTACGCGCGGCCGAGGAGACCGCCGCCGGCGAGCCGGCCGAGGCGGAAGGCGGCGACCGGGCATGATCGACGATCACCTCGTGGTCGACACCCCCGGCGATCGGGAGATCGTGCTCAGCCGGATGTTCGACGCCCCCGCGCGGCTGGTGTTCGCCGCCTTCACCCGTCCCGAGTTGCTGGTCCGCTGGTACGGCGCACGCGGCTGGCGGCTGGTGGAGTGCCAGGTGGACCTGCGGGTCGGCGGGCCCTGGCGATTCGTCTCCCAGGGGCCCGCCGGGCAACTGATGGGCCAGAGTGGGCGCTACCGGCAGATCGAGCCGCCCCACCGGCTGGTCTACACCGAACTGTTCGACGATCAGTCGTACCCCGGCGAGACCGTGGTCGACCAGGAATTCACCGAGCTGGCCGGGCGCACCACGGTGACCACCACGCTGCGCTTCGCCACCCCCGGCGGGCGGGACACCGCCCTGCGCTACCCGATGGCTCGCGGCGTCACCGAGAGCTACATCCGACTCGCCGGACTGCTGGCGACGACACCAGGAGCGAAGCTGTGAACTGGACACTGGAAGTGGTGGTCGTACCGGTCTCGGACCTCGACCGGGCCAAGGCGTTCTACGCCGACCAACTCGGTTTCACCGTCGACCACGACACCGTGGTCAACGACGACATCCGACTCGTGCAGTTGACCCCGCCCGGCTCGGGCTGCTCGATCGTGATCGGCAAGGGCGCGGTGCCGCAGATGCCGCCGGGGTCGTTGAAAGGGCTCCAGCTCGTCGTACCGGACCTGCACAAGGCGCGGACCCAACTGCTCGAACGCGGTGTCGAGGTCAGCGAGATCCAGGTGATGGGCGAGAACCCTCGGCCGGTACCGGACCCGCTGGACAATGTCGGCTTCATCCACTTCGCGGACCCGGACGGCAACGCCTGGGCGGTGCAACAGATCTCCAGCCGGGCCTGATCGATCCGACACCTGCGGCGGCTCGGTACCGCCGCGTCAACGCTTTACAGACGACGGGGGCCGGTGTCGGGGCGGGCGACAGCGGAGCCCACCCCGACACTGGCGTGCAGCACCGACAAGCCGTCCGGGCGGGCCAACACCGGGTTCAGGGTCAGGGAACGCACCCGAGGCTGTTCGTCGGCCAACCTCCCGACCCGCACCAGCAGGTCGGCCAGGGCCGCCCGGTCCACCGGTTCGGCCCCCCGGTGCCCGTGCAGCAGCGGGGCCGCGCGCGGCGCGTCCACCAACTCGGCGGCATCGCGGTCGGTCAGCGGCACGGCCCGCCAGGCGCGGTCGCCGAGCAGCTCGGTGGCGACGCCACCGAGCCCGAAGCCGACGACCGGACCGAACGCCGGATCCTCCACCAGCTCGACCACGCAGGCCACCCCGGGCGGGACCATCGGCTGCACCAGGACGTCCGCGCCGAACGCCGCCGCCAGTTCCGCGTACGTGCGGCGTACGGCGGCGTCGTCGGCCAGGTCGAGCCGGACCGCACCGAGGTCGAGCCGGTGCCGCAGCCCGCTGGCGGCGACCTTCAACGCCACCGGGAAGCCGAGCCGGGTCGCCGCCTCGACGGCTTCGTCCGCCGAGCCGACCGACACCGACTGGACCACCTCGATGCCGTAGGCGGCGAGCAGCGCATCGCTGTCGACCCCGTCGCCGCGCAACGCCGCCTGCGCCGCGATCGGATCGACATCGGACAAGTCGGGCAGCGCCCCGGGCGGTCGGCGCAGCCAGTCGGCGTACGCGGTGACCCGGGCGAGCGCGCGGACCGCCTCCTCCACGCTCGGGTACGAGGGCACTCCGGCCGGTGCCCGACCGACCAGGAAGGTCGCCACCGCAGGCTTGTCGGCGGTCAACGCCGCGGGCAGGGTGGCCGCGAAATCCGCCTCGGTGCCGATGATCTGACCGGGCAGCGGGGGCGCGAAGAGTGCCACCAGGGCGTCGACGCTCTCGTCCGCGGCGGCGACGGTCAGCGCCTCGGCGAACTCGATCGCGCCGGCCTGCGGGCCGACGTCCCGGGGATATCCCGCCGCGACGGTCAACCCGGCGGCCGCGCAGGCGGTCGCCGCCAGCCCGGTCAACGCCGAGGAGTTGCCGACGATGCCGACCCGGTCACCGGCCGGCAGCGGCTGGTTGGCCAGCAACACCCCGACGTCGAGCAGCTCGGCGACGGTGTCGACCCGGATCACCCCGGACTGTGCGAACAGCGCGCTCACCGCCGCCTCGTCCGGCCCGACGGAGTCACCCACCCCGGGTGGGCGCGTCGGGGAGGCCAACGCCACCACCGGCTTGTCCCGGCCGATCCGCCGGGCCAGCCGGGCGAACTTGCGCGGGTTACCGAAGGTCTCCAGATACAACATGATCACGTCGGTGGCCGGGTCGTCCTGCCAGTACTGCAGCAGGTCGTTGCCGGAGACGTCGGCCCGGTTACCGGCCGAGACGAAGCTGGACAGGCCCAGGCCACGCCGATCCGCCTCGGCCAGCAGGGCCACCCCGAACGCGCCCGACTGGCTGAAGATGCCGACCCGGCCGGGCACCGGCAGGCGCGGGGCGAGGGTGGCGTTGAGGCGTACGGTCGGGTCGGTGTTGGCCACCCCCAGGCAGTTCGGGCCGATCACCCGCATGCCCGCGGCGTGGGCCGCGCGGACCAGGGCGCGCTGCGCGGCGGCGCCCTCGACACCGGACTCGGCGAAGCCGGCGGAGATGACCACCAGGCCGTGCACGCCGGCCTTGGCCGCGTCCGCGACCACCTCGGGCGCGGACTCCGGTGGCACCGCCACCACCGCCAGGTCGACCGGCAGCCCCGCGTCGGCCGCCGACGGGTACGCGGGCAGCCCGGCGACCCGGACGGCGGTCGGATGCACCGGCACCACGGAACCGGTGTAACCGCCGTCGCGCAGGTGCCCGAGCACCGCCGCTCCGACACCCTGACCGGTGGCGCTGGCCCCGTAGACGACGACGCCGCGTGGGGCGAGCAGCCGGGCGATGGATCGGGCCTCGGTCCGCTGCTCCCTGCCGCGCTGCACCTCCAGGGTCGCCTCGGTGGGAGCGATCGGAAAGGTCAGGTGCACCACGCCGTCGGCGAACTGCCGTTGCAGCTGGTAGCCGAAGTCGGCGAAGACCCGCAACATGGCCCCGTTGGCCGGCAGCACCTCGGCGACGAAGTTGACGATGCCGGCCCGCCGGGCGGCGTCGGCCAGATGCTCCAGCAACACCGAGCCGATGCCCCGCCCCTGGTAGGCGTCCTCCACCACGAAGGCGACCTCGGCATCGGGCGCGGCCGGGCCGAGCCGCTCGTACCGGCCGACGGCGACGATCCGCTCGCCGGCCAGCACCACGAACGCCTCCCGGTCGACGTGGTCGACGTTGACGAACCGTTGCAGATCCCGTTCGGGGATGCGCGGGTACGGCGAGAAGTAGCGCAGGTAGCGGGTGCGCTCGGAGAAGCGGGAGTGCATGGCGACGATCGCTGGCGCGTCCGACGGCCGGATCGGTCGCAACTGGACCGTGCGGCCATCGCTGAGCAGCACGTCGATGGCGTTGTCGGCGGTGGTCACCTCGGGCCCGGCCAGCTCAGTCGCGCGGATCGTGCGGGTCGAGACCGATCAGCGGGAAGACCGCCTTGCGGGTCGCCGCGATCGCCCGGTCCACCGGGTTCGGCTCGCCGGTGGGCTGCCACGGCTCGTACCCCGGATCGACGCCGTCGGTCATCCGCAACGGCACGTCGGAGCCGGGTCGACGAGCGGCGGCCAACGCCCGCCACGCCGGCGGGGTCAGCGTGGCCGGATCCAGCGGCGCGCCGGTGGCCGTCGCCAGCAGGTGCGTCCAGGCCCGGGGCACCACCTCGACCAGGGCGTACCCGCCACCACCGGTGGCTACCCAGCGCCCCTCGCACAACTCGTCGGCGAGGGCCCGCAACGCCAGGTAGGTGGCCCGTTGACCGTCGACGGACAGATGCAGGTCGGCGAGGGGATCACTGCGGTGCGCGTCCGCGCCGCACTGGGTGAACAGCACCTGCGGACGGAACGCGCGCAGCACCGACGGGACGATCGCGTGGAAGGCGCGTTGCCAGCCGGCGTCGGAGACCGCGGGCGGCAGCGCGATGTTGACCGCGCTGCCCTCGGCGCCCGGGCCGCCGGTCTCGTCGGGGAAGCCGGTGCCGGGAAAGAGCGCGAGGGGGGTCTCGTGCAGGCTGACGGTCAGCACCCGTGGGTCGTCCCAGAAGATCTGCTGCACTCCGTCGCCGTGGTGCACGTCGACGTCGACGTACGCGATCCGCTCCGCGCCGAGGTCGAGCAGCCGGGCGATGGCCACCGCCGGGTCGTTGTAGATGCAGAACCCGGCCGCCCGGTCGGACATGGCGTGGTGCAGGCCGCCGGCCACGTTCACCGCGCGTCGGGCCTGCCCCCACCACACCGCCTCGGCGGCGGCCACCGTCGCACCCGCGATCAACGCGCTGGACTCGTGCATCCGGTCGAAGACGGGATTGTCCGAGGTGCCCAGGCCGAAGCCGGAGAAGAAGGGTTCGCGGGGGGCCATCCGGACCGCGTCCAGGTAACGCTGGTCGTGCACCCGGGTGAGCAGCGCATCGTCGGCGGGCCACGGCCGGATCAGGCGTACCCCGGGTCGTTGCAGCACGCCCAGTTCCCGGGCCAGTGCGATGGTCAACTCCACCCGTACCGGGTCGAGCGGGTGGTCACCGAGGTCGTAGGCGAGCAGCGACTCGTCCCACACCACCACCGTGTCTTCGGACATCTGTCCATGGTCGCACGCGACCGACCGGGCGGCAGGTGCCGGCCACCGGGCCCCTCAGGCGCCCGGCGGCGGGGCGAGGGCGACCGGCCGGTCCGGGTCGGCGACCCAGTTGCTCCAGGAACCGACATAGAGCGCGGCGTCCGTCCGGCCGGCCAGGTGCAGCGCCAGCACAGCCTGCGCGGCGGTCACCCCGGAGCCGCAGTACGCACCGACCGGCGCCTCGGCGCTCACCCCGGCGGCGGCGAACCGGTCGCGCAGGGCCGCCCCGGACGGGAACCGGCCGTCGGCGACGTACTCGGGTGCCGGCAGGTTGACCGCGCCGGGAACGTGCCCGGCGACCGGGTCGACGGGCTCGTGCTCGCCCCGGTAACGAGGTGCCGCGCGAACATCGAGCAGGACACCGTTGTCGGCGGCGGCCAGCCGGGCGGCGGCCGCCGCGTCGAGCACCGGCAGCCCGCCCGGCGTGACGGTCACATCGCCGGTGACCGGGTGCGGCTCGTCGGTGCTCACCGGCAGGTCGGCGGCCAGCCAGGCCGGGAAACCACCGTGCAGTACGCGTACCGGGCGGTGTCCGGCCCAGCGCAGCGTCCACCAGGCGCGGGCGGCGGCCATGCCGTCGCCGCCGTCGTACACCACCACGGGGTGACCGGCGCGCACCCCGGCGGCCCGCAACGCGGCCTGCAGTGCGGCGGGGTCGGGCAGCGGGTGGCGACCGGCCGGGCCGGGCGGACCGCACAGCGCGGTGTCCAGATCGACGAAGACCGCGGTCGGCAGGTGTCCCGCCGCGTAATCGACCCGGCCGGGCGGGCCGGCCAGCCGCCAGCGGACGTCGAGCAGGGTGGGCGGGTCGGCCGTGTCGATCTCGGCGGCGAGTTGCGCCGCCTCCACCAGAAGACCGTCGGTAGCGGACATGTCGTTCAGTCAACACCCTCGGTGAACCTCGCCGCGGTTCGGCGGCGGTCATGACAGGTGCGGCAGGGTACCATCGATCATTGGAGGGCCGCTGACACCATGAAGTCTCACGACCTGGTCGATACGACCGAAATGTACCTGCGCACGATCCTCGAACTCGAGGAAGAGGGTGTGCCGCCGCTGCGCGCCCGGATCGCCGAACGGTTGCGCCAGAGCGGCCCCACCGTCAGCCAGACCGTCGCCCGGATGGAGCGCGACGGCCTGCTCACCGTCGAGGGTGACCGCCACCTCAGCCTCACGCCGCTCGGCCGCAGCACCGCCGTGTCCGTGATGCGCAAGCACCGGCTCGCCGAGTTGCTGCTGGTCAACGTGATCGGGATGCCCTACGAGGAGGCCCACGAGGAGGCCTGCCGCTGGGAGCACGTGATGAGCGACGCGGTCGAGAAGCGGGTCTACGACCTGCTCAACCGGCCGACCCGGTCGCCGTACGGCAACCCCATCCCCGGCCTGGAGGATCTCGGCTCCCCCGGCGAGACCGAGCCGGAGCCGGTCGAGGGCGAGCGCAACCTGGCCTTCCCGGGCCTGACCGGCAAGGTGATCGTCCGGCGCATCTGCGAGAGCGTGCAGACCGACGCCGAGGTGCTCCGCCAGTTGCACGCCGCCGGCGTCGACCCCGGAGCCATGGTCACCGTCGCCCAGGAACGCGACGGTGTGTCGATCGACCGTTCCGGGGAAAGCATCCGGCTGCCCCGTGAGGTGGCCTCCCGGGTGTTCGTCGCCGCGGCCTGAGGCCGGGCCTTCAGGTCACGTACGGGCAGTGCCGGCAGCCCTGGTCACAGCAGGTGCCGCGACGGGCGAGAAATCCGGCGGTGAGCACGAACAGTCCGGTGACCGGGTCCCGGTAGCCGGCGTCCCCGGCGGCCAGTGCCGCAGCGTGGGCGGCCAGGATCCGCTCCCGCTCCGGATGCTCCAGCGGCAGCCGGGACGGGTGCGGTTCGGTCAACGGCCGCTTCGCCAACGGCCGTCGCGTTCCGCTCATCGCGGCAGTCTAGGCAGTCGCACCGGCACCGGACGCGCTGACCGGTGGCGTGGCCGCCCTGTCGGGCTGTGCGGGTAGGCGCCTCGGTGGAGAAATCTCCCCACCCGGGCCGATTCGTGCTGGCCTCCCGCGCCGGTTGCGCCGAGGATGAACAGCGATTCGAGGAGGACCCATGCCCCAGTACGCAGTGCTGATCTACTCGCCCGCGCCGGCCGACCCGATGGAGCTCACGCCCGACTACGTCGCGCTGCTCGAACAGTATCCGGCGAAGGTCACCGAGCTGGGCGGGCGGATCGTCACCGGCTTTGCGCTGCAACCGAGCACCACCGCCGCCGCGATACGCGGCGACCTCGTCACCGACGGCCCGTTCATCGAGGCCAAGGAGGTCGTCGCCGGGTTCTTCGTGCTGGAGGCACCCGACCGCGACGTGGCACTGGAGATCGCCAAGCTGAACCCGGCCACCATCCACGGCGCCGTGGAGGTCCGGCCACTGTTCGTCGCGCCGACCGAGTGAACGACGGCGAGCAGCCCGCTCCGTTCGAGGGTGCCGAGCCGCCGAGGGCTGTCGGCGTCCGGTTCGCCCAGCCCGACCCGGCGGAGCGGACGAACCCGGCGGAGCGGGCGCTGGTTGACGCGCACCGCCGGGAGTGGGCCTTCGTGCTCGCCGCGACCGCGCGCGCCGCCGGTGACCTCGACCTCGCCGAGGAATGCGTCCAGGAGGCGTACGTCGCGGCGCTGGGGGCCTGGACCAGGGACGGCGTACCGGACAAGCCCGGCGCCTGGCTCACCGCCATCGCCCGCCGCAGAGCCCTCGACGTGCTGCGCCGCCGGCAGGTGCTCCGCACGAAGCTTCCGCTGCTCGTGGAGCCGGAAGCGGTCGAAGCGGATGAGTCCGACGAGGTCGCCGTACCCGATGATCGGCTCCGTCTGGTCTTCACCTGCTGCCATCCCGCGCTCGCCCGGGAGGCGCAGGTGGCGCTCACCCTGCGCCTGGTCTGCGGAGTCAGCACCGCCGACATCGCCCGGGCATTCCTGGTCGCCGAGTCGACAATGGCGGCGCGGGTCACCCGGGCCAAGAAAAAGATCTCGGCGGCACGGATCCCGTACCGGGTACCGGACACCGCCGAACTGCCCGAACGGCTGGACGCGGTGCTCAGCGTCGTACACCTGCTCTTCACCACCGGGCACACCGCGCCGACCGGCGTTGACCTGGTCCGCGCCGACCTGGTGGACCGGGCTGTGCACCTGGCCCGGATGCTGCACGAGCTGATGCCCGACGAGCCCGAGGTGAGCGGACTGCTCGCCCTGCTGCTGCTCACCGACGCCCGCCGCGCCACCCGCACCGACGAGCAGGGCCGGCTGCTGCGGCTGGAGGACCAGGATCGTTCCTGCTGGGACCGGACCGCCATCGGCGAGGGCCATCGGCTGGTGGTCGAAGCCCTCCGCACCGGACGAGCCGGCCGGTACGCGCTACATGCGGCCATCGCCTCGCTGCACGCCCACGCGCCCAGCTACGCCGCGACCGACTGGCCGCAGATCGTCCGACTCTACGACGCGCTGCTGGCCCACTGGCCGTCCCCGGTCGTCGCGCTGAACCGGGCGGTGGCCGTGTCGATGGTGGACGGACCGGCCGCAGCGCTCGCCGAGGTCGACGCCCTCGCCGCAGATCCCCGCCTGGCCGGCTACCACTACCTACCGGCGATCCGTGCCGACCTGCTGCGCCAACTCGACCGCCGCAGCGAGGCGGCACAGGCGTACCGAGCCGCGCTGGCCCAGGTCGACAACGACCCCGAACGCGACTTCCTCACCACCCGCCTGACAGAACTCACCTAACCCCTGCCCCGGCACTCCGCCGATCTTGCACTTCTGGTCGCCGAGATGACCCTTTCGCGGCTTTTGCCCCGACGGAAAGTGCATGATCGACAGGCTAGCCCACGGCGGGCGGCGGGAAGGCCGCCCGGTAGTCGCGCGGGCTGACGCCGACAACGTGCCGGAAGCACTCCCGGAAGGCGGTCGGCGAGGCGAACCCGACGAGCGCGCCGACGCGTTCGACCGGTTGGTCGGTCTGTTCCAGCAGCTGCTGGGCCCGCCGGACCCGGTGCCGGCTGAGCCAACGCATCGGCGTGGTGCCGGTCTGGTCGCGGAAGTGCCGGCTCAGCGACCGGGTGCTCATCGAGGCGTACGCGGCGATCTCGGCCAGGGTGAGCGGACGGTGAAGGTTGTCGGCCATCCAGGCCAGCAGTGGCTGGATGCCGTGTCCCGCCGGCACGGGTGGCTCGTACGCGATGAACTGCGCCTGTCCCCCGGCCCGTTCCAGCGGCATCACGCAGCGACGCGCGGTGTCGGCGGCGACCGCCGCGCCGTAGTCCCGCCGGACGACGTACAGGCACAGGTCGAGCCCGGCGGCGGCACCGGCCGACGTCAGCACCGGATCGTCGTCGACGAACAGCACGTCCGGGTCGACGGTGACGGCGGGATACCGGCGGGCCAGCTCGGCCGCGGCGGCCCAGTGGGTGGTGGCCCGCCGCCCGTCGAGCCGGCCGGCTGCGGCGAGCACGAAGGCGCCGGTACAGATCGACACGAGCCGGGCCGTGCAGGTGGCCAACGCCTCCCGGATCGCGGCGGGCAGCGGGGCGGCCAGGTCGGCGACCCCCGGTACGACCACCGTGTCGGCCTCGGCCAGCACGGACAGATCATGCGGTATCCGCACCCCGACCGCGCCCGCCCGCACCTCCTCGGTGACCGCACAGACCCGCACCTGATAGGCCGGGCGGCCGTCGGCCAGCCGCGCGCGGCCGAACACCTCGATCGGCACGGACAGGTCGAACGGGACCACGTCGTCGTTCGCGACGACCACCACCCGGTGCATATGCCCATTCTGGCGAGAACCCGTCGATCGATGGCTCGCCGGCCCCTGCTCGCCACCGGCGACCGCACCTAGATTCACCGGCCATGACCATCCTCATGCCGCTGCTCGTCGGTGCCCTGTACGTCTGCCTCAACTCGCTGATCCGGGAACCACACCGCCGCCGGTTCAACGCGATCATGGTCGCCGGGGCCGGTGCGGCGTACCTCAGCGGCGGCGGACTGGCGGGCTGGGAGTTCCCGTTCGTGGCGGTGCTGGTCTACGTGGCGTACCGGGGGCTGGAGTCGTGGCGGTGGATCGGCGTCGGCTGGCTCCTGCACACCGGCTGGGACGTCGTCCACCACCTGTACGGCAACCCGATCATCCCGTTCCTGCCCGGCTCGTCGTTCGGCTGCGCGATCTGCGACCCGGTCATCGCACTGTGGTGCCTGACCGGCGGGTGGTCGCTGCGGGACCTGCTGCGCGCCCGCACCATCCGCCAGCCCGAGCCGGAACCGGAAGCAGCCAGCCGAACGAGCTGACTCCTGTTCGCTCATCGGATCCAGCCCACGAAGCGCCGATGCAGCAGCCCGGCCGGCACCCAGGTGAGATCCTCGGCGGCCCAGACCAGGTAAGACCCCATGTAGAGGGCCAGCGACACCGGCGCACTCTCGAACTCGGCCCGCAACTCGGTGCGCCGGGTGCGGCAGGGCCACGGTCCGCCGCAGCCACCACAGCTCCACACGGGCAGCACAGGATCATGCGTGGTCACGGCAACCCGCCGAGGAAGCGCAGGGTCACCGCACGGGCGTGACAGCGGAACGCCCACTCGGCCTGATAGCAGGGGTACGGAGCCAGCCGGGGCCACCACCAGCGGCAGCCGACACAGAGCCCGTCGACGCCCGCGCGGTGGACGGACAGGATCCGGTCCGTCTGGTCCTCCATCACCTCTGCTCCTCCTCCGGCCAGTGGGCACGGCTGATCGGAATCCGATGCCGGGCTCGGCAGGGCAACTCGGCACCGCACCGGCAGACCCGACGCCACACCCGCCATGACCACACCGGACGGTGCCGGCGCGCGAGGGTCAGCGCGACCGCGAGGACGAACTCCTCGTACGACACCCGCTCCCGCACAGCGCCTCCGTCGCATCGACTTGTATGCGCGATCGATTTTGCGCGCGCATTTTCATATGGTCAAGCTTTGGTAGTCAGTGGGCGTGCGCGTGTCGCTCGCACCGCCGGCAGACCAGCTCGGCAGAATGACCGGCATGGAGAGCCCGACCTTTGTTCGCTTTCAGCTCGGCGCGCAGCTTCGCCGCGTACGCGAGGACGCCGGTGTCACCGCCGAACAGGCGGCCGAGGTCATCGAGGTGTCCGCCAGCACGCTGCGGCGGATCGAGGCCGGTCGGGTAGGCATCAAGGGTCCAGCGCTCAACGCCCTGCTGGACCGATACGGGATCACCGACGCCGAGTTGCGCGAGACGCTGCTGTCGATGGCCAAGACCGGCAAGCAGCGCGGCTGGTGGGCCAAGTACGGCGACTTGCCGTCTTCGTACCGGCAGTACATCGGCCTGGAGTCTGCCGCCGAGGAAGTGCAGAACTTCGAGACGCTGGTCGTACCGGGGCTGCTCCAGACGGCCGACTATGCGAGAGCAATGACGAGCGAGGATGCGTTCGAACCCTCACCTGAGGCGGTCGAGCGGCGGGTCGCCGTCCGCATGCAACGTCAGCAGCTCATCACCTCGGGCAAGCTACGACTGGTGGCCGTTCTCGACGAGGCGGTGCTGCACCGACAGATCGGTGGCGCCGCCATCATGGGTGACCAGCTCACTGCGCTGCTCGAAGCCAGCAAGAGGTGGAACGTCACTCTCCAGGTGATCCCGTTCCGCGAAGGTGCCTACGCCTCGATGCTGTCCAGCTTCCACATCCTGAACTTCGCGGACGGTCCGAGCGTGGTCTACATCGAGGGCCTGACAGGCGACCTCTACGCCGAAGGTGACGATGTCGCACGTTGTACCGTGGTCTTCAACAGCCTGCGCGCCGCAGCCATGTCGCCCAGCGACTCGGCAATGCTGATCAAGGAGATCCGAGACGCCAGGCAAAGGGAGTAGGAGGCGGACCGTGGACTCGCAGTGGCGCAAGAGCACCCGGAGCGGCAGCAACGGTGCCTGCGTCGAGGCCAGGTGCGTTGACCAAGCCGTCGAAATCCGCGACAGCAAGAACGCCGCCGGCCCGGTCCTCCGCTTCGACGGCCAGTCCTGGTCGGCTTTCCTCCGCACACTCAAGCGCTGACGATCGGGATCGCTGACCGCCGAACGGGCGGGGCCGTGCTCGATGCAGGAAAAAGTGGCATCCGCGCGCCCGCGAGGCCACTCGATCGTGGATCGAGCGTGATCTTGCGCGAGATGCACCGAAGGGCGACTCGGTCCCAGGATTCAGCCCGACGAGTCGCGCCGGATGGAAGCCGGACGGGACGAGCCCCGGACGGTAATCCGCCCGGGGCTCGTCGCGTTCTCGTACGTCAGCTGCAGCCGCTGGTAGAGCCGCAGCCCTCGCAGACGTAGCAGCTGCCGGCGGGGCGCATCTTCGTACCGCAGGTGAAGCAGAGCGGTGCGTCGGCGGCCTTGCCGATCACGGCTTCGAGCAGTTCGGTGCTGGAACCGACCGACGGTGCCGGCTTCGCGGCGGCGACGTCGGCGAGTTCCTGGGCGGGCTGGGCGATCGGCCCGGCCTTCGGCTCCTCCGGCCGGGTCTCCACCGGCGCGGACGAGGCCATCGCGGTCAGGTCCGTGCCGTTCGCCTCCGCCTCGGCTTCGGCCGCCAGCTGCGCGGCCCGCTCCTTGGCGGTGAAGATGCCCAGCTCGGCGCGGCGGTCGTACGGCAGGAAGTCCAGCGCGAGGCGACGGAAGATGTAGTCCATCACCGAGGCGGCCATCCGCACGTCCGGGTCGTCGGTCATGCCGGCCGGCTCGAAGCGCATGTTTGTGAACTTGCTGACGTACGTCTCCAGGGGAACGCCGTACTGCAGGCCGATAGAGATGGCCACCGAGAAGGCGTCCATCACTCCGGCCAGAGTGGAGCCCTGCTTGGACATCTTGAGGAAGACCTCGCCCAGGCCGTCATCCGGGTACGACGAGGCGGTGAGGTAGCCCTCGGCGCCGCCGACCGAGAAGGAGATGGTCTCCGAGGGACGCTTCTTCGGCAGCCGCTTGCGCACCGGGCGGTACTCCACGACCTTCTCCACCACCGGCTCGACGGCGGTGGTCGGGGCCGGCTCGGCGGCCTTGTTGGGCTTGGCGACCGACAGCGGCTGGCCGACCTTGCAGTTGTCCCGGTAGATCGCCAGGGCCTTGAGGCCGAGCTTCCAGCCCTCGAAGTAGATCTTCTCGACGTCCTCGACGGTGGCCTGCTCCGGCATGTTCACCGTCTTGGAGATGGCGCCGGAGATGAACGGCTGGACCGCCGCCATCATCCGTACGTGGCCCATCGGGGCGATGGACCGCTCGCCCATGGCGCAGTCGAAGACCGGGTAGTGCTCCGGCTTGAGGCCGGGGGCGTCCACCACGTGGCCGTGGTCGGCGATGTGCTCGACGATCGCCTCGACCTGCTCCTCGGGGTAGCCGAGGCTGCGCAGGGCGCGCGGTACGGTCTGGTTGACGATCTGCATCGAACCGCCGCCGACCAACTTCTTGAACTTGACAAGCGCCAGGTCCGGCTCGACGCCGGTGGTGTCGCAGTCCATCATCAGGCCGATGGTGCCGGTCGGCGCGAGCACGCTGGCCTGCGAGTTGCGCCAGCCGAACTTGTCGCCGATCTTGTTGCCCTGGGTCCACTGCTTCGTGGCCTCGCGGACCACCGCGGTGGCCACGGTCCCGGTGGGCTTGATCTCGTCGTTGGCGGCGGCGTGCTTGCGCATCACCCGCTTGTGCGGCTCGGCGTTGCGGGCGTAGCCGTCGTACGCGCCGACGATGCCGGCCAGCTCGGCCGAGCGGCGGTACGCCGTGCCGGTCATCAGCGAGGTGATCGCGGCGGCCAGCGAGCGGCCCTGGTCCGAGTCGTACGGCAGGCCGGAGGCCATCAGCAGGGCACCGAGGTTGGCGTAGCCGATGCCGAGCTGCCGGTACGCCCGGGTGGTCTCGCCGATCTTCTCGGTCGGGAAGTCGGCGAAGCAGATCGAGATGTCCATCGCGGTGATGACGAACTCGACCGACTTGACGAACTTCTCCACCTCGAAGCCACCGTCGGCGCGGAGGAACTTCATCAGGTTCAGCGAGGCCAGGTTGCACGAGGAGTTGTCCAGGTGCAGGTACTCCGAGCACGGGTTCGACGCGGTGATCCGACCGGTCTCCGGGCAGGTGTGCCAGTCGTTGATGGTGTCGTCGTACTGGAGGCCCGGGTCGGCGCACTCCCAGGCGGCCTGCGAGATCGTACGGAACAGCTTCTTCGCGTCGATGGTCTCGATGGTCTGCCCGTCGAGCCGACCCCGCAGGTCGAAGCCGCCGCCGTTCTCCACCGCGGTCATGAACTCGTCGGAGACCCGTACCGAGTTGTTGGCGTTCTGGTACTGCACGCTGACGATGTCGGCGCCGCCCAGGTCCATGTCGAACCCGGCGTCGCGCAGGGCGCGGATCTTGTCCTCCTCGCGCGCCTTGGTGACCACGAACTCCTCGATGTCGGGGTGGTCCACGTCGAGGATGACCATCTTGGCCGCCCGCCGGGTGGCGCCGCCGGACTTGATGGTGCCCGCGCTGGCGTCCGCGCCGCGCATGAAGCTGACCGGGCCGGAGGCGGTGCCGCCGGAGGAGAGCAGCTCCCGGGAGGAGCGGATCCGGGAGAGGTTCACCCCGGAGCCGGAGCCGCCCTTGAAGATCAGCCCCTCCTCCTTGTACCAGTCGAGGATGGAGTCCATCGAGTCGTCGACGGCCAGGATGAAACACGCGCTGACCTGCTGAGGTGAGGGCGTGCCGACGTTGAACCAGACCGGCGAGTTGAAGCTGAACACCTGGTGCAGCAGCATCCAGGTCAGCTCGTGGGCGAAGATCTCGGCGTCGGCCGGGCCGGCGAAGTAGCCGTACTCCTCACCGGCGGTGCGGTAGGTGGTGACCACCCGGTCGATCAGCTGCCGCAGCGACCACTCCCGCTCCGGGGTGCCCACCGCGCCCCGGAAGTACTTGGTGGTCACGATGTTGGCCGCGTTGACGCTCCAACTCTCCGGGAACTCCACCCCACGCTGCTCGAAGTTGATCGAGCCGTCCCGCCAGTTGGTCATCACGACGTCGCGGCGCTCCCAGGCGACCTCGTCGTACGGGTGCACACCCTCGGTGGTCCAGACCCGCTCGACCTTCAGACCCGCGCCGGCCTTGCTCCGTGTCCTGCTTGTTGTCACGCCATCCCCCGGCATCTCATCCGCCCCCTCGTCCGCGCGGCACCGCGCGATCCGACTGTCACTACCACTGAAGAAAGCTCACTGTGTGTGGCCGGCGGCGCCGGCCGTCTCGGCCTGCGCGTCCTGCCGGGCACGTGCGGCGGCCCGCAGCGTCTCGATCTCCCGCTCGAAGTCGGCGAGCGAGTCGAACGACCGGTACACGCTGGCGAACCGCAGGTAGGCGACCTCGTCCAGGTCCCGCAGGGGACCCAGGATGGCCAGCCCCACCTCGTGGCTGGGGATCTCGGCGGCGCCCTTGGCCCGGATGGTCTCCTCGACCCGCTGCGCCAGCAGCGCGATCGAGTCCTCGTCGACCGGTCGGCCCTGGCAGGCCTTGCGCACCCCGCCGATGATCTTCGTACGGCTGAACGGCTCGGTCACCCCGCTGCGCTTCACGACCGCGAGCACCGCCTCTTCGACAGTGGTGAACCGTTTGCCGCACTCCGGGCAGGAGCGTCGACGACGGATCAGCTGGCCGTCGTCGGCTTCCCGCGAGTCGACCACGCGGGAGTCGGCATGCCGGCAGTACGGACACCGCATCGCCCGACCTCCTCGATCGACCATGGGCACGCCTATGGCCGCCTCCGGGCACGCAACAGCGCGGCGGGCCATCATCCAAGGATGGCCGCCGACCTGATGGTACGAGAGTGCGGTCCGTAGTCGAACCCAACCTGTAGGCGAGTTACGCCTGTGTGACTACTACATCTAGGGGTTGACCGTATGCCGCTGGCGAACCGCGGTCAAGTTGACCGGCGTGTCCGGCGCGTCACCCGACAGGCCCGCCGCAGCGCGACCCGAGAGCCCAACGCAGCGCGGCGACACCGGTTACCGGCCGACCGGATCTGATCTTCAAAATAGGCATTCGATCGAACACCCGTTCGATCAGACGTATCATTTATCAGAACAGGCGTACGACTGTCACGCCTACGCGTGTCGACACGCGGAGAAACCTCGTACAGATGTTTGAAAATGACCGATCTCACCTATACGGTCATGGGCAGCCGGAGGTGACCATGGTCGACCAGCCCGGCAGACCACCGCATGCACCACGAGCCGCCGAGGCACCCAGCGCCGACCAGGGAGGACGGACGTGACCCAGGACCGGGCCAACCGGCCACAGAGCCCGCAGCAGAGCAGCGAGGCGGGGCCGCCGCCCACCCGACGCCGCAGCGTCACCCGCGCCCGAGCCGCGCAGCCCGCCGTGCGCCCGGTGACCCCGGTGGCCAACTCCTTTCCGGACCCGGCGGCCGCCGACCTCACCGCCCGGCAGCGTCGCATCCTGGACTTCATCCGCACCTGGGTGGAGCGACACGGCTACCCGCCGAGCGTGCGGGAGATCGGCGAGGCAGTCGGGCTCGTCTCCCCGTCCAGCGTCGCCTACCAGCTCAAGGAGCTGGAGAAGAAGGGCTTCCTGCGGCGTGATCCGAATCGGCCACGCGCGGTCGACGTCCGCTCCCCCGGCGACATCGACGACGAGCTGAGCCGCTCGCAGCGCCCCACCCCGGCGTACGTGCCGATGCTCGGCCGCATCGCCGCCGGTGGGCCGATCCTCGCCGAGCAGTCGATGGAAGACGTCTTCCCGCTGCCCCGCGAGCTCGTCGGCGAGGGCGAGGTCTTCATGCTCCAGGTCAAGGGCGACTCGATGCTCGACGCGGCCATCTGCGACGGCGACTGGGTGGTGGTCCGCCAGCAGCCGACCGCCGACTCCGGGGAGATCGTCGCCGCCATGCTCGACGGCGAGGCGACGGTGAAGACCTATCGGCGGCGCGACGGCCACGTCTGGCTGATGCCGCAGAACCCGGCTTTCGATCCCATTCCCGGCGACGACGCCACCATCATGGGGCGCGTGGTGGCCGTGCTGCGCCGGATCTGACCCGGGGCCGGATCTGACCCCGGGCATCGACCGGTGCTGGCCGCAGGGTCAGTACCGGTCGCCCCGGTAGCCGTAGGTGCCGCCGGGCGGCTGACCGTACGGCTCGGAATTGTCCTCCCGGTAACGACCGGAGCGCCGACCGTGGTAATCCGGCTCGGTTGGTCCACCGCCACGTCGGGGCGGCTCGGCACGTCCACCGCCGCGTGGCGGTTCGACGCGGCCGCCGCCACGGGGTGGTTCGGCGCGGCCGGCGCCACCGGGACGTCCGCCACCTCCGTACACGCCGCCGCCCGCCGGTCGACCGCCGCCGGCCCGGCCACCGGAGCCGGGCACGCCCTCACCGGCACGGCCGCCACCGCCGTAGACGCCACCACCGGCCGGTCGGGCACCGTTGCCGCTGGCCCGTCCCCCGTACACCGGTCCGGGCCGCGCCGGGCCGGGTCGCTCGGCGTTCGGCGAGCCGCCGCCGTAGACGCCACCGGTCGCTGCGCCGCCGTACACACCGCCGGACCGTGCGCGGTCGCCGGCCGCGCCGTCGTCGTCCTTGCCTGTGGGTTTCGGGCCGTCGTCACGGCCACGCCCCTTGCCGGCCGGGCCCGGCCGCTTGCGGGCCCGCAGGATGCCGTAGATGCCCGCACCCACGAGCAACGCACCGAGTACGCCCACCGAGGCGATCAGGTACGTGATGTCGTCGAGGGTCAACCCGTCGATGAACGACTGGCCGGATGACTTCTTGGCCGCGTCCGGATCCTCGGCCAGGTTCTTCGGGCCTTCGGTGGACGGGGTGTAGCTGAGGATGTCGACCGGCTCGTCGTCGTCCAGGTGACCCGCGTCGGAAACGGTCAGGAAGGTCTTCCCGTCGGTGGAGTACGAGATCGCCTCACCGAACGGGTCGGCCAGCGCGGTGACCCGGGGCGTGCCGGTGGTCAGCGCACCGACGATGTCGCCGTTCTGGACGTCGTACTCGAAGGCGTCGGCGTAGGTGCGCAGCACCACCCGGGAGCCGTCGGGCGACCGGGCGGCACCGGTGATCGCGACGCGGCCGAAGGTGCTCAGCGGGTTCTCGGTGTCCGTTCTCGGCAACGTGATGTCGCCGAGCTTCTTCATCGGCACCGGCTCGGTGTCGCCGGTCTTCAACGCGCCGTCCGGGGTGAAGATCTCGGCCTTGCCGGAGGTGACCTTCGTGATGATCAGCGGCAGGTTGTCGTCGCCGATCAGCAACGCCTCGGCGTCGCGGGGCTTGCCGTCCGGGTACGACAGCCGGTGCAGGACCGGCTGCTTGCTGCCGTTGACCGGCATGCTCCAGACGGCCACCCGCTCGCGACGCTCCCGGCTGGTGACGTTGTCACCGGTGTCGGCGATCCACAGCTTCGTCCGGTCCGGCGAGAGGGCCAGATCCTCGGTGTCGAACGGCCCGGCACCGGTGTAGCCCACGTTGCGGACGACCTGGCAGTCCTTGTTCAGGTAGAAGACCTGCTTGCGGTCGTTCTGATCGGTGCTGTCGTTGATCACGATGTACCCGCTGCGGGTGGCTACCAGGCCGGACATCTCCCGCAGTCGGGGATCGGTGACGGTGCACTGCTTCTTGCCGGCCTTGGTCAGTGGTGCCGACCCGAGCACGGCCGGCCCGAGCGCCGCCGGGACCACCGTCTGGGGCCCCGCCGCCACCTGGCCCGTCACCGCGACGGCTGCCGCGGCGGGGACGGGCGACGACGCCGCCACGGCGACACCCGTGACTGCCACGGTGGCCCCGAGCAGGCCGAGTGCCACCGTGACCGAAGATACAGTGCGGAGCATGAAAGAAGTGTCGCATGCCGGAAGTTTCCGTCGGGTGACGCCGTAGCAGCGTTACCGGGCGGTGCTGACCGCCTCCGCCGTGTCGCGGTACGGGGCCAGTTCGGCCGCCAACGCCTCGTTGACCCGTACGTGCAGCATCGTCCCCTCCGGCAGGTGGGCGGTGCTGAGCACCTCACCCTGCCGGTGCAGTCGGGCCACCAGGTCACCCCGGTCGTACGGCAGCACCACCCGCACGTCGACGGCCGGACGGGGCAGCCGCTGCTCGATGGTGGCGCGCAGGTCGTCGATGCCACGCCCGCTGTACGCAGAGACGAACACCGCCTCCGGCCAGATCCGCTTGAGCTGGAGCAACGTCTCCTCGTCTGCCGCGTCGGTCTTGTTGACCACGAGCAGCTCGGGCAGCCGGTCGGCGCCCACCTCGGTCAGCACCTCGCGGACGGCGCGTACCTGCTCCTGCGGATCCGGGTGGGTGCCGTCGACCACGTGCACCACCAGATCGGCCTCGGCGATCTCCTCCAGCGTCGAGCGGAACGCCTCGACGATCTGGTGCGGCAGGTGCCGGACGAAGCCGACCGTGTCGGAGAGGGTGTAGACCCGCCCCTCGGAGGTGGTGGCGCGGCGGGTGGTCGGATCCAGGGTGGCGAACAACGCGTCCTCCACCAGCACACCGGCTCCGGTGAGCCGGTTGAGCAGGCTCGACTTGCCGGCGTTGGTGTAGCCGGCGATGGCGACCGCGGGAACCGCGTTTCGGGTACGGCGGGACCGCTTGGTCTCGCGTACGGTGCTCATGGCCTTGATCTCCCGGCGCAGCCGGGCGATGCGGTGGCGGATCCGACGCCGGTCGGTCTCCAGCTTGGTCTCACCCGGGCCACGAACACCCACGCCGCCGCCGGCACCGCCGCCGCGACCCGAACCACCGGTCTGCCGGGACAGGGTCTCACCCCAACCACGCAGCCGGGGCAGCAGGTATTCCAGCTGGGCCAGCTCGACCTGGGCGCGGCCCTCCTTGCTCTTGGCGTGCTGGGCGAAGATGTCGAGGATCAGCGCGGTGCGGTCGACCACTTTGACCTTGGTGCGCTGTTCCAGGTTGCGCAGCTGGGACGGGGACAGCTCACCGTCGCAGATCACCGTGTCGGCGCCGGCGGCGAGCACCACCGCGCTGAGGTCGTCGACCTTGCCGCGACCGATGTAGGTGGCCGGGTCGGGCCGGGTACGTCGCTGGATGAGCCCTTCGAGCACCTGCGACCCGGCGGTCTCCGCCAGCGCGGCCAGCTCGGTGAGGGAATTGTCCGCGTCGGCCTGGGTGCCTTCGGTCCAGACCCCGACCAGCACCACCCGCTCCAGCCGCAGCTGCCGGTATTCGACCTCGGTGACGTCGGTCAGCTCGGTGGAGAGGCCGGGGACCCGTCGCAACGCCTGCCGCTCGGAGAGTTCGTACTCACCGGGGGTGGTTTCGAATTCGTCGTTGGAAACGTGGGTCTCCTGGTCTCGCAAGCGTCTCTCCTGTCCGATCTGAGCATGTACTGAGCAATCCTGTCATGTGACAACACCGATCGCACCCGCAATATGCCCTGCGCACAAAGGGCCCAAAGTGGGGGTGGCTGCCAGACGCCCAGGCAGGGCGGGTAGAAATGCCACGAGCCGTTCAGCGCCGACGGAGGGACCTGCGTGGCCATCACCCGACTGCCCAGTGCCGGATTCTCGATCACGGTCCGGATCGCCGTGCCAGCCGATGCCTCCTCGATCGGCCGACTCACCACCTCGGTGGGAGAGGCCGGAGCGATCGTCACCGCCCTGGACGTGGTCGATTCCGACCCGAACCACGTGATCGTGGACCTCACCTGCGACACCGCCGACGCCGGACACGCCGACCAGGTGGTCGACGCGCTGCGGGCGCTCGACGGCGTGGACGTGCGCAAGGTCTCCGACCGCACCTTCCTGCTGCACCTCGGCGGCAAGATCGAGGTGAGCCCCAAGGTCGCGCTGCGTACCCGGGACGAGTTGTCCCGCGCGTACACCCCGGGGGTCGCCCGGGTCTGCCAGGCGATCGCCGACAACCCGGCCGACGCCCGCCGGTTGACCATCAAGCGCAACACCGTGGCCGTGGTCAGCGACGGCTCGGCGGTGCTGGGTCTGGGCAACCTCGGCCCGGCCGCCTCGCTGCCGGTGATGGAGGGCAAGGCCGCCCTGTTCAAGCGCTTCGGCGGGGTGGACGCCTGGCCGGTGGTCCTCGACACCCAGGACACCGACGAGATCGTCGCCATCGTGAAGGCGATCGCGCCCGCGTACGGCGGGATCAACCTGGAGGACATCGCGGCGCCGCGCTGCTTCGAGATCGAGGCACGGCTGCGTGAGGCGCTGGACATCCCGGTCTTCCACGACGACCAGCACGGCACCGCGATCTGCGTGCTGGCCGCGCTGACCAACGCGCTGCGGGTGGTGGGCAAGCGCCTCGCGGACGTCCGGGTGGTCGTCTCGGGCGCCGGCGCGGCGGGCACCGCGATCATGAAGCTGCTGCTGCGTCAGGGCGTCGGCGACGTCATCGCGTACGACCGCCAGGGTGCCCTGCACCGCGGCCAGCCCGACCTCAACTCGGCCTGGCAGTGGCTGGCCGAGAACACCAACCGGGACGGCTACTCGGGTGACCTGCCCGGTGCGCTGGAGGGTGCCGACGTCTTCATCGGCGTGAGCGCGCCGAACCTGCTCACCGGCGACGACATCGCCCGGATGGCCAAGGACTCGATCGTCTTCGCGCTGGCCAACCCGGACCCGGAGGTCGACCCTCGGGAGGCGCGCAAACACGCCGCCGTGGTGGCCACCGGCCGCTCGGACCAGCCGAACCAGATCAACAACGTGCTCGCCTTCCCCGGCGTCTTCCGCGGCATGCTCGACGCGCACGCCGAGGAGTTCACCGAGGAGATGGCGATCGCCGCCGCCCAGGCCATCGCCGACGTGGTCGGCGAGGAGAAGCTCAACGCGACGGTCATCGTGCCGAGCGTCTTCGACTCCCGGGTGGCCCCGGCGGTCGCCGCCGCCGTCCGCGCCGCCGCCCAGAACCCCGCCAGCACTCCCCCGCCGGCCGCTGACCCCGGCCCCGCCGACCTCCCCGAGATCGCCGCCAACGCCTCCGCCACCCCCTGAGGCCCCACCCGCAAGACCCCCGCTAAGCCCCGCCCCCGCGGCGCTCCCTCGCACCGTCCGAGCTCCACGCCTGACGGCGCGTCGATCTTGCACTTTTCGTCGGGATGAATCACCGCAAATACGGTGATTATGGCGACCGAAAGTGCAAGATCGGCGCGCACAAGGGCGCGAGGGCGGCGCGGGAGGGAGGGGTCGGAGGGTGGTTAGGGGGTGGCGAGGGTCAGGGTGCCGGTGGCCGTGAGAAGGGCGGGGCCGGAGAGCCAGCAGGAGTTGTCTGTCAGGGTGACGGTGAGGCGGCCGCCGGGGACGTCGACGGCTATCGTGCCGGTCTCCCGGGCGATGTCGCGCAGGGCTACGGCGGCCACGGCGCAGGCGCCGGTGCCGCAGGACAACGTCTCGGCGGAACCCCGTTCGTAAACCCGCATCAGCACGTGCCCGTCGACCCCGTCGAGTGGCTCGCCGTCGGCGGTGAACTCGACGTTGACCCCGGACGGGAAGATCGTCGGGTCGAATCCGGGTGCCCGGGTCAGGTCGAGACCGGTCAGCTCGAGCCCGGCCGGCAGCGGACAGACCAGGTGCGGGTTGCCGACGTCCACGGCGGTACCGGGCAGGGTCAGTGCGCCCAGGGCGGCCGTGGAGGTCGCGTACAGCCGGGGTCGGCGCATCTCGACGGCGATGTCCTCGCCGTCGAGGCGGGCCCGCACCAGGCCGGCGCGGGTCGCCACCGGCAGGACACCATCGATCGGCGTGGCCAACCCGCTGTCCAGCAGGAACCGGACGAAGACCCGAGCGCCGTTGCCGCACATCTCGGCGAAGGAGCCGTCGGAGTTCCAGTAGTCCATGAACCATTCGGCGTCACCGGCCAGCGCGGTCCCGTCGGGGTGCTCGGCGGCTCGGACGACGCGCAGCACGCCGTCGCCACCGAGGCCCCGCCGTCGGTCGCAGATCGCGGCCACCAGCTCGGGTGTCAGGTCCAGCGCGCCGTCCGGGTCGGGCAGGATCACAAAGTCGTTGCCGGTGCCGTGGCCCTTGGTGAACTTCACGCTCTCATCATCGCGCAGCGTCACGGAGGATCCGCAGGGCATCCTCGACCAGCGTCGGCTCGGCCGAGTCCAGCCAGTGGATCCTCGGGTCGCGCCGGAACCAGGAACGCTGGCGGCGGACGAACCGGCGCGTCGCCCGTACGGTGTCGTCGCGGGCCTCGGTCTCGGTCAACTCCCCGGACAGCATGCGCAGCACCTGCTGGTAGCCGAGCGCCCGGCTGGCCGTACGCCCCTCGGGCAGGCCCCGCTCGACCAGCCGCCGGGTCTCGGCGACCAGCCCGTCGGCCCACATCCGGTCCACCCGTACGGCGATCCGCTCATCGAGCCGGGCGGTGTCCAGGTCGACGCCGATCTGCACGGCGGGGTAGTAAGGCGTCGGCTCGGGCAGCGCGGCGGTGAACGGCGCCCCGGTCAGCTCGATCACCTCCAGCGCGCGGACGATCCGCCGACCGTTGCCGGGCAGGATGCCGGCCGCCGCCACCGGGTCGGCCTCGCGCAGCCGCGCGTACAGCGGCGCCGGGCCGACGGTGGCGAGTTCGTTCTCCAGCCGCGCCCGCAGCGCCGGGTCGGTGCCGGGGAACTCGAACTGCTCCAGCACTGCCCGCACGTACAGTCCGGACCCGCCGACCAGCAGTGGCACCCGCCCTCGGGCGAGGATGTCGTCGACCGCCGCCCGGGCCAGCGCCTGGTATTCGGCGACGCTCGCCGGCTCGGTGACCTCCCAGATGTCGAGCAGGTGGTGCGGCACGCCGTCCCGTTCGGCGACGGTGAGTTTGGCGGTGCCGATGTCCAGGCCCCGGTAGAGCTGCATCGAGTCGGCGTTGACCACCTCGCCGTCGAGGGCGTGCGCCAGGGCGATGCTCAGCGCCGACTTTCCGGCCGCGGTGGGTCCCACCACGGCGAGCACCGTGCCCGGGGTCACGACCGTTCCCAGGTGGCCACGAAGTAGGCCACTCCGTAGGGCGCCGCGTGGTAGCTGAGCTCGCCCCGCCAGTCGCCGCCGGCGGCGCGGGCCGCGCCGGCCAGCACCTGCCAGGCCGCCCGGCCGGCGACCCGCAGCTGCGCCGAGAGCTCCGGGTCCAGGTCGAGCAGGGCGTCGAGGTCCGCGTCGGCCAGGGCCTCGGCGACCCCGCTGTCGTACGCCTCGGCGCGTGGGTCCGCGTAGCCCGGCGCTGCCGCCCCCCGGCAGGCCGACCCGTCACCCAGCACCAGCAGCGCCCAGTTCCGATCGCCGCCCGAGCCGGCGCCGAGCTGCGCGCACGACACCGGGTCGGTCTGCGGCGCCACGGCGTACATGGCCGACACCGCGGGCGCCGATTCCGAGCGGGAGCGCCCCAGCAGCCAGGCGCCGATGGTCAGGCTCAGCGGCAGGTCGGGCCGGCTTCCGGGGCCGGGCCGACCCACTGTCGGTTCGACGGGCAGGCCGTACGCGGCGAGGGACCCGTGGAACGGCGGATCGTAGCGGTGGGTGTCCGGGCCGTCACCCACGACCAGCAGTTCGTCGGCGCCCGAGTCGACGAGTCGGGTGACCGCCGTGTCGCAGGCCCGACGAAGGTCGTCCAACTCTGTGGCGGCGGCCCCCGCGACCTCGGGAATCAGCAGCGGCGGGTGCGGGCAGACGGCGGCGGCGACCAGTGGCACCCGGCAACCGTATCGGTCGGGCGGCCACAGCCGTGCACCCGAGGTCGCCGCCAAGCCCGCTGAGCTGCGACAGCGGCATCCCGAAGCGGTGCCGGCGGCATCCCGACGCGGCCTCGGCGGCACGTCGATGCGACCTCGGCGGCGTGGCGGCGGCGTGGCGCCACCGGTAGGCGACGGCTCGCCGGTCCGGATGATGCCGCGGAGCGCCTAGGACACCGTATGGTCACGGTCGGCGATAGGCGCTCGACGCGGACCGGGGCGTACCTGTGACAATGCCCGGAGAAACTTGGCTGCGCCGTGGCGGTGCCCGGGAGAGAGTTCTCCCAGGGGGCACCGGGAGAACGAGGATGGGCACATGAGCGACTGGACTGCCTTCGGACGGGTGGACGCGGACGGCACCGTTTACGTCAAGACCGCCGAAGGCGAGCGGGTGGTCGGATCCTGGCAGGCGGGAGCACCGGAGGAGGGGCTGGCACACTTCGCCCGCCGCTTCGCCGACCTGGTGACCGAGGTGAACCTGACTGAGGCACGGCTCAACTCCGGCGCCGCGGACGCCAACCATTCGCTGGCCACCGTACGACGGATTCGCGCTTCGCTGGCCGACGCGCACGTGGTCGGCGACATCGACGCGCTGGCCGCGCGGCTGGACCGGCTCGCCACGGTGGCCGAGGAGAAGGCCGGCGAGGCCAAGGCCGCCAAGGAGGCGGCCCGCAGCGAGGCGTTGGCCCGCAAGACCGCTCTGGTGGAGGAGGCGGAGAAGCTCGCCGCCGAGTCGACCGGCTGGAAGACCGCGGGCGACCGACTCAAGGAGATCCTCGACGAGTGGAAGACCATCCGGGGGGTCGACAAGAAGACCGATGGTGAGCTGTGGAAGCGGTTCGCCGCCGCCCGTGACGGCTTCACCCGTCGTCGGGGGGCGCACTTCGCCTCCCTGGACGCGCAGCGCAAGCAGGCGCAGACGATCAAGGAAGAGCTGGTCGCCGAGGCCGAGAAGGTCTCCGACTCCACCGAATGGGCTTCGGCTGCCAACCAGCTGAAGGACCTGATGAACCAGTGGAAGGCCGCGCCGCGCGCCTCCAAGGAGGCCGAGCAGCGGCTCTGGGAGAAGTTCCGGGCCGCGCAGGACGCCTTCTTCACCCGGCGCAGCGAGGTCTTCTCGGCGCGGGACAACGAGCAGCGCGCCAACCTGGAACGCAAGCAGGCGCTGCTCGCCGAGGCGGAGGCGCTCGACATCGACGGTGACCCCAAGGGCGCTCAGGCCAAGCTGCGCGACATTCAGGCGCAGTGGCACGAGGCCGGTCGGGTACCGCGTGAGGCGGCTGCCGGGCTGGAGCGCCGGCTGCGCGCCGTCGACGAGAAGGTCCGCGAGGTGATGGACTCGGCGTGGCGTCGGACCAGCCGTGAGGACAACCCGCTGCTGGCCCAGATGCGGGCCCAGGTCGCCGAGGCCGAGGAGCGGTTGGCCCGGGCTCAGGCCGCCGGCGACAACCGGCGGATCAAGGAGGCCGAGCAGGCGCTCGCCTCCAAGCGTCAGTTCCTCCAGCTGGCGGAGCAGGCCGGCTGAGCTGAACCTGTCGAAAGCCCCCGGTTCCGGCTGGAACCGGGGGCTTTCCGTCTCTATTGCCGCTGGTCACGGCGATGTTAACGTTCGACATTTACATCGACGTCGATCTGTGATTATCTGAGGAAAGCGGTTGCCCCTACGGGGTGGGCACGGGAGCCGGTTTTCGACCAGTTCATCCGACGGCAGGGCGCAGATTCTGCGTCCGTCACCGGCATCGCTGCCGCTGGGCACGGCAGCCTCCGATGTCGGGGCGTACTCCTGCCGACCGCACGCCGACGACGCATCCAGGCGTACGCCGCGGCGCTCCACCACCATCCATGGTCGCCGCGGCCACCCGCGTCACGGACTCTGCCGCCGGTGCCGGCAGCCCATCCGTGACGCCCTGACGCGCGTCGTCCGACCCGTTCCGCGTACCCAGAGGATGAGGAGATTGACCGTGCTTGCAAGCGTCACACGTCGCCTGACCCGGCGACTGGCGGTCATGGCCGCGACGGCGGTCGCACTGCCCGCGGCGGTCGTCGCGGTGGCGGTGAGCCCCGCTTCGGCGGCCACCGTGGACACCAGCGCACAGTACGTGTTCGTCAACCGCAACAGCGGCAAGGCGATGGACCTGTGGAACTGGTCCACTGCCGACGGCGGTGAGATCCGGCAGTTCACCCGTACCGACGGCAACAACCAGCAGTTCCAGTTCGTCGACGTGGGCGGCGGCTACTACCAGCTGCGCAACCGGCACTCCGGCAAGGTCGTCGCCGTTCCGAACTCCAACGACGGCGTGCAGGTCACCCAGGTCACCGCGAGCAGCGACACCAAGCAGCACTGGCGGCTCGCGGACTCCGCCAACGGCGACGTGCGGTTCATCAACCGGCACAGCAGCAAGGCCCTGGAGGTGTGGCAGTGGTCCACCGCTGACGGCGGCGTCGTCTCGCAGTACGCGGATCTCGACGGTGCGAACCAGCGCTGGCAGCTGATCCGGCTGGGCAGCGGCGGCACCACTCCCCCGCCCAACCCGGCCCCGCAGACCGGGCTGGTCGGCTGGGCCACCCAGAACGGCGGCACCACCGGCGGCGGCAGCGCCGGCACCACCACGGTCACCAGCGCCTCGGCGCTGACCAGCGCGTTGAACTCCAGCAGCGCGGCGGTGATCCGGGTCTCCGGCACCATCAACTGCTCGGGGATGCTGCGGGTGCGGTCCAACAAGACCATCCTCGGCAACGCGGGTGCCACGATCGTGGGCTGCGGTTTCACCATCAACGGCGACCGCAACGTGATCATCCGGAACCTGACCTTCCGGAACTGGGGCGACGACGCGATCAACATCGAGCAGTCGGCCACCAACATCTGGGTCGACCACAACACCTTCAGCAGCGGCTATGACGGTGCGGTCGACATCAAGCGGGGGTCGGACTTCATCACCGTGTCGTGGAACCGGGTGTTCAGCCACGACAAGACGATGCTGCTCGGGCACAGCGACGACAACGGCAGCCAGGACATCGGCAAGCTGCGGGTCACCTACCACCACAACTGGTTCGACGGCAGCAACCAGCGCAACCCGCGGGTCCGCTTCGGCAACCCGGTGCACGTCTACAACAACTTCTACAGCAACGTGCGCGGCTACGGCGTGGCGTCCACGATGAACGCCGGTGTGCTGGTCGAGGGCAACTACTTCGAGAACACCCCCGACCCGTTCCACCGGGGTGAGGGCGACTCCGGGCCGGGTTCCCTGGTGGCCCGCAACAACCACTTCGTCAACTCGGGCAGCGGGCAGTCCGGCGGCAGCGTGGCGGGCATCCCGTACGGCTACAGCCTGGACAGCGCGAGCAGCGTGAAGTCGATCGTGACGGGCGGCGCGGGCGCCGGCCGGATCTCGGTCTGACCGTACGACGGTCGGGGTCCGGTTCTCACCGGGCCCCGACCGGCTCAGTGCGAGACGGCGCAGCCGGTCGTCGGCTCGGGCGCCGCGGCCGGCGCACCGATGGTGGGCAGACCGAGCAACACCCCGGGGGTACGCGCCGACCGCCCGGCCTCTGCCGCGTCGCCGGCCCGGGTACGCCGGTGCGACAGCGGCTCCCCGTCGGCGTTGAGATGATGCGGTGCCGCGTAGGTGACCACGGTGTGCACGATGTCGCCCGGACGGATCGCCCCGGCGTACGACCCGGCGTCGAAGTGCACGAGACGCCCGTCGCGGGCCCGCCCGGACAGCCGCCCGGTGCGCTCGTCCTTGCGGCCCTCCCCGACGGCGACCAGGACCTCGACCGCCTCGCCGACCAGCTTCTTGTTCTCCGCCCAGGTGATCTCCTCGACGCAGGCGATCAACCGCTCGTAGCGCTCCTGTACGACCTGTTTGGGCAGCTGCCCGTCCATGGTCGCGGCCGGCGTGCCGGGGCGCTTCGAGTACTGGAAGGTGAAGGCGGAGGAGAACCGGGCCGCCCGGACCACGTCCAGGGTGCGCTCGAAGTCCGCCTCGGTCTCGCCGGGGAACCCGACGATGATGTCGGTGGTGATGGCGGCGTCCGGCATCGCCGCCCGGACCTTGTCGATGATGCCCAGGTAGCGCTCGGCCCGGTACGACCGGCGCATCGCGCGCAGCACGTCGTCGGAGCCGGACTGCAACGGCATGTGCAGCGAGTGGCAGACGTTCGGCGTCTCGGCCATCGCCGCGATCACGTCGTCGGTGAAGTCCTTCGGATGCGGGCTGGTGAAGCGCACCCGCTCCAGCCCGTCGATGTCCCCGCAGGCCCGCAGCAGCTTGCCGAAGGCGTACCGGTCGCCGAACTCCACGCCGTAGGAGTTGACGTTCTGCCCGAGCAGGGTCACCTCCAGCACGCCTTCGTCGACCAGGGCGCGGACCTCGCTGAGAATGTCGCCGGGGCGGCGGTCCTTCTCCTTGCCGCGCAGAGCGGGCACGATGCAGAACGTGCAGGTGTTGTTGCAGCCCACCGAGATCGACACCCAGCCGGCGTACGTCGACTCGCGGCGGGTGGGCAGGGTGCTCGGGAAGACGTCGAGGGATTCGAGGATCTCCACCTCGGCGGCGGCGTTGTGCCGGGCCCGCTCCAGCAGCACCGGCAGTGAACCGATGTTGTGCGTGCCGAAGACGACGTCCACCCAGGGCGCCTTGCGGACGATGTCGCCCCGGTCCTTCTGGGCCAGGCAGCCACCGACCGCGATCTGCATCCCTGGATGCCGGTCCTTGACGGGACGCAGATGACCGAGGTTGCCGTACAGGCGGTTGTCGGCGTTCTCCCGGACCGCGCAGGTGTTGAACACCACCACGTCCGGGGAGTCGTCGCTCTCGCCCGCGCGGACGTAGCCGGCCTGCTCCAGCAGCCCGGAGATGCGCTCGGAGTCGTGGACGTTCATCTGGCAGCCGTAGGTGCGCACCTGATAGGTGCGCGGGCCGCCCGCCGCTGCGGTAGTCATGACGTGCACAGCGTATCCGGCGCCCTGTGATCGGACGGAACGAGGAGGAGCCGTGTGCCGAAGCATCAAGACCCTGCGTGAGCCGTACACCCCGGAGGTCACCGACGCGGACGTGGAGGCCGCGGCGTTGCAGTACGTGCGGAAGATCTCCGGTTTCCGCGCGCCGGCGGCGCACAACGCCGCCGCGTTCGACGCCGCAGTGGCCGCCGTCGCCGCCGCTACCCGCAATCTCCTCGACGACCTCGTCGTCCGCGGCCGGTAAGGAAGGGCATCTTGTTAACGCCTGCGGTAGAGCAAGGGGCCCCTGTTAACGCTCAGGCCCCGTGATGTGCTCAGGCGGCGGCGAGGGCGGGGTTCACCGAGTCGGGGGCCCAGCGGGACCGGTGGCAGCGTGACCAGCCTCGGCAGCGCGGGTCGGCCTCGGTGCACAGCCGCCGGTTGCTGAGCACCTCGCCGTCGTCGGTCTCCTGCACGTCGAAGTGCACCGGGCGGATGCTGCCGTCCGGCGCGACCAGCAGGTGCCGGGTCTCGTCGAGCGTGTCGTCGCGCACCAGGCAGTTGCGGTCCAGCAGCCGGGCCAGGGCCGCGATGCTGGGCAACTCGGGCAGGCCGTCGGGCACGCCGTAACAGTCCACGATCGTGGCGAACTCCCCGGGCGCCTGCCAGACATCGCAGACCACCGCGTACGTGGGCAGCCGCGCCGGGTCGGCGACGGCCAGGGGCATCACCACCCGACCGAGCGCATCGGCCAGTGCCGGGTAGACCTCCACCGGTCGTACCTGGTCGATTCTCCAGTTCCACAGCTCGGTCATGCCGCCTCCTCGCTGTGCTCGTCCGACGGGCCTCGGGATCGGGCCCTACCCACGATGGTGCGGGGCATTTGCCCCCAGGCGGGGGCAAGTTACCGGTCTGTGACCATTCTGGGCAAATTTCCCCGCAGCACATCGCCATGGGTAGCGGGAAGGTGACAGTTTATCGGGTATCGTGCGCGCTCCAGCGCACGGCTCGCCGCGTGCCGGCGCCGACGCCTGGGTGCAGGGCGACCACACCGCCGCCGACGCAGGGAGACGGCACCGCCGCCGGCGCAGGGCGACCGGACCGCGCAGGGCGACCGGGTCTCGGCTAGCGCAGGACGACCAGGTGGTCGCCGCGGGGCAGGAGCTCACCGATCACGGGTGCGCCGGGAATCTCGCCGGCCACCAGCAGGCCGCCCGAGGTCTGCGCGTCGGCCAGCAACAACTGGTCGATCTCCCCGGCCGCGGCCAGGTCGGTCCACGGCGTCACCCACTCCAGGTTGCGGCGCGAGCCACCGCTGACGTACCCGTCCCGGGCCGCCTCCCGGGCACCGGCCAGATAGGGCACCCGGTCGATGTCGATGGCCACCGTCAACTCGCTGGCACGGGCCAGCTTCGAGGCATGGCCGAGCAGACCGAATCCGGTCACATCGGTTCCGCACCGCACCCCGGCCGCGACCGCCGCTCGGGCCGCCTCCCGGTTCAGCGTGGTCATGGCCGCGACCGCCTCGGGGAAGCTCTCACCGGTGTTCTTGTGCCGGGTGTTGAGTACGCCGACGCCGAGCGGCTTGGTCAGCGACAGGGGCAGTCCGGCCTGCCCCTTGTCGAGGGTGATCAGTTCGTCGGGGCGGACCAGCCCGGTGACGGCCAGGCCGTACTTCGGACCGTCGTCGTCGACGCTGTGCCCACCGGCCAGGTGGCAGCCGGCGGCGCGGGCGACGTCCAGCCCGCCACGCAGCACCTCCCGCGCCAGTTCCAGCGGGAGCACCTCACGTGGCCAGCAGAGCAGGTTGAGTGCGACAAGCGGCTGGCCGCCCATCGCGTACACGTCCGACAGGGCGTTGGTCGCGGCGATCCGGCCCCAGTCGTAGGCGTCGTCGACCACCGGGGTGAAGAAGTCCGCGGTGGTCACCACGCCCGTCCGCTCGTCGAGCCGGACCACGGCGGCGTCGTCGCCGTGTTCCAGCCCGACCAGCAGATCCGCGGAGCCGGCGGTGGGGCCGAGGCCGGCCACCATCGCCTCCAACTCGCCCGGCGGGATCTTGCACGCGCATCCGCCACCCCGGGCGTACCTGGTCAATCGCACCTGCTCGGCCACCCTCACATGATCTACATCACCGCCCCGAGACGCCACCCGGAGCGGGCAATTTCGGACGCCGGGACGTGATCCGCCACGGTGTTACCGCTCCGTGACCATCTGAGTTGTGTTCAGCCACGTCAGCCCGCCTACAGTGGCCGTCATCCAGGGGTCGACCGACCCCGAAAGTAACGAGGGACGGTGGACGACGTGGCGACGGGCGAACCGCTCATCGTGCTGGACTCGGTCAATAAGTGGTTCGGGCCGCTGCACGTGCTGGACGACGTCTCACTGTCGGTGGGTCGTGGCGAAGTGGTCGTGGTGATCGGCCCGTCCGGCTCCGGCAAGTCGACCCTGTGCCGCACGATCAACCGACTTGAGCCGATCAACTCGGGCACCATCACCTTCGACGGGCAGAAGCTGCCGGCCGAGGGCAAGGCACTGGCCAAGCTGCGCAGCGAGGTCGGCATGGTGTTCCAGTCCTTCAACCTTTTCGCGCACAAGACGATCCTGGAGAACGTCACTCTGGGCCCGGTCAAGGTGCGCAAGGAGAAGCCGGCCGCGGCCCGCGAGCGGGGTCTCGCCCTGCTCGACCGGGTGGGCATCGCCAACCAGGCCGACAAGTTCCCGGCCCAGCTCTCCGGCGGTCAGCAGCAGCGTGCCGCGATCGCCCGGGCGCTGGCCATGCAGCCCAAGGCGATGCTCTTCGACGAGCCCACCAGCGCCTTGGACCCGGAGATGGTCGGCGAGGTGCTGGACGTCATGACCTCGCTCGCCCGCGACGGCATGACCATGGTCGTGGTCACCCACGAGATGGGCTTCGCGCGGCACGCCGCCAACCGGGTCATCTTCATGGCCGACGGCAAGCTCGTCGAGGACGCTTCCCCGGCGGAGTTCTTCGCCAACCCGCGCAGCGAGCGCGCCAAGGACTTCCTCTCCAAAATCCTCACGCATTAAAGGCCCCCCGTAGCGGAGTGTGCCGTGGCCCGGCAGGCTCCCGTTTCAGAAGGAGAACAAAGTATGCGAATGAAGCGTATGGCGGCAATCGCCGCTGCTGCCGGTCTTGCGGTCACCATGGCCGCCTGTGGCGGCGACAGCGACGAGGCCGGCAGCGGCACCGGCGCCACCGGCATCGTCGGCAAGGCCGAGAGCCAGAAGAAGCTGGTCATCGGCGTCAAGGCCGACCAGCCGGGCCTGGGCCTGCAGACCGGTAGCCAGTACGAGGGCTTCGACATCGAGATCGGCAAGATCATCGCGAAGGGCCTCGGCGTCGACGCGGGCAACATCGAGTGGAAGACCACCGTGTCGGCCAACCGTGAGCCCTTCATCGAGCAGGGCACCGTCGACCTGGTGGTGGCCACCTACACCATCAACGACGAGCGCAAGCAGAAGATCAACTTCGCTGGCCCGTACTACATCGCCGGCCAGGACCTGCTTGTCAAGTCCGACTCGACCATCACCGGCCCGGACCAGCTGGCCGGCAAGACGGTCTGCTCGGTCAGCGGCTCGACCCCGGCCAAGCGGATCCAGGAGAACTACCCGGACGCCCGGCTGCAGCAGTTCGACTCGTACTCGAAGTGCCTGCCGCTGCTCGACGGTGGCCAGGTTGACGCCGTGACCACCGACGACATCATCCTCGCCGGCTACGCCGCGCAGGACCAGTACGCCGGCAAGTTCAAGGTCGTCGGCAGCACCTTCTCGGACGAGCCGTACGGCATCGGCCTGAAGAAGGACGACACCACCGGCTGCGAGAAGGTCAACGAGATCCTCAAGGCCGCCGCCGCCGACGGCAGCTACAAGGCTGCCTGGGACGCCACCCTGGGCAAGAGCGGCACCCCCGCGCCCGAGCTGGACACCACCAAGCTGACCCACTGCGGCGCATGACCGGTTCCGGAGCCGGCATCCTGAGTGGGTGCCGGCTCCGGCCTGTCACCGGCCGCCAACACGTGCCCCGGGAGCCGAAGCATGCACGTATTCTCTGATCCGAAGAACTTCGACGCGTTCGTGTCGAGCTTCCTCTGGATCCTCAAGCTGACCGGCGCGTCCGCCGTCGGCGCGCTGGTGCTCGGCGTGCTGTTGGCCGCGATGCGGGTCTCCCCCGTACCCGTGCTGCGCGGCTTCGGCGCAGCCTGGGTCAACATCTTCCGCAACACCCCCCTGACCCTGGTCATCTTCTTCTGCTATTTCGGCCTGTTCGTCACCCTCGGGCTGAGCCTGTCGCAGGATCTCTTCCTGAACATCTACTGGCTCGGGGTCATCGGCCTGTCGACCTACACCGCGGCGTTCGTCTGCGAGGCGGTCCGTTCCGGCATCAACACGGTGCCGACCGGGCAGGCCGAGGCGGCCCGCGCGATCGGGCTGACCTTCGCGCAGACCCTGCGGATCGTGGTGCTGCCGCAGGCCACGCGTTCGGTGATCGCGCCGTTCGGCAGCATCCTGATCGCGCTCTGCAAGAACGCCACGATCGTCGGCACGATCGGGCTGATGGAGTCCTCCAGCGTCATGAAGGACCTGATCAACTTCAACGGTGACGCGGTCATCCCGATCTTCCTGGTCTTCGCCGGCACGTTCGCCGCGATCCTCATTCCCACCGGCTACTTCTTCGGCTGGCTGGCCAACCGTCTGGCGGTGAAGCGCTGATGAGCACCAGCAGCGTCCTCTACGACCACCCGGGACCCCGCGCCAAGGTTCGCAACACCGTCCTGAGCGTGATCTTCGGTGTCGCCCTGCTCGGGCTGGTCTACTGGATCTACAGCAAGTTCGACCAGGCGAACCAGTGGGAAGGGTGGCTCTGGAAGCCCTTCGCCGAGCCGAAGACGTGGACGCAGTTCATCCTGCCGGGCTTGTGGGCCACCCTCAAGGCGGCCGGCGTCGGCATGCTGCTCTCGCTCGCCTTCGGCATCATCTTCGCCGTCGGGCGGCTCTCCGAGCACAAGTGGATCAGCGTCCCCGCCGGCGCGGTCGTGGAGTTCTTCCGGGCCGTACCGCTGCTGCTGATGATCTTCTTCGTCTTCTACGGCCTGCCATACGTCATCAAGCAGCCGGTGACCGCATTCTGGTCCGTGGTGATCGGTCTGACCCTCTACAACGGGTCGGTGCTGGCCGAGGCGTTCCGGGCCGGCATCCGGTCCCTGCCCGGCGGGCAGTCCGAAGCGGCGTACGCGATCGGCATGCGCAAGACCCAGGTCATGCAGCTGATCCTGATCCCGCAGGCGGCCCGGGCCATGCTGCCGATCATCGTCAGCCAGCTGGTGGTGCTACTCAAGGACACCGCGCTCGGCTACATCGTGGCCTACCCCGAGTTGCTCCAGCGCGGCGTCAACGACCTCGCCGCCAACTACGGCAACATCATCCCCGCCGCCATGGTGATCGCGGTCATCTACATCATCATCAACTCCATGCTCACCTGGTTCGCCGGTTGGCTGGAGCGGCGTACCGGCACCCGTCGGGTGCGGGTACCACGGCAGCGCGCCGGCACTGCCGGCTCCACCGTCGTCGAGCCGCAGGGCTGAGCGCAGTTCGACATACCCGAAGCGGGGCCGGTCCGGTTGGGCCGGCCCCGCTTGTTGCGTCTGTGGCCGTGTCCCGATGGCGTGTGTCCCGGCGGCCCACCTGCGGGTCGCTTCTCTCCGAGACCTGACGTTCACGTGGCTCGATGTCGCTGCCGACTTCGCCGATCCTCCGCCGATAAGCGCCAAAACGACCGAATCGAATCAAGGGAGCCTGCGGCGGACTCTTGCCAAGCCACAGGAAATCGGCCATCATTCATATGTCCCAACGGGGTTCAGGTTCCCCCGATCTGGGACCACACGGGGATTCTTACAGTTTTAGCCAACAGCGACTGCTGTTGCTTCCAGCCTGCTTGAGGCTCCGTGCTGGCAATTTTGCGCCACCGGATTTTGCATGCCTCGGCAACCTCGACGCCCGAGGCGTTCCGCATATTTCTGGAGCGCAACCAACGGGGGCTCAACGGTTCAGGGGCGACGTATACGCTCCTGCCGCAATTCCGCGCAGCCCCTCGACGATCGAGGAGAGTGCATGCGAGTACGCCAAATCATCGCCGCCGCCATGACGGGTGCCGCCGCAGTGGCAATAGCCGCCGCACCGGCGCAGGCCGACAGAGGCGATTCGAAGGCCGCCTGCAACAAGGGCGAGATCTGCTTCCAGTGGATCTACGACAATTTCTCCACCAGTTCGTACCAGCGACACTTCTGGTACAACGACTCGAACCACGGCGACGACTACTGGTCGAACATCCCGGATCTGTACCCCGCGTTCGTGATCAAGGACGACGCCGAGGGCCTCTGGAACAGGGACACCACCTGCGCCGTGACCATTTACGACCTGGCGAACTACGCCACCCCGTACACCACCTTCCCGCGCGACTTCCGGGCCGCCATCAGCCCTCGCAACAACTCTCACAAGCGCTGCGCCTGATCGTCCGTCGGCGGGCACGCCAGAACGGCGTGCCCGCCCCGCACAGGAAGCGGTCATTTTTCGGGGGATCAAGTGAAATTTCGCATGCGCATGAGTGCCCGGTGGCTGGTCGCTCTCGTTACCGTCTCCTTCTTCGCCACGGCTTGCTCCAGCTCCGCGGCTGACCCGCCCGCAGATCTGTCGGCCGCAAGCTCGGACAATCCATTCTCGCTCTTCATGGGCGAAGAGATCGGCCAGATCGACTATGCGCAACTGAAGGTGCGAAACAAATGTCTGGCCAAGGCCGGCTACCCACAGAACCTGAACGTCATGCTGGGGCAGCCTCGAAATCCGTTCCGACACCTGATCATCACAGCTCGCACCTTCGGCCCCACTTCGGTCGAAGAAGCAAAGCGAGTTGGTTTTGGCCGGGACTCGTTGTCGGCACCACCGTCGGTCGTCAGCTTCGATCCGAATTACGACAGAGCCTACGACAAATGCACCGAGGACGCCTGGAAGGCCTTGTCGGATGACGCCAAGAACGTGTACTACGGCTACTTCGACCTGGGGAACAAGCTGAGCCAACCCCTCTCCCGGACCATCAACGAGCGGATGGGCGACTCGGCATGGCGAAAGCTGCTGTCCTGCCTTGACGACAAGGGTCACCGGCCGAGGAGCGAGCAGGAGTTCCTCCAGACCCCGAACCCGGGACTCTTCGGTGTTCCCGTCGGCGTAGATGCCGCTGAAGGCCTGGACCGGTGGCAGCCCAAGCAGATACCTGGAACGATTGAGGTGGGGCCTGCGGTGCCTGCGACTCAGTATCAGGCCGGTCCGGTGGAAAGCGCCCTCGCAGTCGCCTGGTTTGAATGCCGGCGTCAGACCGGCATCGACAAACTGCAACTTGAAGCGGCAGTTCAGGTTCAACGGGAACTCGTCGACAAGTACGAGTCCTCGTTCATGGAGCTGAACCCGCAGGTTACGCGCATCGCGAAGCAGGCCGCCGAACTGATCGGCGCCCCGTGATCGCCGTCGACGCCCTCGTCGCTCGACGACGGCGCGCCCTCCGTCTTGTCGTGCTCTTTCTGGCTGCCGTTCTGCTGGTCACCGCCGGCGCGGTCCTGGTCGGTCCAACCCTGCGGTCGCCGGACCAACTGGCTGCCGACGCCGCACCGCCCTCGCCTTCGCTGGTGACGGCGGTGGTGGAGCGCCGCACACTGGTCGAGCCGGTCGTGCTTCGGGGGCGTGTCCAACCGGGGGCGAGTGTCCGGCTGCTCGCTCCACCCGCCGCGATGGGCCCGAGCAGCGTGGTGACGAAGGTGCCTGTGCGCAAGGGCGATCGGATACGGGAGGGGCAGGTACTGCTTGAGCGCTCCGGAGAGCCACTGTTCGCCCTGGCACTCCGGTTCCCTCTCTACCGCGACCTCACCACCGGCGCGCAGGGACCGGACGTCGTGGAGGTGCAGCGGGCGCTGCGCCGTACTGGCTATTCCGCACCGACGACCGGAGTGCTCGACGGCACGACTCTGCGGCAGTTGGCGAAGTTCTACCGTGACCGCGGCTACCGGCTGGGCTCGGCGCAGGAAGATCGACGTTCCGGGCAGTCGCGTGCCGTGCAGATGCCGCAGTCCGCCGTTGTCGTGATCGACCGGACGGGCCGTCGTATCAGCAAGGTTCATGCGCGGGTCGGACAGACTCTGGCAGACCCCAAGACGCCGATAGTCGAACTTGACGGCCAAGCGCCCGTCATTGTGGCGACCGCAGCTGTGGATCAAGCAGCGCTCATCCGGCCCGGTCAACAGGTCGACGTCACCGACGAGCTTGGTGAGACACGTACGAAGGCGCGCGTCAGCGAGGTCAGCGAGCAGGCGACCTCGGGCCCCGACGGCCAGACCGGCATCGAGATCCGGCTGAAGTTCACCGAGGCGCCGATGAGCGGGGGCACGAACCGGTCGGTACGGCTGGATGTCCGCACCTCCGCCGCGGCGGAGGTGCTGGCCGTACCGGTGTCGGCCATCTACTCCCGCCCCGACGGCTCGATGTTCATCACTGTCGTGGATGAGGGCGACGCGACAACCGACGTCACGGTGGTGACGGGACAGATCGCGGGCGGCTGGGTCGAACTCAGGGAACCCGTCCCGTCGCCGGTCGCCGCCGGTTCGTCGGTGTTGGTCGGTGAGCAGACGGCGGAGGGCTGATCCATGCTGGTTCTCCGCAACGTCTCGCGTACCTATCAGGACGGTCAGCCCGTTCATGCGCTACGCGCCACCAACCTGCGTGCCGATCAGGGCGATTACATCTCGATCACCGGCCCTTCCGGGTCCGGCAAGTCGACTCTGCTCAACCTCGTCGGCCTGCTCGATGTACCCACGGCCGGCTCCTATCTGATCGGCGGGTTGGAGACGGCGGACTGCGGGCCCGCCACCCTCGGCGCCATCCGTGGCCAGCTCTTCGGATTCGTCTTCCAGGCATTCCACCTGCTCCCCGGGCGCACCGCCTTGGAGAACGTCGAGCTCGGGATGCTGTACGGACCGCACGCGCGGCGGCAACGCCGGTCGATGGCCTCCGAGGCGTTGGAGCGTATGGGTCTGTCCCATCGCATGCACGCCGACCCCCGCCAGCTCTCCGGTGGCGAGAAGCAGCGGGTAGCGATTGCCCGCGCGGTCGCGGCACGTCCCCAAGTCCTCTTCTGCGACGAACCGACCGGCAACCTCGACACGACGAACACCGCTGCGGTACTCGCCGTGTTGCGGCAACTCAACGAGGAAGGGCTGACTCTGATCGTGGTGACTCACGACTCGCAGGTCGCGTCGGAGGCCCGTCGCCGGCTTCGGGTCACCGACGGTGTCGTGGACGAGACGTGAGGACGAGACGGCGCAAGGAACGCGAGGAGATCGGGCACCTAGGGATCGATCGGTCCCGGCTGAACGTCCGCGATCTGTTCTGGGAGGCCTCTGTCTCCGTCCTCAGTAACCCTGGCCGATCACTCGTCACGGTCGTAGGCACCATCCTCGGTGCGGCGGCGTTCGTAGCCAGTCTCGGTCTCGGCTCCACGCTCAACCAGCAGGTTTCCACCGCATTTGATCTGCGGCGGGCCACCGAGGTCCTGGTTGAACCGGAAGACCAGGCGACGACGGAGAGCTGGCTTCACGATGCGGCCATCGGTCGACTCACCCGGCTCAACGGCGTTGTGGCCGCCGGACGGCGGACGAGTCTCGGGGAGCGTCCGATGCGTCGGATGACCGATGTTCGGCAATCCTCGGCGGGCGTACCCGTGATCGGCGCGGATCCGTCGGCGTTGCAGGTGATGGCACCCCGGGTGACCGTGGGACGCAGCTTCGGCGAGTTCCACGAACGCCATGCCACGCCGGTGGTCATGCTCTCCGCCACGGTGGCACGCCAACTCGGAATCCATCGGACCGGCGTCGCCGTTTTCGTGGCCGACCAGGCCCATACGGTGGTCGGGATCTTCAACGACGTCGTACGCAGACCGGAAGCCATGGCTGCGGCCATCATGCCGTACTCGGCGGCAGAGCGCCTCAACCAATCCGGTGGCAGCCAGCCCGCGAAGAGGGACGTGCTGGTGGAAACGTCTCCCGGCGCGGCACAACTCATCGGCAGGCAGGCTCCGCTTGCCCTCCGTCCGGAGGCGCCGGCCGAACTGAGAGCCATTGCGCCGCCGGATCCGCGCACACTGCGCCAGGAGATCGAGGGCAGCACCACCAGGACGACTCTGTTGATCAGCGGTGTCGCCCTGCTGATGGGCACCATTTCGATCGGTAACGCCGCGACCAGTGGCGTAGCCCAGCGCACGGGAGAGATCGGTCTGCGACGGGCAGTCGGGGCACGGCGACGTCACATCTTCGGTCAGTTGGTCCTGGAGACCACTGTATTGGGCGGGCTGGGTGGGGGGGTTGGTGCCCTGCTCGGCGTGCTGACCATCTCAATCGTGTCCGTCGTCAACGGCTGGACACCAGCGGTCGAGATCCGGTCCGCCGTGTTCGCCTGCACGGCCAGCACCATCGCCGGCCTACTGGCCGGGCTCGTTCCGGCGGCGCGGGCAGCCCGCATCCCTCCGGTCCAGGCACTACAGCGCTGACATGTCCAACGACCTGATACGAGACCAACCATCAACAGCGCGTCACGACATCGATGGAGGCAATGGTGGACGACAAGGTCCTCGAGGCGCAGCAATGGGTCAATTCCACGTACGGCGCAGTACCCGGCTACAACCGCTGCCCAGAGAACGGGCGCACCGGCTGGTCGACCATGTACTCCCTGACCAGAGGGCTCCAGCACGAACTTGGCATCACCAGCCTGTCCGACGCCTTCGGTCCGACAACCCTCTCTCGGCTGGCGGCGCTCGGCGCCATCGGCCCGGACACCACCAACCCCAACATCGTCAACATCGTGCAGTACGCCCTGTTCTGCAAGGGTTACTGGGGTGGGCCGGGTGACGGCGTCTACGGCGTTGACACGGCCTCTGCCATCGCGGAACTGAAGTACAACGCCGGCTTGGACGCCTCCGACACCAATGTCCAGCCGAAGATCTTCAAGGCACTGCTCACCATGGACGCCTACGTGGTGCTCGCGGGCGGAACCGAAACGATCCGGTCGATCCAGAAGTGGCTTAACAGCCGATACTTCAGCCGCCGTGATTTCTTCCTCATCCCCTGCGATGGAATCTTCTCCCGGGACGTGCAGAAAGCACTCTTCCTGGCCATCCAGTTCGAACTGGGAATGACCGACGATCAAGCCACCGGCGTGTTCGGACCGGGAACACAGGCCGGTTTGCGCAACAACCTGCTGTCACAGGGCTCGTCGGGAATCTTCGTCAGCATATTCACCGCTGCGATGGTCTTCAATCGCATACGCCTGTCTAACGGCAACACCTACACCAACTTCACCAGCAGTTTCACCTCAAGCGTCGCCTCGGCGGTCAGTGATTTCCAGACATTCTCGGCCCTGCTGCCCCCGAACGGCCGTGGGGACTTTGCCACCTGGTGCCAACTACTGGTGTCCACCGGGGATCCCAGTCGCCCTGGCACCGCCGTCGACTGCATCACCACCATCACCGATGCACGGGCCAAGACGTTGTACAGCAACGGCTACAGGTTCGTGGGCCGATATCTGGACGAGAAGCCCTGGGGCACCCTCAACAAGAGGATCCAGCCGGGCGAGTTGGACACGATCTTCGCGAACGGCCTGAAGGTCTTTCCAATTTCACAGTACTACGGCGAGGTGGTCTCCTACTTCACCTATTCTCAGGGATTCCAGGACGCGGTGGATGCCCATATCGCCGCCACAGGATACGGCTTCAACACCGGTACCGTAATTTATTTTTCGGTCGACTACGACGCAACTCAGGATGAGATCGAGTCTCACATTCTTCCATATTTCCGAGGCGTGGTCGCCGGACTGGCCGATCGAGGGAAGAAGTACATCCACGGCGTGTACGGATCACGCAACGTCAGCGCTCAGGTGACCGCCCACACGTACGCACGGTGGTCTTTCGTGTCGGGCATGTCCACCGGATTCTCCGGCAACATGGGCTTCCCCCTGCCGGAGAACTGGTCGTTCAATCAGATCCAGACGCTTTGGCTCGGGACCGGTGACGGGCGAATCGAGATCGACAAGAACATCTACAAGCCGGGATCGGACCCCGCGGTGGCCTCGGTCAACGACCCCATTTCAGAGGCCGACGCGTTCGTGGGATACATCAACACCTTGCTCTCGTGGGCCCGCAGTTACGGAGGAAACCGCCCAGCAGATCAACTGGTGATGGAGTTCCTTCGCCATGAGGACTACAACAGCGAGCAGTGGAAGCTGTTGATCGGGAGCATCGACGAGGGATTCAAGAACCATGTGCTTGATCGACTCAGAGCAAACAACATGCGCATGATCAGAGAATTCCGGGACCCCTTCTATGGCGTAGACATCAAGGTCTCCCACCTCGGCGCGTCCTGCAACGCGGCGTACCTGCTACCACAGCCCGCCGGGACCTACACCAACCGAGGCGACGTCGGCGGCTGGGGCGGCGACTGGATGACCTTCTACGGCGAGTGGCGTCGGGACAGCGACAGCTACTCGTCTGGGCGCACCTACTGCCACGAGAAGTTGGCCAAGGTCGACGGCGTCGGAACCTTCAAGTTGCGTGATCTGATCGAAGACGCGGACGCATACAACATCGCCAAGGACGTGCGGAACGGGACGAGCATCTGGGCGTCCATGTACGTCAACTATTCCGGGGGTGGCCACCTCTCCAGATTCAAGCGATTCTATGAGGGCCGCTTCGTCAACGCGGCCAACGCCAAGGCGATCAGCCGGGACATCCTGCTGACCACGGCCGACCCTATTCTTTCCACCGGCCGCGCCTACCTCATCCAGACAACCGGTGGAGTGCCCACCCTCATGCCACACCTGTTGCCGAGCAACAAGCTCGACGAGTTCTGCCAAGGCTTCGCCGACATGCTCTTGGATCGGGTGGGGCAGGAGAACGCCCGCGTTGCGGCGCTGCGCGCCCAAGGCAAGATCTGAGCCATGAAGACAGCTGCAGGGTTCGTCGTCGGAATCGTCGTGGCACCAGCTGCTGCCATCGTCACGTACGTGCACGGCCTGTGGGTGAGCCACCTTCTCGATATTCGAGCCACCAGCGAGTACTGCACCGCCAAGCCACTCGCTTCCACCGCGACCAGCGCCGACTGGCTGCCACTGCGCCACGTTTGCCGCTATGCCGACGGCACCAGCACCGATCTGGTCCCCGGTTACGTCAACCCGATCATCTTCCTCTGCCTGTCCATCGCAGTGGTGAGCACGGCGCTCGCTTTGCGATCCGCCCGCCGCTCCCGTGCAGCCGAACCGACAACCTTGGAGTCGCCACAATGAGTAATGCGCCAGGTCTGTCCCGCCGGCAACTTCTGTCCACCACCGTCGCAGCAGCCGGTGCGGTGGTCGTCGGCGCCGCTGCCACCGCGCCGGCCCAAGCAGCACCGCCGCGTCCGAGAAACTGGGCTCGGTCCACAAGTCAGAACGGTTGGCCCGTGGTGGATGGCGCCAAGGTGGCGAGCCACCGGGTCGAGGGTAGCGACGCGCGTATCACGCTGGCAGTCGGCGCGGTGTCCACCGTTCTTCTCCACGTGCTACGCCGGTTTCACTACGAGGTCGGTGCAGTCGGGCGCGGCGACCTGATCGGACATCGCACAACGAGGGCGGTAGTCGCGGCGTTCGAGTCGAACTACCTGTCGGGCACCGCTGTGGCGATCCGGCCGAACTTCTATCCAGTCGGCTCCGCCGGCAACTTCTTCACCGGCGAAATGCTGGTGATCCGCGACATTCTCGCAGAATGCGACGGTGTTGTGCGCTGGGGTGGAGACGACCGAGACCAGCCCTCGGAAGGGCATTTTCAAATCGACGTACCTCCGGGTGACGCGCGACTCGACCGGTTGGCACGCACCTTCGAGGAGTGGGCCGACCAGCCGGACCGAGGACCAGGAACGATGATCGATCTGCTCAACGCTCGTCGCCGAGGCGCGGCCAAGGATCTGCAGGCGCGTCAGCGGCCGTTCTGAAGAGGCTGAGTGGAGGTACCTGGACCGGGACGGCGCGGTTCGCCCCGCCGTCCCGGTTGGGGTCCTCCGTCAACGGGCGATCTCGGTGACCCGGGACTCGCGGACCACGGTCACCCGGATCTGACCGGGATAGGTCAGCTCCTCCTCGATCTGCTTGGCCACGTCCCGGGCCAGCACCGCCGCGCCGATGTCGTCGACGTCGTCGGGCTTGACCATCACCCGGATCTCCCGGCCCGCCTGCATGGCGAAGACCTTCTCCACGCCGAGCTTGCCGGCCGCGATCTCCTCGATCCGCTCCAGCCGCTTGACGTACGCCTCCAGGCTCTCCCGCCGCGCCCCCGGCCGGCCCCCCGAGCAGGCGTCCGACGCCTGGGTCAGCACCGCCTCGACGGTCTGCGGCGGCACCTCGTTGTGGTGCGCCTCGATGGCGTGCACCACGTCCTCGCTCTCGCCGTACTTGCGGGCCACATCGGCGCCGATGATGGCGTGGCTGCCCTCCACCTCGTGGGTGAGCGCCTTGCCGATGTCGTGCAGGAACGCCGAACGCTTGATCAACGGAACGTCGAGGCGCAACTCGGCGGCCATGATGCCGGCGATGTGTGCGGTCTCCACCAGATGCTTGAGCACGTTCTGCCCGTACGAGGTGCGGTAGCGCAACCGGCCCAGGAGGGTGACCAGCTCCGGGTGGATCTCGGTGATGCCGACCTCGACCAGGGCGTCCTCGGCGGCCCGCTGGCACAGCTGATCCACCTCCTGCCGGGCCAGGTCGTGCACCTCCTCGATCCGGTGCGGGTGGATCCGCCCGTCCAGCACCAGCTTCTCCAGCGTCAGCCGCCCTACCTCGCGGCGCACCGGGTCGAAGCAGGAGAGGAGCACCGCCTCCGGGGTGTCGTCGATGATCAGGTTGACCCCGGTCACCGACTCGAAGGCGCGGATGTTGCGGCCTTCCCGGCCGATGATCCGGCCCTTCATCTCGTCACCCGGCAGATGCAGCACGCTGACCACGCTCTCCGCGGTCTGCTCACTTGCCACCCGCTGGATCGCGTCGACCACGATGTGCCGGGCCCGCTGCTCCGCGGTGGACCGGGCATCGGACTCGATCTCCCGTACCAGCAGCGCGGCCTCCCGCTTGGCCTGGCCCTCGATCGCCTCCACCAACTCGGCCCGCGCGCTGTCGGCGGTCAACCCCGCGACCCGCTCCAACTCCCGACGCCGCTGGCTCTCCGCCTCGGCCAGCTCCTTCTCCCGGGCATCCAGGGCCGCCTCCCGGGCGGCGAGCGCGGCACTGGCGGCGGTCAGCTGCCGTTCCCGCTCGGCCAGCCGCTCCACCTCCTCGGTGTGCATCCGCTCCCGCTCGTCCATCCGGGCCGCCCGCCGCTCCACCTCGGCCGCCTGCTCCCGGGTGGTCGCGGCGAGCACCGCCACCTCCCGCTCGCCGCTGCGCCGGGCCGCGGTCCGCAACTGCTCGGCGTCGGCCTCGGCCTGCTTGTGCGCCCGTTCGAGCACCGTGTCCGCCTCGGCACGGGCGTCGTCGAGGACCCGACGGGCCTCCGCCCGGGCCGCCTTCGCCTCCGCCTTGGCCGCCGCCGCCTCGGTGCGGGCCGCCGCCGCAGCGGACTTCGCGACGTCGATCGTGCTGTTCGCCTCGTCGGCAGCCGTCCGCAACGCGGCCAGCGACTGCTCCTGGCGATCCTTCTCCGCGATGTACGCCGGATCCTCCGGCGCCGGCCGCGTCTGCAACCCGCGCAGCACCCGCGCCCCGAAGACCGCCGCGGCGAGCACCACCAGGGTCAACACCAACACGACGATCAGAAGTACGACGTCCAGCGCCCTCATGCCGGCACTCCGCTCCGTCGAACCGCCCGACGGCTCGACCCGGCACACCCTCGAAACGCCGGTTCCGGGTGTCCTGAACTCTGCTCACCCTCGTCGGCCGCGCCGGAGTCGGCGCCGGCCGGTTCGCAACGCTCGCTCATGCTGGCCACCCGGTGAACCTCTGTCGCCTCGCCATGGCGCGCCTCCCCTGAACGTCGCGCCGTAGGAATCCGCCGGTGGGCGTGTTCCTACGGCTCTGGACGCCCGACCGGAGCGCAGGCCGTGGATAGCTCTCCCCGCCGACGGTGTTCCTCGAACCGTCGGCAGGCCAGGTGCAGTTGTCGCCTCGGCCCCGGACCGGCCTGTCCGAAGCTGGCGTCAGTGGCCGTTCCTGCTGGCCAAAGTGATGCTGTTCTGTTACGCGATCTATGTTGTGCGCTTAGCCTGCGCTTGGTCGGGCAATGTGAGCCTTTATGGCGAGGCTAGGTCTCTGAGGGCGTCCGGTCAAGAAGTCATGATCAAACCACCCGGACGGAGAGAAGTTGAGTGGTGACGCTGCGCTGATAACGAGTCGGGCGGCTGCGGACAATCGCGACGTTCGGTCGCCTGCCGAGCCCGCTGCCGCCGACTACCGCACGGTCAACCGGCACCCCACGCCACGGCGGCGGCCACCAGAGCGGCATTGTCCCGCGCGAGCGACCCGTCGGGCAGCCGGAGCGTGTCCTCCAGCCCGATCCGGGTGTCCAGACCCCGCCGGACCGCCTCCGCCAACACCACCCAGACGCCGGCACCCTCGGCGTGCAACAACACCGGTGGCCCCGACGGCGCGAGCGCGTCGAGCATAGCCGCCGCTTCGGCCAGGGCAGACTCCGGCGACGGCGCCATGCATTCCACCAGCACCCGACCGACCGGCACCCGCCATCCGAGGTACGCCTCGACCGCCGGCATCGTCCAGAGCCCGGCCTCCACCATCACGCCCCGCTCGTGCAGCGCCCGCGCGACCGCCTCCGCCCCCGGCTCGTGGGCGTTGACCGAGGCGAAGTCGGGCAGCACCGTCCAGGCACCGACCGCCGCCGCCCGGGCGAGCGGATCCGGTTCGATCCACGCCCCGGTGCTCACCCCCACCGGCAGGCCCGGCACCGCGGCACGGATCGCCACGACCGCGTCGGCGATGTCCGCCGGACGCAACGACTCGACCCCGTCGGCGGTACGCGGATGGACGTGCACCGCACCGACACCGAGCCCGACACACCGGGCCGCGTCGGTCGCCAACTCGGTCGGGCTCAACGGCACCGCAGGGTGGGAGTCACGACCACGGTCACCATTGAGGCACGCCAGCAACACCTCGCGCCTCCTCTCGACCAAGCCGCTCGGCGATCACCCCTGGGCGGCTGCCCCACCCGCCCTCGGCGATCACCCCTCGGCGGCCCATCACCTCTGGGCGGTCATCTCTCGGCCGCCCATCACCCCTCGGCGGCCGAACACCCCCTGGGCGGTCATCCCTCGGCGGCGGTCATCCCTCGGTATCGGTGAGGGCGTCGGCGTCGATCTGTTCGGCGAACTCGGCCGCCTCGGCGCTCTGCGCCGCGAGGGCGTCCTTCACGGCCCGAATCGCCACCCCCGGTGGGTAACCCTTGCGGGCCAGCATGCCGACCAGCCGCCGGAACACCGCGTCCGGCTCACCACGGGCGGTACGCAGCTTGCGTTCGACCAGCGCACGGGCCGTTTCCGCCTCGGTGCTCTCGTCCAGCTCCTCGAGCGCCGCGCTGGCCGTGTCACCGTCGACTCCGCGTTGCCGTAGCTCGTTGGCCAACGCCCGACGCGCCAGCCCACGACCGGCGTGCCGGCTGCTCACCCAGGCCCGGGCGAACGCGGCGTCGTCGATGATGCCGACCTCGTCGTAACGGTCGAGGACGGCGTCGGCGGTCTCCTCGGAGATGCCCCGCCGGGCCAGCGCCGTGGCCAACTCGGCACGGGTACGGGGGCGGACCGCGAGCTGCCGCAGGCAGATCTCCCGGGCCACCTCGGCCTCGTCCCGGGGGGTATCAGTCGCCTGGTCGGCGTCGGCCCGCCCGGCGGCACCGGGGCCCGGTGGGGACTCGTCGTCGGACGTGCGGCGGCCCCGGCGCGGACGCGGTGTGGGATCGCCCGTGCGGGGCGGACTGGCATCCCAGCCCCGCCCCGTACGGGCACGTCGTCCAGCCACCGGGCAGATCAGAAGTCGACCGGCGGCAGCTCCGGGCCACCGGCGGCATCGCCCGCACCGACCCCGACGCCGAGCTTCTCCAGGATCTTCTTCTCGATCTCGGCGGCCACGTCCGGGTTCTCCCGGAGGAACTCGCGGGCCTTCTCCTTGCCCTGGCCGAGCTGGTCGCCCTCGTAGGTGTACCAGGCACCGGACTTCCGGATGATCGCCTGCTCGACGCCGACGTCGATCAGCGAACCCTCACGGGAGATGCCCTTGCCGTACATGATGTCGAACTCGGCCTGCTTGAACGGCGAGGCGACCTTGTTCTTCACGACCTTGACCCGGGTGCGGTTACCGACCACGTCGGTGCCGTCCTTCAGGCTCTCGATGCGCCGCACGTCGAGCCGGACCGAGGCGTAGAACTTCAACGCCCGACCACCCGTGGTCGTCTCGGGGCTGTTGTGCACCATGACCCCGTCGACGAAGTAGTTGTGGTTGCCCTCCACCTCGATGTCGAACCGGTTCATCGAACGGGTTTTCGGCTTGACCCGCACATCGATGATCCGGGCCGGCACCGGCATGATCTCTTCCGGAACGAACTGCGGCTCGACGGTGCACTGACCCCGCAAGCGCGGCAGCAGCTTGGCCTCCATCGCGGCAGGCACGTACGGAGCGATCAGTTCCTGGAACTTCGCTGACGCCTCGGTGGTGAAGATGATCGACGCTGTCTGACGTGCGCCACGGGAGACCAGCTTCACGTCCATGCCGTACGCGTCGCGCAGATGCTCCACCAGACGGCTGCGGCTGCCCTCCGCCATCGCTTCGACACAGATCTCGATCCGGCCGGAGCCACCAGCCGTGCGCGCCTGAACCCCCTTCGACCGGAGCGTGAAGCAACCATCGTCCATGTACCACACCGCGAGGGCCAACGGATTGAGCGCCTTGAGGTAATCCCAGCTCAGGTGCTTCTTGCCATCGCCCAGGTAGACCGCACGACGCAACTCGGCCAGCTCGGGCAGCGGCGTGAAGTCGACGAAAGCAGCACCTCGGGTGTCGGTACGCCGGGAGTGGCTGATGTTGCCTAGCAGCGAGACCTTCCAGTCGAGGTAGTCGACCTGCTGCTCGCCGTGGCCAAGGCGGAATCGAACGCCGTTGCGGTCGTGGCGGTTCGGCGACAGGGCACCGTCACCCATCAGCGAACCGAGCACGACCTGCCACTGCTGCTCGCTGAGCCGCCGCGCCTCGGCGAGCATCACCCGGTCACCGGCGATAAGCTCGCCCGCCTCTCGCCAGCCGCCCGGCGTACGCACCAGGTGGTTTGCGGTGGCAGCGAACTGGGCGCGACCGTTTCCGCCCGACTTGGCGACGGTGAACTGAAGGAACTGTTCCGCCGGACCGTTGTTGAACCAGTTGGTGATTCGTTTCGGCTCCACCCGGTCGGTGTCCGGGTTGTAGGAGAGGACCTCGACGTCCAGCCGCTGGTTGACGATCTTGCCGATCTTCTCCTGCGTGCCGTCGGCGAGAGTGACCCTGGTCGAGTACGACATGCACCCGAACATCACGCCGATCTTCTCGCGGAGCTGGTTGATGAAGATCGCGGTGGTGCCGGTGTTGTTGAGCACACCGGTGATCTTCCGCAGCGCCTGGCTCATCAGCCGGGCCTGCAGACCCACGTGGCTGTCGCCCATCTCACCCTCGATCTCGGCGCGCGGCACCAGCGCGGCGACCGAGTCGATCACGATGATGTCCAGCGCGCCGGAGCGGACCAGCATGTCCGCGATCTCCAGCGCCTGCTCACCGGTGTCCGGCTGGGAGACCAGCAGGGCGTCGGTGTCGACACCGAGGGCCTTGGCGTACTCCGGGTCGAGCGCGTGCTCGGCGTCGATGAAGGCGGCGATGCCGCCGTTGCGCTGGGCGTTGGCCACCGCGTGCAGGGCGACCGTGGTCTTACCGCTGCTCTCCGGGCCGTAGATCTCGATGACCCGCCCTCGGGGCAGACCACCCACGCCGAGCGCGACGTCGAGCGCGATGGAACCGGTGGGAATGATCGCGGTCTGCACGACCGGCCGCTCCCCCAGCCGCATCACCGAGCCCTTGCCGAACTGCTTGTCGATCTGAGCAAGAGCAAGGTCGAGCGCCTTCTCCCGGTCAGGCCCTGCCGCCATCGTTGCCACCCCTGCCTTCGCCGGCGTCTTTCCTGAGCTTCGCGTCACGCGACACACGCTAGGCGCTGGGTCCGACAGAAAACCAGCCGACCGGCCGTGGCCTGTGGACGAGCACCTCGCTGTGGACAATAGCCGAACAGGTGTACGAGTCGGCAAGAGACACGCGGAAGTAACGAATCGACTGCTCAGCGTAGCCGGGTCGGCACCCGGTCGGGGTAGGCGGCGACCACCGCCCGCCACACCACGTGCGTCTGCTCACCCTCGGCGAAGGCCTGCTCGATGGTCCGCCCACCGAGCTGCGACAGCACCTGATCGCTGGCGATACTGGCCGCGTAGCCCGGCCCGAACGCCTCCTCCAGTCGCGTCCAGAAATCGGTCAGCCGCACTATGCCCGACCCTCCTCGTCCGGTGCGCCCGGCCGCACCGGACGCAACGCTAGCGCCAGCAACGGTGCCACCGCGACCGCGGCGAGCAGGCTCAGCACCGGATAGCCCGCCCACTGCATGACAAACCCGCTGACCGCACCGGCCAGCGCGCCGGCCAGCCCCATCAGCAGGTCGGACAGGCCCTGCGCGTTCGGACGGATCGCGTCGGGCACCGACTCCGACAGCAGGGTGGAACCGGCCACCATGGTCGCCGACCAGCCCAGCCCGAGCAGCACCAGCCCGACGGCGAGCCGGAAAGTGCTGTGCCCGGCGGTGCCGGCGACCGCGCAGGCGGCCAGCAGCATGCCGACCCCGCCCAGGATGACCCCGCGCCGGCCGAGCCGGTCGGCCAGCCAGCCGACCACCGGCGCCAGCGCGTACATGCCGGCGATGTGCAGGCTGAGCACCAGGCCGACCACCGGGAGCACGTCCTCGACGGGATAGTGGTCCCGCAGGTGCACCGGGGCCATCGCCATCACCGCCACCATCACCAGGTGGCCGACCGCCACGGCGGCGACACCGAGCCGGGCGGCGGGCTGGGCGCGTACCGCCAGCCAGCCGGCACGCAGGCCCGCGCCGCGCCCGGCCGACGACGCGGCGGGCAGCTTGACCGGCGTCGCCGCACCGGCCCCGGCGGCCACCGCCCCGGCCGGCTCGGTGCCGCCCGGCCCGGTGGCGGGGTCCGCGCCGGCCGCCGCGAGCCGGCGGGCGGTGAGCAGCGGGTCAGGTCGCAACAACAGCAGCAGTACGCCGGCAGCCAGCAGGAACGCCACCGTGCTGAAGGCGAACGGGCCGGACAGTGGTGGCAGTCCCAATCCTCCGCCGGCCCGGTCGGCGAGCGCGGCGAAGTTCGGTGCCGCCACCGCGCCGACCGTGGTGGCCCAGACGATCAGTGACAGTTGCCGGGCCCGACGGTCCGGCGCGGCAAGATCGACCGCGGCGTAGCGGGCCTGGAGATTGGCTGCGGAGCCGCCACCGAACATGAGCATGCCGAGAAAGAGCAGCGGAATCGACCCGCTCGCCGCGGCGAGCACCACCAGGGCCCCGCCCACGGCCCCGACACCGTACGCGAAGGCCAGGCCGGGGCGACGACCGTGCCGGGTGATGATCCGGGTGACCGGGATGGCGAGCAGCGCACCGCCGACCACGGAGGCGCTCAGCACCAGGCCGGAGACCGCAGTGCCGGCGATCTCGGCAGCGAGCAGCCCGCCGACGGCGATGCCGATGGTCACCCCGATGCCACCGATGATCTGGGTGCTGAACAGCAGCCGCAGGGTACGCCGCTGAATCGGCACGATGTCGGGCGGCGCGGCTGCCGTGGTGGTCAGATCGGTGGTCAACGCTCGTCCTCGGCTTCCGTCACGATTCCCGGCCGCGCCCGATGATCTCTCCTTCGTGATCTCCTGGTGCTGCCTGGCCTGCTGGCGGCAAGTGTGTCACTGACCTGCCGGATTCCGCTGCCTGGTGGCGAGCCGACGAACCCGGTCAGGGTCAGGACGGCCGCGCCGCCACGACTGCGAACACCAGGGCCCAGGACGCCTCGCCGACGACCCGCACGCCGACCAGTGCCAGCGTGCCGGATCCGGTGATCATCACGGCGAGCGGCGTTCCGTGTCAGGTAGGTGGGCAGTTGGGTGCGTACTCGGAGCCGGGTGCGGGCAACGGTCAGGTGAGGGCTCGTGCAGCGGTCACGCTCGTGCAGCGGTCAGGTGAGGGCTCGTGCGGCGACGGTCAGGTCGGCGACCAGTCCTTCGTACGCCTTGTCCTGGTCGTCCGCGCGGAGCACGGCGGACGGGTGGATGGTGGCCAGCAGCTGGGTCGGTGGCGCGTCCGTGGTGTCCCCGGCACTGTCCACCGGCACCCGCTGGAAGTCCTCAGGGTGCTCGGCGGCGGCCGGCCAGGGCAGCAGCTCGCCGCGCTGACGGGTGACCCGGAAGCTCGGGCCGAGCAGCGCCTTCGCGGCGGTCGCGCCGAGCACCACGATGACCTGCGGGTTCAACTGGGTGAACTCGGCGACCAACCAGGGTCGGCAGGCGGTGATGTGCACCCGGTCCGGGGTCTGGTGGATCCGCCGCTTCCCGCGCAGCTCGAACCGGAAATGCTTGACCGCATTGGTCAGGTAGATGTGCCCGGGGTCCAGCTTGGCGTCGTCGACAGCGCGGCGCAGCAGCCGACCTGCGGGACCGACGAAGGGCAGACCCTTCTGGTCCTCCATGTCGCCGGGCTGCTCACCGACGAAGACCACCCGCGCCGTGGCGTCTCCCCGGCCGAAGACGGTCTGTGAAGCGTCGCGGTACAGCTCGCAGCCCTGACAGCCGGCAGCCGCGGCCCGCAGTTCGTCGAGAGTGTCCGCCTGCGGCGGAATGAACTGCTGGGCACCAGGCGCAATCTCGACCATGCCGACCTTTCTACCCGCCCCTCCCACCACACCACTCCCCACCCCTACTCCACCCACACCACGCACACCACCCACGCACTCCACCACGCCGCCACACCAGCACATCGCCCCGCAGCCGCCCCCGCGCCGCCGCCGCCACCCGCACCGTCCACGTCGATCAGATTGCGTCGATCATGCACTTCCGGTCTCCCTTTGGGGCGGATATGACCGTTACGCCGCGACAAGAAGTGCAAGATCGCGGGGCGAGGGTCGGCGGTGCCGCCCGCGCCGTCGGCGATCGCTCGACCGCACCGTCCGCGCCGACCAGACCACGTCGATCATGCACTTCCGGTCCCTCTCTTGGGCAGATATGACCGTTGTGCCCCGACAGAAAGTGCAAGATCGCGGGGGCGAGGGCGGGCACGCGCGGGACGAAGGGCGGTGCGCGCGGGCGCGCGAGGGCGAGGGCGGGCGGGGCGCGCAAGGGCGTGGCTCGAGGGCTGTTAGGTGGTGAAGGTGGGGGGTGGGGTGGGGTGGGCGGCTTGGGTGAGGGTGTGGGCGAGGGGGTGGAGGTCTGCGTCGGTGAGTGGGCTGACGGTGAGGCGTAGGGCGGGTGGGCTGGCGATGCGGAAGAGGGCGCCGGGGGCGGCTAGCCAGCCGGCGTCGCGCAGCATGGTGGAGGCGACGGTTTCGTCGGTCACCGGTACCCACACGTTGAGTCCGCTGCGGCCGTGTGCGGTCAGGCCGCGTTCGACGAGGGCGTCGACGAGTCCGCGGCGGCGGCGTTCGTAGCTGTCGGCGGCCTGTTCGATCAGGGCGGTCACCGCCGGGTCGCGCCAGAGGGACAGCACCAGCCGCTGCGCCACGGTGGAGACCCAGCCGGTGCCGACCCGGGTACGGCCGGCCACCCGGGCCACCGTCGTCTCGTCCCCGGCCAGCACGGCCAGGCGCAGGTCGGGGCCGAAGGGTTTGCTCACCGAGCGGACGAAGGCCCAGTGAACGGTCGCCCCGGCGAGCGGGTGCAGCGGTACGCGGGCCAGTTCGGCGGCGTGGTCGTCCTCGATCAGCAGGACGTCGGCGCGGCCGGCAAGCAGGTCACGCAGGGCGGCGGCGCGGTCGGCGGAGACGGAGGCGCCGGTGGGGTTCTGGGCACGGCTGGTCACGATGAGCGCCCGGGCACCGGCCGCGAGCGCGGCGGCGACGCCCGCGACCAGTGGGCCGTCGTCGTCGAGTGGTACGCCGATCGGGCGCAGGCCGAGGGCGGCGATGAGGTCGAGCTGGTTGGCCCAGCCGGGATCCTCCACCGCGACGGCGTCACCGGGGCGCAGGTGGGCGGCGAGGAGTCGTTCGATGCCGTCGAGCGCGCCGCTGCTGAGGGTCAGTTCGGTGGCGGGTACGCCGTCGGCGGTGAGTCGCCGGCGGGCCGCCTCGGCGAACTCGGGCAGCGTGCCGGCGTCGGAGTAGCTGATGGCCGGGCCGATGGTGTCGGCGAGCGTGGCGAGGTGGGGGCCGAGCGGCGGCAGCAGCCGCGCGTCGGGTTCGCCTTTGGACAGGTCGCGCAGCCCGGCGGCGGGTGGGGGGCGTAGTGCGGCCCGGCGGGCGGCCACCGGTGGGCGGGGGCGGACCCGGGTGCCGTGCCGGCCGGCGGTGACGATGAGTCCGCGTTGGCGCAGTTCGGCGTAGGCGCGGGAGACGGTGGCCGGGCTGACGGCCAGGTCGGCGGCGAGGGCGCGTACCGGTGGTAGCGGGTCGCCGGGGGCGAGGGCGGCGTCGCGGATGCCGGACTCGATGCTGGCGGAAATCTCGGCGGCTGTCGCACCGCTCACCTGATATCGTGCTGACACAAATTCAGCATTGTACTAGAACAAAGGTGGGAGCATGTACGCGCCGACCGCCCGCACCACCGCCACTCGCTCCCGGGAGCGGATGAGCTACGACCGCTCCGCCGCCCACGCAGTCCTCGACGAGGCGTACCACTGTGCCCTCGGGTTCACTGTGGACGGTGAGCCTCGGGTGCTGCCCACCCTGCACGTACGCCTCGGCGACACGCTCTACCTGCACGGCTCCACCGGCAGCCGGCCGCTGCTGGCCGCGCGCGGCGACGGGCTGCCGGTCTGCGTGGCGGTCACCCTGCTCGACGCCCTGGTCTACGCCCGCTCGCAGGTCCACCACAGCGCCAACTACCGCTCGGTCATCGCGCACGGCACCGCCCGGCTGGTCACCGACGCCGCCGAGAAGGCCGACGTGCTGACCGCCCTGGTCGACAAGGTCGGTGCCGGTCGCGCGGCGGACAGCCGGCCGCCGAACCGGCGGGAACTGGCCGAGACCGCCGTGCTGGCGCTGCCGTTGACCGAGGTCTCGGTACGCTCCCGTGCCGGTGGCGTCATCGAGGAACCGGCCGACCACGCGCTGCCGCACTGGGCCGGGGTGGTCCCGTTGCGGTTGACCGCGGGCCTGCCCGAGCCGGACGTCGGGGTCACCACGCCCGTGCCGGCCTACCTGCGACCGACCCGTACGCCGTGGCACGAGCCCGTGGTGCTGCGCGGCGAACACGTGCTGCTGGAGCCGCTGGACCTGAGCCACGCCCAGGACCTGTTCGCCGCGACCGCCGATCCGCAGGTGTGGCGGCATCTCGGGTTCCCCCGGCCGGCCGCCGCCGACGAGTTGGCCGCCCACGTCGGCGCCTACCTGGCCGCCTGGCAGCGGGGTGAACAGGTGCCGTGGGTGCAGCGCTGCGCGGTGACCGGTGCGGTGGTCGGCACCACCTCGTACTACGAGATCGACCCCGAACGGCGGTCGGTGGCGATCGGGCACACCTTCCTCGGTCGGCCCTGGTGGCGTACCGGAATCAACACCGAGGCCAAGCTGCTGCTGTTGGAGCGGGCCTTCGGCGACTTGCAGGCGGTGCGGGTGGTCTGGCACACCGACATCCGCAACGAACGTTCCCAGCGCGCCATCGAGCGGCTCGGAGCCACCCGCGAGGGCGTGCTGCGCAAGCACCGGCTGCGCCCGGACGGCTCGTGGCGGGACACCGTCCAGTATTCGATGACCGTCGAAGAGTGGCCGAATGCACAGGTCAGGCTGCGGGAAAGGCTTCGCGCGAAGGCACCTTCGGCCTGATGATGTCCAGCGTGCTGGGGATCACCGACATCTGGACGTACGTGCTGGGCACCGTGGCCATCGTGCTGCTGCCCGGGCCCAACTCGCTGTTCGTACTCTCCACCGCCGCGCGACGCGGGGTGGGCGCCGGTTACCGGGCGGCGGGCGGGGTGTTCGTCGGTGACGGGATGCTGATGTTCCTCTCCGCCGCCGGGGTGGCGTCGCTGCTCAAGGCGTACCCGCCGGTCTTCCTCGTGATCAAGTACGCGGGTGCGGCGTACCTGGGCTATGTCGGGTTGACCATGCTGCGCGCGGCCTGGCGGCGCTGGCGGGACCGCAACGATCCCACCACCCCGCGCCTGATCGACGCCGCGCAGCCGGCGGAGATGCGCAGCCCGTTCCGCAAGGCGCTGGTGATCAGCCTGCTCAACCCGAAGGCGATCCTGTTCTTCGTCTCGTTCTTCATCCAGTTCGTCGACCCGACCTACCCGTGGCCGGCGTTGTCGTTCCTGCTGCTCGGCCTGATCGCCCAGGTGACCAGCGTGCTCTACCTGACCGCGTTGATCTTCGCGGGCACCTTCCTGGCCGCCCAGTTCCGCCAGCGTCGCCGGCTCTCCGCCGGCGCGACCACCGCCGTCGGCGCGCTCTTCCTCGGCTTCGGCGTCAAGCTCGCCCAGGGCTGAGGTGCAAGGAAGGGCCCCTTGTTAACGCCTGAGGTAGTAAAGGGGCCCTCTGTTAACACCTCGGTTCGGCGTGGCTCGGCGCGCGGGTGGAAGGGGTCAGGTGCCGTCGCCGCCGGTGCCGGCACCACCGGCCGTGCCGCCCAGGCCGTAGCCGGGCGGGATCGGCTCGTCGGGCGGGCGGCTGACATGCGCGGACTCGCTGATGGTCGCCGACCAGTCGGCGTGCGCCGCGGCGGCGGCGTGCCGGTTGATCGTCTCGCGCAGCCAACCGTCGACCGTGGCGGTCCAGTCCCGCTTGTCGGCGTCGACGTGCCAGATCCGGAACCGGCTGATGCTGGTGTGGGTGATGCCCGCCAGCGCCAGCCGACGGTCGCACCAGAAGATCACCTCAAGGCCGGCGGAGTTGGTCACGAAGATCACCTCCAGCTCGGTGATCGGCCCGGCGTAGAGCGGGCCGACCCAGAACCCCCACCGCTGGTGCAGGGGCAGGGTCTGCTCCACCCCGGGCAGCCGGCCGTCGATCAGACCGGACTGCCGCGCGCTGAAGCCGAGGGTGTCCAGCGCGCCGAGGATGTGCTGCTGGGTGGGGAGCGGGTGGACGAAGATCGGCACCATCGCGCCCTGGTCCAGCGCCGGTTCGATGGCCACCTCGGTACGCAGCCCCATCCGCAGGCTGAGCAGCGGTACGCCGCCGAGCGTGGTCACCGGGGTCTCCCAGGGCAGCGGGAACTCGAACGGGATCGACCGGGCCCGCCCCGCCCGTAGGACCAGAGCGTCGGACACCTGCGCCTGGTGGAACTGCACCAGCCGGCGGGGTGCCTCCGGGTCGTCCGGCTCGACCGTGCTGACCAGGCCGAGCCGGACGTGGTAGACCGGCACGTCGACGGAACCGGCGATCAGGTTCACCCGCCCCGGCAGCCGTAGGCCGGGGCGGGTGCTCGGATTGGCCAACGCGGTCTGCACCGTCAGGCCCGTACCGCCCGGTGACACCCCCGTCAGCCGCATCCGCGTCGCTCCTACCTCAGCCGGCGTACCGCACGCGGGATCGGGTCGGTTTCGTCGTCGAACTCACCGATGACCTCCTCCAGCAGGTCCTCCAGCGCGACGAAGCCGACCGGTCGGGTCGGACCGGCGCCGTTGCGGACCATGGCCAGCTGGGACTGGCGGGCCCGCATCACGGCCACCGCCTCGGTCACCGTCGCCGAGTCGGGCAGGGTGATCGCGTCGTTCATCAGATCCGCTGCGGTGGCATCGGGCCGCACGGCGGCGGCACGTACCGCCTCCCGTACGTGCACCAGACCGCAGACGTCACCGGCGGCGTCCAGCACCGCCAGCCGCGACCGGCCGCTGTCCCGGCTGACCTGTTCGATCCGCTCGACCGGGTCGTCGCGGCGGACCGTCACCATCCGGTCGAACGGCTCCATCACCTGGGCCACCGTGGTCCCCTGCAACTCCAGCATGCTGGTCAGCAGCTCGTGCTGGGCGGCACCGAGCAGGCCGTGCTCGCGGGACTGCTCCAGCAGCATCCGCAGCTCGTCCGGGCCGTGCACCTGCGCCAACTGGTCCTGCGGATTGACCTTCGCCAACCGCAGCATCGCGTTGGCCACCGCGTTGAGGGCCGACAGCACCGGCCGGGCCACCCGGGCGAAGGCCCGGAACGGCAGGGCCAGCAGCAGCGCGGAGCGCTCCGGGTGGGTGATCGCCCAGGACTTCGGCGCCATCTCGCCGACCACCAGGTGCAGGAAGGTGACCAGGCTCAGCGCGAAGATCAGTGCGATCACGTGGCTGGCGCCGGAGGGCAGGCCGACGGCGTGCAGCAGCGGCCCGACCAGCCGTTCGATCGCCGGCTCGGCCAGGGCACCGAGGCCCAGCGTGCACAGGGTGATGCCCAGTTGCGCGCCGGCCAGCATCAGCGACAGCTCGCGTACGCCGTCGAGGGCGGCCTTGGCCGCCCGGCCACCGCCGACGGCCGCCTGTTCCAGGCGGTACCGCTTGCTCGCCACCAGAGCGAACTCGGCGGCGACGAAGAACCCGTTGAGGGCGAGCAGGATCACCGAGGTGATCAACGCGAATCCGGTACTCACGCGGTCACCTCCTCACGCCCGCCGGCCAGCTGCAGGCGGACCGAGTCGGCCACGTGCCGATCGACCGCGAGCACCTCGACCAGGGCTCGCGGGGAGACCTCGGCGTGGTCACCGTCGGCAGGCAGGTCGATCTCCAATCGGTCCCCGACCTCGGGCACCCGGCCCAGCTCACGCATGACCAGACCGGAGAGGGTGTCGTACTCGGGATGTTCGGGCAGCGCGATGCCGGTGCTGTCGGCGACCTCGTCGATGCGCCAGCGCGCCGGCACCACCCAGGAGCCGTCGTCCTGACGGGCCGGGGCCCGCTCCGGCGGGTCGTCCTCGTCGCGGATCGGGCCGACCAGTTCCTCGGCGATGTCCTCCAGCGTGATCACGCCGGCGAAGCCGCCGTACTCGTCGACCACGCAGGCCAGCTGACGGTGCCCGGAGCGCAGCCGGTCCAGGACCGTCGGCAGCGGCAGCGTCTCGGGCACCAGCAACGGTGGTACGGCCACCTCGCTGATCGGGGTGGTGGCGCGCTCGGCCGGGGGCACCCGGAGCACGTCGGAGATGCCGACCACCCCGACCAGGTCGTCCACGCCCTCGGCACCGCGTACCGGGAAGCGGGACCGGCCGGTGTCGAGCAGTTCGACCACCCGGCTGATCGTCTCGTCGGCGCGTACGGTGTGCACGTCGACCCGGGGCACCATGACCTCGCCGGCGGTCAGCTGGCGGAAGTCGAGCCCCCGGTCGAGCAACTCGGACATCTCGGCGTCGAGGTGCCCTTCCAGGCGGGACTCGGCGATGATCTGTTCCAGGTCCTCCGGGGTGGCGCCGCTGGGCAGTTCCTCGATCGGCTCGATGCCGATCCGCCGCAGCAGCCGCACCGCGGCCCGGTCGAACAGCTTGATCAGCGGGCCGGCGATCGCCATGTAGAACAGGGTCGACCGGGACAGCGCCCGGGCCACCGGCTCGGGGCGGGCGATGGCCAGGTTCTTCGGGGCCAGCTCGCCCACCACCATCTGCACCACGGTGGCGATGACCAGAGCCAGCACGACGGACAGCGGCAGGGTGACGCCGGAGGAGACGCCGGCCACGCCGAGCAGTTCGGCCAGTCCGGCGCCCAGGTACGGCTCGGCCACGTAACCGACCAGCAGGGCGGTGACGGTGATGCCGAGCTGGGCGCCGGAGAGCATGAACGACAGCCGCGCGGTCACCTCCAGGGCCCGGGCGGATGCCTGGTCGCCCTCGGCGGCGCGCTGCTTGAGCTTGCCCCGGTCGACGGCGACGTAGCCGAATTCCTGCGCGACGAAGTAACCCGTCGCGACGGTCAGAACGATGATCAGGAGAAGACCGACGAGGATCAACACGGGAAGCTCAGGGCTCCCGGGGTCGTCGGGTCATGTGGATGCCGGGGCTTACCCGGCTGGCTACTGCTGCCCTCCTGGGCAGAAGAGTCGATCATGCGGTCATTCTACCGGCCCGGCCGCCCCCGTCGTGGGGGCTGGGCGGCCCGCGCCCCCGGGATGTGAGATGTCCGCCGGCCCGAGCGTCACCGGGACACCGCTGTCATCAGCAGACCCATTCGTCACCGTCAGCGGTCGGCCAGTTCGTCGGCGTCGAGCAGGCCCCGATCGAAGCGCCCGGTGCGGTAGGCGGCCCGACCGATCATCTGCGCGGCGACCGGGGCGGTGGCCAACTGGAAGACGCCCACCAGCGCGACCATGCCGAGGTCGGAGAGGGTACGCAGCCGCAGCACCAGCCCGAGCAGCAGCAACAGCACGCCCAGCACCTGTGGCTTCGTGGCGGCGTGCATCCGGCTCAGCGTGTCGGGGAACCGCAGCACCCCGATGGCGGCGGCCAGGCTCAGCAACGCACCGGCGACCAGGCTGACGGCACCGAGCCAGTCCGCCACGTCGGTCACGGTGAGCGCCCGGTCCACGGCCAGCGGCGTCACGACTGCTCCCGGACGGCGAAGCGCACCAGGGAGACCGAGCCGACGAAGCCGAGCAGGGCGAGCACCACCAGTACGGGCAGCGTGCTGGCGTGCCGGTTGAGCGCCGCCTCGGCGCCCACCGCGCCGACCATCGTGGCGAGCAGCATGTCGGCGGCGACCACCCGGTCGAGCAACGACGGCCCCCGGTAGAGCCGGACGAGGGCGAGCAGCGCGGCCACCGAGAGCAGGCCGGCGATCATCAGACCGAGGAGGAAGGTCACGACAACTCCTTGTCGACGGGTACGGAGAGCACCTGACGCAACTCGGCGTTCGAGCCGACCGCGGCGACGATCCGCCGCTCCACGACGCGGACCTGCCGGCGGGCGGCGACGAGATCCGCCGGGCCATGCACGTCGAGCACGTGCACGTAGAGAACCGCGGCCTGCCGATCCGTCTCCACGATCAGGGTGCCGGGGACGAGCGACAGCACCTCGGCGGTGAGCGCCAGGTTCAGGTCGGTGGGCACCCGCAGTCGGACCGCCACGATGGCCGAGCGGGGGACGTAGCCGGGCTGCACCGCGATCCGGGCCACGTGCAGGCTGGCCCGGATCAGTTCGCTGACGAACCGCACCGTGAACACCAGCAGCCCGCGCAGCCGCAGTCGACCGTCGAAGGTCACCGGCGGCAGTGGGAAGAACAGCACCACCGCCGCGGCCACCAGCATCCCACCCAGCAGGTTCGCCCAGCTGAAGTCGCCCCAGAACAGGTTCCAGGCCACCACCAGCCAGCCCACCGCCAACACCCGGTCGCGTCGACGTCCCAGCCGGGAACGCACACCCTGCGTGGGCGTCGCGTCCGGCTCCGGCCGGGTCACGGCGGGCCGCCCGGCAGGACGGCATGGATGTACGGGGTTCGTTCCCGCAGGTCGACCGCTGCGCCCGTGGTCACGTCGAACAGGGGTCCGGCCGCCACGGTCAGGGCCACGCCGAGGACCACCAGGGCCGCGGTGGCCCCGACGGTCAACATGGGCAGCGGTGCGCTCGAGTTGACTGTCACGCAGGGCACCCGCCAGAACGCCATGCTCCACGCCCGGCTGGCCACGTAGAGGGTGAGCAGGCTGGTGATCGTGCCGACCGCCACGAGCGTCCAGGGCAACGCTCCGCCGACGGCCGCGCCGGCCTGGAGCAGGCCGAGTTTGCCGAGGAACCCGGAGAACGGTGGGATGCCGGCCAGGTTCATGGCCGAGACGAAGAAGAGCAGTCCGAGCAGGGGCGCGACCCGGGCCAGCCCGCCGAGGCGGCGCAGGTCGGTGCTGCCGGTGCGTTGCTCGACCAGGCCGGCGACCAGGAACAGGGTGGTCTGGATGGTGATGTGGTGGACCACGTAGAAGATCGCGCCGACCAGTCCGGCCACCGTACTGAGCCCGACTCCGAAGATCATGTAGCCGATGTGGCTGACCAGGGTGAACGAGAACAGCCGCTTCATGTCCGACTGGGCCACCGCGCCGAGGATGCCGACCAGCATGGTCAACCCGGCCACCACCAGCAGCAGCGTGCCGGCCTGCCCGCCGGGGAAGAGCAGCGTCTGGGTCCGGATGATCGCGTACACGCCGACCTTGGTGAGCAGGCCGGCGAAGACGGCGGTGACCGGGGCCGGGGCGGTCGGGTAGCTGTCGGGCAGCCAGGCCGACAGCGGGAAGACCGCCGCCTTGATGCCGAAGGCCAGCAGCAGCATCAGTTGCAGGCTCAGCCGGACCCCGTCGGGCAGGGCGTCCAGTCGGGCGGCGAGGTGGGCCAGGTTGAGGGTGCCGGTCGCCGCGTACACCAGGCCCACCGAGATCAGGAAGATCATCGAGGCCAGCACGTTGACCACCACGTACGTGGAGCCGGTACGGATGCGCAGCCGGGTGCCGTTCAGGGTGATCAGGACGAAGCTCGCGGCGAGCAGCATCTCGAAGCCGACGTACAGGTTGAACAGGTCACCGGCGAGGAAGGCGTTGGTCACGCCGGCGGTCAGCACCAGGTAGGTGGGGTGGAAGATGGCCAGCGGCGCGCTCTCGCCGCTCTCCCCCTGGCCCTGGCCGATCGAGTAGAGCAGCACGCAGAGGGTCACCGCCGAAGAGACCACCAGCATCAGCGCGGCCAGTTGGTCGGCGACCAGCACGATGCCGACCGGTGCGGGCCAGGCGCCGATCTGCACGACAAGTGGTCCGTGCTGGTACGCCCGCATCAGCAGCAGCACCGACACCAGCAGGGTGGCGCTCAGGCAGCCGACGCTGACCATCCGCTGCGGCAGGGGCCGGTTCGCCAGCAGCAGCGTCAGTGCCGCGCCCAGCAACGGCAGCAGCACCGGCAGCGGTACGAGCGCGCTCATCGTCCGCTCCGGCCGGGCTTCGGCGCGTACCGGCTCATCCCGGCCCCTCCCCGCGTCGCCGCCCGGGTGCGGGCGCGTCGAGTTGTTCGGGGTCGAGTTCCGGTGGTTCCTCACCGAAGTCGACGGTCGAGACCTCCTTGCGCGCGGCGCGTTGCTTGATCCGCTGGTCCTCGATGTCGTCGGGCACCTCGTCGTCGCCGTCCAGGTACCAGCTGCGGTAGCTGATGGCCAGCAGGAACGCGGTGAAGCCGAAGGTGATCACGATGGCGGTGAGCACCATGGCCTGCGGCAGCGCGTCGCTCATCGCCGCCGGTTCGGTGACCCCGACCACCGGCGCCCCGCCGGGCCGCCCACCGAAGATGATCAGCAGGTTGATCCCGTTGCTGATCAGGATCACGCCGAGCAGGACCCGGCTCAGGCTGCGTTCCAGCAGCAGGGTCACACCGCACCCCACGAGGATCCCGATCGCGAGGAAGGACACCAGGTTCGCACCGGTACCGGTCACCTGCGCCGCCCTCTCCCACGTTCGACGGCGAGCACCCCGGGCCGCCCGCCCGAGGCCTCGATGTTCCGGTCGACCTCGGCACCGAGACTGCGCAGCACGTCCAACGCCAACCCGATCACCACCAGGTAGACACCGACGTCGAAGAAGAGCGAGGTGACCAGGTAGAAATCGCCGACCAGCGGCAGCCAGAGGTCGATCTTGGCGCTCTCCAGCGCCGCGCCACCGGCCACCATGCTGGCCAGCGTGCCGCCGACCGCCACCGCCAACCCGGCCCCGAGCACGGTGCCGGCGTTGACCGGCGCGGCCTCGGCCAGTTCGTACCGACCACCGGCGAGGTACCGCATGGTCAGCGCCAGGCTGGCGACCAGCCCGCCGGAGAAGCCGCCGCCGGGCGCGTTGTGGCCGGAGAACAGCAGGTAGAACGAGAACAGCACGGCGGTGTGGAAGATCAGCCGGGTGACCACTTCCAGCACCAGGGAACGGTTGCGCTCGTGCAGGGTGGCACCGCCACGCAGCCAGACCGGTCGACCGGCGAGGACCTCGCCCCGGTCGACGTCCAGTCGACGTGGCCGGGGGCCGGTGCGGGACCGTTGGAAGACCAGGCTGGCCACCCCGGTCGCGGCGACCACCAGGACCGACAACTCACCCAGGGTGTCCCAGGCGCGGATGTCGACGAGCGTCACGTTCACCACGTTGCGGCCATGTCCCTGCTCGACGGCGAGCCGGGGAAAGTCCTCCGAGATGCTGCGTGCCTGTCGGGCGGAGGCAGCGGCGACGGCGAGGCCGGCCACGGTCAGCCCCACGATCGCCCCGATCCCTCGTCGGAGCCATCGGCTGCTCCACAGCGGACGCACCGAGAACCGTTTCGGCAGGCGGCGCAGCACCAGCACGAAGACCGCGATCGTCACGGTCTCCACCAGGAACTGGGTCAGCGCGAGATCGGGTGCGCCGTACAGCACGAAGAACATCGCGGTGCCGTAGCCGGTCATGCCGACCAGCAGCATCGCGGTCATCCGGCGACGGGCGCCCACGGCCAGGAGCGCCGCCACGCTGATCACCACCAGCACCACCGGCTGGACCGGCGTCAGCCACAGCGCGATCGGGTACTGCCACGGCTGGATGTACAGCAGCACACCACCGGGCACGGCAGCCAGCACCAGCAGGATCAGACCGAGGTACTGCGGCAGCGAACCCCGTTGGGTGACGCTTGTGACGTCCACCGCGACCCGGTCGAAGCGGTGGGTGACCCACTCGTACCCCTGCTGGCCGGTGACCGGCGCGCGTACCCGCGCCAGCGCGGGGGCCAGCGGACGGCGCAACCAGAACACCACCGCGCCGCCGGCCAGGGCCAGCACCGACAGCCCGAGCGCCAGGTTGAGGCCCGACCAGATCGCCAGGTGCGCGTGCACCGGCCCGAAACTCTCGGCGTACGGCCGCAGCAGGTGGTCGACGGGGCCGGCGGCCACACCGGCGGCGAGCCCGACGACTGCCAGCCCGGCCGGCGGCAGCAGCATCGCCGCCGGGATCCGCTCCAGCCTGGTCGGCGCGATCCCCGGGCGGCTGCCGAAGGCGCCCCAGAGGAACCGGAGGCTGTAGGCGACGGTGAGCACGGTGCCGACGACCAGCACCGTCAGGACCAGCGGCCGGTCGGTGAACGCGGCGAACACCGCCTCCTTGGCCACGAAACCGAGCAACGGTGGCACGCCGGCCATGGAGGCGGCGGCGAGCACGGCGACGCCGGTCAGCACCGGTGCGGCGCGCCCCAGCCCGGAGAGTTTGCGCAGGTCCCGGGTGCCGGCACCGTGGTCGATCACGCCGACCACCAGGAACAGCGTCGCCTTGAACAGCGCGTGCGCGGCCAGCATCGCCACGCCGGCCAGCGCGGCGTCCGCGGTGCCGACGCCGATCGTCACCGCCAGCAGGCCGAGTTGGCTGACCGTGCCGTAGGCGAGCAGCAGCTTCAGATCGTGCTGCCGCAGCGCCGCCCAGCCGCCGATCACCATGCTGGCCAGGCCGGCGACCAGCACCACCGGTCGCCACGGCGCGACCCCGGCCAGCACCGGGGCGAGCAGGCCGAGCAGATAGACGCCCGCCTTCACCATCGCTGCGGCGTGCAGGTACGCGCTCACCGGTGTCGGCGCCGCCATCGCCACCGGCAGCCACGAGGTGAACGGCAGCAGCGCCGACTTGGACAGCGCGCCGAGCAGGATCAGCAGCACCGCGACCACCAGGTACGTGCCCTCGGGCAACGGGCGCGCGGCGATCTCCGACCAACGGTAGGTGCCGGCGTGATGGCCGAGCATGATGAACCCGACAAGCATGGCCAGGCCACCGAGCGTGGTCAGGATCAACGCCTGACCCGCCGCCCAGCGGGCCGAACGCCGCTCGGCGCTGTGCCCGATCAGCAGGTACGAGAAGACGGTGGTCAGTTCCCAGCAGACGTAGAGCAGGAGCAGATCGTCGGCGAGGACGAGCCCGAGCATCGCCCCGGCAAAGCCGACCATGACGGCGGCGTACTGGGCCGTACCGACGGCATCGGCCGGCAGGTAGCGCGCGCTGTAGACCAGCACCAGCGCGCCGACACCACCGACCAGCAGCGTCATCAGCCAGGACAGGGTGGTCATCCGCAGCGCCAGGTCCAACCCCAACTGCGAGATCCACGGGTACGTCTCGACCACCGCGCCGCCGTGCGCCACGTCCGGCGTACGCACCAACGCCCAACCGAACGCGGCGGCGGGTGCCAGGGCCAGCGGGTAGCAGGCACGCGGACCCCACCGACGCACCAGTAGCGGCGCCACGATGGCTGCCGTCAGGTGCAGGGTCAGCAGTACGAGCACGCGCGCTCCCGTCGAGGTGGGGCAGCGGCGCCCCTTTTCGCGTGCCGGCGCCTAAGAGGGATCAGACGACAGTTTCGGCGCAAGCCAGGCGGCTTTGGCGAAAAAACCCCATATCTGATGCACCTTGCCGCAATGGCATGACACTCCCCGGCCGGCCGTGCCGCCGCCGCTTCGGTGGCACGACGCCGGCTGCGCGTCGGACGCGGTGTGGTGGCGCGACGCCGGCTGGGTGTCGGACGCGGTGAGCTGGCGCTACGCCGGGTGCGCGTCGGACACGGTGTGCTGGTGGTGGCCGGTGGCGCGCGGTCAGCTGTGCGAGGGCCGCGCCGGGTCGCGGGCGGGCTCCACCATCAGATCCGGCCGGCCGATGCGCCGGGCCGCCTCGTTGACCAGCCGCTGGGTGGCGGTCAGGGAGCGGACGGAGAGCAGTCGGCCCCGACTCTCCCGACGCAGCACGAAGTAGTGCACGGCGACCCGCACCTGCGCCCGGTCGGCGGCGCTGGCCTGCGCGGTGACAACGACCAACTCCCGCAGGCAACTGGCGAGCCGTTCGGCCAACTCGAGGTCGGGGCCACGCAGCCCGGCACGCAGAGCGACGACCCGACTGTCGACCTTGCGGATCAGAACGTCGGTGCCGGATCCTGGGCCCCGCTGCTCGACGGCCATCCGACCTCCCCCCGCTCATCACGCCGCGGGTGAAGTTACTTTATGTTGCCTGCCACAAGCAAGCAGTTAAGTAAGACTTAACGGATTAAGCGCTCAAACAGCGATGAGCCTTTTAATAACCCCCTAATCTCCTCAGTTTGCCCCCGGTGCAGGTCCGCGGATGTCGGTGCCCCGGTGCAGGATGGGCTGGTGGACTCCAGCGCAGCACCGACGGGCGACCCGACGCTCTCCCGTTTCGGTGCGGCGACCCGGGAATGGTTCAGCGCCGCCTTCGAGGCACCGACGGCCGCCCAGGCGGGTGCCTGGACGGCGGTCGCCGCCGGCCGCAACGCTCTGGTCGTGGCGCCGACCGGGTCCGGCAAGACCCTCGCCGCGTTCCTCTGGTCACTCGACCGGCTGGCCCGCGAGCCCGCCCCGGCCGATCCCCGACACCGGTGCCGGGTGCTCTACGTCAGCCCGCTCAAGGCGCTCGCGGTCGACGTCGAACGCAATCTCCGCACCCCGCTGGCGGGCATCCGGCAGGCAGCCAGCCGGCTCGGGCTGCCCCCGCCGGAGATCACTGTCGGGATGCGTACCGGCGACACGCCGGCCGACGAACGCCGGGCTTTCGCCCGTACCCCACCGGACATCCTCATCACCACCCCGGAGTCGCTGTTCCTGCTGCTGACCTCGGCGGCACGCGACTCGCTGCGCGGCGTCGAGACGGTGATCGTGGACGAGGTGCACGCGGTGGCCGGCACCAAACGCGGCGCGCACCTGGCGCTGTCCCTGGAGCGGCTCGACGAGCTGTTGCCGGCGGCGGCGCAGCGGATCGGGCTCTCCGCGACGGTCCGACCGGTCGACGAGTGCGCCCGGTTCCTCGGCGGTGCCCGCCCGGTCGAGGTGGTCGCCCCGGTCACCGCCAAGACGATCGAGGTCAGCGTCCAGGTGCCGGTGGAGGACATGACCCACCTCGACGAGCAACCGACCCCGGAGGACGCGCTCGGCGGCCCGCGTACCGCGTCGATCTGGCCCGCCCTGGAGGAACGGGTGTACGCCCTGATCCAGGCGCACCGATCGACCATCGTGTTCACCAACTCCCGCCGCAGCGCCGAGCGGCTCTGTGCCCGCCTCAACGAACTCGCCGCCGAGCAGTCCACAGGCGAGCAGTCCACGGGCGAGCAGTTGGCGGCGGCGACCGTTGCCGGCCGCACCCCGGCGCTGATGATGGCCCAGGCCGGGGCGGTGGCCGGTGCCCCACCGGTGGTCGCCCGGGCCCATCACGGCAGCGTCTCCCGGGAGGAACGCCGGCACATCGAGGAGTCACTCAAGGCGGGTCAGTTGCCCGCCGTGGTCGCCACCTCCAGCCTCGAACTCGGCATCGACATGGGCTCGGTCGACCTGGTGGTGCAGATCGAGGCACCGCCGAGCGTCGCCGCCGGTCTGCAGCGGGTCGGCCGGGCCGGGCACCAGGTCGGCGCGGTGTCGCGCGGCGTGGTGCTGCCCAAGCACCGGGGCGACCTGCTCTCCTGCGCGGTGGTCGCCGAGCGGATGAGCGAGGCCACCATCGAGGAACTGCACCATCCCCGCAATCCGCTGGACGTGCTCGCCCAGCAGATCGTCGCGATGGTCGCGCTGGACCAGTGGCGGGTCGGGGACCTGGCCGCGGTGGTACGCCGGGCGGCCCCCTTCGCCGAGCTGCCCGACTCGGCCCTGCACGCCGTGCTCGACATGCTCTCCGGGCGCTACCCGTCGACCGCCTTCGCGGAGTTGCGTCCCCGGCTGGTCTGGGATCGCGCCACCGACGTCCTGACCGGCCGTCCGGGCGCGCAGCGACTCGCGGTGACCAGCGGCGGCACCATTCCGGACCGAGGGCTGTTCGGCGTCTTCCTGGCCGGCGCGCAGCGTGCCGCCCGGGTCGGCGAGCTGGACGAGGAGATGGTCTACGAGTCCCGGGTCGGCGACGTCTTCCTGCTCGGCTCGTCCTCCTGGCGGATCGAGGAGATCACCCCGGACCGGGTGCTGGTCTCCCCCGCGCCCGGGCAGGCGGCCAAGATGCCGTTCTGGAAGGGCGACCAGCCGGGCCGTCCGGTGGAGCTGGGCCGGGCGATCGGCGCCCGGATCCGGACCCTGCTGCGTCACGGCGACGAGCAGGCCACGGCGGCGCTGCGGGCCACCGGGTTGGACGACTGGGCCGCCGGCAACCTGATGGCGTACCTGCGCGAACAGCAGGCCGCGACCCGTGCGCTGCCGGACGACCGGACGGTGGTGGTCGAGCGGTTCCGCGACGAGCTGGGCGACTGGCGGCTGGCCGTGCACAGCGTCCTCGGCGCCCGGGTGAACGCACCGTGGGCGCTGGCCGTCGCCCGTCGACTCAGCGAACGCTACGGCCTGGACGCCCAGGTCCTGCCCTCCGACGACGGCATCGTCGTACGCCTGCCGGACACCGCCGACAGCCCACCCGGTGCCGACGTGGTGGCCTTCGATCCCGACGAGATCGCGCAGCTGGTGGAGGAGTCGGTCGGCACCTCGGCGCTGTTCGCCGCCCGGTTCCGGGAGTGCGCGGCGCGCGCGCTGCTGCTGCCCCGCCGGGATCCCCGCCGCCGGCAGCCGCTGTGGCAGCAGCGGCAGCGCGCCGCGCAACTGCTCGACGTCGCCCGCGAGTACGCCGACTTCCCGGTCACCCTGGAGGCGGCCCGGGAATGCCTCCAGGACGTCTTCGACGTGCCCGCCCTGGTCCAGGTGATGCGCGACCTCGCCGGCCGCCGGGTACGCCTGGTCGAGGTGGAGACGCCCCGACCGTCGCCGTTCGCCCGCTCCCTGCTCTTCGGGTACGTCGGCGCCTTCCTCTACGAGGGCGACGCCCCACTCGCCGAACGCCGGGCCGCGGCCCTGGCCCTGGATTCGGCCCTGCTCGGTGAGCTGCTCGGCCGGGTCGACCTGCGCGAGTTGCTCGACCCGGCGGTGCTGACCGAGTCCGAGCGGCAACTGCGCTGGTTGACCCCGCAGCGCCGACCCCGCGACGCGGAGGACGTGGTCGAGCTGCTGCGCCAGCTCGGCGACCTGAGCACCGAGGAGTTGGCCGAGCGGGGCGTGCCGGTGGACTGGCTGACCGATCTGGCGGCGGGCCGCCGGGTGCTGCGGGTACGCATCGCCGGGCAGGACCGCTGGGTGGTGGTGGAGGACGCCGGTCGGCTGCGGGACGCGCTCGGGGTGGCGCTGCCGGTGGGGGTGGCGCAGGCGTACCTCGAACCGGTGGCCGACCCGCTCGGCGACCTGGTCGCCCGGTACGCCCGCACCCACGGTCCGTTCGCGGCGGCCAGTTGCGCGGCCCGGTTCGGCCTGGGGGTCTTCGTGGTGGAGCAGGCGCTGCGTCGACTGGCCGCCACCGGGCGGGTGGTCTCCGGCGAGTTCACCCCGGACAGCGTCGGCACCCAGTGGTGCGACGCGGAGGTGCTGCGTCTGCTGCGCCGCCGGTCCCTCGCGGCGCTGCGTCGGGAGATCGAGCCGGTGCCGCCCCGCGCGCTCGCCACCTTCCTGCCCCGCTGGCAGCAGGTCGGGTCGTCGGCCCGGGGCGTGGAGGCGGTGGCCGCCGTCGTGGAGCAGTTGCAGGGCGTGTCGGTGCCGGCGTCGGCGCTGGAGCGGCTGGTGCTGCCGGTCCGGGTGGCCGACTACTCTCCCGCGTTGCTCGACGAGCTGTGCGCCAGCGGCGAGGTGCTGTGGGCCGGTGCCGGTGCGATCGCCGGCGGGGACGGCTGGGTCACGCTGGCCTACGCCGACGTCGCGCCGCTGCTGCTGCCCCCGCCGGACGAGGCGCTGGCGCGTACTCCCCTGCACGACGCGGTGCTCGACGCCCTCGGTGACGGTCAGGCGTTGTTCTTCCGGGCGCTGTCCGACCGGGTCGGTGCCACCGACGACGCCGAGTTGACCACGGTCGTCTGGGATCTGGTCTGGGCCGGGCACCTCACCAACGACACCCTGGCGCCGCTGCGGACGGTGCTCGGCGGTGGCGGCGCGCACCGGGCCCGACCGGCGGCGGCGCGCGGTCGCTACCGACGCCCGGGGCGGGTGGCGCTGCCCAGCCGGGGCGGTCCACCGACGGTGGCCGGCCGGTGGTCCCGGTTGCCGGAACGCGACGTCGATCCGACGCGGCGGGCCGCCGCCCTGGCCGACGTGCTGCTGGAACGGCACGGCGTGCTCACCCGGGGGGCGGTCGTGGCCGAGCAGGTGTCCGGTGGCTTCGCCGCGGTCTACCCGGTGCTGGCCGCGTTGGAGGAACGCGGTGCCGCCCGACGTGGCTACTTCGTCGACGGGCTCGGCGCGGCACAGTTCGCCGTGCCCGGCGCGGTGGACCGGATCCGCGCCCTGGCCGAGCCACTGGAGGCCACGCCGGCCCGTGGTGGCCCGGCCGTGGTGCTGGCCGCCACCGATCCGGCCAACCCGTACGGTGCGGCGTTGCCCTGGCCGGAACGGGTGGTCGACTCCGGCGACGCGGCGGCACCGGCCACCGGCCACCGGGCCGGCCGCAAGGCCGGTGCCCTGGTGGTGCTGGTCGCCGGTGACCTGGTGCTCTACGTGGAGCGGGGCGGGCGGACCATCCTCTCCTTCACCGACGACGCCGACGCCCTGACCGGTGCCGGAAAGGCCCTGGCCGACGCCGTCGGTTCCGGCGCGTTGGGGCCGATCTCGGTAGAACGGGCCGACGGCGAGGCGGTACGCACCTCCGCGCTGCACGACGCGCTCACCGCCGCCGGTTTCCGGGCCACCCCGCGCGGTCTGCGCCTGCGCGCCTGATCCCACGGGCGGCGGGTCGCCGCCGCGCTCAGTCCAGGTCGGCGAGGACCTTCTCGTAGCGCGGTCGCTCGGCCTTCGGCGTCGACGCCTTCAGGTAGTTCAGCACCACCGTGCCCTTGCGGTACGAGACGCCGTCCCACAGGTCGGCCATGTCGGTGGCGCTGCCCTCGTCCGGGAACACGTACACCGCGATGCCGTCGGTGACGACCAGTTCGGAGCAGCCCAGCCCGAGCCCGTCCGGACCGCACTCGTCCGAGCGGTCCCGCGAGTTGGCGACCTTCAGCCCGGCGGCCCGGAACGCCGCGATGACCTTCCGGGCACTGGGCGCGTCCGCCTGGCGGGGCGGCAACTCCAGCGGCGGCGGGCTCAGCGGCAGCTTCGGCGAACTGCTCTCGGTGCGCGCCTCGTCCGAGGGCGCGCCAGTGGACTCGGGTCCGGCGGTGGCGGTGGCGGCGGCGGTGGCTTCCGGGCTGGTCGGCGGCGGCGCGGCGCTGTCGGCCGAGGTTGCCGTCGGGGCGGCCGTGGACGGCCGATCCGGGTCATCACCGCAGGCGGTGAGCGCAACGGTGGCCGAGAGCAGGACGACGGCGGGCAGGATCTTCCGGTAAGTCACTCCTGGCAGTCTGCCGAACCCTCCGGTCGTCGGGCAGTGGCCGGTCGGTCAGTGCGCCTGTCGCCTATCCGCTATGGCGGGCGCTGCCCGGCCGGATGGCGGGCGCTGCCTGCGGGGGCCGGGTCGCCGCACGTACCATCCGATGCCGTGACCAGTCGTACGCGCACCACCGGGTCGGCCGAGGTCGTCTCGCTGACCACCGACTACGGTCTGGCCGACGGTTTCGTGGCGGCCTGCCACGGGGTGATCGCCCGGCTCGCGCCGACGGTCCGGGTGATCGACGTGACCCATCTGGTGCCACCGGGAGACGTCCGGCGGGGTGCGGCGGTGCTCGCGCAGACCGTGCCGCACCTGCCGGTCGGGGTGCACGTGGCGGTGGTGGACCCGGGTGTGGGCACGGCCCGCCGGGGCATCGCGCTGGCCACGCCGGAGGGCCTGCTGGTCGGGCCGGACAACGGTCTGCTGCTCGACGCCGCCGCCGCGCTCGGCGGGGTGACCGCAGCGGTGGAGTTGACCAACCCCCGGTGGCAGGCGGATCGGGTCTCGGCGACCTTCCACGGTCGGGACGTCTTCGCCCCGGTCGCGGCCCGGTTGGCGGCGGGTGGCGCGCTGGCCGACACGGGCCGGGCCGTCGATCCGTCGACGCTTATCCGGCTGCCCGACCCGGTGGTCGAGGTACGACCGGACGGCTTCACCGCCGAGGTGCTGACGGTGGACCACTTCGGCAACGTGCAACTGGCCGCCGCGGCCGAGTTGCTGCTCCCGCTGCCGGGCCGGGTCCGGATCCGCCGCGTGGGCGGGGAGGGCTGGGAGCGTACAGCGGTGCACGGTCGTACCTTCGGCGACGCCCCGACCGGGGCCCTGGTGGCGCACGCCGACTCGGCCGGCCGGGTCGCCCTGTCGGTCAACGGCGGCCGGGCCGCCGAGGTGCTCGCCGTCACTGCCGGTACGCTGCTGCGGATCGATCGACTCGCCGGCTGTTGACCGGCCCGCTGCCACACGCACGAAACGTCCACTGTGGAAGGCTGTCGGAGTGGAAGAACGCTGGGTGCCTGCCGCCTGTCCCTGCTGCGCCTCCCGCACCGGCGGCGGCACCTGTCCGGTCTGTTTCTGGACCGACGACGGGCAGGCCGACGCCGACGCCGACGTGGTACGCGGCGGGCCGAACGGCGACCTGAGCCTGACCATGGCCCGGCTCAACTTCGCCGTCTACGGCGCCTGCCACCCCCGCTACCAGGAGTCGGTACGCGCCCCACGGCCCGAGGAACTGCCCTGACCACAGGGCGAGCCGCGCCCAGCCAGCCGAGGCGGGCCAGTGCCACCTGACACCGACCCGCCTCGACGCACCGGTTCAGCAGCGCGGCACCGTGCCGCCCCAGACCGCCGAGATGTACGCGTGGCTGACGAACTGCCCGCTGGCCAGCCGGTTCCACCGGTTGGTGGTGCGGTACGGGCCGGTCACGGTCTGCCCGGTCACGTAGCACTGGATCGGCACGTTGGCGTACTGGGCGGCCAGACCGCGCGTCGCGTAGCTGGTGCCGGGGCCGCTGCGGATGTTCAGCGGTCCGTCACCGACCACACCCCGAGATCCGGTACCGGTCCACAGGTACGCCACGTCGACCCAGGCGTTCGTGGTCAGTTGCAGCCCGTCCCAGAAGGTGCCGTCGGCCAGGTCGATGCCGGCCGGGTTGAGCACCACTCGACCGAACTGGTCCCGTCCCCCGTTGTAGCCGGACTGGTAGGCGGCCTGCGCCTCCGGCCGACCCTGCGGCAGGTCCTTCCAGTTCTCCCGGACCGCGCTGGGGTTCCAGTAGTCGTCGCGGGTGTTCCACGGACCGACGTCCCAGACCGGGGCGTACTCGCATCGGCTGCCGGTGGTGGTGCAGACCCGGACGGTGTAGTCGCCGCTGTTGCGCGGTGACAGACCGCGCCGGGACGGCAGGGCCACGAAGTGGTCGCGGGCCACGACGACGTGCCCGTTCGCGGTCGTGTTGCCGACCAGGCCGATCCGGGTCGCGTACACCCGGTAGGTGAGGCCCGGGGTGGCGGCGGTGACGGCGACCCGGTCGGCGGTGAGCCGGACGGCGCGGACCTCGGCGGTCTCGCCGGACCGGCTCGCGGTGAGCACCACCCGGGCCTGCACCTGGCGGACCGGGCTGTCGAAGACGGCGGCCGGGACGGCGTCACGCCATTCGGTCCAGCCGTGGGCACGCCAGCCCCGGACCTGGACCGTCGCGGCAGCGCCGGGCCGGGTGGTGACGGTGACGTCGGCGCGGACCCGGGTCGCCGGTGCGGCGAGGGTACGCGCGGAGGTCACCAGCATGCCCTCGGCGACGGCGCTACGCCGGGCCGGGGCGGCGGGTGGGCGGGCGTCGGCCAGTCGCAGACCGGCTCGGGTGTGCCGCACGTTGACGTCGTCTCTGTCGACGGCCGACAGATCGGCCTGCCACCGGTCGGCACGGGCGGCGGACGCGGATGCGGGGTGCAGGGCCACCGTGAGCACGGCGACCATGGCGAGCGAGAGGACGGGGATGCGGAGATAATTCATGGGCAATCCTCCAGATATTTGCCCAATCCTGCCCAGATACGCATATCAACGAGAAGTGCGATACAGATAGCGATACACGCGAATTGCGCTCGGTCAGGGGATAATGCCGGGATGCCCGAGGGTGACACCGTGTGGAACACCGCCCGCGTCCTGGCTCGCGCGCTCACCGGGGTCCGGCTGACCGGCAGTGACTTCCGGGTGCCCCAACTGGCCACCACCGACCTCACCGGGTGGCGGGTGACCGACTGCGCCAGCCGAGGCAAGCACCTGCTGATCCGGCTGGACGAGCCGACCGGCGCAGCACACTGGACGCTGCACTCACACCTGCGCATGGACGGCACCTGGCGGGTGTACGCCCCGGGAGAACGCTGGAACGCCCGCCCGGCCCACCTGATCCGGGTGGTGCTGTCCGCCGCGACCTCGACCGCCGTCGGCTACCACCTGCACGAGGTGGCCCTGGTGCCGACCGCCGAGGAGCATCGGCTCGTCGGGCACCTCGGCCCCGACCTGCTGGGGACGGACTGGGACCCGCAGGAGGCGGTCCGCCGGCTGGCCGACCGACCGGCCGAGAACATCGCCGAGGCACTGCTGGACCAGCGCAACCTGGCCGGGGTCGGCAACCTCTACAAGTGTGAGCTGCTGTTCCTGCGCGGGATCAACCCGCGCACCCGCGTCGCCGACGTGCCCGACCTCGCCGGCCTGGTCACCCTGGCGCACGACCTGCTGGCCGCCAACCGGGGACGGTGGACGCAGAGCACCACCGGGTCGCTGCGTCGCGGCCAGACCAGTTACGTGTACGGGCGACGGGCCCAGCCGTGCCGGCGGTGCGGCACCGCGATCCGCAAGGAGGAACTGGGTGAGCGGGTCACCTACTGGTGTCCCCGCTGCCAGCCCGCCCCGACCTGACCTGGCCGGACCGGCCACTGTCGGGGTGGCGGGCGACAACACGCCGGATGAGCAGCAAATTGACACGATTGGGTACTTCCTTAACCGGCAGGTCACGTCGCATGCTGCGGTTGAGCGCTCACGGATAGTCAACGCAGCGCGATGTGGCCGACCACGTCGGGGTGGTGGCCGCCGCGCCCCGATCACCGGGAGAGCCATGGCCGTGTTCCGTAGACTCCGGTCGACCTGGCTCGACCGTGCCACCCGCAGTGACCAGGGCTCGTCCCCGACCGTCCCCAGTGCTCGCACCGGCCCGGCGGCGGTCACCGACGTCACCGCCGTACCCGAAGCGGCCGGCACCGCCGCACCGGCGAGCCTGGACCCGGCGGCGGCACCACGCTGCTTCGGCCCGGTGCCGAACCACGCCTACAGCCCCCTGCCAGCCCTCGACCCCACCGGCGCGGTGGTGACCGGCACCGGCATCCGCAAGTTCGTCGACCCGCTGCCCGGCCTCGGCGCGTTGGGGCGTACCCCCCTCGGGGCGGAGTTGCCCGTCGCGGTGCCGGACACCATCAGTCACCCCGGCTGCGACTACTACGAGATCGGGCTGACCGAGTACACCCAACGGCTGCACCAGGACCTGCCGGCGACCCGGCTGCGCGGCTACCGGCAGCTGAACCTGGGCACCGACGGCGACGGGCACAACACCGTCGCCCCGCCGTCGCGTGCGTGGCACCTCGGCCCGGTCGTCCTGGCCCGCCGGGGCCGACCGGTGCGGATCAAGTTCATCAACCAGCTGCCGGCCGGCCCGGCCGGTGAACTCTTCCTGCCGGTGGATCCGACCGTGCCCGCAGCGGGCGAGGGTCCGCTCGGCGGCCCGGCGCCGTACCCGCACAACCGGGCGGTACTGCACCTGGCCGGGGCGCACACCGGTTGGATCAGCGCCGGCAACCCGTACCAGTGGATCACGCCCGCCGGTGAGATCACTCCCTATCCGACAGGCGTCGGCCTGACTCCGGTGCCCGACATGCCGCCGCCGGGGCCGGGCGCCACCACGCTCTACTACCCGAACGAGCAGAGCGCCCGGCTGCTGTGGTTCCACGACAACACCGTCGGACTGTCTCGGCTGACCGTCTATTCCGGACAGATTGCGCTCTTCCTGCTCACTGACGAGGCGGAGGATCGGCTGGTCGCCGACGGGGTGCTGCCCGACGAACAGTTGCCCCTCGTCTTCGAGGACAAGACCTTCGTGCCGGACGACGCCCAGCTCGCCGCGCAGGACCCGACCTGGGACCGGCACCGCTGGGGAGCCCGGGGCAGCCTCTGGCACCCGCACGTCTACCAGCCCCGGCAGAACCCGTACCAGCCCGACGGCCGCAACCCGACCGGCCGCTGGGACTACGGCCCGTGGTCCCGTACTGTGCTCGCTGCCGGGTCGGACGCGACGGCGGTGCCCAACCCGCGCCACGACCCGGTCATCGAGCCGGACGAGCCACCGGAGATGCCCGGGGTGCCGCATCCCAGCGCGGTGCCCGGCGCGTACGGCGACACCGTGCTGGTCAACGGCGCCGCCTACCCGTACCTGGAGGTCGAGCCCCGGGTGTACCGGTGGCGGATCCTCAACGCCTGCACCGACCGCTGGCTCAACCTCCAGCTGTACCGGGCCGGCTCGGACGAGCCGATGTGGACGCCCGAGGGCCGGCTCGTCGATGCCGACGCCGGTGAGGTGCCGATGGTCGACGCGGTACGGGCACCGGGGCGTCCGGCGGGCTGGCCCACCGACGGTCGGCCCGGTGGGGTGCCCGACCCGGACGCCGGCGGACCCGAGCTGATCCGGATCGGCAACGAGTGCGGCCTGCTGCCGGCCCCCGTGGTGATCCCCAACCGGCCGGTCGGGTTCCGCTACGACCGACGCGATCCGGCCGTGCTCAACGTCGACGGGCACGCGCTGCTGCTCGCCCCCGGCGAGCGGGCCGACGTGCTCGTGGACTTCGCCACCGTCGCCCCGGGCAGCACGCTGATCCTCTACAACGACTGCCCCGCACCGTTTCCCGCCTTCGACCCCCGCTACGACCACCACACCGGCGCGCCCGACCGCACCGCCGAGGGTGGCGCGCCGCCGCCCGTCGCCGGCTACGGCCCGAACACCCGGACCCTGCTGCAGATCCGGGTGGCGGGCACCCCGGCCACGCCGTACGACCTCAACCGGTTGCGCGAGCGGCTACCCACCGCGTATGCGGCCAGCCAGCACCCCCCGATCGTGCCCGACCCGGCGTACGACCCCTGCTACGGCACCGTCACCGCCGGCGCGACCCGCATCCCCGTGCACGCCACCAGGGTCGAGTTCACCCCCGCCGGTGCCGCCGCACCGGCCGCCCTGCCGCTGACGGTCAAGGCGGTGCGGCAGATCTTCGAGCCCGAGCACGGCCGCCTCACCGGGCGGCTCGGTGTGGCGCATCCGCACGCCGGGCCACGCGCCGAGACCGTCCTGCCACTCGGGCCGACCGACCCGGCCACCGAGGTGCTGCACGTCAGCGACCCGGCCGTGCCGGTCGGCGCGCCGGGCGACGGCACCCAGCTGTGGCGGGTACGCGGCACCGGCCGCCAGAGCCACCCGGTGCGCTTCGACGGGCTGGACGTGCAGGTGGTCGGCCGGGTCGGGCGCGACGGCGCGATCCGCCACCCGTATCCGGGGGAGCTGGGCTGGAAACAGATCGTCCGGGTCGACCCCGGCGAGGACGTGATCCTGGCGCTGCGCCCGGAGGCACCGCCACTGCCGTTCAAGATCGGCGACAGCGTACGGCTGCTCGATCCGACCCGGCCGGTCGGTGAGCCGGTCGGGTCCACCCCGGTCAGCCCGCTGGACGGGCGACCAGCCTCGGTGGTCAACCAACTGGTCAACCTGGGTTGGGAGTACCGCTGGTGCAGCGGCGCGGGCGGGCACCGCGACCAGGGCATGAGCCGCCCCCTCGTGGTACGCGTGTCACCCCGGGCACCCAGCGGGCTGACCGCCACCGCCGCGCCCGGCTCGGCGACCGCCCTACCGGCGATCAACCTGACCTGGACCGGCAACGGCAGCCGCCCACCGGCCACCAGTCACCTGCTGCAACGCGCCACCGACGCGACGTTCACCAGCGGGCTGACCGAGCTGACAGTGGCGGCCACCGCGACCCGGTACACCGACGCCACCGTCACCCCCGGCGTGACCTACCACTACCGGATCCGGGCCGAGAACGCGGTCGGCTGCTCGGCCTGGTCGAACAGCACCCCGGCCTCGGTACAGCTCACCGCGCCGACGAAGCTCTCCGCGGCGATACCACCGGCCGCGCCGCTGCGTGTCGCGCTGCGCTGGGCCAACCGGTCCTTCGCCACCGGCATCGACGTGCAGCGGGCCACCAACCCGACGTTCACCAGCGGGCCGGGCACCACCGCCATCGGCGTCGGCGACCATCACCTCGACCCGGCGGTCGCCCCCGACACCACCTACTACTACCGGGTACGCACCACCTACCTGGGTGCCGCCTCGCCCTGGTCGACGGTGGCCACGGTGACCACCCCACCGGCACCGGGGGTACCGACCTCGGTGAGCGTGGCCACCAGCGCACCCGGCCCGGACACGGCGACCGTGGTGTTGAGCTGGGCGGCGAGCACCCCCGCCAGCCAGGGCGCGGGCTTCACCGTGGAACGGGCCCTCGACGTCGCCTTCACCCGCGACCTGGCCACCTTCACCGTCACCGGCCGAGGCTTCACCAACACCGGCCTGGCCCGAGGAGTCACCTACCACTACCGAATCCGCTCGTTCAACGTCGTCGGCGCCTCCCCCTTCACCCCACCCCTGCCCATCACCACCCCCGAATAGCCCTCCCGCAGCCCTCTCCCGCGTTGATCAAGAGGTTTTGGTCTGGATCCGTCGTCCTGGAGACCAAAACTTCTTGATCAACGGGGCATTCCGGGAGTGGGGTGGGGGCGGAGTTCGGAGAGGGCGGAGGCGAAGCCGTGCAGCAGGTCGGTGGCCTCGGTCAGGCGGGTGGCGGCCGGGTGTTCGAGTTGGGGGCGGTACTCCTCGGCGAGGTAGCCGGCGGCGGCCACCACCAGCCGCTCGTACGCCGTCACGCCGGCCTCCAGTTGGCCGGTGAGCGCCTGGTGCGCCTCGGCCAGCGGTGGGCGGGCGTCGGCCGGCGCGAGGCGCAGGGTGCGCTCCACGCTGGCGACCCGGTCGGCCAGCTCACGCAGGGACTGCTCGGCGACGCTCGCCTCCGCGACCGCCGGCTCGGCGAGACCGGTGAGCCGGTCCGTCATGCCGGCCATGGTGGTGGCGGCCCGGTCCAGCCGTTCCCACGGACCGGCGGCGCTGGTGCCACGCAGTGCGGTGCGGGTACGGACCCGGCGCACCTCGGCCACCACCCCGGCACCGGCGGGCAGTCGTTCCACGGCGGCCACCAGGCGGGCCCGGTTGCGGGCGGCGGCCTGGGCCGGATCGAGGGCGGGCGGAGCCGGTTGGGCGGCCAACGCCCGCAGATCCACCCAACGCCAGGCGGCCAACGCGGTGGTGGCGCCCGCAGCGGCGGCCCAGACCGCGTCGGCCAGCCCGATCCCGGCGTACGGAGTCAGGATGACCGTCGCGCCGCCGAACCCACCGGCCAGGACGCTCCACCGCCGCGCGGAACGGCGCAGCTTGCCCAACCGCCGGAAGTACCGGGTGCGTTCGTCTGCTGCCACCGTGGGCCTCCTCGATCCCCCGCTCAACCGGCGGCGCTGGTGTCCCCGGTGCCCCGGTCCCGATTCATGGTCGCCCTGATCTCGTCCAGTCGGGCGACGGCCGGGTCGGCGGTCGCCGGCTGCGGGGCACCGACCGCGCCCTGCCCGGTGCCCGCACCGAGCTGCTCACCGGCCATGCTCGCCCGGATCTGGTCCAGCCGGGCGGTGCCGGCGGTGTCCAGGGTGGCCTTCTGGATCTCCAACATCCGACCCTCGGCCGAGTTGCTGGCCAGCTCGGCGCGGCCCATGGCGTTGGCGTAGCGCCGCTCGATGCGGTCGCGGACCTCGTCCAGGCTGGGCGTCGTGCCGGGCGCGGTGAGCGCCGACATCGACTCCAGCGAGGCGGCCACGCTCTCCTGCATCTTGGCCTGCTCAAGCTGGCTGAGCAGCTTGGCGCGCTCGGCCAGCTTCTGCTGGAGGATCATGGAATTGTTCTCCACCGCCCGGCGGGCCTGCCCGGCGGCGGCGAGCGCCTGGTCGTGCAGCGTCTTCAGGTCCTCCGCGGCCTGCTCGGCGGAGACCAGCTGGGTGGCGAGGGTCTGCGCGGACTGCTCGTAGCGCCCGGCCTCGGCCTCGTCACCCTTGGCCCGGGCCTGGTCGGCGAGGACCAGCGCCTGTCGGGCGTTTGCCTGCAGCCGCTCGACGTCGGACATCTGCCGGGACAGCTTCATCTCCAGCTGACGCTGGTTGCCGATCACCGCGGCGGCCTGCTGGACCAGCGCCTGGTGTTGCCGGTGCGCCTCGTCGATGGCCTGTTGGAGCTGCACCTTGGGATCGGCGTGCTCGTCGATACGGGCGCCGAAGAGCGCCATCAGGTACTTCCAACCCTTGACGAACGGGTTCGCCATCTCCGCGGTATCCCCTCAGTAACGTCGCTGCGCCAGCCCCCATGTCGGGTGGCCCAGCTCGGCCACCGGCGATGGTGGGTCCATCGTCCCAGCCGAGCACCAGCACGACATCCGTACCGGCGACGAGGGGACGTACGCGATCAACCCTACGCGGCGGTCGCCACCGCGACCATCCGCCACTGAGCCCTTCGCGCGCTCAGGCGGCGCAGACCACGTCCCGGTCGGTGCGGTCGGCGGGCCGGACCCGGGTGCTGCGCAGGGTCGCCTTGAGCGGGGACTCCTGACGCACCGAGACCGCGACACCGTCCGCGCTGACCTGGCGTACGGAGCGGTTCGTCGGCGCGCCCACCGTCGCGGTGACCGGGGTCGACTCGGCCGGCTCGTCCTGCATGGGCACGAGCACACCGGGCAGCTGCTCGGCGAGCGCCACGGTGTCGCTCACCTCCCGCAGCAACTCGGAGAGACGGGCGCCCAGCGCATCGCAGATCGCGGCGAGCAGTTCGCTTGAGGGTTCCTTCTGGCCGCGTTCGATCTCGGACAGGTAACCCAGGCTGACGTTGGCCGCGGACGAGACCTCGCGCAGCGTGCGGTGCTGCCCCTGCCGGCGCGCCCGTAGAGCGTCACCGATCACCCGGCGTAGCAGGACCATCGCACCTCCCCTGGGGGACAGAGTACGCCTGACCGTGCGGCCGGGCGGCGGCACCGGCTCCGATCGACGGAGCCTTCCCGCAACCGTACCCGCTATGGGCCGCCACGACATCCCACCCCGCCCGGCTACTCCGCTGCGTAACCGCCGCGACCACCGCCCCCGGCCGCCGCCGTGACGCCTTCGGAAAGCTGCGCATGCTCGGTGAGCAGCCGCAACGCCTCGGTCACCGAGGCGCCCCGGATCTGGTCCCGCCCGCCGTCGAGGTGCAACTCGCGTACCTGTGTGCCATCGGGGCCGGCGACCGCGACGAAGACCAGCCCGACCGGCTTGCCGTCCTGCGGCTCCGGACCGGCCACGCCGGTGGTGGCCAGGCCCCAGTCGGCCCCGCAGCGCTGCCGCCCACCCTCGGCGAGCGCCGCCGCCACGTCGGCGTCGACCGGGCCACGCTCCGCCAGCAGTTGCGCCGGTACGCCCGCCAGCCACTCCTTCAGCTCGGTCGCGTACACCACCAGCCCGCCCCGGTAGACGGCGCTCGCCCCGGCGATCTCCACGATCGTGGCGGCCAGCAGTCCCCCGGTCAGCGACTCGACGGTGGCCAAGGTCTCCCGCCGCTCGGTGAGGCGGTGCACCACGCCGGCCGCCGCACGGCCCATCGATCCTTCGGCTTCTCTCACACCCACGACTGGCATCCTTCCCGACCGGACCGGTTCCTACTCGCCACCACGCGGGATTTCAGCTGGCAGAAGCGGCACCGGCTCAGCCGCGGGCGCGACGCAGCCGCAGGGCCTGGGCGATGTAGTCGAACCCGGTGACGACCGTCACCACGACCGCCGCACCCATGATCCAGGGACCGACCACGGCCAGCCCGTCCGGCATCGGCCACAGGTACCAGACGATGGCCAGGATCTGCAGGGCGGTCTTGACCTTGCCGCCACGGCTGGCGGCGATCACCCCCCGCCGGATCACCCAGAACCGCAGGGCGGTGATGCCGAGTTCGCGAGCGAGGATGAGCCCGGTCACCCACCAGGGCAGCCGGTCGTACCAGGACAGCAGCAGCAGGGCGGCACCGGTGAGCGCCTTGTCGGCGATCGGATCGGCCACCTTGCCGACTGCGGTGATCAGCCCGAACCGGCGGGCGATCCAGCCGTCGACCAGATCCGTCGCCGAGGCGACAGCGAAGATCAGGCAGGCGATGATCTGCCACCCGGCGTGGGTCATGCCCGAGACGATCACCGAGGCGGCGAAGACCGGTACGAGCAGCAGTCGCAGGGCGGTCAGCGCGTTGGCGGCGTTCACCACCGGCACCCGGGCCGCCACCGGAGCCGGTGTCGACTCGGTCGCGCCGGTCATCGGCCCACGCTCGGGCACCCCATGCTGTCGTTCCCTCTCGTCTCGCCCCGCCGTCACCGTGTCGCGCCGGGCGCCGCCGAGATCATCTCATCCGGCACCGCCAGCAGGTCCACACCCTCGGTACCGGTCACGGTGGCCCGGACCAGGTCACCCGGGCGAAGCGCGGCCAGGTCGACGCCACCGCCGTCGGGCGCGACGAGGGTGGTCGAACCGTCCACCTCCGGCGCCTGGTGCGCGGCCCGTCCCTCGACGATGTCGCCGTCGATCGAGTCGACAAGCACCTCGACGGTCGTGCCGAGCCGGTCCTCGGCGCGCTGCGAGCACAGCTCGTCGGCGAGCGCGCTGAGCTTGTCGTACCGGCGCTTGATGGTGGTGGCGGAGACCTTGCCGGGCAGCCCGGCGGCCTCGGTGCCGTCCTCGTCGCTGTAGTCGAACATGCCGATCGCGTCCAGCCGGGCCTCGGTCAGGAAGCGGACCAGTTCGGCGACGTCGGCCCGGGTCTCGCCCGGGAACCCGACGATGAAGTTGCTCCGGGCCCCCGCCTGGGGGTCCAACTCCCGCGCCGAGGCCAGCAGCTCCAGGAACCGGTCGGTGGAGCCGAAACGTCGCATCCGACGCAGCACGGGCTCGCTGGAGTGCTGGAACGACAGGTCGAAGTAGGGCGCGACCCCCGGCGTGGTGGCGATCGCCTCGATCAGGCCGGGACGGGTCTCGGCCGGCTGGAGGTAGCTGGCCCGGACCCGGACGATGCCGTCGATCGCGGCGAGCTGCGGCAGCAGCTTCTCCAGGGCGCGCGGATCACCCAGATCCTTGCCGTACGAGGTGGAGTTCTCACTGACCAGCACCAGTTCGCGGACACCGCTCTTGGCCAGCCACTCCGCCTCGGCGAGCAACTCGTCCGGGGTACGGGAGACGAAGGCGCCACGGAAGGCCGGAATGGCGCAGAACGCGCAGCGACGGTCGCAGCCGCTGGCCAGCTTGAGCGAGGCCACCGGACCGCTGTCGAGCCGGCGACGCAGCACCGGGCGCAGATGCGCGGGGGTGTGCTCGTCGACATCGGCCCCTCGACCGTGCCCGGGCAACGACACCGCGCTGTCCCGCCGGGCGACCGGGGTCAACGGCAGCAGCTCACGCCGGTCGCGGGGGGTGTGCGCGGTGAACTCACGGCCCTCGACCACCGCGTCCAGCCGGGCCGCGATCTGCGGGTAGTCGTCGAAGCTGAGCACCGCCTGGGCCTCGGGCAGGCTGTCGGCCAACTCCCGGCCGTACCGCTCGGCCATGCAGCCCGCGGCGACCACCTTCGCGCCGGTGTCGGCGGCGGCCAGCAGCGTCTGGATGGAGTCCTGCTTGGCCTTCTCCACGAAGCCGCAGGTGTTGACCACCACCACGTCGGCGCCCTCGCCGTCGGTGGTCACCTGCCAGCCGTCGGCGTGCAGGCGGGCGGCCAACTCCTCCGAGTCGACCTCGTTACGGGCACAGCCCAGGGTCAGCAGGGCGACACGGCGACCGTCAGAAGAGGTGGCAGACACCATCCGAGGGTACCGGGCCGCCGCGCCAAGCCCGGCGGGGCGGGCGCGGCGTCCAACGGGTTGGGCACGCTGTCCACCAGGTGGGGCGGGGCGTCCAACGGGTTGGACGGGGCGGATCAGGTCCCGACGGCCGGGGCGAGGGCCCGGACCAGCTGGTCGAGCAGGAACACTTCGGTGCCGGCCAGGCCGACCGAGCAGAAGACCGAGACCTGGTCCGCGTCGGTGCGGCCGGGCACGGCGCCGGCCAGCACCGCCCCCAGATCACACAACCGCGAGGCGTACGGCGCCTCGGCGGCCAGCATCGGTGGCACGTACGCCCCGGCCTGCGCCGGTGAGTCGGTGACCAGCACGGCGGCGGCATCGAGGAGATCGGTGCCGAATTCGGCCCGGTCGCGCTGTTTGAAGCCGACCGCGTTGACGTGCGTGCCCGGGGCCAGGTCCGCGGCGTCCAGCACCGGGGTCGGGCTGGTGGTGGCGAGCACCACCACGTCGCGGTCGCACACCGCCGCGCGGGCGGTGTCCACGGCACGGGCCGGGACACCCAGTTCGGCACGGACCCGGTCGGCGAACGTGGTCCGCCGGGCCGCCGAACGACTGAACACGGTGACCTCACGCAGCGGGCGTACCGCGGCGGCCGCCCAGACCTGGGTCCACGCCTGACCGCCGGCGCCGATCACCCCGAGGGTGCCGGCGTCCGGGCGGGCCAGTGCGTCGACCGCGACCCCACCCAACCCGCCGGTACGCCGGGACCCCAACTCCTCCCCCACCGCCACCGCCCGCACCGCGCCGGTCTGCCCGTCGTGCAGCACCACCACCTGCTCGGCCTCCGGGTGACCGAAGGTGTCGTACGACCGGTAGCCGTACCACTGTCCGGTCAGGTGCCCGGCGGTGAGCACCATCCGGCCCCCGCCCAGCGGCGCGGCGGCCCGGGGCGGGGCCACCAGCCGCCCGTCGTACGCGGCCAGCAGAGCCCGGCGCATGGCGTCCACAGTGGTCGATGCGTCGAGCGCGGCAGCGACCTCCGGATCGGAGATGAGCAGGGTCATTCCCCCATCGTGCAATGTCAAGCAAGGTTGAGGTCCACCCGAGGTGATCGGCCTCACCCGAGCCACGGCTTCGCCCCCGGTGCTACGGTCGGTCCCGGTGGCCCGCGAGGGTCCCCCGGACGAGTCGTGGGCGTACCCGGTCAGGCCAAGACGCCCCGTGCAAGGACCCGACTCGTCCCGTGCCGGATGGCCCGGGCGACCGCGAAAGGTGACCCCGATGGCCTGGATCGTGCTGGTGCTCTCCGGACTGCTGGAAACGGCGTGGGCGATCGCCCTGGACCGCAGCGCCGGCTTCACCCGTCCCCTCCCCTCCGCGATCTTCGCGGTCACGCTGGTGCTGAGCATGGGCGGCCTGGCGTACGCGCTGCGGGAGATCCCCGTCGGCACCGGGTACGCGGTCTGGGTCGGCATCGGCGCGACCGGTACCGCCCTGGTGGGGATGCTCGCGCTGGGCGAGTCGACAAGCCTGCCCCGGATCCTCTGCCTGCTGCTGGTGGTCGCCGGAGTGGTCGGCCTGAAGATCTACCACTGAGCCTCGGCACCGGGGGCGTGACGAACCGCACCAGTGGGTAGAGACCGGACGGCAGACGCAGACTCACCATCCGGAGGCAGACATGGCCACCAGCACCGTTCGTTCGACCAGCGCCGCCCGCATCTGCACCATCGTGGGCTTCGTGTGCGCGGTTCTCGCGTTGCTGCTCAATCCGATCCTCTTCGGAGTCATCGGTCTGGTCCTCGGTGTCGTCGGCGCGGTGCTCGGCGACAAGCCACTCGGCTGGTACGCCGCCGGCGCCAACGTGGTCGCCATGCTGCTCAGCATGTTGATCCTCAGCGCGCTCTGAGCCACCAGCACGACGGGCCCGCCGCAGCACGCGGCGGGCCCGTGGCATGTCTACGGCAAGGTCGGCCGCTGCCGGCGGCCCTCGCCGCCGGTCGGCCGCTGCCAGCGGTCAGTCCTCGTCGCCGCGCAGGCCCGCCAGGACCTCTTCCAACTCGTCCGGTTTGACCAGCACGTCGCGGGCCTTGGAGCCCTCCGAGGGGCCGACCACCCCCCGGGTCTCCATCAGGTCCATCAGCCGGCCCGCCTTGGCGAAGCCGACCCGCAGCTTGCGCTGGAGCATCGAGGTCGAGCCGAACTGCGAGGTGACCACCAACTCGACCGCCTGCACCAGCAGGTCCAGGTCGTCGCCGATGTCCTCGTCGATCTTCTTCTTGCTGTCCTGCGCGGGAGCAAGCACGTCCGGACGGAACTCCGGTTCGCGCTGGTCCTTGCAGAACTTGACCACATCGTTGATCTCGCGCTCGGTGACCCAGGCGCCCTGGATGCGGATCGGCTTGGAGGCGCCCATCGGCAGGAACAGCCCGTCGCCGCGGCCCAGCAGCTTCTCCGCGCCCGGCTGGTCGAGGATGACCCGGGAGTCGGCCAGCGACGAGGTGGCAAACGCCAGCCGGGACGGCACGTTGGCCTTGATCAGGCCGGTCACCACGTCCACGCTCGGCCGCTGGGTGGCCAGCACCAGGTGGATGCCGGCGGCCCGGGCCAGCTGGGTGATCCGGACGACGGAGTCCTCCACGTCGCGGGGGGCGACCATCATCAGATCGGCCAACTCGTCCACGATCACCAGCAGGTACGGGTACGGCCGGATCTCCCGCTCGCTGCCCGGCGGCGCCTTGATCTCACCGTTGCGCACCTTGCGGTTGAAGTCGTCGATGTGCCGGACGCCGTTGGCCGCCAGGTCGTCGTAGCGCATGTCCATCTCGCGGACCACCCACTCCAGCGAGTCGGCAGCCTTCTTCGCGTTCGTCACGATCGGCGTGACCAGGTGCGGAATGCCCTCGTAGCCGGTCATCTCGACCCGCTTCGGGTCGATCAGCAGCAGCCGCACCTCGTCCGGCGTGGCCCGGGTCAGGATGGACACGAGCAACGAGTTGAGGCAGCTCGACTTGCCAGCGCCGGTGGCGCCCGCGATCAGGATGTGCGGCATCTTCGCCAGGTTGGCCACCACGTAGCCGCCCTCGATGTCCTTGCCGAGGGCGACCACCATCGGATGGTGATCGCTGGTGGCGGCACGGGAGCGCAGCACGTCGCCGAGGGCCACATTCTCCGGGTCGGTGTTCGGGATCTCCACGCCGACGGCGCTCTTGCCCGGGATCGGGCTGAGGATGCGGACGTCCGGCGACTTCACCGCGTACGCGATGTTGCGGGAGAGCTGGGTGATCCGCTCGACCTTGACGCCGTGGCCCAGCTCGACCTCGTAGCGGGTGACCGTCGGGCCCCGGGTGAAGCCGGTCACCGCGGCGTCCACGTCGAACTGTTCGAAGACGCCGGTGAGCGCGGCGATCACCTCGTCGTTGGCCTTGCTGCGGGTCTTCGGCGCGGCCCCGCTGCCGAGCATGTTCGCCGGTGGCAGGGTGTAGTCGCCGGCCAGGCCGGTCAGCGCGAGCTGTTCGGCCCGGGTGGGTGCCGGCGAGTGCTCCGGCGGCTCGGCCGGCTTACGGCTGGCCGGCACCCGCGACGGCGGCTTGCGCGGCAGGACGATGGTCTCCTGGAGATCCACATCGCCCGGGTCGTCGAAGTCGTCCGGGTCGAGCGGCGGCGGGGTCCGCTTCGCGGGGCGTCGCCGGGCCGGCGTGGCGGCCGGCTCGTCGGTGTCCTGTTCGGTCTGGCCGATCACGCTGCCGGCGAGCAGGCCGAGCCGTTCAGGGATCTTGTTGATCGGCGTCGCGGTGACCACGAGCAGGCCGAACACCAGCAGCAGGATCAGCAGGGGCACCGCGACCCAGGCGGTGACCGCCCGTTCCAGCACGCTGCCCACACCCGCGCCGACCAGGCCACCGGCGAAGTCCCGCTCACCCGGGTCGCCCGGCTGCTGACCGATGTGCAGCATCGCGGCGGTGGCGATCAGCATGGAACCCCAGCCGATCCAGCCCCGGCCGCGGTGCTCGGGGTCGCCGGGCTGGCGCATCAGCCGCCAGGCACCGATGCCGAGCAGCACCGGCACCACCACGGAGATGGCGCCGAGGAAGAGCCGGACCGTGTCGGCCAGGCGGGCGCCGACCGGCCCGGCGGCGGAGAACCACAGGGCTGCCGCGCTGAGCAGGGCGAGGCCGATCATCAGCAGCCCGGCGCCGTCCCGGCGGTGCTCCGGGTCCAGGTCACGGGCCGAGGCGGCCTGCCGGCCGACGGCGCGTACCGCCCAGCCGACGCCGTGGGCCAGGCCCATCCACAGTGCCCCGACCGCACGACCGACGTAGGCGGCCGGACCGGGGCCCCGCGACGTGGTGCGACGCCGCGCCGGGGCGGCCTTCTTCGCCGGTTGACGGGCACGACTGTTCGCGCCAGCACGCGGCGACGCGCCGCGTCGCCGGCTCGCCTGAGAGGTACGGCCCGCCATAGCATCACCGTAACGGCGGGTCCCGCGATACGCCGGTCTTCCTGGTCGGCTCCGCGTGTCGCAACGCGGTCCCCGCCAGCTGCCGTGATATTTGCCTGGCGAAGGGATGCCCGATGGCGTCGCCGGAGTACGACGACGGTCTGGACGGCCCGCTGGCCGGGCATCCGGACACGCTACGACCGTTGACCCACGACCTGATCGCCGCGGTGCTCGCCAACCGGGGTCACGCGGTCACCACCGACGCCGGCGGCAACCTGGTCGGACGATGGGCCGAGGCGCACATCTGGTTCCTGCGCGCCGGCGACCTCGGAGAACTGCTCCAGGTCCGTACGGTCGCCACGCACACCTTCCCGGTGGAACTCGTACCGAGGCTGCACGAGTTCTGCAACGGCTGGAACCGGGACCGGTTCTGGCCGAAGGCGTTCGTGCACGTCGACGACGCCGGGCAGGCCCGGATCTGCGGCGAGGTCATCACCGACCTGGAACGGGGAGTGACACCGCACCAGCTGGACCGCCTGCTCGACCGGGGCATCGTCACCGGCTGCGGGCTGGCCACCGAGGTGGGGCAGATCCTCGGGACGGCACCCCGGTGAGCGGGTGGGCCACCGGCCGCCGCAGCCGGCCACGGATGGCGACGCCGGGCGACGGACGGGCCGACCGGGGCCCCGCCGACCTGCTGGCCGACGCGCGTGACATGCCCGACGGCGAGGCGCGCATCGCCGAGCTGGAACGGGTCGCCGCCCGCGCCGAGGCCACCGGCGATGCCGGGTCCGCGATGGACGCCTGGGCCGAACTGGTCGAGGCCCACCTGCGTGGCGGCCAACGGTGGCGGCTCTTCGAGCCCGTCCGGCGCTGCCTCGACACGGCCCGCCGGCCGCAGCGCCCCGGCGACGGCACGCGCCCCGTCGGCCCGGACGACGAGACGCTGCGCCGCTACCAGCGGTACGCCGTGGAGGCCCTGCTCGGCACCTCCCGCATCGGCCTCGACCAGGCCCGGACCGTACTGGACGGGCTGGACGACCCGACGTGCCACGAGGGCGAGGCCCTCGTCGCCCAACTGCGCTGCCGCATCGCCGACCACGTCGGGGACGAGCCCACCGCCCGACACTGGCTGCAACGGTGGCGGAGCGCCGGCCCGGACCCGGCCGCCGGCTGCCCCGACTGCCTGCCGGTACGCCAGGCCGAACTGCTCGCCGGCTGGGGTGACTGGGCCGAGGCGCTGGCCGCCGTCGAACCCCTGCTCGACGGTACGGTCGGGTGCACCGCCCAGCCGGAGGCCGCGTTGGCGGCTGCGCTGCTGCCGTGGTTGCGGGCGGGCGCGGCGCAGCGGGCGGCGCAGGCGCACGTGCGGTCGTACCGTCGACACCGCGTCGCCCCGGACGGGTTCGACCACCTCGCCACCCATCTGCGGTTCTGCGCGCTCGGCGGCCACCTCGACCGTGGGCTGGAGATCCTCGTCGAGCAGCTGCCCCGGCTCGACCAGCCGCACGACGACCTGGCCGTGATGGAGTTCGCCACGGCGGGCGCGCTGGTCTGCACCCTGGCCGTCGAGCAGCGCGGCGATCGGACGGTACGCCGGCCGGCGTACCACGGGCGGCCCGCCGCGACGGTCACGGTGGCGGCCCTCGGTGCGGAACTGCTCGCGGTGGCCACCGAGTTGGCCGGCAGCTTCGACGCCCGCAACGGCACCGGACACCAGTCCGGCCGGATGGCCGCCTGGCTGGCCGACCGACCGTCGGCCCCGCCGGTGCCCCTCCCCGCCGACGAGCCGGCCGACGACGAAGCCCTCGACGACGAACCGGCCGATGACGTATCGCTGGACGGCAGGCCGGTGGACGGCGGCGAACTGGCGGACGACGACGAGCCGGCGGGCGCGCCCTGGTCGGACGGCGGGGGGCGCGGCGGGGCGACGGGCGAGCGCCGGAGCATCGCCGAGGAGGAGTTGGCGGCGCTCTCCGTGGCGATGATCACCACCGTGCTGGATCGGCGGGGCGACCGGTACGCCCTCGACAGCGCCGGCACCGTGCTCGGGCGCTGGGGCGACGCGGTGATCCAGTTCCGGCGGGCCGGGGAACGCGGCGACGTGCTGCACGCGCGGGTGGTCGCCGACCGTCGACTGCCGACGGCCCGCCGCGCCGAGGCGTACGCCTTCTGCAACGCGTGGAACCGGGACCGGCTGCTACCCAAGGCGTACGTGCACGATCCCGGTGACGGTGAGCTGGTGTTGGCCGGTGAGGTGGCCACGGACCTGGCGTACGGGGTGGCCCCGGCCCAGGTGACAGTCCTGGTCGACGCGGCGGTACGGACCGGCGTCGCGTACGCCGAGGCGGTCGCCGCCCTGCCCTGACCCCAGCCGGCGCTCGGACGCGGTCCTGTCGTCGCGGGCGCGTGCCTGCTTCCGCCGCGACGAACGCGCCTGGCGGGGCCGCTCACTGGCCCGAGCCGCGAGCGGGCCCGGCCGGCTGGCGTGCCGGCCGGGCCCGGCAGATCAGCGCTGGCCGCTCAGGGCGCGGAAGTTCTGCGTGGTGAGCAGGGTCAGGTTGTTGCGTTGCAGGATCTCGTTGATCGGCTGGTAGAACGTGGTGCCGCCACGGACGCAGTCACCCGAGCCACCGGAGGTGACGCCCTGGGCCTGGTTGCCCGAGATCCACGAGCCGCCGGAGTCGCCGGGTTCGGCGCACACGTTGGTCCGGACCAGCCCGCTGACCAGCCCTTCCGGGTAGCGCACGGTGGCGTTGCGGGCCTGCACGGTGCCGCAGCGGACCCCGGTGGTGGAGCCGGACCGGCAGATCGACGAACCGGCGGGCACCTCCCGCGAGCCGGCGACCCGGGCGATGCCGCCCCGGAAGTCGGTCACCTCCGGCAGCACCCGGGTGTTGCTGTTGACCTGCACGAAGGCCCAGTCGTCGCCGGGGAACGAGGAAGCCCGGAAGACGCCCTGCAACTCCCCGTCGGCACCGGAGGTGCGGGCACCGACCCGGCCGCAGTGCCCGGCGGTGACGTAGCCGCCGACCACCGCGAAGCCGACCGAGCAGCGTCCCGCGCCGACGAAGAACGGCTCACCGCCACGTACATCGGCGAAGAGGCGCGGTTGCTCCTCGGTGGCCATCCGGACCGCTTGGCGCGGCACCCCGGCGCGGGCCACGAACCGCCAGCCGGCCGCCTCGGCGCCCGGCTGGGCGAGCACCACGAGGCTGTTCGAGGCCACGTCGACGTACCAGCCGGAGACCTGCTGGGCGCGGGCGGCGCTGCGGTCCATTCTGGTCTTGAGCGCATCGAGCTGCCCGACCCCACGCTCGACCACCTTCGGCACCGCCCCGGTGGCGCGGACCCGCGCCGCCTCGGCCGGGTCGGCGACCGCCACGTTCAACTGACTGCCGTCGGCGCTGAGCCAGCTGCCGCCGTAGTCCGCCCCCAGCTCCGTCCGGAGTTGGTCGACCACGCCGCTGGCCCAGCGTTCGGTCTTCAGCCGGGCCGCGACCTGGGTCTCGTCGAGGCCCAGATCCCGGCGCAGCGCCTCGACCACCTGCGGGTCGGCACCCTCCACCGCCTGACCGGCCGGCACCCGCGGCGCGCCGTTGTCACCGGCGAACGACGGCAGCGTCACCGCCGCCGCCGCGCCCACCGCGGCCACCACGACACCGATGGCTGTCAATCTTCTGCAGTCCATCCGCCACGCTCCTCCCGGCGGGCGCGGGCACGCCTGCCGGGTCGGAGTACGGGCAGAACCGCCGGACGGTTCAGACTTCGACGACGGTGGGCACGATCATCGGCCGGCGCCGGTAGGCGTCGTTGACCCAGCGGCCCACGGTCCGACGGACGATCTGCTGAAGCTGGTGTGGATCGGTGATCCCCTCCGCGGCGGCCCGGTTCAGCGCCTCGGTCACCAGCGGGATCACCGCGTTGAACGCCGCAGCGTCCTCCGAGAAGCCCTTGGCGGAGACGGTGGGACCGGCGACCACCTTGCCGGTGACCGAGTCGACCACCACGGTGGCGGCGATGAACCCACCGTCACCGAGGATGCGCCGCTCGGTGAGCAGCGACTCGCTGACGTCACCGACGGCGAGTCCGTCGACGTAGACGTACCGACTCTTGACCCGCCCGACCAGGCTGGCTCGGCCCTCGACCAGGTCGACCACGTCGCCGTCCTCGCAGAGCACCACCCGGTCCGGCGCGACGCCGGACTCGATGCCCAGTCGCGCGTGCGCCCGCAGGTGCCGCCACTCGCCGTGCACCGGCATCAGGTTGCTCGGGCGTACGACGTTGAGCAGGTAGAGCAGTTCGCCGGCCGGGGCGTGGCCGGAGACGTGCACCTTGGCCACGTCCTTGTGCACCACCACGGCACCGGCGCGGGCCAGGCGGTTGATCACCCGGTAGACCGAGGTCTCGTTGCCGGGCACCAGCGAGGAGGCCAGCACCACGGTGTCGCCGGGGGCGATGGTGATGTGCCGGTGATCGCCGCTGGCCATCCGGCCCAGGGCGCTCATCGGCTCGCCCTGCGAGCCGGTGGACATCAGCACGATCTGCTCCGGCGGCATCGAGGTCGCCTCGTCCAGGCCGACGACCAGGCCGGCTGGGATGTTCAGCAGGCCGAGGTCGCGGGCGATGCCCATGTTGCGCACCATCGACCGGCCGATCAGGGCGACCTTGCGGCCGTGCTCCAGCGCCGAGTCGAAGACCTGCTGCACCCGATGCACGTGGGAGGCGAACGAGGCGACGATGATCCGGCCGCGGGCCTTGGCGAAGATCGAGTCGAGGACCGGGCCGATCTCCCGTTCCGGCGTGACGAAGCCGGGGATCTCCGCGTTGGTGGAGTCCGACAGCAGCAGGTCCACACCCTCGGCGCCGAGCCGCGCGAACCCGGCCAGGTCGGTGATCCGCCCGTCCAGCGGAAGCTGGTCCATCTTGAAGTCGCCGGTGTGCAGCACCAGCCCGGCCGGCGTCCGGATGGCCACCGCCAGCGCGTCCGGGATCGAGTGGTTGACGGCGAAGAACTCACACTCGAACGGGCCGAGCCGCTCCCGGCCGCCCTCACGCACCGTCAACGTGTACGGCTGGATCCGCCGCTCGGCCAGCTTCGCCTCGACCAGCGCCAGGGTGAACTGCGAGCCGACCAGGGGAATGTCGGCCTTGTGCGCGAGCAGGTACGGCACGGCACCGATGTGGTCCTCGTGGCCATGGGTCAGCACGATCGCCTGGATGTCGTCGAGCCGGTCGAGGATGGGCCCGAAGTCGGGCAGGATCAGGTCGACGCCGGGCTGCTCCACATCGGGGAAGAGCACCCCACAGTCGACGACCAGCAACTTCCCGTCGAACTCGAAGACGGTCATGTTCCGACCGATGGCGCCGAGCCCACCGAGCGGGATGATCCGCAATCCGCCCTCCGGCAGCGGCGGGGGAAGTTGAGCCTCCTCGTTGTGCGCCTCGGTCACGCGCTCACCTCATTCTGTGACGCCGTCACCCGGCGTCCGTCCGGTCGTTTGATCATTCGGGAAGTGGTAGGCCCGCTGCTGCGCAGTCGGCGCGCAGCTGAGCCACCTGGTCCTCGGTGGCGTCCACCAACGGCGAGCGGACCGGGCCGGCCGGTAGGCCCTGCACGGTCAGGCCGGCCTTGACCAGGATGGTGCCCTGGGTACGGAAGATCCCGGTGAACAGCGGCAGCAGTCGACGGTGCAGCGTCAACGCGGTCGACATGTCCCCTGCGTCGTACGCCTCGATCATCCGCTTGGTGTCCGCGCCGCTGAAGTGCGTGGAGGTGCCGACCACGCCGACGGCACCGACGGCCAACGCGGGCAGCGTGAGCGAGTCCTCGCCACTGTAGTACGCCAGGTCCGTACGGCTGGTCACCCAACTGGTGGCGGTCAGGTCGCCCTTGGCGTCCTTCACCGCGACGATGCGGCCGTGCTCGGCGAGCCGGACCAGGGTCTCGGTCTCGATCGGCACCCCGGAGCGGTGCGGGATGTCGTACAGCATCACCGGCAGCCCGGTGGCGTCGGCCACCGCGGTGAAGTGTCGCAGCAGCCCTGCCTGGGGCGGCTTGTTGTAGTACGGGGTGACCACCAGCAGCCCGTGCGCACCGGCCTTCTCCGCCGAGGCGGCCAGCTCGATGGTGTGCCGGGTGTCGTTGGTGCCCACCCCGGCCAGCACCCGCGCCCGGTCCCCCACGGCCTCCACCACGGTACGGATCAGCTGTTCCTTCTCGACCTCCGTGGTGGTCGGCGACTCGCCGGTGGTGCCGTTGATCACCAGCGCGTCGTTGCCCTGCTCCGCGACGAGATGGTTCGCCAGCCGCGCGGCGCCGTCCAGGTCGAGCGTGCCCTCGGCGGTGAACGGGGTCACCATGGCGGTGATCACCCGGCCGAAGGGGCGGGACACCGCCCGTGCCGGGGCGTCAACGTGGTCGTGCGTCATGGTGACAACCTATCGGACAGCGACTGGAGGACTGCCGGGGAAGGGTGGCATGCGCCCTGGGCGGGCAGCGCCCGGAACCCGATCAGGACTGCTCGGCGAGCGGGCTCGCCGCGACCTCGGTGCCGTCGGGCAGGGTCGAGATGACGAAGTCGGCGAAGACGTTCGGCGCGACCCGCTGCAACTGCCGCAGGCACTCCACCGCCAGCTCGCGGATCTCCACGTCGGCGTGCTCGGTGGCCCGCATCGCGATGAAGTGCCGCCAGGCGCGGTAGTTGCCGCTCACCACGATGCGGGTCTCGGTGGCGTTCGGCAGCACCGCCCGGGCCGCCTGACGTGCCTGCTTGCGCCGCAGCGTCGGGTTGGGCTCGTCGACGAAGTGCCGCTCCAGCCCCTCCAGCAGCTCGTTGTAGGCCCGTACGCTCGCCTCGGCGGCCTCGACGAACCGCTTGTGCAGCTCCGGGTCCTCGGCGATCACCCGCGGCTCGACCATCGCCGCGTCCCGCTCCGGCACGTACCGCTGGGACAGCTGCGAGTACGAGAAGTGCCGGTGCCGGATCAGCTCGTGAGTGAACGAACGGGACACCCCGGTGAAGTAGAAGCTGACCGACCCGTGCTCCAGCACGGAGAGGTGCCCGACCTCCAGGATGTGCGCGAGGTAACCGGCGTTGGTGGCGGTGGCCGGGTTCGGCTTCTTCCAGCTCTGGTAACAGGCCCGCCCGGCGAACTCCGCGAGCGCCTGCCCGCCGTCCGCGTCCGTCGACCACGGCACGTCCTGCGGCGGCTCAAAATGAGTCCACGCGATCAACCTGACCTGGGGCTGCACCATCTCCGGCATTCCGCGACTCTAACCCCACCCCTCCCCCACCCCCACACCCTCCCCTACCCCACCCACCACTCCGCGATCTTGCACTTACGGTCGCCGAGATGCACCCTTCACCCCTTATGCCGCGACCACAACTGCAAGATCGCGGGGCAGGGAGGGGTGCGGGAGGGCGCGGGGAGGGTGGGGAGGGGTGGGGTTAGACGTAGAGGGTGGTGAAGGGGTACCAGGGGAGGTTGCGGGCTATGGAGAAGGCGAGCCAGGCGGCGAGGAAGACGCCGACCGCCTTGGGGCCGACGCGCAGCTCCGGCAGTCGCCAACCGAACGCCTGCTTGCCGGCCCAGGCGATGAAGAAGTACGCCAGGAAGGGCAGCGCGAAGACGAAGAGGAAATGGTGCCGGGCGGCGGCGGGCAGGTCGGCGTGCAGCACGTACCACAGCGCGCGGGTGCCACCACAGCCCGGACAGTCCAGCCCGGTGGTCAGCTTGAGCAGGCAGCTCGGCAGGGCGTCCGGCGCCGACCGGGTGGGGTCGCTGATCAGGGTGTAGCCGATGCCCGCGCCGACGCAGCCGAGCGCGGCCAACGGCACCACCCAGCGGGGCGTACGAGCGTGCAGCCGCGCGACCCACCGGGACAGCCGATCCGACTCGACCACCGGATAGCCGCCCGGATATCCCTGCGGCCACTCACCCGGCCCCACACCATGCGGCGCACCAGCGCCCGGCGCGACACCGCCCGGCGCGACACCGCCCGGCGCGACACCGCCCGGCCAGGCTCCGTCCGCCCCGGCAGGGGTCGGCCCCGCTTCGCCCAGCCCGACAGCACCGGGTGCGGCAGCGGCCTGCCCGACACCGCTCGGCGCGGCGTTGCCCGATGGGGCACCGGGTGCGGTGGGGGTTGGTTCGCCGCTCGGCTGGTGCGGCTGGGCGGGCGGCTGGTCAACGCTCGTCACGAGCCTCACCGTACACCGGACACGCCCAGCAGGGCGGCGGCCAGCGGGGCGGCGAGGTCACCGGCGGCCGGCGGCGCCACCGCGTCCAGGCCCAGCCAGCCGGCCAGACGGTACAGCTCGGCGGCCAGCGCCACGGCGGTCTCCCCCGGGTCGGCGCCCGGCTCGACCCAGGCAGCCGGCACCAGCAGCACGCCGGCCTTGCGGTCGGCCTTCAGGTCGACCCGGGCGGTGAAGCGTTCACCCTGCCGGAACGGCAGCACGTAGTAGCCGTGCACCCGCTTCGCCGCCGGCACGTAGATCTCGATGCGGTAGCTGAAGTCGAACAGCCGCTCGGCACGGGCGCGTTCCCAGATCAGCGGGTCGAAGGGGCTGACCAGCGTGTTGCCGCGTACCCACCGAGGTAGCCGGGCGTCGGCGTGCAGCCAGGCCGGATGCCGCCAGCCCTGCACCGTGACCGGTCTCAGCTCCCCCGCCTCGACCAGCTCGGCGATGGCCTGCCGAGCCCCGGCCACCGGCAGCCGGAAGTAGTCGCGCAGCTCCGGCTCGGCGGCCACCCCGAGCGACCGGGCGGCGATGCCGACCAGGGTCCGGTACGCCTCGGCCGCGGTCGGCGTCGGCGCGGCCAGCACCTCGGCCGGCAGCACCCGTTCGGGCAGGTCGTAGCGGCGGGCGAAGGACGTGGTGCGGGTGGCGGCGCAGACCTCACCGGCCCAGAAGAGGAACTCCAGGGCCTGCTTGACCGCCGACCAGTTCCACCCCCAGTTGCCGGTCGTCCGGGGCGCGTCGTGCTCGATCTCGGCGGCGGTCAGCGGCCCCCGGGCAGCCACCTCGTCGCGGACCCAGGCCACCAGCTGCGGCTGTTCCTGCGCGATGCCCCGCATGCCGCCCCAGGCGTCGTCGTGCGCCCGGGCCATCCGCCAGCGCAGCGTCGGATGCAGCCCGACGGGCACCAGCGACGCCTCGTGGGCCCAGTATTCGAACAGCTCACGGGGCGCTCGGTAGGCGGCCGAGTCGAGCAACGACGTCGGGTAGGGCCCGATCCGGCTGTAGAGCGGCAGGTAGTGCGCCCGTTGCAGCACGTTCACCGAATCCATCTGGATCAGGCCGACCCGGTCGAGCACCCGACGCAGGTGCCGGCGGGTCGGTGCCCCGGTGGGCAGGGGGTCGGCGAAGCCCTGGGCGGCCAGCGCGATGCGTCGGGCCTGGGCGAGCGAGAGCGATTCCGGTGCGGCCATCGCAGGCAGGCTACGTCAGCCGTATGACACTCGTGCGCCACGCTGGACCTGCCGTCGTCGGCCGCGTAGAACGGCAGTCATGCCGACCATCCGCCGCGAGCAGGCCACCGACGCCGAGGCGATCGCCCGGGTGCACATCAGCGGATGGCGGGCCGGGTACGCGGGGATCATGCCGGACGAGGTGCTGGCTCGGCTCAACCCGGTGGCCTGGGCACAACGCCGCCGTGATCTCGGCACCGCCGAACCGGAGCACCCCTTCACCACCCTGCTCGCCGAGATCGACGGCGTGCTGGCCGGGTTCACCACCTTCGGGCCGTACCGCAACAACCAGGACCGGGGCGACCTCGACCCGACGTACGGCGAGGTGGTGGCGATTTACGTGGCACCCGAGCACTGGGGTGACGGCACCGCGAAGGCGCTCTTCGCGGCGGCCCGGGCCGGCCTGCGTGATCGGGGCTGGACGCAGTACCGGGTCTGGGTGCTGGCGGACAACCATCGGGCCCGCCGGTTCTACGAGCGGGCCGGGCTGTCACCGGACGGTGAGCGGTCGACCTATCAGGTGCCACTGTCCGGCGGGCGTACGCCGCTCGGCCTGGTCGAGCTGCGCTACACCGGACGGCTCGACGACTGAGGCCGGTGGCCCGTCGACCCGGACGGCTCGGCGTACCGGCAGGAAAGCCAGCAGCGCCAGGCTGATCCACACGTAGGTGTTGCTGAACACGAACCCGTCCAGCCCGGTGAAGTCCCTCTCCCACGCCCAGACGATCCGGCTGATCAGGAAGCCGTACCCGACGATCGCGCCGGCCAGCAGGAGGCGGCGTCGGCGGCTGCGCGACGGCGCGGCCACACCGCCCTCGACCAGCAGCAGCAGCGCCGGCAGCAGCCAGACCAGGTGGTGCACCCAGGTGACCGGGCTGACCAGGCACATCACCGCGCCGGTCAGGGCCAGGCCGGCGGTCTCGTTCCCGGCGGACACGGCGGCACGGGACCGCCACACCCACAGCGCCACCGTCGCCGCCACCAGCGCCAGCCAGGCCAGCGTGCTGGGGCTGGTCGGGTCGAGCCGGGCCACCACGCCACGCAGCGACTGGTTGGAGACGAACGCCAGCTCACCGACCCGGCCGGTGTTCCACAGCGCGGTGGTCCAGAACTCCCGGGAGGCGTCCGGGAACAGCGCTGCGGCGAGCACCGTCGCACCGGTCGCGGCGGCGACGGCGGTGACCGCGGCCCGGATGCGGCCGGTCACCATCAGGTAGACGATGAAGATGCCCGGCGTGAGCTTGATCGCGGTGGCCAGGCCGATGCCGATGCCGGCCCACCGGCTGCCGCCCGGCAGCAGCCGCAGCAGGTCCACCGCGACCAGGAACAACAGCAGCGTGTTGACCTGGCCGAAGTTGATGGTCTCGCGCATCGGCTCGAACGCGGCGGCGAGGCAGAGCGCCACCGCGAAGGCGAACCAGCGGTTCCAGCCGGCCCGGCGCGACACCGGGTCGAGCAGCCACCAGATCAACACCGCGCTGGTCGCCACGCCGGCGGCCACGCTCACCACGATCGCCGCATGCCAGGGCAGGTACGCCATCGGCAGCATCAGCAACGCGGCGAACGGCGGATAGGTGAAGCCGTACTGGGTGCCGGGGCGCAGGTAGTCGTAGAGTTCCCCGCCGTCGCGGGCCCACCAGACCAACGCCCCCCGGTAGACCTGAAGGTCGAAGAAGCCGTGTCGGGCCGCGGCCACGGACAGGAAGGCGGCCACCGCGACGGCGAGCACGACCACGACGACGATCTGTCCGACCGTCCGCCTGGCACCCTGCGCCACCGTCGCCTCCCTCACCCTGCGTAGGCTGTCGTCCCATGGCTCTCGGGTTTGTCCGCCCGGCGCGTCCCGAGGACGCCGGCGAGATCGCACGCATCCAGCTCGCCACGTGGCGGGTCGCCTACCGGCGACTGCTGCCCCGGCACGTGCTGGCCAACCTCGACGAGGCGTTGCTCGCCCAACGCTGGGAGGCTGCGGTACGCCAACCGCCCAGCGAGAACCATCGGGTACTGGTCGCCGTCGAGCAGGCCGAGCAATCGTATCTGGTGGGCTTCGCCGCCTCCGGTCCGGTCGACGCCGAGGCGCTGGCCCCGAACGAGCCGGCCGAGGCCCTCGGCCCGGACGTGGTCGCGGTGACCGACCTGCTGGTCGAGCCCCGGTGGGGCCGCCGTGGACACGGCAGCCGGCTGCTGGCCGCCAGCGTCGACCTGTGGCGCGAATCCGGCTTCAGCACGGCGCTGGCCTGGGTGTTCGAGGGCGACCAGGCGTCCCGCAAGTTCCTCACCGCGGCCGGCTGGGAACCCGACGGCGCGGGCCGGGCGCTGGACGTGGACGACATGCTGGTCCCCCAGCTCCGCCTGCACGTCGCCGTCCCCACCGAGCCGACCGACGCCACCTGACCGGTCCTGCCGCGCTTGTCTGACGCCGGTCGTCCGGTGCCGGCCCCTGCCAGGCCGGGTGGCCCGCGTCCAGGAGCAAGCCGGGTGGCCCGGCCTGCTCCTGGAGGGCGGTCAATCGAGCAGCGGGTCCAGGCCGACGGTCAGGCCGGGGCGGTTGCCGACCGCGCGGACCGCGACCAGCACGCCGGGCATGAACGAGACCCGGTCGTACGAGTCGTGCCGGATGGTCAACGTCTCACCGGTGGTGCCGAAGAGCACCTCCTGGTGGGCGACCAGCCCGGTGGCACGAACGGCGTGCACGCGTACCCCGTCGATGTCGGCGCCCCGGGCACCGGCGACCTCGTCGGCGGTGGCGTCCGGCACCGGGCCCAGGCCGGCCTCGGCGCGGGCCGCGGCGATCAGACGGGCGGTGTGGGTGGCGGTGCCACTGGGCGCGTCGAGCTTGCGCGGATGATGCTGCTCGATGATCTCGACGGACTCGAAGTGCCGGGCCGCGCGGGCCGCGAACTGCATCATCAGTACGGCGCCGATGCCGAAGTTCGGGGCGATCACCACGCCCACGCCCGGCTTGCCGGCCAACCAGTCGCGCACCTGGTCGAGGCGCTGCTCGGTGAAGCCCGTGGTGCCGACCACCGCGTGGATGCCCTGCTCGATGCACCAGCGCAGGTTGTCCATGACCACACCCGGGGTGGTGAAGTCGACCACCACCTGCGCACCGGCGTCCGCGACAGCAGCCAGCTCGTCGCCCTGGTCCACCGCCGCCACCAGCGTCGTGTCGGCAGCGGCGTCGACGGCCTTGCACACCTCGGCACCCATCCGGCCCCGCGCACCCAGCACGCCGACCCGGATCGGCCCACCCTTTTCCCGCTCGTCAGTCACGCGGCACAACCTATCCCAACAGGCCGTCCGGGCAGCCGCAGAGGCGGGAGATCGGGCATGATCGGCTCCGTTACCCCGCAACGGCGGTATCCGCCCGGCCGGGTTACCCCCATCGCGCCGTAACGGAGTCGATCACCGCGCAACACCGAGGCCGAGCCGCCCCGACAAGGGCGGTCAGGCGGGGCGGGCGGTCAGGCGGGGCGGGCGGTCAGAAGGTGCGGTTGGCGAAGGGGCCGACGACTGCCAGGGACATGGGTCGGGCGAGCAGGTCGGCGGCGAGGGTGTTGACGTCGTCCAGGGTGACCGAGTCGACCCGGTCGAGCAGTTCGTTGACCGGCATCAGGTTGCCGTAGAGCAGCTCACCCTTGGCCAGTCGACTCATCCGCGAGCCGGTGTCCTCCAGGCCGAGCACGAACGAACCCTTGCTCATCCCCTTGCCCCGGGCCAGCTCGGCCTCGGTGATGCCCTGTTCGGCGGTACGCGCCAGTTCGGCGCGAGTCAGCTCCAGCACCTCGTCGACCCGCCCGGGCGCACACCCGGCGTAGACACCGAACAGTCCACTGTCGGCGTACTGGCTGGCGTAGGAGTAGACCGAGTAGGCCAGCCCTCGCTGCTCCCGGATCTCCTGGAACAGCCGGCTGGACATGCCGCCGCCGAGCACGTTGTTCAGTACGCCGAGGGCGAAGCGCCGCTCGTCGAGCCGGTCGATGGCCGGGCAGCCGAGCACGACGTGCGCCTGCTCGGTCTCCTTCACCTGCACCACAGTGCTGGCGGCCCGGGTGCGTACCGCCGGGGTGGCCGGTCGGTGCGGCGCGGGCGACGCCGGGTCGGTGTCCAGCGGGGTGCCGCGCAGCGCCTGCCGGACCAGCCGGACCACGGCGGCGTGGTCGAGGTTGCCGGCGGCGGCGATGACGATCTGCGGCGCGACGTACCGACGCCGGTAGAAGGTCTGGATCTGGCGGCGGGTCATCGGGGTGACCGTGTCCGAGGTGCCGGAGATCAGCCGACCCAGCGGATGGTCGCCGTAGACGGCCCGGGCGAACAGGTCGTGCACCTCGTCGCCCGGCTCGTCGTCGTGCATGGCGATCTCTTCGAGGATCACGCCCCGCTCGGTCTCCACGTCGGCCGGTTCCAGCACCGAGTCGGCGACCAGGTCACACATCACGTCGATGGCCAGCGGCAGGTCCTCGTCGAGCACCCGGGCGTAGTAGCAGGTGTACTCCTTCGTGGTGAAGGCGTTGGTCTCGCCGCCCACCGCCTCGATCGACGAGGAGATCTCCAGCGCGCCCCGCTTGTGGGTGCCCTTGAACAGCAGGTGTTCCAGGAAGTGCGCGGCGCCGGCCGTGGGCCCGGTCTCGTCCCGCGAACCGACCGCGACCCAGATGCCGAACGAGACGCTGCGCATCGCCGGGATCGCCTCGGTCAGCACCCGCAGCCCGCTGGGCAGCACGGTGCGGCGCACCGTACCCCCCAGGGGGTCCTCACTCAGCGTCCGGGTGACGGCCCGGGTCGAGCCGCCGGCCGACCGGATGGTGCCGACGGCGTGCCGGGCGGTGCCGGGCGGCGTCGCCCCCGGGCGAGCCACGGACGGGAACGAACGCCGGGTACGACTCACGGCAACCTGCTTCCAGTACGACGAGGGTGGACGGTGACGAACCGGCCGGGCGACAGAGTCGCCCGGCCGGTCAGTGCATCAGTACGGGTGGGAGATCAGCTGTGCCGGGTGCGCCGGCGCGGCCGGGAATCGCCGCCACCTTCGCCGCCCTCGCCCCGCTCCGGGCCACGGCCGCCACGGTCGCCACCGCGGTCGCCACCGCGGTCGCCACGGTCGCGCGGGGCACGGTCGCCCCGGTCACCACGGCTGGCCGGCCGCTCGCCGCCCGCCTCGGCGGGAGCCGGCTCCTCGGCGCCCTCGGGACGGACCTTGTCCAGGTAGATCTTGCCGCGCTGGTCGATGTCGGCGATCTCGACCTCGACCCGGTCGCCGACGTTGAGGAAGTCCTCGACCTTCTCGACCCGCTTGCCGTCGCCCACCTTGGAGATGTGCAGCAGGCCGTCACGACCCGGCAGCAGCGAGATGAACGCGCCGAACGGTGCGGTCTTGACCACGGTGCCGAGGAACCGGTCACCGGCCTTCGGCATGGTCGGGTTGGCGATCGCGTTGATCCGCTCGACCGCCGCCTGCGCCGACGGGCCGTTGGTGGCGCCGACGTAGATCGTGCCGTCGTCCTCGATGGAGATCTCGGCGCCGGTCTCGTCCTGGATGGCGTTGATGGTCTGACCCTTCGGGCCGATCACCATGCCGATCTTGTCGACCGGGATCTTCACCGTGGTGACCCGCGGCGCGTAGTCGGACATCTCGGCCGGAGCCTCGATGGCCCGCTGCATCACGTCGAGGATGGTCTGCCGGGCCTCGTGGGCCTGCTGGAGCGCGGCGGCCAGCACGTCGGACGGGATGCCGTCGAGCTTGGTGTCGAGCTGCAACGCGGTGACGAAGTCCCGGGTGCCGGCGACCTTGAAGTCCATGTCACCGAAGGCGTCCTCGGCACCGAGGATGTCGGTGAGCGTCACGTACTGGGTCTTGCCGTCGACCTCGTCGGAGATGAGGCCCATGGCGATGCCGGCCACCGGCGCCTTCAGCGGCACACCGGCGCTGAGCAGACCCAGCGTCGAGGCGCAGACCGAGCCCATCGAGGTGGAGCCGTTGGAGCCGAGCGCCTCGGAGACCTGGCGGATGGCGTACGGGAACTCCTCGCGCGAGGGCAGCACCGGGATCAGCGCCCGCTCCGCGAGCGCGCCGTGGCCGATCTCGCGACGCTTCGGCGAGCCGACCCGGCCGGTCTCACCGGTCGAGTACGGCGGGAAGTTGTAGTTGTGCATGTAGCGCTTGGACTTCTCCGGGGAGAGGGTGTCCAGCGCCTGCTCCATGCGCAGCATGTTGAGCGTGGTGACGCCGAGGATCTGCGTCTCGCCGCGCTCGAACAGCGCCGAGCCGTGCACCCGGGGCAGCACGCCGACCTCGGCGTTCAGCGGCCGGATGTCGCGCGGGCCACGCCCGTCGATGCGGACCTGCTCACGCAGTACCCGGTTACGCACCTCGGACTTGGTCAGCGAGCGGAAGGCAGCCGACAGCTCCTTCTCCCGGCCCTCGAAGCGCGGGCCGAGCTCCTCCACCAGGCGGGACTTGATCGCGTCCAGGGCTTCCTCGCGGTCCGCCTTGCCGGCGATCTGGAGGGCCTCGGCGACGTCGCCGCGAGCGAACTCGGCGACGGCGTCGTACGCGTCGTCCTGGTAGTCCAGGAAGACCGGGAACTCGGCGACCGGCTTGGCGGCGACCTCGGCCAGCTCGCTCTGCGCCCGGCACAGCTCACGGATGGCCGGCTTGGCGGCCTCCAGGCCGCTGGCCACGACCTCCTCGGTGGGGGCCGGGGCACCGTCGGCGACCAGCTTGACGGTGTGCTCGGTGGCCTCGGCCTCGACCATCATGATCGCGACGTCGCCGTCGGCCAGGGCCCGACCGGCCACCACCATGTCGAAGGTGGCGCGGCTCAGCTCCTCGTGGGTCGGGAAGGCGACCCACTGGCCGTCGACGTGCGCCATCCGGGTCGCCCCGATCGGGCCGGAGAACGGCAGGCCGGACAGCTTGGTCGACATCGAGGCGGCGTTGATCGCCACCACGTCGTACGGGTGCTGCGGGTCGAGCGCGAGGATCGTCTCGACGACCTGGACCTCGTTGCGCAGGCCCTTGACGAAGGACGGGCGCAGCGGACGGTCGATCAGGCGGCAGGTGAGGATGGCGTCCTCGCTGGGACGGCCCTCGCGACGGAAGAACGAGCCGGGGATGCGGCCCGCGGCGTACATCCGCTCCTCGACGTCGACGGTCAGCGGGAAGAAGTCGAACTGCTCCTTCGGCTGCTTGCCGGCGGTGGTGGCGGAGAGGACGACCGTCTCGCCGAGCTGGGCGACGACGGAGCCGGCGGCCTGTCGGGCCAGCCGACCGGTGGAGAACGTGATCTCGCGGGTGCCGAAGGACCCGTTGTCGATCACGGCGGTGCGGGATTCGGTGCCGAGTTTGGTCTCGGTCATGGTGCGGCAATGCTCCTTCGCATCGGGGGGCCACGAGCGGGAGCTGTACCGACGGCCGGTCTTCGATCGAAGCGCCCGGGACCACCGACGAGATGCCGGAGGCCCGGAGGCCACTACCGGAGACCGGTACGCCGACGGCTCCCCTGTCTGGGTGCTCGCAGCCCGTGTCTCGAGTTGGGACGCCGACGGGGGAGCGGCCCGGTGGCCACTCCCCCGTCTCACGTCACCGGCGCAGGCCGAGCCGCTCGATGAGCGACCGGTAGCGGTTGATGTCCTTCTTCTGCACGTAGTTGAGCAGCCGACGGCGGCGGCCGACCAGCAGCAGCAGCCCACGGCGGCTGTGGTGGTCGTGCTTGTGCACCTTCAGGTGCTCGGTGAGATCGGCGATCCGCTTGGTGAGGACCGCGACCTGAACCTCCGGCGACCCGGTGTCACCCTCGGCGGTCGCGTACTCCTCGCGGATCTTGGCCTTTGCCTGCTGGTCGAGCGCCATGTTCTCCCTGTTTCAGTGGGTTGTCGATGCAGTCCGTGCGGGCCAGGCTGAATTGCTACAGGCTGGGCACCTTTTCCGGACCGTCCTCGCATCCGCGGCGTCGAGCAGACATGCGAGGACTCACGTCGGTCAGCCGACGTCTCCGCCAGCCTACCAGCACCTCGTCCCGATCGCCCGGATGAGGCCACTCACTGCAGCGCCCGGCGGGTCAGTCCAGCGCCCGGCGGGTCCGCTCGACGTCCTGGGCGATCTGGGCCACCAGCGGTTCGATCCCGTCGAAGCGGATCTGCCCCCGCAGATGCGCCACGAAGTCCAGGGCCAGCCGCTCGCCGTACAGGTCGCCGGTGAAGTCCAGCGCGTACGCCTCGACCCGACGTTCCCGCCCGGAGAAGGTCGGGTTGGTGCCGATCGAGACGGCCGCGCCCAGCGGCTCCTGTCCGCCGCGCCGGATCAGCCGGGCGGCGTAGATGCCGTCGGCGGGAATCGCGGCGTACCGGTGGCAGAGCAGGTTCGCGGTCGGGAAGCCCAGCTCGCGGCCGCGCTGGTCGCCCCGGACCACCACGCCCTCCAGCCGGTGCGGCCGGCCCAACGCGCTGGCCGCCGCCGTGACGTCGCCGGCATCCACGCAGGAGCGGATGTACGTCGAGGAGAAGACCGTGCCGGCCTCGGCCACCAGCGGGGCGCTCTCCACGGCGAAGCCGAAGGTACGACCGAGCTGCTCCAGCAGCGCCACGTCCCCGGCCGCCCGGTGCCCGAACCGGAAGTTGTCCCCCACCACCACCAGCGCGGCGTGCAGGTGCTCGACCAGTACGTCGTGGACGAACGCCTCGGCCGGCAGCCGGGAGAACTCGGGTGTGAACGGCACCACACAGAGCACGTCGACGCCGAGCGCCTCGATCAACTCCGCCTTGCGGGCCGGCTCGGTGAGCACCGCCGGATGGGAGCCCGGCCGGACCACCTCCGCCGGGTGCGGGTCGAACGTGACCACGACCGACTGCACGCCCAACTCCCGGGCGCGGGCCACGGCGTACCCGATGGTGGCCTGGTGGCCCTTGTGCACGCCGTCGAAGACACCGATGGTGACGACCGCGCGTCCCCAGCCCCCCGGCGCCGCGTCGTACCCCCGCCACCGCTGCATGCTGATCCTTTCCTGTCGCCGGTATGGCCGGTGTCCCACCCCGGGCACCGGCCGCTGTCACGCCGGGGCGAGCACGATCTCGGCGCGGGCCCGGCCGGCCCGCTCGCTGACGATAGCGATCAGCTGGCCGGCGGGGTCGAAGACCGCGTACGGCCCCGGGTGGCCGACCGCGTCGAGTGGTCCGCCGTGGGAGAGCACCTTCGCCTCGTCCGGGCTGGCGTCCCGGCGGGTGAAGAACCGGGCGGCCGCCGCCGCCAGCGGCAGATCGACCACCTCGGGCGCCCGCTGCTCCAGCTCGTCGAGGGTGGCCGCCTCGGCCAGGGTGAAACCGCCCACAGCGGTACGCCGCAGGGCGGTGAGGTGCCCGCCGACCCGTAGCGCCAGGCCCGCGTCCCGGGCGATCGCCCGAATGTACGTGCCGGTCGAGCAGGCCACCTCGACGTCGACGTCCACCAGGTCGGGCTGGTCGCGTCGGATCGCCAGGACGTCCAGCCGGGACACGGTGACCCGCCGGGCGGGCAGGTCGACGGCCTCGCCGTCCCGGACCCGCTTGTACGCCCGCTGCCCATTGATCTTGATGGCGCTGACCGCGCTCGGCACCTGGTCGATCTCGCCGGCCAGCGCCCCCAGGGCGGCGCGGATCGCCTCGTCGGTCAGCTCACCGGCGGGTGCGGTGGAGATCACGTCGCCTTCCGCGTCGTCGGTGACCGTGGACTGCCCCAACCGGATGGTGGCGGCATAGGTCTTGTCGGCGCCGATCACGTACGTCAGCAGGCGGGTCGCCCGCCCCACCCCGATCACCAGCACGCCGGTGGCCATCGGATCGAGGGTGCCGCCGTGGCCCACCCGCCGGGTACGCGCGAGGCGGCGCAGCCGCGCCACCACATCGTGCGACGTCATGCCGCCCGGCTTGTCCACCACGATCAGACCGTCTGTGCTCACGACGTGCAAGCCTGCCAGATCGACCCGGCGCGCTCGGCAGCGGACGACCGGCCCTCCGAAACCGGATTTACGGCATGGAACCCGACTGTGACGATGGGCTGACAGCGGCGTCGGCCGACCCGGTGCCGCCGACCACGGGGAGACCGAGATGACCAGGGACGGCACACCCACCGAGCAGCCCGCCACGGATGAGACGATCCGCCTGCGTACGCCTCGACAGGCGAGCACGCTGCCCGCCTGGATGCTCGATCCGCCACCGCCGAGGCGCACCCTGGGTGTTCGGGTCGGCCAGGCGTTCGCCGCGCTGCCCGGCGCGGACCGGCTGCGCCGCCGCTGGTGGGCCTGGCAGGACCGGGACCGCCTCTACCAGCGCTATCCGACCGCCTTCAAGCTGGTCGCCATGGTCGTCTCCTGGGTCGTGGTGATGGCCCTGGTGCTGCTGGTCTACGCCCTCTACGGCCAGATCTGACCCCTGCAGGCGGCCCGATCCGACCGACCCGGAAGGGGATCAGGTGGCGGTTCGCGCGCGACCTTCGGTGCGGACCGCCCCGGTGACCGCCCAGGCGCCGCTGCGCAGACGCAGCAGCAGGCCGATCAGCCGGATCACGACGAACAGCAACAGACCCGCCCAGATGCCGCCGAGGCCGAGCGCGAAGGCGTGGGAGAGCCAGATCGCGGGGAGAAATCCGCCGAGGGCGCCGACCACTGTCAGATTTCGCAGATAACGGATGTCACCGGCACCGATCAGGACACCGTCGAGGGCGAACACCACCCCGGCCAGCGGCAGCATGACGACGAACCAGGGCCAGGCCACCAACGCCTGCTCGTGCACCGCCGGATCGGAGCTGAACCAGGTCGGCACCACGCCCGCACCGGCCGCGGCCAGCACGGCGAATGCCGCCCCGCAGACCGCACCGAACCGACCGATCCGCTTGGCCAGGGTGCTCGCCGCCACCGCGTCGCCGGCCCCGAGCGCGGCACCGACCAGCGCCTGCGCGGCGATCGCCAGCGCGTCGAGCACCAGCGCCGCGAAGAACCAGAGTTGTACCGCGATCTGGTGGGCACCGACCGCGGCGGCGCCGAACCGGGCGGCGACCGCCGTCGCGGACAGGAAGCTGGCCTGGAACGCCAGGCCCCGGATCAAAAGGTCGCGGCTGAGTACGAGTTGCTGGCCGATGACCCGCGGACGGGGTCGCAGGGCCACCCGCTCGGACACCAGTGCCGCGGCGAAGAGCACGCCGGAGATGGTCTGGGCGATCACGTTCGCCACGGCGGAACCGTTGAGGCCCATGCCCACGGGATAGACCAGCACCGGGCAGAGCACCGCGGAGAGCAGGTTGGGCCCGACCACGAACCACAGCGGCCGGCGGGTGTCCTGCACGCCGCGCAGCCAGCCGTTGCCGGCCGCAGCGAGCAGCAGCCCGGGCGCGCCGAACGCGGCGATCCGCAGCCATTCGCCGGCGGCCCGGCCCACGTCACCACCGCCGGCCAGGGCACCGGTCAGCGCCGGACCACCCACCTGCATGCCGACGGCGACCAGCACACCCAGGGCCAGGGCCAGCCAGGACGCCTGAACACCCTCGGCCACCGCGGCGGCCCGGTCGCCGGCCCCGAAGCGGCGAGCCGCCCGCCCGGTCGTGCCGTACGCGACGACGGTGCCCACCCAGGCGGTGAGGGTCATCACGGTGCCGCCGACGGCGACCGCCGCCAACGGGACCTGGCCGAGGTGTCCGACGACAGCGGTGTCCACCAGGACGTAGAGCGGCTCGGCGGCGAGGACCACAAGGGCCGGCAGGGCGAGCGCGGCGATCCGGCGCAGCGAGGCGACCTGGTCGACGGCGGGGGTGGAGTGGCTCATCGCCGCCGATACTGGCACGCGATGTGTAAGGAGACAAGAGCAGGGCGCTGCTTACCTTCGGCGGGTCGTGTCACACCGTCGGGCGAGCAGCGGAGGGTCGGACGGAGCAGAAGAACAGCCGGACGGTGACGCCGTACGCACGGGGCGGCTCGGCGTCACCGCCGGTCGCGTACCGTCACTGACGGGTGTCCATGGAGGTCTGCAGGGCGCGGCGGGCCTGCTCGCGGGCCTCGTCGGTGGTCTCGGGCTTGGGCTTGGCGGCCATGGTGGAACCCCTTCCAGGGCGCGCGTCGCCGAACACGGCGGCGCGTCACGGGCGGTGTCGCTGACGGCGCCCGGCCACGGGCTCCGGGGTCGCCGGAGCGGTGGATGGACGACCTTACGGCCCGGGTCGGTCGACCCTGGAGGAAAGCGGTGCAGGGTATGGCTCCGCCATCCTGACCTGCGCCATAGTGGCGTCGGCCGATACCCAAGCTATCGTTCAGGTCCACATGTTGTCCGGTGTTCCCGGCATCTGGACAGGGCCGCCCCCGTCACCGAGCCAGGAAATGCCACCCCACCCACCACCAGAAACCGAACAGCCCGATCCGACCGACCGGGACCGGGCCCACCTCGTAGCGCATCACGTAGGCGCAGACCTCACCGAGGGTCGGAATCCGTGAACCCTCCCGGCGGGCCAGCCACTCCACCAGCCCGAACAGCGCCAACCCGACCAGAAATCCACCGATCGCGACTGCCCGCATCATCGCCGCACCAGCCCCCAGAACGCCGACAGCCACACCAGCCAGCCGGCCGACCGCACCAGCCGGTCCTCCAACAACGGGTCCGCCAGCAACGAGAAGGTGGGGAAATCCTCGCCCGCGGCCGAGAAGAACGTCGCACCTTCGAAGACGCCGAACACCAGCACCGGCAGCGTCCACCAGACCGCACCCGAACTCAGCCGCTGCGGCGCCGGTCGGCGCGGCACCCGGTTCGACAGACCGAGCCAGATCAGCGCGCCGCCGGCACCGAAGACATAGAGGTTGGCCTCCGTCGAGAAGGACGGGAAACGACCGCCGACCAGGGAGAGAGCGACGAGCACCGGCACGCTGACGACCGGGCGTTCCCAGGTACGAGGGGCGTCGAGGGTGAGGTCGTGGGGCTGCTCCATCATCCGATTCTCCCGATCCTGTCCAGGTACGGAAATGTCGACACCCCCGGAAGCGACCCTGATATCACCCCTGCTGGTCGACGCCTCCCCGCACCGCGGGCACGTCCAGTTCGATCCGGATCCGCTCGATGACCTCGTCGACGGTCCCCCGGGCGCTGAAGCCGGCGGCGAGGCGATGCCCCCCACCGCCCAGCGCGACGGCCACCCGACTGACGTCGACCGCGCCCTTGCTGCGCAGCGACACCGCCCACTCGGCCGACCCGGTCTGCTTGACCACACAGCTCACGTCGGCCTCCGCGGTGCACCGCACCGGGTCGATGAGGGCCTCCAGCACGTACGGTCGCTGCTCGTGCCGCGCCAGGTCGTCCAGCGTCGCGTAGGTCCACACCAGGCCGGTCCCGCCGGCGGCAGCGGGTTCCAACCGGGCCCGACCGAGCACCTCTCCGAAGAGTCGCACCGCACCGAAGGGACGGTTGTCGAAGATCCGCCGGGAGATCTCGCCGGGACGGATGCCGGTGGCCAACAGCCGGGCCGCCATCTCGTGCACCGACGCGGTGGTCGCGTCGAACCGGAACGAGCCGGTGTCCGTGCTCAGCGCGACGTACAGGCACTCGGCGATGCCCGCATCGAGCGGTACGCCGAGCCGAGCCAGCAACTCCTCCGCGACCACCGACGTCGCCGCGGCACCCGGGTCGACCAGGTTGACGTCACCGAAGCCGGGGTTCGACGCGTGGTGGTCGAGCACCAGGGCGGTGCCCGTCCCGGTCAACCGGCCGGCCAGGTCGCCGAGGCGCGACGTGCTCGCCGCGTCGAAGCAGATGACCAGATCCGGCTCCGGCTCCGCCTCCGTCGCCGGCACCAGCAACTCCATGCCGGGCAGCCCGCGCAGCGGTTCGGGAACCTCCGGCGGGCCGGGGAAGGTCGCCTGCAACCGCCCCACGCCGAGCCCGCGCAGGCCGAGCCCGAAGCCGAGCATGCTGCCCAGCGCGTCACCGTCCGGGTTGACGTGGCAGATCAGCAGCACCCGGGCGTCCGGTGGCAACCGACGCACCGCCGCCACTGCCGCCGCCCAGTCGGCCTCGGTGGGACCCGCCGATCCGGCAGGTGTGCCCGCCGACCGGTCCGGGACCGAACCGGAGGAACCCGGCTGCTCCGGAACCGCACCGCCGATGCCGACCCGCGCCGCTCCCGGCGGCGTGTCGGCCGGCCCCACCTCGGTCGTGGCACCGCCGGAGGGGGCGGTCACCGCCGGTCCCCGCCCCGGGCCCCGTCGGAGTCGGCACCCTCGGCCTCGTCGCCGTCCTCGGCCTCATCGACGTCCTCGTCGTCGGCCTCCAGGCGGTACGGCTGGGCGTCACCGGCGTACGCGGCCCGGGCCGCGAGGCGCTGCACCTCGGCGTCGGCGTTACGGGCCGCCGCGAGCAGATCGTCGATGTGCTTGACCTGATCCTGCACGTCGTCGAGAACGAAGGTCAGGGTCGGCGAGTGCCGCAGGCCCAGCGCCTTGCCGACCGTGCTGCGCAGCATGCCCTTGGCGCTGTCCAGCGCGGCGGCGGTGCCCGCCTGGGCCGCCGCGTCACCGAGCACGGTGTAGAAGACCGTGGCGTCGCGAAGGTCGGCGGTGATCCGGGCGTCGGTGATCGTGATCATGCCCAGCCGCGGGTCCTTGATCTGGCTCCGCACCACCGACGCGACCAGTTCACGCACCCGTTCCGCGTGCCGGCGTACCTTGGCCGGATCCGTCATCTCGCCACCTCCACGGCGTGCCGCTACCGACCGGACCGGATGGCGCCGTACGCCACCGGGCCCGGACCGGCCCTGACAACTCGAACCCTACCTGCGCCGCACCCGCCCCCGCGCGGGGCGGCCGATGCCCCGGTCAGTCCTCCTCGCCGTGCAGCCGTCGGCGTACCGACAGCAGTTCGATCTCCGGCCGACCGGCCACCATTCGCTCACAGGAGTCGAGCACCTCGCGGGCGTGCGCCGCCTCGGCAGCCACGACCGCCACACCTATCTCCGCTCGCCCGTGCAGGTCGAGCGCGCCCACCTCAGCGGCCGAGACCTCGAAACGGCGCAACGCCGCCACGATCGGCCGTACGTACGATCTCTTGGCCTTCAGCGACCGGGAGTCGCCCGGCAGCAGCAGGTCGAATACTGCGGTTGCGGTGTACATCGTCTGCGGACACTACCCGCACCCCACCCCACATGATCAAGGGGTTTACGCCTTTCGGCGTAAACCCCTTGATCAGTGCGTCACCGCAGGATCAGGCGCGAACCTTCTCCCGCATCTCGAAGGTCTCGATCACGTCGCCGACCTGGACGTTGTTGTAACCACCCAGGGTCAGACCACACTCGAAGCCCTCGCGGACCTCCGTCGCGTCGTCCTTGAAGCGCTTGAGCGAGCTGATCGTGAGGTTGTCCGCCACGACCGTGCCGTCGCGCAGCAGGCGCGCCTTCGCGTTGCGCCGGATGACACCCGACCGGACGATGCAACCGGAGATGTTGCCGATCTTGGACGAGCGGAACACGTCGCGGATCTCCGCGGTGCCGAGCTCGACCTCCTCGTACTCCGGCTTGAGCAGGCCCTTGAGCGCCGCCTCGATCTCCTCGATGGCCTGGTAGATGACGGTGTAGTACCGGATCTCCACGCCTTCGCGGTCGGCCATCTCGCGGACCTTGTTCGAGGCCCGCACGTTGAAGCCGATGATCGTGACCGGCTCGGACGAGGCGCTGGCGAGCATGACGTTGCTCTCCGTGATCGCGCCGACGCCCCGGTCGAGGACCTTGAGCTGGACCTCCTCGGGAATGTCGAGGTTGAACAGCGCGTCCTCCAGGGCCTCCACCGAACCGGAGACGTCACCCTTGAGGATGAGGTTGAGCGACGTCTTCTCGCCCTCCTTGAGCTGCTCCATGAGCGTCTCAAGGGTGGCCCGGCCACGGGAGTTGGCGAAGGCCGCCGCCCGCCGCCGTGCCTGGCGCTGCTCGGCGATCTGCCGCACCGTACGGTCGTCCGCCGCGGCCAGGAAGGTGTCGCCCGCGCCCGGCACCGCGGTCAGACCGAGAACCATGACCGGACGCGCCGGACCGGCCTCGGTGACCTGGTTGCCGTTCTCGTCGAGCATCGCCCGGACCCGGCCGTGCGCCCCACCGGCGACGATCGAGTCGCCCGCCCGCAGGGTGCCCTTCTGCACCAGCACCGTCGCCACCGCACCGCGGCCCTTGTCCAGGTGCGCCTCGATGGCCACACCCTGCGCCGGCCCGTCGATCGGAGCGGTCAGCTCCAGCGACGCGTCGGCGGTCAGCAGCACCGCTTCGAGGAGGTCCTCGATGCCGATGCCGGGCTTCGCGGCCACGTTGACGAACATGGTGTCGCCGCCGTACTCCTCGGCGACCAGGCCGTACTCGGTCAGCTGCTGGCGGACCTTGTCCGGGTTGGCCTCCGGCTTGTCGACCTTGTTGACCGCGACCACGATCGGCACGTCCGCCGCCTTGGCGTGGTTGAGCGCCTCGATGGTCTGCGGCATCACGCCGTCGTCGGCCGCCACCACCAGGATCACGATGTCGGTTACCTGGGCACCACGGGCACGCATGGCGGTGAACGCCTCGTGACCCGGGGTGTCGATGAAGGTGACCGCCCGGTCCTCGCCCTCGTGCGGGACGTGGACCTGGTAGGCGCCGATGTGCTGGGTGATGCCACCGGCCTCGCCGGCCACCACGTTCGCCTTACGGATCGCGTCGAGCAGCTTGGTCTTACCGTGGTCGACGTGACCCATGACGGTCACCACCGGCGCACGGCTGACCAGGCGGTCCTCCGCGACCTCGGCGTCGAGGTCGATGTTGAACTGCGCGAGCAGCTCGCGGTCCTCGTCCTCCGGGCTGACGATCTGCACGTTGAAGCCAAGGTGCTCACCCAGCAGCAGCAGGGTGTCGTCGGAGCACGACTGGGTCGCGGTGACCATCTCGCCCAGGTTGAACATCTCCTGGACCAGCGAACCCGGGTTGGCGTTGATCTTGTCGGCGAAGTCCGACAGCGAGGCGCCCCGGGAGAGCCGGACCGTCTGCCCCTGACCCCGGGGAGCACCCGAGCTCATGGTCGGAGCCGACAGGTTGTCGAACTCCTGTCTGCGCTGCTTCTTGGACTTGCGACCACGGGTCGGCTTGCCACCCGGACGCCCGAAGGCACCAGCGGCACCGCCGCCACGACCACGGCCGCCACCACCCGGACGGCCACCGCCGCCGGCCGGCGCGCCTGGCCGGAAACCGCCGCCAGCACCGGCACCACCGCCGGGGCCGCCACGGTAGCCACCGCCACCACCGGCACCACCGCCGGGGCCGCCACGGTAGCCACCGCCACCGCCGCCACCACCGGGGCCGCCACGGTAGCCACCGCCACCGCCGCCACCACCGGGACGACCGGCACCGCCGCCACCACCGGGACGACCGGCGCCAGGACCACCCGGACGACCGGGACGCTGGCTCGGCATGGACGCCGGGCTGGGCCGCGGCGGCATGGACGCCGGACTCGGCCGCGGCGGCATGGACGCCGGGCTCGGACGGGGTCCACCGGCACCGGCGGCCGGCGGACGCTGCTGCTGGCTGCCCTGGATGCCGAACGGGTTGTTACCGGCGCCCCGCGCCGGCGGACGGCCCTGCCGGCCACCAGGGCCGGGGGTCGGACCACCAGGGCGGCCCGCGGCCGGGGAACCCGGACGGGGCGGCATGTTGCCGGGGCCGGGACGGGGACCGGGACCCGGACGGGCGGTCCCTTCCGCCGGGGGCTCCCGGCGGACGTTGTCACGCTGCTGCTGGCGGGCGGCCTGCGCGGCCTTGACCGCAGCCTCCTGCTCAGCCTTCAGCGCAGCCGCACGCGCCTCGGCGGCGGCCACCTCGATGTCGTGAGCGCTCGCCGGCTTGGCGACCGGGGCCGCCGGCGGCGGCGGACCGGGCACCGGGGCCTTCGGCTTGGGCCCGGGAGCCGCCGGACGCCGAGGCGGCGTCGGCTTGGCGGTGATCCGGGGCTCGCCGGGGGTTGGCGACGGGGTCGGTGCCGCTGGAGCCGGCGCGGCCGACGGCGCAGCCGCCGGAGCACCAGCTCCACCGGAGGCGACGAAGGCGCTACGCAGCCGCCGGGCGACCGGCGCCTCGACGGTGCTCGACGCGGACTTCACGAACTCGCCCATTTCCTTCAACTTGGCGAGAACGGTCTTGCTTTCGACCCCGAGCTCCTTTGCAAGCTCGTGTACGCGGGCCTTACCTGCCACTGCACTCCTCACTCCGAGGTCGTGCGGGCAGCACCCGCAGCGACCTCACTCGTGCACTTGAAGCCTGGTCATTTCTGGGACTTCATCGTGTGCTCATGCTGGTCGTCCTACCTTGCTAGCGAACCTCGCCCGACCGGGTGGCCGGACGTGGTGGTTGACGCGTCAGGTACTCCGCGAGGGCTCCGTCGTCAGGAACCCCGGCGAGGCGCAGCGCACGCCCGAAGGCGCGGCGCCGCACTGCCTGCGCGAAGCAGGCCGGATCCGGGTGCATGTTCGCTCCCCGACCCGGCAGTCTGCGGGACGGATCGGGCCGGAGACTGTGACCAGCCTCGTCGTCGATCGCGACGATCCGCAGTAATTCATTGGCCGGCGCACGCTGTCGGCAGCCCACACAGGTGCGCTCCGGCTGCGTGCGTCGTGCCACTGGTGGAAGTCTACCCCTAGCTGCCCGAGACCGCGCCGCCCGGTTCCCGGACCTGATCGACTCCAGTCCGACCGGCAGCGCCAGCCTGCTCGGCGTCCGACCGGATGTCGATCCGCCAACCGGTCAACCGGGCGGCAAGCCGGGCATTCTGCCCTTCCCGTCCGATCGCCAGCGACAACTGGAAGTCCGGAACGGTCACCCGCGCCGCCCGGTTCGCCAGGTCGACCACCTCGACCCGCAGGGCCTTGGCGGGAGAAAGCGCATTACCGACGAAGGTGGCCGGATCGTCCGACCAGTCGATAATGTCGATTTTTTCGCCGTGCAGCTCACTCATCACGGCCCGGACCCGCTGACCCATCGGGCCGATGCAGGCGCCCTTGGCGTTGACGCCGGGCGTGGTGGAGCGCACCGCGATCTTCGTACGATGACCCGCTTCGCGGGCGATCGCGCTGATCTCGACGGTGCCGTCGGCGATCTCCGGCACCTCCAGCGCGAAGAGCTTCTTGACCAGGTTCGGATGCGTACGCGACAGGGTGATCTGCGGGCCGCGCATGCCCTTGGACACGTGCACCACCACGCACCGGATCCGCTCACCGTGGGCGTACCGCTCCCCGGGGACCTGCTCCGACTGCGGCAGGACACCTTCCAGCTTGCCCAGGTCGACGGTGACGATGCCCTTCTCGGACCGCGCCTCGTGCGCCTGCACGACGCCGGTCACCAGGTCGCCGTCGCGGCCCACGTACTCGCCGAAGTGCACCTCGTCGGTGGCCTCCCGCAACCGCTGGAGGATCACCTGCTTGGCCGTCATGGCGGCGATCCGACCGAAGTCGTGCGGAGTGTCGTCCCATTCCCGGACGACCGCGCCCTCCGGGTCCATCTCCTGGGCGTAGACCAGGGCCGCGCCGCTCTTGCGGTCGATCTCCACCCGGGCGTGCGACTGGGCACCCTCGGTGTGCCGGTACGCGGTCAGCAACGCGGTCTCGATCGCCGCGAGGATCGTGTCGAACGGGATCTCCCGCTCGCGCTCGAGTGCGCGCAGCGCCGCGAGGTCGATGTTCACCTCTCCTCGTCCTCCACATCATCTTCGTCGTCGACGTCTTCTGATTCGGGTAGTTCGTCCAGGCGGCTGAACTCGACCTGCACCCGGCCCGGGCCGAGATCGGCGTACGGCCACTGGGCGCGCTCGCCGTCGACCTCCAGCGCCACGGACTCGTCGTCCGCGGCGACCACGCGACCGGTCACCTGTCGGTCGCCCGCCGGTCGGGCACCGGACTCCCCCGCGCCCCGGACGGTCACCCGGACCAGCCGGCCGACGTTGCGTCGCCAGTGCCGGGGCAGGGTCAACGGACGGTCCACGCCCGGTGAGCTCACCTCAAGCTGATATTCCCCGGCGACGATGTCGCCGCCGCTCTCCTCGGCCGCGTCCAGCGCCGCCGAGACCGCCCGGGAGACGTCCGCCACCGCGTCCAGGTTGATCCCGCCGTCGGCGTCCACGATCACCCGGACCACGTGCCGACGGCCGGCCCGGGACACGGACAGGTCCTCCAGGTCGTAACCGGCCTCGTCGACCACCGGCGCGATCACCGCGCGTAGCCGCTCCCGACGGGCGGCGAGGTCACCCCGGGGAACCTGGCCGCCACGCGGGGCCGGGCCGCCACGCGGTCGCCCCGCCGTTCTGGTGGCACGGCCACGCTGCGTCATCTGTCCGACCCTTCCACTGCTCGCCGACTGCCATGCCGGCACGCCACCGGTGCGGACGCGCCGGTGGCTGCGCAGAGCGTAACGCGCCCGCCTCCGGACGGCCCGGGCGGCGCACCGACGCCACCGCCGTACACGGGCCGTGGTGATGGTGTTGACTTGTCCGGTGGCGATGGGCAGAACGACTCGGCGGGACGGCTCCTCCCCGCTCTCCCGACGCGCGGTGCTGCGGGCCGGCGCGTTGCTGGCGCTCGGCGGGGCCGCCGCACCGCTGACCGGATGCGGCTTGCTCGACCGCGACGAGCCACCCCGGCCGGACCCGCTCGCGCCGCTGATCGACGAGTCGCTGCGCCTCGCGGCGGGGCTGCGCGCCGCCGCCGACGCCCATCCCGACCTGACCGCCCGCCTCGTCCCACTGGCCGAGACACATGAGGCGCACGCCACAGAACTCGCCCGGGTGACCGGCACGGCCCTTCCGTCGGGGTCGCCGTCCGGATCGGCCGCCCCACCGTCGCCGGAGCAGCCGGCGGGCCGAGCCGCCACCCTGTCCGCCCTGCGCAAGGCCGAACGCGCCGGGCGGGACTCGGCCACCGCGGCCTGCGCCGCCGCACCCGGTGAGCGGGCCGCGCTGCTCGGCTCGATCGCCGCCGCGCGGGCCACCCACCTGGAGGCGCTCAAGTGATGACCGCACCGACCGGCACCGAGGACCCGCTCGCCGCCGCGCTCACCGCCGAATACGCCGCGATCTGGGCGTACGGCCCGATCGGGGTACGCCTCGCCGACGCCGAACGCAAGGCGGCCGTGGAGGCGGAGGACGCCCACCGCAGCCGGCGCGACGCCCTGATCCTGGAGTTGAGTACCGGTGGCGTCGCCGTTCCGCCGGATCGGCCCGGCTACGCGCTGCCCTTCCCGGTCACCGACCGGGCCAGCGCGCTGCGGCTCGCGGTGGAGGTCGAGGAGCGCACCGCGGCGTTCTGGCGTGCCGTGCTGCCGGCCAGCACGGGTGCGGAACGGGACCGGGCACTGAGCGCTCTGATCGAGTACGCGGTACGGGCCACCCGCTGGCGACGGGCCGCCGGGATCGCCCCGCTGACCGTGGCGTTTCCCGGCCGTCCCGGCTGAGTAGGCAGGCCCCGCGAGCCGCCCAGCGGTTGCGATCTGACATACCAGGTATGCATACTCCGCAGCATGTCCATCCGCCACGGTCTGCTCGCCCTGCTCGAACGCGGCCAGATGTACGGCTACCAACTGCGCGCCGCGTTCGAGGAGTCGACCGGCTCGACCTGGCCGCTGAACATCGGGCAGGTCTACACCACGCTGTCCCGGCTGGAACGTGACGGGCTGGTCCGATCCCTGCCGGAGAGCGAGGCCGGGCAGCGGCCGTACGAGATCACCGACGCCGGGCGGGCGGACCTGGCGCTGTGGTTCGCCACGCCGATCAGCCGCACCGACCGCCCCCGCGACGAGTTGGCGATCAAGTTGGCGTTGGCGTTGACCACGCCCGGGGTGGACGTCCGCACGGTGGTGCAGAACCAACGCACCGCCACCATGCGTACATTGCAGGAGTTGACCCGGTTGAAATACACCAGCGACCGGCCGGAGGATCTGCCCTGGCGGTTGGTGCTGGACGCAATGATGTTCCAGGCCGAGGCAGAGGTGCGCTGGCTCGACCACTGCGAGACGAGTCTGGTGCGACACCGCCCCCCGGTTTCCGGCCCGACGCCCACCTCCGAGGCGGTGGGCAGCAGGGATGAGGAGGCGCGACGGTGAGTTCGGGCAACGAACCGACACCTGCCCTTTCCGACCGCAGCGGTCAGCCGGGCGCGGGGCACCGGGGCAGCGCCCCGACCCCGACGGCGACCGACGCCGTGCTGGAGCTGCGTGACGTACACCGCACCCACGGCAACGGCCCCGCCGCCGTCCACGCTCTGCGCGGAGTGAGCCTGGTCGTACGCCCCGGCGAACTGGTCGCCGTGATGGGCCCCTCCGGCTCCGGCAAGTCGACCCTGCTCACCCTGGCCGGTGGCCTGGACAGCCCGACCTCCGGTGAGGTGCACGTCGAAGGCCAGCCGCTGCACGCCCTGGACCGCAGCGGCCTGGCCCGGTTGCGGCGACGCCGGATCGGCTACATCTTCCAGAACCTGAACCTCATCGGCAGCCTGACTGCGGTGGAGAACGTCGCGCTGCCCCTGGAACTCGACGGGACGGGCGTGCGCCGGGCCCGCCGGCTCGCGCTGGACGCGCTGACCGAGGTGGGCATGTCGGAGCTGGGCGACCGGGTTCCGGATCAGCTCTCCGGCGGCCAGCAGCAGCGGGTGGCGATCGCCCGGGCGCTGGTCGGCGAGCGCCGCCTGGTGCTGGCCGACGAGCCGACCGGAGCGCTGGACTCGCAGACCGGGGAGGCCGTCCTGCGGCTGCTGCGCCGCCGGGTCGACGCGGGCGCCGCCGGTGTGCTGGTCACCCACGAGGCACGACACGCCGGCTGGGCGGACCGGGTGGTGTTCCTGCGCGACGGTCTGGCCGTCGACTCGACCGCCCCGCTGGTCGGCATCGAATCCCTGCTCTCCGGCAGCGGCCGGTGAGCGAGCAGGGGCACCCGGGGTTCGGTAAGGCACGGACGGCCGAGTTCGTCGGGTCGTGGCGGGCCGCGCTGCGCATCGCCCGCCGGGAGGCGAGGCGAGCGCGCGGACGTACCGCCCTGGTGCTGAGCATGATCATCCTGCCGGTGCTGGCACTCACCTTCGTCGCGGTCAACGCGGACATGTCGCGGCTCACCGCCGACGAGCGACTCGACCGCCAACTGGCAGCGGCGGACGCCGAGCTGCGGTTGGTCTCCCGCGCCAGCCCGATCACCCAGAGCGGCAACGGCGAACACTGGAACGTGGCGGTCGAGAACGACGACGAGACCACCGAGGTTCCGCGCCCGCCCAGTACGCAGGAGATCGTCGCCCTCCTTCCCGAAGGCAGCCACGTCCTGCCGGTGGTGCGCTGGCTGCCGATCACCACCTGGGATGACGACCAGGACCGCATGCACGAGCTGACCGCGTCCGTGGTCGACCTGACCGATCCGCTCGGGCGCGGACTGGCGCACATCCACGCCGGCCGGGCACCAGTCGGTGCCGACGAGATCGCGGTGAACCCGGCCGCCCGGCGCAAGCTCGGCGTGGCCCTCGGTGACCAGGTCAACGCCAGCAACGGCAGAAAGAGCTGGACGGTCGTCGGAGTGATCGAGGCTCCCGATCAGCTGAGCCCGGCGGCGATCCTGCACCCCGCCGGAGTGCCAGCGGGCGCGATGGAAATCGACCCGATCTTCCTGGTCGACCTGCCCGGGCCGCTCACCACCGAACTGTTCCGCCACCTCAACGACCACGGCGTGGTGGTCACCACCCGGACTCCCGCGCCCCCGACGGAGTACGACGCCGCGTGGCGCGGCGGGATCGGGGCGCGGGAGGAAGTCAGCCTCGGGGTGCTGATCGGCGGACTCGGTCTGCTCGAGGTGGTGCTGCTGGTCGGCCCGGCCTTCGCCGTCGGGGTACGTCGCCGACGGCGGGAACTCGCGCTGGTCGCGGTGGCCGGTGGCGACGCCGCCCAACTGCGCCGGGTGGTACTCGCCGACGGCGTGGTCCTCGGCGCCGTCGGTGCCCTGCTCGGCATCGCGCTCGGCATCGGCCTGGCCGTGGCCGGTCGACCGTTGATGGAGGAGTTCGTCTTCCAGCACCGCTTCGGCGGGTACCGGTTCTGGCCCGCCGCCCTTGTCGTGATCGGGCTGGTCGCGGTGCTCGCCGGGGTGTTGGCGGCCCTGACACCGGCGTGGATGGCCGCGCGACAGGACGTGGTGGCCGGGCTCGCCAACCGGCGTACGCCTCCGGTGCACTCGCGGCGGTGGCTGATCGTCGGCCTGCTCCTTGCCGCCGGTGGGGCCGCGGTGGCCGCGCTCGGTGCGGTGGTGTCCTCGGATTCGGTCACCCTCGCCGGGCTGCTGGTCGGTGAACTCGGGCTGGTCTTCGCCACCCCGACGCTCGTCGGGCTGGTGGCCCGGGTCGGCCGGTTCCTGCCACTCGTGCCGCGGATGGCGCTGCGCGACGCCAGCCGCAACCGGTCCTCGGCCGCGCCCGCCATCTCCGCGGTGATGGCCGCGGTCGCCGGCAGCGTCGCGCTCGGTCTGCTGCTGGTCAGTGAGCAGGCGCGCGACGAGGAGCGGTTCCGACCGTCGTTGCCGGACCGCAGCGTGCTGGTGTCGGTCGACGGTGCGCCCGGCGACCATTCGCCACCCACGCTCGCCGAGATCACCGAACCGGCTCGTGAACATCTCCACGCCCGGACCATCGCCCCGCTGATGTCGGCCGGTTGCGGGCGGTTGTCCGACAACTGTCTGATCACCGCGACGTTGCCGCCCGAGCGGGCCTGCCCGTGGCGAAGTGACCGGACACTCAGCGAAGCCGAACAGCTCCAGGCCCGGGCCGACACCCGCTGTCAGGGACGACCCGACGACTACTTCGGTCTCACCTTCCGGGTGGCCGTCGACGACGGGTCGGCGCTGCCGATCCTCACCGGCGCCGGGCCGGATCAGGTCGCCGCCGCCAGCGCCGTGCTGCGCGCCGGCGGCGCGGTGCTGACCGACCCCCGCTACGTGGTGGACGGTCGGGTGGAGTTGCAGTTGCTCCGCAACCTCGACGAGGAGCGGCAGGAGCAGGTGCGGACCGTGGAGGTGTCCGGCCACGCGCTGCACCACGATCTCGACATGAAGTGGCTGCTGCTGTCCCCGGCCGCCGCCGAGCGGCTGGGGCTCGTCACCACACACATCGGTTGGGCGATCGGCAGCGATTCCGTACCCGAGCAGGAGCAGCAGATGCGGTTCAACACCGCGATCCGCGCGCTCGGACCGCTCGGGGTGGAAATCTCGGATTCGCATTACCGCAGCGGCACGCTGGCCGGGTTGCTCCTGCTCGCCGGGGTCTCCGCGGTGGTGACGGTGGGTGCCACAGCCAGCGCCACCGGCCTGGCCGCGGCCGAGGGTCGCGCCGACCTGTCCACCCTCGCCGCGGTCGGCGCCAGTCCGGGCGTACGTCGACTGCTCTCCCTGTGCCAGGCCGGCGTGATCGCCGTGCTCGGCTCGGCGCTGGGCATCGTCGCCGGCCTCGGCGCAGCGATGATCATCTTGCTCTCCAGCAACCAGCGGTACGTGGACACCTGGCCGATCGAGCCGCCGTACCCGGTGATCGTGCCCTGGATCACCCTGGGCGTACTCGTCGCGGTGCCGCTGGTGGCGATGGTCGGGGCGGCGTTGTTCACCCGCTCCCGGCTACCGGTGGAACGACGGATGGACTGAGCCGGGACACTAGGAGAATGTCCACTCTGGGTTCCCTCACCCGCCGACTCGGACGGTACCGCTGGTTCGGTGCCGCCATGCGCCTGCTCGTGCCCGCCGACCGGCTCGTCGGGCGACTCACCCGGGGCCGGGTGGTGGCGCTCGGGCTCGTACCGTCCCTGGTCATCACCACGACCGGCCGCCGCTCCGGCAAACCCCGCAGCAACCCCCTGCTGTACGTACCCGACGGCACCTCGTACGTCGTGATCGGCTCCAACTGGGGACAGACCCACCAGCCGGCCTGGTCGCTCAACCTGCTGGCCAATCCCGAAGCCGAGGTCGACGTCGGAGGACGACGCATCCCGGTACGCGCCGAACTGGCCACCGGCCCCGAACGCGACCGCCTGTGGCAACTGCTGCTCGACGAGTGGCCCGCCTACCAGGCCTACGTCGAACGATCCGGCGGCCGCCAAATCCGCATCTTCCGCCTAACCCCCACCACCCCCTAGCCCTCTCCCCCTCCCCTCCCGCGCCCTCACCCCGCGCCCCTTGACCCCGCGCCCCTTGACCCCGTCGATCTTGCACTTTTGGTCGCTGAATTGCGGCCTAAGTCGCTTTTGCCCCGACAGAAGGTGCAAGATCGACGGTGCGGGCGGCGCGCGGCGGGTGCGGGCGACGAGGTCGACGCGCGGCGCGGGGGTGCAGGGGTGCGGGTCGTTGCGCGGTGCAGGGGTGCGGGGCGACGAGGTCGACGCGCGGCGCGGGGGTGCGGGTCGTTGTGCGGTGCAGGGGTGCGGGGTGGTGGGGTCGACGCGGGGTGTGGGGTTGGGTCGACGCGGGAGGGTGGGGGTGTGGGAGGGCTAGCCTAGGCCGCCTTGGACGCCGATGAGGGTGCCGATGGCGTAGGTGGCTGCGGCTGCGGCGGCGCCCAGGAGCAGTTGGCGTAGGCCGCCGGTCCACCAGCGACGGTTGGTGAACCGGGAGACGACCGCGCCGGCGACGAAGAGGCCGAGACCGCCTACCGCCAGGGCCAGCACCAGGCTCGTCGCACCGAGCAGGTACGGCAGCAGTGGCACCAGCGCGCCGACGGAGAAGCAGAGGAACGACGAGGTCGCCGCCGTCCACGGGTTCGGCTGTTCGTCCGGGTTGACGCCCAGTTCCTCCTGCACGTGCACGCGCAGCGCCGTCTCCGGGTTGCGGCGGATCGCCTCGGCCATCTGCCGGGCGAGGTCCTCCGGCAGACCTCGGGCGACCCAGATCTCGGCCAGTTCCCTGGCCTCGCCCTCGGGGTTGCGTTCCAGTTCGCGCCGTTCCTTGGCCACCTCGGCGGCGATCTGCTCGTTGGCCGACCGGACGCTCGTGTACTCCCCGAGCGCCATCGAGATCGCGCCGGCGACCAGACCTGCGGTGCCGGTCAGCACGATGTTGCGCGGCGACACCCCGCCGCCGCCCACGCCCGCGATCAGCGCGATGTTGGTGACCAGGCCGTCCATCGCCCCGAAGACGGCCGGGCGCAGCCAGCCGCCCGAGACGTCTGCGTGGTGCGGCTCCCGAAGCGCCGCCGGAGTCTCGGTCACGGCAGGGTCAGGATCTCGTGACCGTCCTCGGTCACCACGATGGTGTGCTCGAACTGGGCGGTCCACTTGCGGTCCTTGGTGACCACCGTCCAGCCGTCGTCCCAGAGGTCGTACTGGTAGGTGCCGAGAGTGATCATGGGCTCGATGGTGAAGGTCATGCCCGGCTCCATCACGTCGGTGGGCCGAGGGCTGTCGTAGTGCGGCACGTAGAGCCCGCTGTGGAACGCCTCACCGATGCCGTGGCCGGTGAAGTCACGGACCACCCCGTAACCGAACCGCTTGGCGTACGACTCGATGACCCGGCCGATGACGTTGATCTGGCGGCCCGGGGCGACCGCCCGGATGCCGCGCATCATCGCCTCGTGGGTCCGCTCGACCAGCAGCCCGGCTTCCTCGCTGACCTCGCCGACGCAGAAGGTGGCGTTGGTGTCGCCGTGCACCCCGCCGATGAAGGCGGTGACGTCGACGTTGATGATGTCGCCGTCGGCCAGCGCCGTCGAGTCCGGGATGCCGTGGCAGATCACCTCGTTGAGGCTGGTGCAGCAGGACTTCGGGAAGCCCTTGTAGCCCAGTGTCGACGGGTACGCGCCGTGGTCGACGAGGAACTCGTGCACCACCCGATCGATCTCGTCGGTGGTGACGCCGGGCTTGCAGTGCTCCCCCGCGAGTTGCACGGCCTGGGCGGCGATCCGCCCGGCGACCCGCATCTTCTCGACGGTCTCCGGAGTCTGCACGTGCGACCCCTGCCACGGCCGGGGCGCCTTCTTACCGACGTACTCGGGCCGGGCGATGTTGGCGGGCACCTGCCGCCACGGGGATTGCCTGCCTGGGGTCAGCGGCGCACGGACGGTCATGCGGCAAGCCTATCGCCGAGCGCTGGGTGACCCCCAACACCGTCCGGGACCGACGGTTGTTGCCACACCAGGAACGCTGTGTCAAGGTGTCAGCGTGGATCAAGGGAGCGCACCTCCCGTCTTCTCCGCCGTCGCGGAGACCGACGGTGATCACCTGACTGTGGTGGTCACCGGTGAGGTCGACATGGCCACCGCCGACACCATGCTGCAGGCCGCGCTCCGCGAGCCGGCGGCCCGGGTGACCCTCGACCTGCGGGCGGTCACCTTCTTCGACTCGGCGGCCATCCATGCGGTGGTTCGACTCGCCGGCCACTATCCGGGCACCCTGACCGTGCTGCCCTCCCGACAGGTCACCCGGGTGCTGGAGATCGCCGGGCTGGGCGGGCAACCCTGGCTGCCGCCAGGCTGACCGGCCGCTCGACGCGAAGATCAGGTGCGGCGATCGGGGGGAACTCAGTCCTCCAACCGTCGGCGCAGGGTGACCTGCGTCCCTTCCGGGGTGTGGTCGACCGACAGCTCCCCGAGTGCCCGGATCAGCGACAGGCCCCGGCCCCGGAAGCCCGAACCGGTCGACTTGCGCCACCGGCCGGTGTCCCGCACCGTCGCCACGACCTCCCGGTTCTCCACCGACACCTCGATCTCGATCACCGGCTCCACCGGGTCGACCGGATGCTCGATCGCGTTCGCCGCCGCCTCGGAGACCGCCACGGTGAGGTCGAACAGGTCGGTTTCGCTCACCTCGTGCGCGACGAGGAAGTCCTCCAGTCGCTTGCGGAGCACGCTCAGCCGGGTCGGGTCGGCGGGCAGCCGCAGCGCGAACCGGTTGAGTTCGGTGGCTTCCAGAGCGAGCACCGCCACGTCGTCGCGGCGCGGCCGGTCGGCGACCCGGTTGACCACCGCGTCGACCAGATCCGCCACGTGTTCGCTCGCTCGGGCGGCGTCGGCCCGCAACTGGGCCAGGGCCACGTCGATGGCGACCTGCCGGTCCTCGATCAGTCCGTCGGTGTAAAGCAGCAGACGGTCACCGGCCCGCAGTTCGCCGGAGACCGTCTCGTACGCCGCACCGGGGATCGCTCCGACCGGCGGACCGAGGGCCCGGTCGTGCAGGAACGCCACGTCGCTGCCGCGGATCAGCAGCGGGGACGGATGGCCGGCGTTTGCGTAGCGCAACTGACCGGTACGCGGGCTGAACCAGAGGCAGAAGACCGTGGCGAAGGTACGCGACTCGGTGGAGTCCACCAGCCGGTTCAGCCGGGTCAGCGACTCGCCCGGGTCGAAACCCTCCAGCACGTACGCCCGCAGCGCGTTGCGCAGTTGACCCATGGCTGCCGCGGCCGGCACACCCTTGCCAACCACATCGCCGATCACCAGGACGAGTTCGTCGTCGTCGCGGGCGACGACGTCGTACCAGTCGCCGCCCACCTCGACGTCGGCGCTACCCGGCAGGTAGCGGCTGGCGACCACGGTGCCGGGCAGTTGCGGCAGCGTACGGGGCAGCAGACTGTGTTGCAGGGTGGTGGCGATGCGGTGCTCGGCCTCGTAGAGCTGAGCGTTCTCCAGCCGGACGCCGACCAGTCGGGCCAGTTGGGTCAACGCGGCCTCGTCGGTGCCGATGCCGTCCACGGACGGCCGCCACACCCGCAGCTCACCGAGCTGCCGTCCGGCGACACCGGTCAACGGCAGCACGAAGGACGGGTCGACCGGCGCGGTACCGCCACCGTCGGCCTCGTACCGTGCCCCGCCGGCGGCGACCACGACCCGGACGGCCTCGGCGAGGCTGAGCGCGTGCCGGGCCGCGACCTGGAGCACGTCGGCGGTGGACCGGGCGGTGTTCACCGCGACCGCGGCGTCGGCGAGAGCGCGCAGCCGTCGGATGATCTGGCCGCGCAGCTGGCCGAGTTCCACGTTGGCGCGGACCCGGGCGATCAACTCCTGCCCGGAGAAGGGCTTGGTCAGGTAGTCGTCCGCGCCGACCGACAGCCCGGCCACCTCCTCGGCGGAACCGGCTCGGGCGGAGAGCAGCACGATCGGGACGTGCCGGGTGCGGGGGTCCGCGCGCAGCGCGGCGACCAGGCCGAATCCGTCCAGCCGAGGCATCATCACGTCGGTGAGCACCAGGTCGAAGGCGACCTCGGTGGCCACCCGCAGCGCCTCGACGCCGTCAGTGGCGGTCACCACGTCCCAGGTCGGCGCGAGCAACCGGGCCACGTGTTCGCGCAGGTCGGGGTTGTCGTCGACGACCAGGATGCGGCCGTGCGACCCGGCCGGGGCCGATCCGGGGGTGGGCTTGGCCTGGTCGTCGCTGGTCCACCGGGCCGACTCGGCCGCGAACAGCGGGGCCTGCCGCAGCTCGCGCTCGGTGGGGTCGGCGTCGGCAACCCGGTCGGCGGGCAGGTGTGCGGTGCCGAACGGGATGGTGACCGCGAAGGTGCTGCCCTTGTCGACCTGACTGCTGGCGCTGACCTGCCCGCCATGCATCTCGACCAATTCACGGACCAGCGCGAGCCCGATGCCGGTGCCCTCGTGGCTGCGGGAACGCACCCCCGGCACCCGGTGGAAGCGTTCGAAGACGTGCGGCAGTTCGTCCGGGTGGATGCCCACACCGGTGTCGGTGACCTCCAGCCGGGCCGCGCCGTCGACCGGCCGGACCCGGATCTGGATCTCGCCGTCGAAGGTGAACTTCACGGCGTTGGAGACCAGGTTGAGGACGATCTTCTCCCACATGTCCTGGTCGACGTAGACCGGCTCGGCCAACGGCGCACAGTCCACCACCAGGCGTACGCCGGTGCGTTCGGTGGCCGAGCGGAAGGTGCTGGCCAGCCTGCCGGTGTAGTCGGCCAGGTCGGTCGGCTCGTAGTGGGCGGCCAGCCGGCCCGACTCCAGGCGGGAGAAGTCCAGCACGGTGTTGACCAGCTTGAGCAGTCGCAGCCCGTTGCGGTGCATCACGGTGAGCCGCTGGGTGTACGCCGCCGGCAGCGCGGGGTCGGCGAGCATCTCCTCCAGCGGGCCGAGGACGAGCGTCAGCGGCGTACGGAATTCGTGGCTGACGTTGGCGAAGAAGTTGGTCTTCGCCAGGTCCAGCGCGGCCAGTTCGGCGGCGCGGGCCCGTTCCTGCTCGTACGCCCGCTGTTTGCCGACCGCCCGGGAGATCTGGGTGGCCACCAGCTCGCAGAAGGTGCGGTAGTCGTCGGTGAACGGCAGCCGGCGGGCCACGCCGAGCACCAGCACACCGGCCGGCTCGTTGGTCGCGCTGATCGGCAGCACCATCACCTCGTCGGCGGCCCCGGTGGGGACACGGCCGAGCAGGTCGACGGTGGGCACGGTGACGGCGGCACCGGTCATCGCGACCTCGACCAGCCGGCTCGCCGGATCGGCGGGCGCGGTGTCGACCCCGGTCATCCCGGCCCGACGCAGGTGCCCGTCGCCGTCGTCGAGATAGAGCAGGGCGAAGGGCACGTCCGCGCGGTGCCGGTCGAGCACGGCCGTGACCGCACGACCGAGGTCCTCGATGCTGCCCGGGTCGGCCAGTTCCGACCCGAGTTCGGCCAGGGCGCGCAGCCGGCGCTCACCGAGCACCCGGCCGGTGGTCTCGCTGCAGATGCAGAGGACGCCGTGGATGGCCCCGTCCGCGCCACGGATCGGGTCGTAGGAGACGTCGAAGTAGACGTCCTCGACGAAGCCGTGCCGGTCGAGCAGGAAGTGGTGGTCCTGCGCCTGGTACGCCTCACCGTCGCGCAGCACCCCGGCCAGCAGCGGCCCCAGCACCTCCCAGGTCTCCGCCCAGTGTTCGCGGGCCGGCTGCCCGAGCACGGCGGGATGCTTGTCGCCGATGGTCGGCCGGTAGGCGTCGTTGTAGAAGGCCCGGTGGTCCTCGCCCCAGAACACGACGATCTGCGCCTTGGAGGCGAGCATCGTGCTCAACGCGTTGCCCAGGGTGTCGGGCCAGCGCTGCGGGACGCCCAGCGGACTCGCCGACCAGTCATGATCGCGCAGCAGCCGGCCCATCTCGCCACCCCCGGCGAAGGCCGCCGCGAGGAGAGGCGGAATCCGGCTGGCCGTCCCAGACGGATGGCCTCCGCCCGCACCCCCTTGGGCCGAGTTCATGCAGCCTCCCCGGCCGTCCACATGCGCTCCGATCATCTCTGCCGCGTCCGCCTTCTACCCCGAAGGACCAGCAACGTAACGCATCAGGACTGCCAGACGCTGGTTAGCGCCGTCCGGTCCGCGACACCACCCGAGCCGATCACCGTTCGCATCGGAGTCATCACAGCGGGGTGACATACGCTCCGGTGATCCCGCCGTCCACCACGAACTGTGCAGCGGTCATGAACGATGCGTCATCGCTGGCCAGGAAGGCGACCGCGGCGGCGATCTCGCTCGGCTCGCCGAAACGCCCCATCGGTACGTGCACCAGCCGGCGCGCGGCGCGTTCCGGGTCGGCCGCGAACAACTCCCGCAGCAGCGGGGTGGCCACCGGGCCGGGACACAGCGCATTGACCCGGATGCCCTCCCGGGCGAACTGCACGCCCAACTCCCGGGTGAGCGCCAGCACCCCACCCTTGCTCGCGGTGTAGGCGATCTGCGACGTCGCGGCGCCCATCAGCGCCACGAAGGAGGCGGTGTTGATGATCGATCCCCGACCCTGCCGGCGCATGTGCGGGATCACGTACTTGCAGCAGAGGTAGACGCTCGTGGTGTTGACCCGCAGCACCCGTTCCCAGGCGTCCAGGCCGGTCTCCAGGATCGAGTCGTCGTCCGGTGGGGAGATGCCGGCGTTGTTGAAGGCGATGTCCACCCGCCCGTACTGCTCGACCACCCCGTCGAAGAGGGCCCGCACCGCCGCCTCGTCGGCCACGTCGGCCGCGACGAAGCTGCCGTCGACCTCCTCGGCGGCCCGTCGACCGGCCTCGGCGTCGATGTCGACGCAGACCACCTGCGCCCCCTCGGCGGCGAACCGGCGTACCGTGGCCAGCCCGATTCCGCTGGCCGCTCCGGTCACCACGGCGACCCGGTCCTGCAACCGTCCCGGCATGCTCACTCCTCTGTGCTGATGAACACGTTCTTGACGTCGGTGAAGGCGTGCAGCGCGTCGGGGCCCAGTTCCCGCCCCAGCCCGGAGCGCTTCATGCCGCCGAACGGGGTCCAGTAGCGCACCGAGGAGTGCGAGTTGACGCTCAGGTTGCCGGACTCGACCGCCCGGGCCACCCGCAGCGCCCGGCCCACGTCCCGGGTCCAGATCGAGCCGGAGAGGCCGTACTCGGTGTCGTTGGCCAGCCGGATCGCGTCCGCCTCGTCGTCGAACGGGAGCACCGAGACCACCGGGCCGAAGACCTCCTCCCGCCAGTGCCGGTCGGCGGGCGAGTCGGCGAGCAGCACCGTCGGGGCATACCAGTAGCCGGGGCCGGTGGGGCAACCGCCGGTGAAGGCGACCCGCGCGTCGTCGACGTAGCCGGCGACCCGGTCGCGGTGCCCGGCCGAGATGAGCGGCCCCATCTCGGTTTCCTCGGCGGCCGGGTCACCGACCCGGAAGGCCCGCACCGCCGGTTCGAGCAGTTCGAGGAAGCGGTCGTGGACCGACCGCTGCACCAGCAGCCGGGAGCGGGCGCAGCAGTCCTGGCCGGCGTTGTCGAAGACGGCGTACGGCGCGGTGGCCGCCGCCCGTTCCAGGTCGGCGTCGGCGAAGACCACGTTCGCCGACTTGCCGCCCAACTCCAGGGTCAGCCGCTTCACCTGGGCCGCGCAACCGGCCATGATCCGGGTGCCGACCTCGGTGGAACCGGTAAAAACGATCTTGCGTACGGCCGGATGGGTGACGAACCGTTCGCCGACCACGTCACCCCGACCGGGCAGTACGGTGAACACCCCCTCGGGCAGACCCGCCTCCAGCGCCAGCTCGGCCAGCCGCAGCGCGGTCAGCGGGGTCAGCTCAGCGGGTTTGAGCACCACCGTGTTGCCGGCGGCCAGGGCCGGGGCGAAGCCCCACGCGGCGATGGGCATCGGGAAGTTCCACGGCACGATCACCCCGACCACCCCGAGCGGCTCGTGGAAGGTGACATCGAGCCCACCCGGCACCGGAATCTGCCGCCCGGTCAACCGCTCCGGCGCGCCCGCGTAGTAGTCGAGCACGTCCCGCACGTTGCCGGCCTCCCAGCGCGCATTGCCGACGGTGTGCCCCGCATTACGCACCTCCAGCCCCGCGAGTTCCTCCAGATGCGCATCCACCACCGCCGCGAACCGCCGCAGCACCCGCGCCCGCTCCCCCGGCGCCACCCCCCGCCACCGCTCAAACGCCACCCCCGCCCGAGCAACCGCCGCATCCACCTCCCCCACCGAACACCCCGCAACCTCCCCCAACACCACCCCCCGAGCCGGATCCCAAACCACCCCCACGCCCTACCCCCTCTCCCTCTCACCCCGCCCTACCCCGCACACCCCACCCCACCCCACCCCGTCCCGCCCGCCCGACCCAGCCCGTCGATCTTGCACTTTTGGTCGGGGCAAAAGCCGCTAACCACCACGAAAGAGCGACACAAAGTGCAAGATCGCGGCGGACAGGGAGGGCGGGCAGGGAGGGGCGGGTGAGGGTTAGAGGCGTTCGAAGCCACGGGTTAGTTCCCAGTCGGTGACGGCGGCGTCGAAGGCGGAGAGTTCGACGCGGGCCATGTTGGCGTAGTGGGCGACCACCTCCGCGCCGAAGGCTTCGCGGGCCACGGTGGAGGACTCCCAGAGGGTGAGGGCGTCGCGCAGGGTGCCGGGGACGCGGTCGGCCTCGGCGTCGTCGTACGCGTTGCCGGTGCACTCGGGTGGCAACTCCAACTCCTGCTCGATGCCGTGCACCGCGCCCGCCACCAGCGCCGCGATCGCCAGGTAGGGGTTGACGTCGGCGCCGGGCACCCGGTTCTCCACCCGCATCCCCTGGCCGTGCCCCACCAGCCGCAGCGCGCAGGTGCGGTTGTCCGTGCCCCAGCGCAGCGCGGTCGGCGCGAACGAGCCCGGCTGATACCGCTTGTAGGAGTTGACGTTCGGGGCGAAGAACAGGCTCAGCTCCCGCATGGCGGCGAGCAGCCCGGCGAGCACCCGCTGCCCGGTGACGCTCAGGTGTGCCGGGCCGTCGCCGAGCATCGCCGAGCCGCCGGAGGCGTCACGCAGCGAGAAGTGGATGTGACAGGAGTTGCCCTCCCGCGCGTTCGGCTTGGCCATGAAGGTGATCGACATGCCCTCCTGGGCGGCGATCTCCTTCGCCCCGTTCTTGTAGATCACGTGGTGGTCGGCGCAGGCCACCGCCTCGTCGTACCGGAAGGCGATCTCGTGCTGGCCGAGGTTGCACTCGCCCTTCGCGCTCTCCGGGGTGAGCCCCGCGCCGGCCATCTGGTTGCGGATACGCCGCAGCAGCGGCTCGACCCGGGCGGTACCCAGCAGCGAATAGTCCACGTTGTACTGGTTGGCCGGGGTCAGGTCGCGGTAGCCACGCGCCAACGCCTGCTCGTACGAGTCCCGGAACAGCACGAACTCCAACTCCGTGCCGGCGTACGCGGTCAGCCCGTGCGCGGCCAGGCGGTCCAGTTGACCGCGCAGGATCTGCCGGGGCGAGGCGACCACCGGACCGGCGCCGTCGGGCCACTGGAGGTCGGCCAGGAGCATGGCGGTGCCGGGCTGCCACGGCACCCGACGCAGCGTGTCGAAGTCCGGCTTCATCACGAAGTCGCCGTAGCCGCGTTCCCAGCTCGACATCGCGTACCCGTCGACGGTGTTCATGTCGACGTCCACGGCGAGCAGGTAGTTGCACCCCTCGCTGCCGTGGGCGATCACCTGGTCGAGGAAGTACGGCGCGTGGAACCGTTTGCCCTGCAACCGGCCCTGCATGTCGACGAGCGCCAACGCCACCGTGTCGATCTCACCCTCGGCGACGGCGACCCGCAGTTGTTCCAGCGTCAGCGGGGCTTTTCTCATCCGCGAGCCTCCATCACCAAGGTCTACCGGCCGCGCCGATGACCGTCAATGGGCCGCTCCGCTCGTACCCCGATCCCCTGCCCTGACAAACCGACCACCGCTCATCTCCGGTCGCGTCGCCGCGCCCAGCCGAGGAAGCGGTCGTACAGATCCGGGGTGTGCTCGGGATTCAGTTGGGCGAGCTGATTGCGGGCCTGGACCATCAGCCCACCCAGGTAGAGCAGCAACCCGAGCCGGTCCTTGCGGTACTCCATCAGCAGCGCCAGCCGGGCCGGCTGACAGGGCCATTCCGCGCCGCAGTTGCGGCACCGCCAGAGTGGACGCATCGCCACGTGGGGAACCGCCCGGCGCCCCATCAGCGCACCCACCGTCTGCGACCTGCGGCATCGTTCCCAACCCCGAGACGGGGTACGGCGAACAGCCGCGCACGACCAGACATCTCGACCTCCTCGACCGTGGAGGGGGCCACCCCGCCCGGCCGAAGCAGGGCGGCCCCGCGCAGGAGCCCACCCCACCGCCGATCCCGACAGAGCAAGCCCGCTTGACCGACACGCTGCCGACAGTGACGGGATCAGTACACGACGTTTATCTATTCTCAGGGACGTTCAGGACATCCACCCTTGGAGGCGGGATGAACCATGCACTTCAAGCAGCCATGGCCGAGGCAGGCGAGACGGCAGAGAGCTTGGCAGCCCATACCGGGGTGGACCCCAAGACGGCGGCGCGTTGGATCTCGCCGGGACGAATTCCTCAGCCGCGCCGACGCGCGCAGGTGGCTGCGATCCTGGGACGGGACGTTTCAGCGTTATGGCCTGATGTCCTGAAGCGTCGCGAGCCGCATTGGCTACGGGAATGGGTCGACTGGGAACGCGAGGCGGTCGCCCTGCGCTGGTTCGAGCACGCCTGGATCCCCGGCCTCCTGCAAACCGAGGCGTACGCCCGAGCCACCCTCGCCGGAGAGGTGCTGGCACCGGACGACGTCGACGGACTCGTCGCGTCCCGGTTGGACCGGCAAGCCATCCTGCGCCGCGATCGGCCTCCGATGCTCGTCGCCACCGTCTTCGAAGGGGTGCTCTACCAGTCGGCCTACGGCAACCGCGATCTGATGCGCGAGCAGCTCACCCACCTGCTCGCGTGCACGGCGCTTCCTGCGGTGCAGGTGCTCGTCGTACCGAAGGATGTCGGGATGTATCCGGGCCTCGGCGGCGGCTTCATCATCGCCGAGCTGCCCGGCGGCGAGTACGTCGGCCATGCGGACAGCCAGGCGCGGGCAGAGATCGTTACGGGAGCTGAGGAAGTTGCTACCCTCAGTCGAAGGTGGGAGCGCATCAGAGGCGAGTGCCTCTCCCGAGCCCAATCCCTGGACTTGATCAGGAAAGCGGCAGAGTCATGGACCTGACTGGCGCACAGTGGCGCAAGAGCACGAAGAGCGGCAACAACGGCGGGTCGTGTGTCGAGGTTGCGGACAACCTGCCGGGGGTCGTGCTGGTGCGGGACACCAAGGACCGGGAGGGCGGCACCCTCCGCGTCACGCCGGCGTCGTGGCGGTCCTTCGTCGACCTTGCCAGGCAGATCGGTCCCGTGGGCTGACCGCTGAACGTCGTACCCGCCCGAAGAATGGTGGGCATGTCGCAGCCAGCCTCGCACCGCCACCATTGCATCGACTACATCGAGTTCACGGTCACTGACCTGGCCGAGGCCAAACGGTTCTACGCCGAAGCGTTCGGTTGGCAGTTCACCGACTACGGCACGGCGTACGCCGGCATCCAGGGTGGTTCCGGCTCCGAGGTGGGTGGCCTGCGCCAGGACCAGCAGGCCCGCTCGGGCGGCGGTCCGCCGGTGCTGCTCTACTCGGCCGACCTGAAGCGGAGCGTCGAGGCGGTCGAAAAGGCCGGTGGCACGGTGGTGGCGGGGCCGTACGACTTCCCGGGCGGTCGTCGCTTCCACTTCACCGATCCGAGCGAAAACGAGCTGGGCGTCTGGGCCGAGGCGTAGCCCTGCGCATGTCGCCGGCGGAACGCTTGCTCCTCACGTGGCGTCATGTCACATAGTCGGTGGCGTGGATGAACTCCTGACCGTCGGGCGGGTGGCGCGGTTGACCGGCGTCAGCGTCCGCACGTTGCACCACTATGACGAGGTCGGCCTCCTGGTGCCGTCGGCACGGACCACGTCGGGGCATCGGGCGTACTCCGCTGAGGATGTGGAGCGGCTCCGGGAGGTGCTCGCGTACCGGCGGCTCGGTTTCGGGTTGCGGGAGATCGCCGACCTGGTGGGCGACCCGGCCACCGACGCGGTCGCGCACCTGCGCCGGTTGCGTGGCCTGCTGGTGGACCGGCAGGACCGGGCCGCCGCCATGGTGGCGGCCATCGACCGGGAGTTGGCGGCGCGGGCGAGGGGGGTCACCATGGCGCAGGAGCCGCTGACAGTGTTCGGTGCCCGGTTGTACGACGCCATCGGGTCGGCGTACCCGGCGACGCGGCGCACCGAGCCCCGGATCGCCGCGCGGGTCTGGGCGGCGCTGGGCGACGCGCGGACGGTCCTGAACGTCGGGGCGGGCACCGGCTCCTACGAGCCGCCCGACCGCGAGGTCACGGCGGTGGAACCGTCGGCGGTCATGCGGGCCCAGCGTCCCCCGGGCGCGGCGCCGTGCGTGGCTGCCGCTGCGGAGAGCCTGCCGTTCGAGGATCAGTCGTTCGACGCCGCGATGGCCTTCAGCACCATTCACCACTGGCACGATCCGATCGCCGGGCTGCGCGAGATGCGGCGGGTGGCCCGGCGGGTGGTGGTGTTCACCCACGATGCCAGTGACACCGGTTGGCGGCACCGGTTCTGGCTCACCCGCGACTACCTGCCCGAGGTCGCCGACCTGGTGGCTGACCGTCCGCCGGTGGACCAGGTGGCCCGCGCGATCGGGGCCCACATGGAACCGGTGCTCATCCCGTGGGACTGTGCGGACGGCTTCTTCGAGGCACACTGGCGCCGCCCCGAGGCGTACCTGGACGAACGTGTCCGCGGGGCGGTGTCGGTCTGGACCAGGGTCGGTCCGCAGGCGCAGCGACGGGCGGTCGAGACGCTCCGCGACGACCTCGCGTCCGGCCGGTGGGCCGAGCGCAACCGCGAGATCCTCGCCCTCGACGCGGCGGAACTCGGCCTCCGCCTGCTTGTGGCCTGACCGGCGCTGGTGAGCGGATCAGCGGCCCGGCGGTGGTGCGGGGTTCTCGCTCAGCCGGGCGGTCTGGGTTTCCTGCACGTGGCGGGCGGTCTGCAGGAAGTCGAGGATCGTGGCGAGCTGGCCCCCGCTGTATCTGCCGAGGGCCCGGGCGCCGGCCTCACCGACGGGTAGGTAGATCTCCTGTTCCACGGCGCGGGCGGTGTCGGTGGCGGTGACCAGGACCCGCCGTCGGTTCTCGGCGTCCCGGGTACGGGCCACCAGTCCGGCGCGTTCCAGCCGGTCGATGACCGTGGTGGTCGCCGCCGGGCTGATCTTGAGGGCGCGGGTGAGTTCCCCTGCGGAGAACGGCCCGTCGTTGGCGAGGACGAGATCCAGCGCCCGCAGGTCGGTGCGGTTGAGCCCGAGCCGAGCGGCAGCGGCCTCGTCGAAGGCGTCGAAGCTCTGCTGAAGCAGCCGTAGCTGCATCGCCACGTCCCGAACGAGGTCATCTTTCGACATTCGAAACCTTCTGCTATCGTAAGATCAGATGATCGAAGCGATCCTAGCCTGCGAGGGCGTAGATGACCATGGACGACCGCCAGATCCGTGACCTGTTCGATCGACTCATGCGGGCCTGGACCGACAACGACGCCGCCGCCTACGGGGCCTGTTTCACCGACGACTCCGACTACGTCTCCTACGACGGAACCCGGGCCGTCGGTCGCCACGACATGCAGGAGGCCCACGATCGACTCTTCCGCGGCGTGCTCGCCGGTTCCGCGCTCGTCGGCGAGATCGAGTCGATCCGGTACGTCACCGACGGGGTCGCGATCGTCCACGGCACCGCGTCGGTGCTGATGCCCTGGCGCTCCAGGCTGCCCAGGCGACGCCTGTCCCGTCAGACCCTCGTCGCCGTACGCACCGATCAGGGCTGGCGGTTCACCGCACTGCACAACGGACGGGTGCGCCCCGTGCAGATCCCCGCTCCCGACTCGCTGCCCTCCCGCATGGCCCAGGCCATGGGTCACGCAGCCCGCCGCCTCGGGATGGGCCGAGCCACCGCCCGCGTCTGATCGGCACGCCGGTTTCATCGGGCCCGCCCGTCCACGCTCACTCGACCCTGCCCCGGCTCAGCGCCAGTGCACCGCATCGACGTCGCTCAACCTCGCCGGACAGGCTGTCGCGTCGCCCTGTCGGGGCCGTGGCGGAGCTGCCAGGATTGCGGGCACGAGCCGACTGTGCACTGAGGAGACGACGTGAGCGACTGGAACGACAAGATCATCGCCGAGTTTCGGGCCAACGGCGGGCAGGTGGGCGGCCATTTCGCGGGCCAGCCGCTGCTGTTGCTGCACACGGTCGGCGCCAAGAGCGGCCTGCCACGCGTGAACCCGGTGATGTACCAGCGGGTGGACGGCGGCTACGCCGTGTTCGCCTCCAAGGCGGGCGCGCCCACCAGTCCCGACTGGTATCACAACCTGCTCGCCCACCCCCGCGTGCAGGCCGAGATCGGCACGGAGACGGTCGAGCTGGTCGCCCGAGTCGCCACCGACGACGAGCGGGAGCGGATCTGGAGCGCACAGAAGGCCGCGTACCCGTTCTTCGCCGACTACGAGCAGAAGACCACCCGTCGGATTCCCGTCGTGGTGCTGGAGCCGGTGCGCTAGGCGTCGCCGGGATCGTACGGGCTGGCGTTGAGCCTGACGCCGATCTCATCCGGTAGCGGGTAGACCTGCTCGACCGGCAGGTCAGCGGCGGCCGCCTGGGCATCGCCGCCCCGCAGCAGGTCCCGGAGCCGGTGCACGGTGGCAGTGATGTCGGTGACGCCGACGATCCAGTCGTCGACGTACCGCTCGACCGCCTCGCCGGAGAGGCCGACCTGTAGCGACCGGTACGGCAACGGCTGAAGGTGCAGGGACCGTTCCGGATCCCACTGCACCCGCACCGGGCTGGTCTTCAACTGCCGCGACCAGGTCGCCTGGTCGCCGTGCAGATCCCGGTCGTAGTGACTCAGGCAGGCCCGGGCGAGCGCCCACTCGAATCCCTCCCGCGTGATCTCGATGGAGAGCACGCGTTCCTGCCCCGGCTTGGTGGCCCAGCCACAGCGGTACATCATCCACAGGAAGGACGGCTTGATCCACGTCATCCGCTCCCGCTTGAAGGGGGCCACGAAGCGACCGGCCGCCACCGCCGGCACCGCGATCTGCGGAGGGTACGCCTGGTAGACCGTGATGGTGTCGGCCGAGAAGCGAGCGCGGATCTGCCGAGCGGGAACGGACATTGCCAGATCCTCACCGATCCGCACTCGGCCGCACCACCGAGATTCCGCGCGCCGGCGCTCCGTTCGGTGCCCCTCCCGGCGGATACTTGGTCGCGGCCGATGACGGTCGAGTGTTTTCACCGAATGGGAGAAGCGGCGTGGATGACTCGTACACGATCGTCGCGACCAGGGAGATAGCGGCACCCGTCGCCGACGTCTGGGATGCCTGGAATGCCCCCGAGAAGATCGCGAGGTGGTGGGGTCCAGCGGGCTTCCGCAGCACCGTCAAGGAACTGGATGTCCGCCAGGGCGGGCGCTTCGACGTGACGATGCACGGCCCCGACGGGACCGACTACCACAATGTGTACGTCTTCGATTCTGTCGAGCCCTACCGGCAGCTCGTCTACACCAACGTGGGTTCAGCCGAATTCGGCTTGGCCGCCTTCCAGTCTGTCTTCGACATGGTGGGCACCGGCGACACGACGCAGGTGACCTTGGAGGCGCGTTTCACCACCGAGGAAGACAGACGCAAGCATGTGGAGGACTTCCAGGCCGTTGAAGGCTCGCGGCAACTGCTGGAGCGGCTTGAGGAACAGGCCAGGTCGACCATTTGAGGATCGCGACACGCTGTCCATCAGAGCCGGCTTGCCCACCCACGCGGCGAGAGCCCAGCCGCTAGCCTGCCGTCATGGGGAGCGCGGAACTGGATGAGTTGATCGTCGCGGACGCCGAGGCGTTACGCGACTGGTTGTCGGCCAACCATGCCACGTCGGCCGGGGTCTGGCTGGCGCTGACCAAGAAGGGTGGCACCGTCACCACGCTGACCTGGCAGCAGGCGGTCGACGAGGCGCTGTGCTTCGGGTGGATCGACGGGCAGGCCCGCAAACGCGACGAGGAGAGTTCCTGGATCCGGTTGACTCCGCGCCGGTCCCGCAGTTCCTGGTCGCAACGGAACGTGTCCCATGTGGCCCGGCTTGAGGAACAGGGGCGGATGCAGCCGGCCGGCCGTGCCGCGGTGGAGGCCGCGAAGGCGGACGGGCGTTGGGCCGCCGCCTACGCCCCGCCGTCGGAAGCGGAGGTGCCGGCCGATCTGCTCGCCGCCATTGCCGCCGACCCCGCTGCTCAGGCCATGTTCGACGTGCTCACCAAGACCAACCGGTTCGCCCTCATCCACCGTCTCAACGCCGTCAAACGGGCGGAGACCCGCGAGCGGAAGATCGTCGAGTTCGTCGCCATGCTGGCCCGCCACGAGACGGTCTACCCGCAGAAGGCCAGGCCCTCGACGCCGCCGACCGGCTAGGGCCGCGATCCTCGGATGAACTGGTCGACGGCGGTCGGCAGGAGACCGTCGACCAGGTGCGGTGGGACCAGGTTGCCGTTGATCAGGGTGGCGATGCCGTGCAGGGTCGCGAACAGCACGATGCCCACCTGCTGCGGGTCGCCGGGGGCGAGGATGCCCTGCTTCTGCCCCTGCACGATCAGATCGTCCAGCAGGCCGAACGCCGCCGCGGCGGCGGCGACGAGCCGGTCGGCGCCTTCGCGGTGCTTGCCGGCGAACATCAGGTCCAGCAGCGCGGCGTCCTCGGTGGCGAACCGCAGGTAGGCGGTTGCCACGCCGTGCAGGCGAGGCTCGAACTCCGGCCCGGCGGCGGCGAGCGCGGCGCGCAGTTCCGCGTCCAGGCGGGCGAATCCGGCCTCCGCGAGCGCGTCCAGCAACGCCTGGCGGTCGGGGAAGTGCCGGCGCGGCGCGGCGTGGCTGACCCCGGCCTCCCTCGCCAGCTCGCGCAGGGAGAGCTGCTCGGCGCCGTGTTGGCGCAGGCTGCGCTCGGCGGCGGCGAGCAGTGCCGCACGGAGGTTCCCGTGGTGGTACGCGGACATGGGCTCCACTCTAACGGAATGTAGTCGTTGACATCATTGTTGTCAGTGCATACATTGTTTCTCATGACAACATTCACGCCCGGTCAGATCCCTGCCATGAACAACCGGACCGTCGTCATCACCGGGGCGAACAGCGGCATCGGCCGCGCCGCCGCCCGCGCGCTCGCCGCCAAGGGCGCCCGCGTCGTGCTCGCCGTCCGCGACCCCGCCAAGGGGCAAGCCGCCGCCGCGACCATGGCCGGCGAGGTTCTCGTACGCCGACTCGATCTCGCCGACCTCGCCTCGGTGCGGACGTTCGCCGAGCAGTTCAGCGACCCGATCGACGTGCTGATCAACAACGCCGGTCTGATGGTCCCGCCGCTCGGCCGCACCGCCGACGGCTTCGAGCTTCAACTCGGCACCAACCACCTGGGGCACTTCGCGCTCACCAACCTGCTGCTGCCGCAGATCCGGGGCCGGGTGGTCACGGTCTCCTCCAACGGGCACCGGGCCGGCACGATCGACTTCGACGACCTCAACTGGGAGCGCAAGCCCTACCGGGCCTTCCGGGCGTACGCGCAGTCGAAGTTGGCGAACCTGCTCTTCACCGCCGAACTACAGCGCCGCCTCACCGAGGCCGCCTCACCGGTGCGCGCCCTCGCCGCGCACCCCGGCCTGGCGGCCACCAACCTGATCGGGCACCTCGACGGTGAACCCCTGCGGAGGCGTCTGGTGCACACGGTCGCGGTCAACTTCCTGGCCCAGAGCGAGGAGGACGGCGCGCTGCCCACCCTGTACGCGGCCGTCGCCGACCTGCCGGGCGGCAGTTACGCCGGCCCCGGTGGGCTGCTGCAGGGACGCGGCGCACCAAAGCTGGTCGGCCGCTCCAAGGCCGCCCAGGACGCCGCCACCGCCCGTCGTCTCTGGCTGGTCTCCGAAGACCTGACCAGCGTGAGGTTCCCGCTGCCCGCCACACCGGCCAGGAGCAGGTGACACCGACACGAGAGATTCAGCATTGACTTAATTAAGCCGGAGGTGAAATAGTCCGATCGTGCACGCGTTCGACATCCTCGGCGACCCCGTGCGACGCCGGATACTGGAACTGCTCGCCGACGGCGAACAGGCCGCCGGCTCCGTCAGCGAGGTCATCCGGGCCGAGTTCGGCATCTCGCCACCTGCGGTGTCGCAACACCTGCGAGTGCTGAGGGAGTCGGGGTTCGTCAGCGTCCGCCCCGACGGCACGCGCCGCCTCTACAGCGTGGAGGCGGCGCCGCTACGGGAGATCGACGTCTGGCTGGAGCGCTTCCGGCAGTTCTGGGATCAGCGCCTGGACGCGTTGGCCACCGAGCTGGCCCGCGGCAGACACCAACGCCGCGAACAGCGCGGCAACCCGTAGGAACACCGTCACCGCCAACAAGCGAGCCGTGAGCGAGGAGATGAAATGATCGACATTGTCCACCAGATCAACGCCACACACCGGGAGATCGGCGACCAGGCGGTCGCCACCGGGGCAGGGCGATCGCTGTTGCTACGACGGACCTACAGCTACCCGATCGAAGACGTCTGGAGTGCCTGCACCGACCCGGAACGGCTCAGCCGTTGGCTGGGGCCGATCGAGGGCGACCTGCGGGTCGGCGGCAGGTTCCAGCTCAAGGACAACGCCGGTGGCGAGATCCTGCGCTGCGAGGAACCCCGTCTGATCAAGGTCACCTGGGTGCTGGGCGAAGGCATGCCGACCGAGGTCGAGGTACGCCTGACGCCCGATGACGACGGCGGCACCCTCTTCGAGTTGGAGCACGCCTCGCCCGCCGAGATCGTCGATGAGCTGGTGCGCACGTACGGTCCCGGTGGCACGATCGGAATCGGTGGCGGCTGGGACCTCACCCTCGTCGCTCTCGGCATGTTCCTCAACAGCGTGAGCTTCGACTGCGCCACCTGGGAGGACACCCCCGAAGCGAAAAAGTTCGCCGCGGCCAGCTGCCACGCCTGGGCGCCTGTCGTTCAGGCCACCTGGGGCACCAGCGACGACGACATCGCGGCAGCCACCGCATTCGCGGTACAGCACTACTTCCCCGAGACCGCGCACTGACCTCGCCTGGGGCCACCCGAGGATCCGCCCACCGCACGACCAGGAAGTACCCACCGCTCAGGCCCCACAATTGTGTTGCCGAGAGCTACGGCGTACCCCATTCTTGGGCTTGTGACCAGGCCCGATCGCGACGGGCCGACCCGGGCCCTCGGAACGGCCCGGCAGCCGCGGCGGCGCGGGGAAACGTCACCTCTCTCTCGGGTACGGCGTGGCGCCCTACCCTGACACCCGCCCCGCGCCGCCCGGTCCTCAGTGAGTTCTGACGGTCAGGCCAGGACCAGACCGGCCACCCAGAGTGCGCCGATCACCACCCCGGCCAGGAACTCGATCAGCATCGCCAGGCCGGCGGCGGCGACCGCCTGCTTGGTCGCCGGCCAGGCCAGTCCGGTGTCGCCCAGCCGCAGCCGTTCCATCAGGAAGATGCCGACGACGAACCCGATGATCAGCCCGACGACGGGGATGACGAAGAAGCCGACCAGGCCGAGCAGCGCCCCGACCAGCAGCGTGGCGGTGGGTACGCCGGCCCGTTTGAGGTTACGGCCGGGCCAGAGGTACTTGACCACGGTGCCGCCGAGGGCGACCACGGTGGCCGCCGCGAGCACCAGCCAGCGGCCGGCACCGGCCTCACCGAACAACGCCCACACGAGTACGCCGCCCCAGCACAGCGGCAGGGCCGGCAGGCCGGGCACCACCACACCGGCCAGCCCGGCGAGGATGGCCAGCGCGGCGATCACCGAAACCACGGCGCCGGTCTCTGTCAGGCTCACGGCTCCCCATCCGATCGCTTCATCTATTAAAAGGGGGCCCTTTCTCTACCGCAGGCGTTAATAAGGTGCCCTTCCTTACCCGCCGGCCAGGCGGGTGGAGATTGCTGCGGCGGGCTCTGGTGGGCCGAACAGGCGGCCCTGAGCGGAATCGCAGCGTAGCGCCCGGAGTCGCTCGGCCTGCGGCTCGGTCTCCACCGCCTCGGCGGTCACCCACAGCTCCAGGGCATGGGCCAACCGCACCAGCGCGTCGACGATCCGCTCGTCGCGGTGGTCGGCGGCATCCGGCTCGTCGCCCCGGATGCCCTCGACGAACGGGGCGGCCAGCTTCAGGCAGGTGATCGGCAGCCGACGCAGGTACGCCAGGTTCGAGTAGCCGGTGCCGAAGTCGTCGACGGCCAGCCGGACCCCGAGCTCGGCCAGCCGGTACAGCGTCCGCAGCGGCTCACCGCCGGAGCCCATCACGGCGCTCTCGGTCAACTCCAGTTGCAGCAGTTCCGCCGGCAGCCCACTGCTGGACAGGGCGTCGGCCACAGTGTCCACGATCACCGGAGCGTCGGCCTGCCGGGCGGCCAGGTTGACGCTGACCACCAGCCGCGCCTCGGGGAAGTCGACGTGCCACCGATGGGCGTCCCGACAGGCCTGCCGCAACACCCACTCGCCGAGCCGGACGATCAGGCCGGTCTCCTCGGCCAACCCGATGAACCGGTCCGGGCCGATCAACCCCAGCTCCGGATGCTGCCAGCGGACCAGCGCCTCGACCGCCAGCATCCGACCGTCCAACAGCGACACGATCGGCTGGTAGTGCAGTACGAACTCGTCCCGGTCCAGCGCCACCGGCAGTCCGGCGAGCAGGGTCGACCGGGCGATGTCCCGGGCGCTGCGCTCCGGGTCGTACACCGCCCACCGGCCCCGGCCCTCCGCCTTGGCCCAGTACAGCGTGGTGTCGGCGGCCTTCATCAGCTCGGCGGCGCTGGTGCCGACGAGGTCCGAGGCGACGATGCCGACGCTGGCCGAGACCATCAGCTGGTGGTCGTCGATGAACACCGGGGCGGAGACGGCGGTCAGCGCCAGCTCGGCCACCGCGATCATGTTGTCGACCCCGGCGTCGCCGTCGACCAGGATGACGAACTCGTCGCCGCCCATCCGGGCCACCAGGTAGCCGTACTCGGCCACGCAGCCGGCCAGCCGGCGGGCGATCGTCATGAGCAGCCGGTCACCGAGGTCGTGCCCGAGGCTGTCGTTGATCGCCTTGAAGCCGTCGAGGTCGAGGAAGCAGACTCCGACCCGGCCCGAGGCGCTGAGCAGGCGGCTCAGCGTCTCGAAGAACAACGTGCGGTTGGGCAGTTCGGTCAGCGGGTCGTGCAGCGCCTGGAAGCGCAACCGACGCTGGAGTTCGTACCGTTGCGTGATGTCCTCGGCAACGGCGATGGTGAACCGGGGCCGGCCGTCGTCGTGCCGGATCAACGAGACGGCCAGGTCCGTCCAGACGGAGGTGCCGTCCTTGCGGTTGTACCGCTTCTCGACCCGCCCGGATTCGAGTTTGCCCTCGATCAGTTCCCCGTACAGCTCCCACATGCCGGGTGCGTCGTCGTGGTGGAACAGGGCCGTCACGTTGAGCCGGCGCATCTCCTCGATGGAGTAGCCGAGCATGTCGGCGAAGGGCTGGTTGACGTCGATGATCTGCCCGTCGACGTCGGCGATGCCGATGCCGATCGCCGCGCCCCGGAAGACCGCCCGGAACCTGGCCTCGCTGTCGCGCAACGCCCGCTCGACATCGTCGCGGGCCTGCCACGCCGACCGTGCGATCCGCTCCTGCTGAGCGAAGGTGCGATCACGCAGCGCGCGGGCGAACCCGGCCGCGAGCGCGCCCTGCGCCACCGCGATCCGGTCGTCGAGCCCGGTCGCCCCGCCCAGCACCTGGTCGGGCAACCGGTCGGCGAGCGAGCACACCGACCACTCGATCATGTCCGGTTCGGTCAGGTGCGCCTCGACCATGGCCTGACCGACCTCCGCCGCCACCGGGGCCACCTCGTCGGCGTGCAGCAGCGCCTCGGCCAGCCGCAGGGTGTACGACAACAGCAGCCGCTCGGTGTCGGCCGCGCTCATCGGTACGAAGCCGAGCCGGCGTACCGCCTGCGCCCACTCGGTCGCGTAGCTGTGCGCGCCGGCCGGATCGACGGCACGCCCTCCGGGGGCACCGACGGCCGACATCAGGTCACCCCGCTACGTCGTCGTTGCGAGCCACCGCGCCGAAGGCACCGAAGCGTTGCGCATCGGCGGCCACGTCGGACGGCGAGTCCGGACGCCACAGCTCCATGTGCACCACACCCGGTTCGAGGATCGTCCAGTCGCCGAAGAACGAGGTGATCTCGTCCCGCGACCGGAGCGTGATCTCGGTGCTGGTACGCGCCGAGAGCCGCTGCGCGTCCAGCATCTCCTGCGGCTGGTCCTCGAAGGTGGAGTGCGAGATCACCAGGTGGCTGCCGGGTGCGGCGGCGGCCCGCAGGGTGGCCAGGATGTCGCCGGGCCGGTCGGCGTCGGGTACGAAGTGGACCACGCCGGCCAGCAGGATGCCCAGCGGCCGGTCGAAGTCGAGCAGGTGCAACGCCCGGGTCTCGGCGAGGATCCGCTGCGGGTCGCGCAGGTCGGCGTGGATGACGCCGGTCGACTCGTTGCCGGCCAGCAGTTCCCGGCTGTGCGCCACCGCCACCGGGTCGATGTCGACGTAGACCACCCGGGCCTGCGGGTTGGTGGCCTGGGCGACCTCGTGCACGTTGCCGACGGTGGGGATGCCCGAGCCGATGTCGAGGAACTGGTCGATGCCGGCGTCGAGCAGCACGCGTACGGCCCGGCGCAGGAACTCCCGACCCGCCCGCATGGTCGCCGGCAGGTTCGGCGTCATCGCCGCGATCTGGTCGGCCAACTGCCGGTCGACCTCGAAGTTGTGGGCACCGCCCAGAAAATAGTCGTACACCCGGGCCGCGCTGGGCCGGGAAAGGTCGATCTCGATGGGTGCTCCGTCCGGCTGCTGCACTGGTTACCCCAAGTCGTCGCCACGGATCAAGTAACGCTGCCTACTCTAGGCCCGCGCGCCACACCCTGGGAGATCCACAACCGCCTTTGTCCGGCGACCGTGCCGGCGCGCCCGGTCAGGCAGCGCCGGCCCGGCGATCAAGCAGCCTCGACCCGGCCGTCAGGCGGCTTCGAGCAGCATGGAGATGCCCTGGCCGACGCCGACACACATGGTGGCGACGGCTCGGCGGCCGCCCCGGCGACGCAGCTCCAGCGCGGCGGTGAGCGCGAGCCGGGCGCCGCTGGCACCGAGCGGGTGGCCCAGCGCGATGGCCCCACCGTTCGGGTTGACGTGTTCGGCGTCCTCGGGCAGGCCCAACTCCCGCAGCACCGCGACGGACTGGGCGGCGAACGCCTCGTTCAACTCGATCACGTCGAGGTCGGTCACGGAGAGGCCCTGCCGCTGAAGCAGTCGCCGGGTCGCCGGCACCGGGCCGATGCCCATGATCCGCGGCGGCACCCCGGCGGTCGCCGTCCCGACGACGCGGGCCAGCGGGGTGAGACCGTACTCCTCGACGGCCCGCTGCGAGGCGACCAGCAGCGCCACCGCGCCGTCGTTGACCCCGGAGGAGTTGCCGGCGGTCACCGTGCCGCCGGTGCGGAACGGGGTGGGCAGCGCGCCCAGCTTCTCCATCGAGGTCTGCCGGGGGTGCTCGTCGACCTCGACCAGCCGCGTCTCCCGCCGACCGGCCGGCACGGTCACCGGCACGATCTCCTCGGCCAGCCGGCCGTCGGCCTGCGCCTTGGCGGCCCGCAGCTGCGAGCGGTACGCGAACTCGTCCTGGGCGAGCCGGTCGACACCGAACTCGACGGCGACGTTCTCCGCCGTCTCCGGCATCGAGTCGACCCCCCAGCCCTGCTCCATCAGCGGGTTGACCAGCCGCCAGCCGATCGTGGTGTCGTACATCTCGGCGGCGCGGGAGAAGGCGCTGGTGGCCTTCGGCATGACGAACGGAGCCCGGCTCATGCTCTCCACCCCGCCGGCGACCATCAGATCGGCCTCCCCGGCGACGATCGCCCGCGCGGCGGTGGCCAGCGCGTCGAGGCCGGAGCCGCAGAGCCGGTTGACCGTGCTGCCGGAGACCTGCTCCGGCAGGCCGCCGAGCAGCGCCGCCATCCGGGCCACGTTGCGGTTGTCCTCGCCGGCCTGGTTGGCGCAGCCGAACACCACGTCGTCGGTGCGGGACCAGTCCACCGACGGGTGCCGGGCGACCAGTTCGCGGATCACGTGCGCGGCCAGGTCGTCGGGGCGTACGCCGGCGAGGGCGCCCGCGTACCGGCCGATCGGGGTGCGGACACCGGCCACCAGGTATGCCACGGTCATCGCGAGTCCTTCGGGGGTGGGAAGGCAGGGGTGGGGAGCGTCCAGCGGATCGACCAGGACGTCCTGCCGCCAGGATATCGCCGCCGAGTCCGGATAGGTTTGTCGGCATGGCAAGAGCCCAGTTCAGCGCGGAGAGCAGTGAGGCCGGCGCGTTCGTCCGTCAACCCAACCGGTTCACCGGTCGGGTCACCCCGCACTCCGGTTCGCCGCCCGGTGCCGGGCCCGACGAACAGGACCGCTGGCCGCTGGAGCCCGGCCGGTACCGGCTGATCTGGTGCCGGGCCTGCCCGTGGTCTCACCGGGCGCTGATCGTCCGCAATCTGCTGGGGCTGGACGAGGCCATCTCACTGGGCACCGTCGACCCGATCCGCGACGAGCGGGGCTGGCGGTTCACCCTCGACCCGGACGGCTTCGACCCGGTGCTGGGCGTCGGCTTCCTCGCCGAGGCGTACCTGGCCACCGATCCCGACTACACCGGCCGGGTCACCGTGCCGGCGCTGATCGACACCGTCACCGGGCGGGTGGTCACCAACGACTATCCGCAGCTCACCCTGGATCTGTCCACCGAGTGGCGGCGGCTGCACGCACCGGACGCACCGGATCTGTACCCGGTCGAGCTGCGCCCGGAGATGGACCAGTTGATGGCCGACATCCACCGCGACGTCAACAACGGCGTCTACCGGTGCGGCTTCGCCACCTCCCAGCAGGCGTACGACGAGGCGTACACGGCGCTGTTCGCCCGGTTGGACGCGCTGTCGCTGCGGCTGGCCGAGCAGCGGTACCTGATGGGCGACACGATCACCGAGGCGGACGTGCGGCTGTTCACCACGCTGGTCCGCTTCGACGTGGCGTACCACGGGCATTTCAAGTGCAACCGGCGCAAGCTCACCGAGATGCCGGTGCTGTGGGCGTACGCCCGGGATCTGTTCACCACCCCCGGTTTCGGGGAGACCGTCGACTTCGACCACATCAAGCGGCACTACTACGCCACCCATGACGAGATCAACCCGACCGGCATCGTGCCGCTCGGCCCGGACCTGCACGGCTGGACGACGCCGCACGGACGTGGCTGAGCGCCGTGCCACGGACGTGGCCGAACGCCGTGCCGCGGGTGTGGTCGAGCGCCGTGCCACGGGCGCGGCGGTCTGCGTGCTCGTCGGCGCGGTCGCGGCGACCTTCGCCGTGGTCGCCGGTCCCGGTCCGGGCCTGACCGGGTACGTCAGCGAGGCCGGCGTGGCCGACAGCATCTACGCCTGGACGTACCGGCTCGGGGTGCTCACCCTGGGCGCCGCGCTCCTGCTGCTCGCCGCCGCACTACGCGACCAGCCCGCTGACGACGCCGCGCCCCGACCAGCGCGACAGCCCGACAGAGCCTTGCGGATCGCGGTGGTGCTGCTCGTCGTCGGGGCGGTAGCCACCGCCCTGTCCGGCGCGGTGACCTGTAGCGACGGCTGCCCGTTACCGCCGTTCGAGACACCCACGGTGGCGGATCTGGTGCACGGCGCGGCGAGCATCGTCGCCGCCGGCGCCACGGTTCTCGCCATGATCGCGATCCTGCTCTCCCGCGCAGCGGCGGCACCGCTGCGCCGCACCGCCACGATCTGCGTGGCGGTGGCCCTGCCGCTGGCGGGCGCGCTCGGCCTCGCCATGCTGCTCATCGGCCGGGGAACGCTGGCCGGCGTGCTGGAACGACTGCTGCTGCTGGTGATCGTCGCCTGGGGTGTGGTCACCGCCACGATCATGGCGACCGCGAATCCTGGCGACCGCGAGAAGATGAACTCATGAGTACGTTGTTCACACCGCTGACGCTGCGCGCGGTCACCCTGCCCAACCGGATCGCGCTGGCCCCCATGTGTCAGTACAGTGCCGGCCCCGACGGCCTCCCCCACGACTGGCACCTGGTGCACCTCGGTACGCGGGCGGTCGGTGGCGCCGGCCTGGTGATGACCGAGGCGACCGCGGTGCTGCCCGAGGGACGGATCAGCCCGCAGGACACCGGCATCTGGTCCGACCGGCACGTCGACGCCTGGCGTCCGGTGACCCGGTTCGTGGCCGCCCACGGCGCGGTGCCCGTCGTACAGCTCGCGCACGCCGGGTTCAAGGCGTCGACCTACCGGCCCTGGGATCCGCACCGGGGCGGGGTACCCGACGCCGAGGGCGGATGGACTCCGGTCGGGCCCACCGAGCAGCCGTTCCTCCCGGAGTACCGGACGCCGACCGCCCTGAACGAGGCGGGCATCGCCGCCGTGGTGGAGGCGTTCGCGGTGGCGGCCGACCGGGCACTGGCCGCCGGATTCGCCGCCGTGGAGGTGCACGCGGCACACGGCTACCTGCTGCACGAGTTCCTGTCCCCGCTGACCAACCACCGCACCGACGCCTGGGGCGGCGACCGGGCCGGGCGGATGCGGCTGACCCTGGAGGTCGCCCGCGCGGTCCGCGCCGCCGTCGGTGAGCAGGTGCCGGTGCTGGCCCGGATCTCGGCCACCGACTGGGTGGAGGGCGGCTGGACGGTCGACGACAGCGTGGCGCTCGCCGTCGAGCTGGCCCGGGCCGGGGTCGACCTGGTCGACTGTTCCTCGGGCGGGGCGTCGCCGAACGCCACCGTCCCGGTCGGCCGTGGCTACCAGGTGCCGCTGGCCGCCCAGGTGCGCCGGGAGGCGCAGGTGCCCACCGGCGCGGTCGGCCTGATCGTCGAGCCGGAACAGGCCGAGGCGATCATCGCCGACGGCGAAGCCGACCTGGTGCTGCTCGGTCGCGAGCTGCTGCGCAATCCGTACTGGCCGCGCCAGGCCGCCGCCAAGCTCGGCGCGGACACCACCTGGCCCGAGCCGTACCTGCGGGCGGCCTGAAGGCCCGAGGCTGAGCCCGGCAGATGACACCGCCGGGCTCAGCCCGCCAGGTGGCCCCACTTGTCTTCCAGGTCGCGCCACGGTCCCTGCGCCGCCACCACACCGTCGATGAGCACCACGACGTGGTCGGCCCGCACCAGCGCGGCCCGCTTCGACGTGGAGCCGACGACGGTCACGCCGTGTTCGCGCAGCGCCTGCCACAGCGCCAGTTCGGTGGTGACGTCCAACGCGGAGGAGACGTCGTCGGCGACCAGCAGTTCGGTACGCGGCGCCAACGCCCGGGCCAACGCCAGGCGCTGGAGTTGGCCGCCGGAGAGCCGGGTGCCCTTGTGCCCGATCAGCAGCCCGAGCCCGCTGCCGGTGGCCGCCAGGTCGTGTTCCAGCTGGGCGGTGGCCACGGCGTGCCGGGCGTCGACCGGATGCCCGAGGGTGATGTTGTCGGCGACCGTGCCGGAGAGCACCCGGGGCAACTGGCCGACATAGCCGACCTGGTTGGGGCGCAGGAACAACTCCGGCTCGGTGACCGGATCGTCGTTCCAGGTCAACTGCCCGATGTGCGGGGCGATCCCGGCCAGGGCGCGCAGCAAGGAGGACTTGCCCGAGCCGACCGGGCCGACGATCAGGACGAGCTGGCCACGCTCCACGGTCAGGTTGACATCGCGTACCGCCACGGTGCCGTCGGTGTGCCGTACGCCGAAATTGGTCAGCTCCAGCCGACGCAGCGGAGTACGCGGCGCCTGCGGTGGGGCGGGCGCCGTCCCCGCCATGAGATCGACACCCGGGATCCGCGCCGAGTACGCCTCGACGCCGGCCATCTCCACCGTCCGACGTGTCCACACCCGAGCCGACGGCACCTGCGAGACCAGCGACGCGGTGGTCCACGCGAACCAGCGGGCCGCGCCCAGCGTGGCGACCGCGACCAGCGCCGCCCCGGCGGTCAGACCGCCGGACAGATACAGCGCCCAGACGCCGATCGGCAGCAGGCCGCTGGCCAGTGCCGGGGTGGACCGGGCCCACACCTGCACGGCGATCTCCCGGCGCTGCCGGTCGCTGCGGACCGTGTCGAGGCCGGCCAGGTGGGTCAGCACCGGCCGGGTGGCCCCGGCGAGCTTCACCGTCCGGGCCGCCGACAGGCTGGACACCAGCGCGGTGGCGAAGGCGGCGCGGGCGGCCACCGTGTCGCGGGCCGCGCGTTCCAGCCGCGGCCCGAACGCCGTCGCGGCCAGCCCGGACAGCACCATCGTGCCGATGAAGAACAGCCCCGGCACCACGCTGTCGGTGACCACGGTCATCACCACCAGCAGGATCACCGCGACCGTCTGATCCAGCACGTTGTCGGCCAGTTGGACGACGCGTTCGGTGTCACCGCCCTGGGCCACCACCTCGGCGGGGCTGTGCCGACTGATCCGGCGTGGACCGGTCTGCCCGTGCACCAGGCGGGCACTGATCCGCAGCATCTGCCGGACGAACCAGGCCGGGAACCACAGGTGGGTCCAGTAGTTGGCGGGAATGGCGAGGATCAGACCGGCCGCGATACCCAACGCGGGCAGCCACGGACTACCGGTGCCGTCCACCACGTCGACCCAGAGCCAGGCCAGCAACGGCCCGTCCAGACCGAACACGGTCAGTACGGAGAAGATGCCGATGGCTGCCAGGCCGTAGCGGGGATCGTTGAGGCAGAGCCGGACGATCTCCCGCATCGTCTGGAACCGGGACGCCGGTCGACGCTCCACGCCCGGCCCACCTGCCGGCACGTCACCGCCGCCGTCGGTACGCCCGTCGCCCTGGCGTCCCTCGACCGGCTCGACCGGCTCGGGTCCGACGATCGGCGCGGGACCGTCGACGGACCGCTCGACGCCCGGCGTCGACGAACCGCCGCGTTCACCGCCCGGCGTCGACGATCCGCCGCGGTCACCGCTCGGCGTCGGCGACCCGCCGCGGTCACCGCCGAGCGGGCCACCCGACAGCGCGGCAGCGTCGGGGAACCCGCCGGCGGCCAACTCCGTCGAGGCGGCCCCGACCAACGCCGGTTCACCCTGCGCGCCGTCGGATTCCACGAGCAGGACGGCGTCGTACGCGTCCGCGTGGCTGGCCGCGAGCAGCTCGGCGAAGCGGCGGGAACTGGCCAGCGGACCGGCCTCCACCACCGCGCCGTCGGCCAGCACCACCACCTCGTCGCACTCGCGTACGGAGGAGAGCCGGTGCGCGATGACGATGCCGATCCGGTCCCGCAGCAGCCGCGAGGTGGCCCGCTGGACCCGTGCCTCGGTGACCGGGTCGAGCCGGGCGGTGGCCTCGTCCAGGATCACCACGTGCGGGTCGCGAACCAGGATGCGGGCGAAGGCGACCAACTGCTCCTGCCCGGCCGACAGCACATGCCCGCCCTCGCCCAGCCGGGTGTTCAGGCCGGCGGGCAGCTCGGCGATCCAGCCGGCCAGGTCCAGTTCGTGCAGGGCCCGTTCGGCGGCGTCGAGCAGTTCCGGGTCGAACAGCGCCACGTTCTCGGCGAGGGTGCCGGCCAGGATCTCGGTACGCTGCGGCACCACCGCGATCCACCGACGTAGCTGTTCCACGTCCAGGTCGAGCACGTCCCGCCCGCCGAGCAGCACCGTGCCGGCCGGCACGTCGACGGCCCGGGTGAGCACCTTGGCCAGCGTCGACTTGCCCGAGCCGGTCCGCCCGACCAGCGCGTACGACCGGCCGCGGACGAAGGTCAGGTTGACCTCGCGCAGCGCCGGACCCCGCTCGGCCTCGGATTCGACCGGGTAACGGAAGGTCAGGTCACGGATGACCAGATCCCCGTCGACCGGGGAGTCGCCGCCGGTCGGTTCCTGCTCTGCGTTCTGCAGCAGTTGCACCCGACCCCAGGCGCCGAGGGCGTACTGCACGTCGGGCACCATCCGGCTGACGTGTTCGACGGTCATGCCCAGGGAGAGCGCGAGCAGCCAGATCGCGGTCAACTGGGCGGCGTCCACCCGGCCGGCGCCGAACGCCCACACCCCGCCCAGCACCACCAGCGCGATGCCGGCCCGGGTCACCCCCGCCGCGATGGAATTCACCTGCGCACCCATCCGCCAGACCCGCAGTCCGCGGCGGAGCACCTCGGAGGCCCGGCGGGCGTACAGGCGCAGCACGTACGGCCGGGCCAGGCTGGTGCGTACGTCGTCCTGGCCGTGGATGGACTCCTCCATCACCGCCGCCAGGTCTGACCAGGCCGCCTCCTCCTTCATCCGGGCCGGGGCGATCCGACCGGCGGGACGGCGCAGGGTGACCGCGAGCAGGACGGTCACCAGCAGCATGCCGATTCCGGCCGGCCACCAGACGGTGATCGCGACCAGGGTGGCCACCACACCCACCGCCAACGACTGGGCCAGCCGGATGCCCGGGCCGCGCACCCCGGAGGCCACGTCGTAGACGTCACCGTCGATGCGGTCGAGCATCTCCCCGACCGGCGTCGTCTCCAGGGCGGGCACGGGTTGCCCCAGCGCCACCCGACAGAGCCGGCGGCGCAGGTCGGCGGACCAGTCGGCGGTCACCCCGGCCATCACCAGGCTGACCACCAGGTCGCTGAGGACGGCGGCGGTCAGGGCGATCGTCAGCAGCACGAAGAAGACAACGGACCGGTTCACCAGCACCGGCCCGGCCAGCGCGGCGGTGGCCGCCTGGCCGATGCCGCCGATCACAACCAGAACGGCCACCAGGGTCATCCTGCGGGGCGAAGTGACCCACAGATCACGAAGCAGTCGCACGGGTCGTGTCCTCCGGTGTGATGGCGAAGGTTCTAGCCTGAGGGCAGGACCGTGCCGCTTCAACGCCTTTTTTGCGCAATCCGGCCCGACCCGTTGCTTTCCGCCGGGTCGCGTGCCGGAGTCACCAGCGGGGGACCACCGAGGCGGCCAGGCGGCTCAGAACAGCACGGTCGCCAGCGTGCCGACCGGGCGGAACCCGCACCGCTCGTAGACCCGCCGGGCGGGCAGATTGAAATCGTTGACGTACAGGCTCACCGTCGGGGCGACCCGGTTGAGCGCGTCGCGCACCACGGCCGCCATCGCCGCCGTCGCGATCCCACGCCCACGCCACTCAGGCGCCACCCAGACCCCCTGGACCTGCGCCGTGTGCCGGGTGACGACCGCGAGCTCCGCCTTGAAGACCACCTGACCATCGACAATCCGGGCGTACGCCCGACCCGAGCGGATCATCTCGGTGACCCGGCGGCGGTACCCGCGCCCGGCGTCCTCGGCCAGCGGCGAAACGCCGACCTCCTCGGTGTACATCGCCACGGCCGCCGGGAAGAGCAGGTCGAGCTCACTGCCACGAACCAGGCGTACGTGCGGGTCGGCGGGGACCCTGGGCAACGCCTCGGTGGCCAGCAACGGTTGATTGGGGCGTACGTCCCGGGCCGGCCCCCAGGTGTCGGAGAGCCGGTCCCACAGTTCCAGCACCGCGTCGGCCCGTCCCACGATCGACGAGCAGATCCGGTCCTCCCCGGCGAGCAGATCGGCGAAGGCGGCGGTCGCCTGCCGGGTCGCCAGCACCGGGGTCAGGTTGCCGCCCAGCCAGCAGACCGATTCGAGCTGCCGGCGGGAGCCGTACCCGAGCACCCGCCCCTCGGCCCGCCACCACGCCAGCCCACGCGCGGCGATCCGCTCCGCGACCTGCGCACCCGCGTACGGGTCGAGATCGAGCAGCCGCTCGACCGCGCGACGCTCTGACTCACCCAGTTGCCGCACCGGCGCCGTCAGCACGGTTACCAGCCTGCCAGATCCGCCCGAGTCGTGTTGGCGGACGGTAACCGCCACCGGCACCGTCCGCCGTTGAGGGCACCCGCCCCACTCAAGATCGTGCTCGATGTGGGATCGAAGATCGTGCTCGATGTGGGATCGAGTGGCCTCGTCACGACCACAAGCCACTCGATCCCACATCGAGCACGATCATGGGCGACTGTGGGCTGGGTCAGTGGACGGTGACGGTGGCGCCGGGGAGCAGGCCGCGCAGTTCCTCGGGCAGTTCGGCGCCCATCTCGTCGGCCAGTCGCAGCGCCTCTTCGATGAGGGTCTCCACGATCTGCCCCTCGGGCACGGTCTTGACGACCTGGCCCTTGACGAAGATCTGCCCCTTGCCGTTGCCGGAGGCGACACCCAGGTCGGCCTCGCGGGCCTCGCCGGGACCGTTGACGACACAGCCCATCACGGCCACCCGCAGCGGCACCGGCAGCCCTTCCAGGCCGGCGGTGACCTCCTCGGCGAGCTTGTAGACGTCCACCTGGGCGCGCCCGCAGGACGGGCAGGAGACGATCTCCAGGCCGCGCTCGCGCAGCCCGAGGGACTCCAGGATCTGGTTGCCGACCTTGATCTCCTCGACCGGCGGCGCGGACAGCGACACCCGGATGGTGTCGCCGATCCCCTCGGCCAGCAGCGCGCCGAAGGCGACCGCCGACTTGATGGTGCCCTGGAAGGCCGGGCCGGCCTCGGTCACGCCCAGGTGCAGCGGGTAGTCGCACTTCTCGGCGAGTTGGCGGTACGCCCGGATCATCACCACCGGGTCGTTGTGCTTGACCGAGATCTTGATGTCCCGGAAGCCGTGCTCCTCGAACAGCGAGCACTCCCACAGCGCCGACTCGACCAGGGCTTCGGCGGTGGCCTTGCCGTACTTGGCGAGCAGGCGCTTGTCCAGCGAACCGGCGTTGACGCCGATGCGGATCGGCGTACCGGCGGCGGAGGCCGCTGCCGCGATCTCCTTGACCTTGTCGTCGAACTGCCGGATGTTGCCGGGGTTGACCCGCACGGCCGCGCAGCCGGCGTCGATCGCCGCGAAGACGTACTTCGGCTGGAAGTGGATGTCGGCGATGACCGGGATCTGCGACTTGCGGGCGATCGCCGGCAGCGCCTCCACGTCGTCCTGGCTGGGCACCGCGACCCGGACGATCTGGCAGCCGGAGGCGGTCAGCTCGGCGATCTGCTGGAGAGTGGCGTTGACGTCGGCGGTCAGGGTGGTGGTCATCGACTGCACGGACACCGGCGCGCCACCACCGACCGGCACCGAACCGACCATGATCTGGCGGCTCGCCCGGCGGGGGGCCAGCGGCGGCGGCGGTACGGCAGGGATACCGAGGCTGACAGCGGTCACTTCAGGCACTCACCTTGGGAAGAGGGTGATCGGGTTGACGACGTCCGCAGTGATCGTGAGCAGGGTGAACACACCACCGATCAGGATCACCACGTACGTGAAGGGCATCAGTTTGAAGTAGTCGACGCGGCCCGGGTCGGGGCGGCGCAGCAGCGCGTACACCCAGGAGCGGGCCCGCTCGAACCAGGCGATGGCGATGTGGCCGCCGTCCAGCGGCAGCAGCGGCAGCAGGTTGAACACCCCGATGAAGAAGTTCAGCGAGATGAACAACATGATGAAGATTTCCCAGGCGTTGTTGGCGACCGCCTCGCCGCCGAGCACGCTGGCGCCGACCACGCTGATCGGGGTGTCGATGTCGCGTTCGCCGCCGGTGATGGCGGTCCACAGGGCGGGGATCTTCTCCGGCAGGCGTTGCAACGCCTGGGCGGTGGCCACCGCCATGTCGCCGATGAAGGTGCTGGTCGCGCCGACGGCCTCCACCGGGCCGTAGGAGACCAGGCCCGGGGTGCTCAGGACCAGACCGACGCCGAGCGCGGAGACTTCGGTGACCGGGCCGTCCGGGTTGTCGATCGGCGGACGCTTGGTGGTGGCCAGGGTGGTCTCGGTGGTGGCGGGCTGGCCGTCGCGCTCGTACCCGATGGTGGCGGTGCTGCCCGGGGTGGTGGCCCGCAGCGTGGTCAGCAGCTCGCCGTAGTTGTTGATCGGGGTGCCGTTGATCGAGGTGATCCGGTCGCCGTTGCGCAGCCCGGCCGCCCCGGCGGGGCTGGCGGCGTCGCCCGCGGCGCACTCCCGGTAGGTGGTGTCCGGCAGGACGCAGTCCTGGATGGCGATCACCGCGGGCTCGGCGCGGATCTGCTGCTCGTCACGCGGGAAGTCGGGGTTGGGCAGGCCGAAGGTCATCGCCGCCAACCAGGCCGCGAAGATCGCCAACCCGAAGTGGGTGATCGACCCGGCGGACATCACGATGGTCCGCTTCCACACCGGGTAGCGCCACATGGCCCGCTTCTCGTCGCCGGGCTCGACGTCGTCGTCCTGCGGCGTCATGCCGACGATCTTGCAGAAGCCACCGAGCGGGATGCCCTTGAGGCCGTACTCGGTCTCGCCCCGCTTGAAGGAGAAGATCGTCGGACCGAAGCCGACGAAGTAGCGGGTGACCTTCATGCCGAAGGCCTTGGCGGTGAGCATGTGGCCGGCCTCGTGCAGGCTGACCGAAACCAGGATGCCGAGGGCGAACAGCGCCACCCCGAACGCGAACGACATCAAGCTCCTTCCACCGCAGCAGCGATGATCTCCTGCGCGTGCGCGCGGGCCCACGACTCGGCTTCGAGTACGTCCTCGACGGTACCCGGTTCACCGAAATCGGGAGCCCCCTCCAGCACTCGCTGTAGCGTGTCGACGATGCCGAGGAAGGGCAGTCGCTCGGCGACGAACGCCGCGACGCACTCCTCGTTCGCCGCGTTGTAGATCGCCGGTCGGCAGCGCCCCGCCTCACCGGCCGCCTTGGCCAACGCCACCGCCGGGAACGCCTCGTCGTCCAGCGGCGCGAACTCCCAGGTGTGACTGGTCGTCCAGTCGACGGCGGCGGCGGCGTCCGGCACCCGGTCCGGCCAGCCGAGGCCGAGGGCGATCGGCAGCCGCATGTCCGGCGGGCTGGCCTGGGCGATCGTGGAACCGTCGACGAACTCCACCATCGAGTGGATCACCGAAGTCGGATGGATCATCACGGTGATGTCGGCGTACGGCACGTCGAACAGCTCGTGCGCCTCGATCACCTCCAGCGCCTTGTTGACCATGGTCGCCGAGTTGATCGTGACCACCGGTCCCATGTTCCAGGTCGGGTGCGCCAGCGCCTGCTCGGGCGTGACGGCTGTCAACTCGTCGCGCCGCTTACCCCGGAACGGCCCACCACTGGCGGTGACGATCAGTCGGCGCACCTCGGCCCGGGTGCCGGAGCGCAGGCACTGGGCGAGGGCGGTGTGCTCCGAATCCACCGGGACGATCTGCTCCGGCCGCGTCACCGCGGCCTTGACCAGCGAGCCGCCGGCAACGAGGGACTCCTTGTTGGCCAACGCGAGCGTACGACCGGCGCGCAGCGCCGCCAGCGTCGGCGCGAGCCCGAGCGACCCCACCACCCCGTTGAGTACGACGTCACACGGCCACTGCGCCAACTCGGTCATCGCGTCCGGCCCGGCCACGATCTTCGGCAGCTTGAACTCGCCACTGGCCCAGCCCCGCCGACTGGCCTCGGAGTAGAAGGCCAACTGAAGGTCCTGGGCGGCGGAAGCCTTGGCCACCCCGACCGCCTCGACGCCGAGTTCGAGGGCCTGGGCGGCGAGCAGCCCTACATTGCCGCCACCGGCACCCAGCGCCACCACCCGGAACCGGTCCGGGTTGCGCCGCACGATGTCGATGGCCTGCGTACCGATCGACCCGGTAGAACCCAACAGCACAAGATCACGGGGGGACGTCACGCCGCCATTGTTCCGTACGCCCGCCGGGCGAGAAGGAAGGGCACCTTATTAACGCCTCCGGTAGAGGAAGGGCGCCTTCTTAACACGAAGCAGCTACCGTCAGCTCTCCCCGAGCGGGGCATCTTCGTCCTCCAACGGAGCTTCCTCGCCGAGCAGGTCACCCGGATCGACCGAGAACTCGAACGGCTCCCGCATCACGAAGGTGCTTCCGGCCGCAGCGGCGGCCACCGGTCGGTACTCGCCGTCGGTCAGCTCGAACAGTGCGACGGTGGGGACTCGGTTACGCAGGTCGACCCGGAGGAAGAAGGGTACGCCGGCCGCACCGTACTCGCGCGGACGATCGATGATGTCCTTACGCCGGTTGCCGGGCGACACGACCTCGCCAAGCAGCACGGCATGCCTGATGTCCATGGTCGTGCGGCCCCCTCCGGGAACGCGCAGCACGACGAGGTCGGGGATGAACAGATCCTGCCCGGAGACGACGTTCGCCTCCGCGTAGAGCCACAGCTTGGCCTTCCGGGCAGCCTGCTTCAACAGGTACGCGAGGTCAAGCTCGGCATCCTGGTGGTCATATCCGGCGTGGGGTGTCACGATCACGCTTCCGCTCAGGACCTCAACCTTGGGGCCGTTGGCCTCCGGCAACAGGTCGAGGGCGAGCTGAGCGGTCCACGGCTCGTCGTGCCACCGCAGCACGTCGAACGACGGCCCGGTGGGCCGGTCGTCGGCACCAGCGTCCGGCGTGGGCTCGGGCGCGTACGCGGCCTGGGCCATCCGGGCTCACCCCCTCAGCGTGACATTCTGCTCAGTTCAGCCTAACCAGCGCAGCCCGCAGCGCACCCCGTCGCATAACCTGTCCGCCCCCGGTGCAAAGAACGTCCACGTCGCCGCCCGCCTCACCCGCACCGCCCGCCGGACCCGACTTGCCATCACCGCCGACTGGCCCTGGACCAACACTCTGACCAACGCATTCAACCGCCTCGCCGCACTACCACGACCCACCGGCTGACCCAGCAACCCCACACCCCGACCAGCAGCACGGAGGACCCCGGCCCAGCGCCGGGCCATCAACATGCCAACGAAATGGTCAGCGAACCCCGAACCGGCTTCATCGAGCAAAAGCTATGAACGGCAACCCAAATGAAAGACCGAGGCTAGTGCGATGCCCCACTCAACAACGGCGACCGATGCCACCGCACGAACACGACGGCCAGTGCCAGGCCCTCAATGAGCGATAGCAACCGACTATGAGATATTAGACGGCAAGAATGGCAACGTTGTGGGGCATAACTACTCACCTGCGCAACCGCTCTTCCAACCCGCCGCCGCCACTTTCCAGGCGAGCCAATGCAGCAACTGCCGCTCAACCTTGCGCGACGCAACCGGAAGCCGCGTAAAAACATCGAGGGCAATATCAAGACGCGCCAAAGAGATCCGCTTTCCTCGCCCCACCTCCACCGATAGACCGTCAGCAAAGGCCAGAACACGGCACTTCCAAATCCGGACAGGCCGGTCTTCATATCCATACGGTAGAAGCAGATACAGTGCCTCCTCGTTCAACTTCAGGCCATTAGCATCCCATCCCAGCTGATCACCTTCGGCAGCATCGATCAACCAAGATAGCTCGCGCTTGGAGACCACCCGCACCGCCGCCGGGACCACCAACCCCGAGTGCGTTCGCACGGAATCCTCACGACCGCTCCGTAACCACCTGAGCCAGCTCAACTAATCCACCACATTAATCACACGGACCATAGTGTCTTCGTTGAATTTCTTATTGTTCGGATTGGCCAACCTGTTTAAAGTCTCACGCATCCGATGATTCCCCTCTTCAACAACGCCGTTGTAGATCCGAATCGTCGCAACCTTTGTGTTTGGGTCGTTTATAGCCTCCAACAGCACATCGTCATGCATGTCACGCACGTCGTTCGCTTTATGTGCCGGGGTGCCATAGTCAGGAGTTTTCACGTGTCGCAGGTCACCGAGGCGCACCGGCTTCGCCTCGCTGCGGAACCTCGCATCCATCGCGTCTTCGGGCGAAGGCTTGCCACTAAACAATTTCCCGAAGAAGCCCGGCGGACAGTTGTGCACCAGCAGCGAGGTATGCCTAGCGACTACATAGTACGTGTGGGTGTTGGCGACGGTGAGGTTGTGGACGGTGGCGCGCGGAACGCTCCACCGGTCGATGGCGGTGATCTGGACGTACGTGCCGACGCTGGTTTGCAGCCACTGCCCGGCCTGAAGGTCGGTGGCGTCGATCCACTCGCCCAGCTTTGGCACCCAGAACGGGTGACCGTCGGTCGCGGTGACCTCGGAGACTTTGGTGCCCTGGTCGCCGTCGGTGTCGATGGTGACCTTCACCAGCTGCTTGGCACCGTCACCGGTAATCGTCGCGGTGACCGTGTCCACGTCGGTACGGCCGGTCGCCGGGTCGGTGACGACAACCTCGTCACCAGGCTTCACGTCCTCGATCGGCTTGGTTGAGCCGTCCGCCATGAGGATCTTGGTGCCCGGCACGAAGCTGTTGGAGATCGGACACGACTCACCGCCAGCCGAACCGGCGTTGTTGCCGCTGGTGCCACCGTTGCTGCGCTTCGAGGCACCCGACGTGCCGCCTGGCTTCGAGTCGCCCTTGCCGCCGCCCCCACCGCCCCTGCCGGTGGACGCCGCCGAAGACGCCTTGGGGTTGGACCTGGCCTGGGCTTCCTTCTGGACCGGATTACCCGTCTTCTTCGACTCGTTCACGGCGCGGTTGCTCGTTGTGTTGACCTTGGCAGCGGCTCTCTTGTCCGCCGCCTGAGCGGCCTTCTTCGCCCGCTCGATCGCCAGCTTCTTGGCGTTCAACGCCGCAGTTTGGGCCGCCCGCGCTGCCGACAAAACCGCCTCGGCAGCCCGCTTCGCCGACCGCCACGCCATGATCGCACCGATTGTTCGGTTGATCGCTCCAATCACCTTCGGCGTCTTGAGAACCTTCCCCGGTGGAATCGCGTTCAGAATCAGCTTGCCGCAACCCCACAGGTCACCGCCGAAGCAGCTCATCGCATCGTTGATCCCGATAAACTCCTTCAACACATCCCACGCCGCAGAAAGAATCACCGACGTCAACGAGCGGCCACTGTCGGCCTGCGCCTGGGCGACCATTGCCGTCGACAGACCCGCACCCGCCAACGCCGCCGCCATCTCCGACGGCGTCAACGACACCGACAAACCCGACGGATCCGAATGCGTCACCGGATTGTTGTGGGCGTACGTGAAACCGTTGTTCTGCACCGGGTCGGTCAGGTCCAGCACCGGGTCCACGGACAGGAACCGACCCACCTCCGGGTCGTACAGCCGGGCGCCCAACGGCACGAAACCCGAAGCGTCGTCGCGGACCGCGCCGAGGAAGCCCATATTGGTCCGCAGGTAGCCGCTGACCGCACCCGTACGCACGTTGCCGAACGGGTCCTGCTTACGGATCCGGGCCTCCATCACACCGGAGAGGTTCACCTCGGCATACGGGCTGCCCTGATGGTCACCGGCCACCACGGTCAACGGCTGCTGGGAGGTGCCGGCCACGTGCCGCAGCACCGCACCGCCCGGCGTCGAGTAGGTGCGCTGTGCGTCGATCGGCGACCCGCCCGGGTGCACCGTCAGCTGCGCCTCACCGAGATTCAGCGTGGCCTGCCGGCCCTGCACTGTCAGCAGCCGGGTGCCACCGGGGCCGTAGATGTGCCGGGTCTCGTCCTGCGGGTTCCACTGCTGCGCCGCCGACCCGCTGGCACAGGTCACCAGCACGATCGGCGTGTTGTCCGCCGAGGCGCCGTCCTGCGCGGCCAGGCACAGGCCGGACGCGGCGTGTTTCAACTGCGCCGTGGACGGCAGCCGCTCGAACTGCTGCCCGGCGGTGTCGTCACACGCCTGCAACCGCAGCACCGAGCCCGCCGTCGTGCCGGCCGGCTGGGCACACCACTTGTCGTCGTAGACGGAGAGGGTGCCGAGGTTGCCGTTGTTCTGGTCAGGGGTTGGGGTGAAGGCCCACTTCTGCCAGGCACCCCCGTTGCACGAATAGAGCTGGATCGGCTGGTTGGGCTGGGCCAGGCGCTGGCTGAGGTCCATGCACTTGGCGGCCAGACCCATGTACGCGGTGCGGCCCTTGCTGCCCGAGCCGGTGATCCGCTCGACCTGACCGTCGTACGTCCAGGAAAGCTCCTGCTGGTCGCCGTTGCGGGTGGAGGTGACCGACTTCGTCTCGCCGGTCAGCTCGTACAGCCGCTTCGCTTCGGAGACGATGGCCGCGCCCTGCGGTGTGGTGTAGGACTTTTTGACGGCGTTGAGAGTGCGCGGCTGCGCGCCACCGCCCTCCACGCCGTGGCCGTACTCGTAGGTCGTCGCGATCGGGCCCGTGGAGGTCCGGCCGGTCAGGTCCCGCTCGACCAGCTTGGTGCGGTTGCCGAGCAGGTCGTACTCGTACTCCTGCCAGTAGCCGGTGCCGTCGACACCCGCCGCCGCGTTCGGCGCGGCCGCGGTCCCCGGACCGGCGCTGCACGACGCCTGGTCCTGGGACGTCCAGGCGTTGAGCAGCTGCCCACGCGGGTCGTAGGCGAAGCACTGCCGCTCCGCGATAGGGGTGGCGTATTCACGGATCGCAGTGACGTTGCCGGCGGCGTCGTACCAGTAGCCGCGGTTCGAGACGAGATGGTTGCCCTTGACCTCGCGGAAGATCTGCTGTCGGGTGAGGGCACCGCTGGCGTCGTCGTACGAGGCCATGGTCCACACCCGGTACGGGTGCGCGCCGAGCGTGGACCGCAGCACCTGCCCGTACGGCGAGTAGATCGTCTCCGAGCCGTACCAGTCCTTGCCGGACACCGAGAGCGGCAAGCCGTCGGCGGTGTAGCGGACCAGCAGTCCTGTCGCCGGACTACACATCATTCCGAGCCTTCGGCTGAGCCTCGACAAGCGGAGGGCCTGAGCACTTCACTGCTCGGGCCCTCGGCGACTTCGCCGTCGCCGATCAACCTGGCTGCGTGCGGCGGAGGGCTTCGCCGGAGAGGAAGTCGGCTCGGCGGATGACGTCCGGGAGGCGGTAGCGCGGGCTCAGGTCGAGGGTCAGCGTGGTCGCCTGGTCCAGGGTGGTGCGGTGGCCCACCGACACGAACACCGGCTTGACGCCGGTCTGCGTACGCAGCACCCGGCCCAGCACCTCGCCGTCGGCCCGCAGCGGCGACCAGTCGCCCCGGCTTCCGCCCGGCTCGTCGTACCCGGCGACGAAGGGGGTCTTCGCCACCCCGAAGGTCGGCAGCCCGGTGACCACGCCCAGGTGACAGGCCAGCCCGAAGCGTCGGGGGTGGGCGATGCCGTACCCGTCGCACACCACGAGGTCCGGAGCGGCCGCGAGCCGGTCGAGCGCCGTCAGCAGGAGCGGCACCTCGCGAAACGCCAGCAGCCCGGGGACGTACGGAAACGTCACCTCGCCGGGCACGACGGCCGACTCCACCTCGACGCCGGTGGCCAGGTCGAACACCACCGCGGCGGCCGTGACACGCGGCGACGATTTGTCGTACGAGACGTCGACGCCGGCCACGAGTCGTGGCGTGGTGGTCAGGTGTTCGGGCAGGTCGAGACGCTGCCGCAACTGTTCCTGGATGCGCTCGGCCTCCGACACCGGGCCAGAAGCCATCGACGCAGGAGCCGCGACCGGCTCACCGGGGTCGGGTGGTCGGGTCACGTCGGGCGGGCCAGGACGAAGGTTTCCAGTTCCTCGCCGCCGTACCAGTCGCTGCGGCGACCGACGGGTGTCATGCCGAGCCGACGGGCCACCGCCATCGACGCGGTGTTGCCCGGGGCGACCACCGCGTGGATCAGCGGTGTACCGGTGGCGAACTCCCGGTCCATACAGGCGCGTGCGGCTTCGGTGGCGTATCCGTTGCCCCAGGCTTGCGGGTGCAGGTGCCAGCCCACCTCGATGTCATCGGTGAGCACCTGCTCGTCACGCCCCGGCAACGGCTTGATCATCACCGTGCCGACCACCACGCCGGTCTCGCGCACCTCGACCGCCCAGAGGCCGTACCGCTCGCCGTACGCCGCGTGTCGCCGGTGCCACCTCGCCAGCACCTCGACCGCCTGGGCCGGGTCCGTCAACGGGAACCGCGATGCGGCGCCGAGCCACTGTGCGATCTCCGGCCGGGAGTAGATCTCGAACAGCCGGGCCAGGTCCGCCGGCCGATCGGTCCAGTCCCGCACGAGGAGCCGCTCGGTGGTCACGATCGTCATGAACCATGATCATAATTGTCGCCGACCTGGCCGCAACACCATTCGGAACACGACGGGCGATCCAGGCGGACCTCAGCACCCGGTCAGCTGTCGAGCATGAAATGCCCCGGCCGATGCATCGCGCACCGGCCGGGGCAACGATCACCCGAGCTGGTCAGTTCACCACCACAGGGCGGCGGCGACCTGCGGGTACAGGCCCTCGGGGTGAGCCCGGAACAGCGGCTCGGTGCCGAACAGGGTCACGTTCGCCCCCTTCGCCACGCCACTGACCACGACCGCGTGACCGGCGGCGGCCTCCTGGCCACCCCAGTGCCCGGCGAGGAAGAAGCCCTCGGCGGCCAGGCGCTGGTCGACGCGGACGCCGTCACCGACGCGGGTGAAGTACTGCGGTGCGTCGACGAACGCGGTCGGCAGCGCGTTACCGGTGATCGGCGAAGCCGGGTCGTTGACCACCTTGACGATGCCGTTGGCGTCACTGCGTCCCGCCGCGATGGTCACGTCGAGCAGACCGGCGCGGTCGTTGAACTGCTTGCCGCTGGACCCACGCCCGACGATGGTGCCGCCGTCGGCCAGCCACTGGTTGAAGGCGGCGGCCTGGGTGGCGTTGAGGCTCAACGGGTTGAACGCCGTCGTCGAGACGAAGAACGCGTCGAAGTCGGCGAAGGACAGGGTGCCGTTGTTGAACGCGGTATGCGTCACCGAGATCGGCTGGAAGCCCATCTGCTGGAGGGCGAAGATCTCACCACCGTTGGCGGCGACACCGAGGCGGGTCTTCGACACCGGGGTGGTGTTGCGGACCTGCGGCGGGGTCATCCGGATGAACTCCACCCCGTACGCCTCGGCGACCTGGCGGACGACGGTCAGGTCACCGGGCACCACGAAGGTGCCGTCGGCGGTCCGGGACAGCCGTACCCCGTCGTTGAGCAGCTTGTTGACGGCCTGGATGCCGGCCACGGAGTCGACGACCAGCCCGTAGTGGGACTGCTTGCCCGGCGGCACGGAACCGGTGGCGTGGGCCTCGGTCACCGGGCGCAGCGCCTTGTCGTCCAGCTTGACGTTGCCGTTCACCTGCTGCACGGTGGCGCCCCACAGGTGGCCGTGGCTCCAGGCCGAGATGTCGTACATCGCGTTGAAGTCGTTGGTCACGTCCCGCCCGACCCCGAGCAGGGTGCTGGCCAGGCCCCGCTTGGCCTGACGCATGTCGACGACGTAGGTGCCGGCCTCGTAGTGGGTGCCGCCCAGCTTGAAGGGCCGCCAGGCGCGCTGCACCTCAAGGTCGTTGTCGAGCATGAACTGCACCAGCCGGGCCGCCGCGGTGGCGCTGCGCTGGTCCTTACCGGCCGGGATGACGTACGCGCGGGCGAAGTCCTGCAGGTGCGTCTTGACGTTGTCGCCGCGGGCCAGCGAGATGGCCAGCGGGTCGTCGATCGGCCGGGTCGACTCACCGTCGACGCCACGGCGGAACCACTCCAGCTGGTTGGCCAGCAGCGCCTCGCGGTTCTGGGTGGCGTACTCGAAGTTGCCCCGGATGGTGGCGGCGGCGACGGCGGTGTTGATCCGGGTGCGCTCGTGGCGCTCGGCGACGGTCAGGTTGCCGCGCGGGTTGAGCGGCACCTCGATGGTGTGGCCGATGGCGCCGTGGTACATCGCGTACATCGGGGTGAAGATCGGCGGCCAGTCGTCCCAGCCCTGGGTCCGGTCCCGGAACGGGATGTCGTTACGCCGGGTGCCGTCGGAGTTGGTGCAGCTGGCGCGGGTCTCGCCGGTGGCGAGCACGGCCCGCTCCATGGACAGGGCGTTGCGCAGCGCGTGCTTGATGTACAGGTCGTACTCGTAGTTGTCCCCGTGCGGGCCGGTGGTCGGCTCGATAAGCGTGCAGTTGACGTATCCGTGAATGTCCAACATGGTCAGCGGGCTGTAGCGGACCAGCTGGGCCCGCACCGCGCGGACCTCCGGCTGCGAGGCCGTGATGTAGTCACGGTTCATGTCGAAGCCGTTGGCGTTGGCCCGGGTCGCGGCGACCCGGCCGTCCGGGTTGTTGGTGACCACGAAGGCGAAGACGTGCTTGTTGAGCATGTCCACGATGGCCGGGTCGGTGGAGAAGGCCAGGTCCTGAAGGATCTGAAGGCTGGCGTCGGTGCCTTCCCACTCGTTGCCGTGGATGTTGTTGTTGACGAACAGCGGGGTGCGCCAGTTGGCGTACGCGCCGGCGGCCAGCTTGGCCTGGGCCGCGTGCGGGTCGTTGATCCGCAGGTCCGACAGCTGCTGCCAGGTCTTCCACTGGGCGTCGCTCATCGGTGCGGTGGCCACCACCAGGTGTAGGTCCCGGCCGAGCACGGACTGGCCGATCACCTCCACGCTGATCCGGTTGCTGCGCTGCAGGTTACGCAGGGCCGCCGGGATGTCGTGGTACGGGATGAGGTTGAGCGGGATCGACGCGTCGGTCAGCTCCACCGGCACGTCGGCGATGACATCGTTGCGGGGTTTGCCCGGCAGTTTGGCCGTCGCGGCCGGCTGGCTGGACTGCCGTCCGGGGGCGTCGGCGGAGCGTCCACGCTGGCCGGGGCCGACGCCGAAGGGCAGCTCGGTGTCGGACTGGCCGCGCGGCGAGGCGGCGGCCGGGCCGCGCTCCGCCGGGTCGGGGGGTGCCGCCACGGCGGCGGACGCCGGTCCGAACAGGAGCGCCGCAGCGATCAGGGCTATCAGTGGTCGTCGTACAGCCACTCGGATACCTCGCTTCGAGGAGTGGGGCGCAAGGTGGGCGACTCTTGATCGCCAGCGCCGTTGAATGGCTGTTCTACCAGCGAAGACACCGCAAGTCGATAGCGGAAGCGGCGGAAGCGCTCCCGCTGACCTATGCGTCGGTCAGGACGAACGTCTCCACTTCGGTGCCGCCGTACCAGTCGGTGCGTCGGCCCAGACCGGACATGCCGAGCCGCCGACAGACCGCCATCGACCGCTCGTTGCCCGGCATCACCACCGCGTACACCTGACGGTTGCCGGCGGCGAACTCGCGGGCCAGCACCGCCCGGGCCGCCTCGGTGGCGTAGCCGTGGCCCCAGGAGTCGGGGTGCAGATGCCAGCCCACCTCGATGTCGTCGGTCGGGGTGTGGCCGTCGGCGCCGGGCAACGGCTTGAGCAGTACGCTGCCGGCCACCGTCCGGGTGTCGCGGACCTCGATCGCCCAGAGGCCGTACCGCCCGTCGTACGGGGCGTACCGCTGCCGCCAGGTGGCGAGCCGCTCGGCGGCCTGGTCGGGTTCGAGCAGCCGTCCCGCTCCCCCGCCGAGCCAACGCATCACGTCCTCGCGGGAGTAGATGTCGAAGATCCGGGCGAGGTCGTCCGGCGAGTCGGTCCACTCTCGCAGCACGAGACGGTCGGTGCTGGCTACGGTCATGGCTGGCGATCCTAACGTCGCCGCGAACCCCTCGACGTGACCGTGCGGGCAAGCCGCCCGCCACCCCTGCCGGCGCAGCCCAGGCGTGAGCGGAGTCGGTACGGGGAACAGGGGCGTGATGGGCGAGGCATGGCGGCGGACGAAGCGGATCACCCGGGCCGCCTTCCGGCCGGTACGCGGACGGGATCTGTCGCTGCACGCCGCCGCGATCACGTTTTACGGTGCGATCGCCGTGGTGCCGGTGGCTCTGCTGGCGATCTGGCTGACCACGCTGGTGGCGGGCGCCGACCGGGTGCGGCGGCTCACCTCGTACGCCGTGGAGGCGCTGCCCGACGCGATCGGCGCGCCACACGCGGTGGCCGCCCTGGTCGAGGCCGGGGTGGGTCTGACGCCGTGGCTCGCGCTGGCCGCCGTGCTGCCCGCGTCGCTGTACGGCGAAGGGCTGCGCCGGGCGTTCGTCTCGGTGGCCGCGCCCCGCTCCAACGAGCATCTGATCGGCTGGCGGGGTCGGCTGTTGCTGCTGCCGCTGCTCGCGCCGGCACCGGCGCTGCTGCTGGCCATCCTGCTGGCGCTGCCGACCACCACCGGCCTGGTCCGCCGGGGCGGCTGGGCCGGCGCGCTCGGTGTGGTGCTCTCCTTCCTGGCGGTGTGGCTGGTGCTCACCCCGGTGCTGCTGTGGGTGTTCCGGGTGGTCGGTCGCGCATCGCCGGACTGGTTGTCGGCCCTGCTGGTGGGTTCGTTCACCGCGGCGAACCTCTCCGGTTTCCTGCACGGCTTCGTGCTGTTCGCCTCGCTCCCGCTGGACCTGGGTGTCCCCTTCGGCGGCCTCGACGAGGTAGGCGCCGCCGTCGCCATCCTCCTCTGGCTCTACGTCTTCCACGTCATCGTCCTGGCCGGCTACTCCGCCACCCTCGCCCTGTCCGGATGGCGTGACCGCAGGCGGCGCACCGCACCGGTCACCTCCTAGCCGAACGCGACGGCATCTCGCACTGCCGTCCGCCCGCCTGGATGCGCCGCGATCCCGACCGGTCGATACTGACCCGCACGGAGCGACAAGGTCATTCCGTGCCAGGAACCTACACCTTTCAACTATCAGGAGGAGTAACCAGATGACGGACACGTCTGCACCCACCACGGCGGCCCGCAGGCCGCTCGGCTCGACCGTACGACTGCTGTCCATCCTGGTGATCATCGCCGGGCTGGTCATGCTGGCTGCCGGAGCCACCACGTGGTTCGTCGTGCAGAGCCAGCTCGCCGACGAACGCATCACCGTCTCCGACGACGCCGACAGCTTCGCCGGCAAGCCGATCAAGGGGCCGTTCACCGCGTACGCGGAGGCGGAAGTCATCGAGAAGCACGCGCTGGAGGCCAGCGGCGGCAAGACCTATGCCGAACTCGACCGGGAGGACCCCAACCGGCAGGTGGTGATGACAGGTTCGTTCCTGCGCTCGTCCCTGTTCACCTCGGTGGTCTCCTTCGGCGTCGCCGCCCTGGCGATGGGGCTCGGGGTGGTGCTCGCGCTGATCGGCTACGCCCTGTTGGCTGTCTCCCGTCAACTCGACGCCGTCACGCCGGCGCCGTCGAACGCCTCCTGAGCCACCGGCGGCCGGCCACGAGCCCTTCGGGCGTCGGTGGCCGGCCCATCCGGGTGCGGACGAATCGAGCAGGCCGCGGGTTAGGGTGCGGGGATGACGGGTGAGCTGCCGGGCAGGGCCGACGTGGTGGTGGTGGGGGCGGGGCACAACGGGTTGGTCTCCGCGATCCTGTTGGCGCGGGCGGGGTTGGACGTGCTGGTGGTGGAGAGCGCCGAGGTGATCGGTGGGGCCACCCGTACCGAGAACCCCTTTCCCGAGGTGCCGGCGCTGCGGCACTCCACCGGGTCGTACCTGCTCGGGTTGATGCCGCCGGAACTGCTCGCCGCGCTCGACGTGCGGATCCCGGTGCTGCGGCGCGATCCGCACTACTTCCTGCCCACCCCGGGTGGGGTCGGGTCGCCGTACCTGCTGTTCGGCACCGACACCGCGGCCACCCGCGCGCAGTTGGCCGAGTTCTTCTCCCCCGCCGACGTGGCCGCCGACGACGCGCTGCAGGCCGAACTGGCCGCGATGCGGGCCGATCTCGCGCCGGCCTGGCTGGCCGAGCCGCTCACCGTCGAGGAGACGGCACAGCGCTACCTTCGACCCGCGCTCCAACAGGTCTTCGTCGACCTGGTGCGTGGTTCGGTCGCCGACTACCTGGCCCGCTTCGAGTTCCGCTCCGAACTGCTGGTCAGCATGTACGCGGTCACCGACGGCCTGTCCGGGCTCAACGCCGGGCCGGACGACCCCGGCACCGGCCACAACTTCCTGGTGCACAACATGTGCCGGCTGCCCGGTGCCGGCGGCACCTGGATGATCGTCGAGGGCGGCATGGGCACCGTCTCGGGCACCTTCGCCGACGCGGCCCGCGCCGCCGGCGCCCGGATCGTCACCGGCACCCCGGTCAGCGCGATCACCCTGGACTCCGGTGCCGTCAGCGGGGTGGTGCTCGCCGACGGCCGTGAGATCGCCGCCGAGGTGGTGCTCGGCGCCTGCGACCCGTACCGGCTGATGGAGCTGGTGCCTGACGGGGCGCTGCCGACCGCGCTCACCGAACGGATGGCGGCGGTCCGGCGCACCGGCACCACCCTCAAGCTCAACCTGGCCCTGCGCGGCCTGCCCCGGTTCTCCTGCCTGCCACCGGAGGCCCCGAGCCCGTTCGGTTCCACTATCCACCTGCTGCCCGGCTCGGCGTCACTGACCGCAGGAGGCGGCGAGTCCCCGATGGCGGCGCTGCGGGCGATGTGGGCCGATGTGCAGGCCGGACGGCTGCCGGCGGAGCCCACCATCGAGTGGTACCTGCACACCACCGTCGACCCGTCGCTGGCCGACCCGGCCGGGCACCACTCGTCGGCGTTGTTCGTCCAGTCGGTGCCGTACGAGTTGGCCGGCACCACCTGGGAGGCGGCGCTGCCCGGCTACGTCGACCGGCTGGTGGCCATCTGCGAGCGGTACGCCCCCGGCACCGGTGACCTGATCGCCGACGCGGTGCCGCTGCCCCCGCCCGGTATCGAGGCCCACTTCGGCATCACCGGCGGGCACATCCACCACGTCGACAACACCGTCTCGTTCGCCGACCGGATGCCGTACGCCACCGGGGTCGACGGGCTGTACGCGGGCAGCGCCGGCTGCCACCCGGCGGGCAGCGTGATCGGCGCCGCCGGACACAACGCCGCCCAACGCATCCTCGCCGACCTCGGCCGCTGAGCGCGCACGGTACGAAGTGTAAGGAAGGGCACCTTATTAACGTCTCGCGTAGTGAAGGGGCCCCTTCTTAACACCTCAGGCAGGCGGCCTAACTCGTCGGTTGGGCGACCTCGGTCTCCTCGCCGACCCGGTGTGCGCGGACCTTGTGCCCGACGCTGGTCAGGCAGCGGCCGCTGGGCAGGTCGAAGCGCCAGCCATGCAGCTGGCAGGTCAGCTGGTCGCCGTCGACGATGCCGAAGCGGCTCAGGTCCGCCTTCAGGTGCGGGCAGCGGCGCTGCACCACCCAGTCGCCGAGAGTGATGTCCTCGGCGTCGACGGCCCGCTCGTGCTCGTCGTACCAGCCCTCGGCGTACTGGAGGCGCTCGGTGGACAGGCACTTGAAGAAGGCGTACACGAATTCGTTGTACTGGCCGATGCGGGCGGCGGAGAACCGGCAGGACAGGAAGAGGGAGTTGACCCAGTCCACCTCGCCGATGTGCAGCAGGTGCTCGACGAGCGCCCGCTCGGTACGGAACCGGTAGCGCACCTTCTCGTCGGCGTACGGCCGCACCTGCTTGCCCGGGAAGTCCACCACGATGGACTCGATGCTCTCGCCGTCGTAGCCGACCAGGTCGAAGCGGACCGGGCCGCCCACCCCCTTGGCCAGGTAGATCGACTCGTCGAGCAGCGGCTCGATGCGCTGCTTCAGCTCCTTGAGCACGTCGATCTCGGGGTGCCGCCAGGACGCCTTCTCCGCCTCGATGATCGGGCGCTTGCGCTCGCGCATCTCCTCCAGGTGGGCCACCTTGTTGGCGAAGAACTCCTCCACCGGCACCGGGTGGGTCGTGCTCGCCCCGGAGGCGGTGATCTCGGAGACGCTGCCGGGCAGCAGCACGATGCCGTTGGTGCCGCCGACCTTGGCGTACTCGCTCAGGAAGACCGACTGGTCGGGGAAGATGTTCCCCTCATCGCCGAAGATGTCGTTGAACTGCCACAACTCGTCGTCGAGGAAGCACGGCGGCCCGGCGATCGGGAAGACGTGGTCGGCCTTCAGGTCGTCGATGTAGCGCCAGGTGCGGTCGAACTGCCGGTCCCGCTTCTGCTTGCCGAACGCGGTCTTCGCCGACTGCGGCAGCTCGTAGACCATCGGGTACCAGATCGCCCCGGAGAACTGGAGCATGTGCGCGTGCACGTGGCCCAGCTCGGCGAAGGTACTCAGGTCGGTGGGGCGGGCGTCGTTCTGGTTGAGCAGCCGCACCCCGTCGTACTCCACCCACAGCGACGAGTCACCGATCGGGCCGTCGGTGGGGCTGGTCAACGCCTGGATCATGATCTTCAGGCCGCCGTCGAGCTCCACGACCTCCTCGTTGCGGGTCTTCAGGAACTTCGTGAAGCCCAGCGCACGGAACTCGTCCTCCATCTCGGAGGTGGGGAACTCGGGCAGCAGCACGGTGGCCTTCTTCGACACGTACCGCTTCAGGTGCGCCGCGTCGAAGTGGTCCCGGTGCAGGTGGGAGACGTACAGGTAGTCGACGTCGCCGAGGGTCTCCCAGTCGAGCAGGGAGTTGTCGGGGAACGGGAACCAGGAGGCGAAGTAGGCCGGGTTGACCCACGGGTCGCACAGGATGCTGCCCGCGCCCGTGTCGATCCGCATGCTCGCGTGCCCGGTACCGGTCACTCGCACCGCAGTTCCCCCTCAAGAAGACAAATCAAGGCGTACGCCGAAACGCTACCGGAGGTAGCGTGCTCGCCGTCCCTCGACACCGGTAGTCCCCTCCGGCCCGGGGATGACGGGCCCTTCGGCCCGGGCGCTCGCCTTCGGACCGGCCCGTTCGGCGCGTCACGCCGGTCAGTCCCGGGTGATCTTTTCTCGATCGGCCGGACCCTGCGCCAGGGCCGTCAGCGGGCGTGCCAGACTAACCGGAGATCCGATCGCGAGGGAAGGACCGACCAGTGGCAGGAAGCGAGCCGGTAACGTCGCCAGACCAGCACAAGCCTGGGCACCGCAAGTCCGGGCGGATCGGCGCGATCCTCACCGCACTCGCGCTGCTGGCGATGCTCTGCGGCAACCACGAGGGCAGGGTCGAGGACCTGTGGCTGGTCGGTCTGGCCGCGCTCCTGCTGCTCATCGTGGTCGGCGACGTCGTACTGCGCCGCAACGGTCTGCGTTCCTGACCCCGCAGCGGTCCTGACGCCGCGCCCCCCGAGGCTTGGACACCCCCGGCAGCCGCGACCGGCGCGGGGGTGCTGACGCGGGGCCGCACGGCATGACCACCGGGGCCATTCACGTCTGGCAGACACGAGTAGGGCCCGCCTCCGACAGCGGAGGGCGGGCCCGATTCGTCGTCGCCGGTCAGCGGCCGAAGAGGATGTCCTGCACGTTCTTCAACGCGGCGTCGACCTCCGCCTCGAAGTAGCCGCCCTGCACCAGGCCGAAGCGCAGCGTGTCCAGGTCCTTCGGGTTCACCGGCATCGGGTTACGCCCGGCCATCCCGCCGAGCAGGCTGTCGAAGAACCGGTCGACCTGGTCGGGGTCGTACCCGCTGCCGAACCGACGCACCTGGAAACTGCGCCGGATCTGGTCCACCCGGTAGAGGTCGCTGCCGGGCGGGCCGGCCATCGGCGGGCCACCCATCGAGGGTCCGGCCATCGGCGGCGGACCCGCCATCGACGGACCACCGAGTGCCTGCTGCGGCACCGCGGGCGGTCCTGCCGGGCCACGACGCGGGTCACGATCCGGCATGCGGATCTCCGCAGTCATGTCGGTACGGGCGCGTCGACCCGCCTCGAAGCCGTCGAAACGCGGCTCGTCCGGTGGACCGTACCCACCAGGACCATCGGGGGGACCGTAACCGCCCGGGCCGTCCGGCGGACCGTAGCCACCCGGACCGTCCGGCGGACCGTAACCGCCAGGACCGTCCGGCGGGCCATAGCCACCGGGGCCGTCCGGAGGGCCGTAGCCGCCCGGCCCGGCGGGCAGGCCACGCGGCGGGGCGCCATGACCCATCGGGCCGCCCGGGGGGCCCATCGGTGCGCCCGGCCCCATCGGGCCGCCAGGGCCGCGGGGTGCGTCGTACCCGCCGCGAGGTGCGTCGTAGCCGCCGGCGAAGGCGCCGGTGGGCTCGTCGTAGCGGCCGTACGGGCCGGCCTGCGCCGGCATCGGCCGGGGCGGCATCGGCGGCTGCGGCGCCGCCGACATGCCCCGGTCCTCGCGCATGGGCGGACCCATCCGCTCCGCCGGGCCCATCCGGGTCTCGCCACCGGCGCGGGTCTGACCCCGCTCCTCCAACTCGGCCAGCTGCCGCTCGACCCGGTCGAGATGCAGGTCGACCTGCCACTCGTCGTAGCCGTTGAAGCGAACCCGGAAGACGACGTCGTGGACCTCCTGCGAGGCCACCGGGGCACCCACCGGCTGGCCGGCGAGGGTCGCCTCGACCCGGTCCAGGAAGGCGTCCACCTCGTCAACCTTGTATCCCCGGCGGAGCGCCTTACGCCGGAAACGCTGACCCTGACTCGCCACTATGTCTCCTGGTCTCGTTCGCCACGCCCGGTCATGCCGACAGGTTTCCAGCCGGGTCGGTGCCCATGTCCTCCGCGGCGGCCAGCTGCCCACATGCCCCGTCGATCTCGCGACCTCGGGTGTCCCGTACGGTGGTGGACACCCCGGCGTCGCGCAACCGCCGGACGAACTCCCGCTCCACCGGCTTCGGGCTGGCGTCCCATCGGCTGCCCGGAGTCGGATTGAGTGGAATCAAGTTCACGTGGGCCAGCTTGCCGGCCAGCAGCCGCCCGAGCAGATCGGCTCGCCACGGCTGGTCGTTCACGTCCTTGATCATCGCGTACTCGATCGACACACGACGCCCCGTGCGAGCCGCGTACGCCCAGGCGGCGTCCAGCACCTCGGACACCTTCCAGCGCTGGTTGACCGGCACAAGTTCGTCGCGCAGCTCATCATCGGGGGCATGCAGCGACAACGCAAGAGTCACCGAGAGGTCTTCGCTGGCCAGTCGGTGGATGGCCGGCACCAGGCCGACCGTGGAAACGGTGATGTGCCGCTGCGACAGCCCGAGGCCCTCGGGCGCCGGCGCGACCAGCCGACGGATCGCGGCCACCACCCGGTTGTAGTTCGCCAGCGGCTCACCCATGCCCATGAAGACCACGTGCGACAACCGCGCCGGTGACCCCACCACCGCGCCGGAGGCGGCCACACCCGCCAGGTAGACCGCCTGGTCGACGATCTCGGCGGTGGAGAGGTTCCGGGTCAGACCGGCCTGGCCGGTGGCGCAGAACGGGCAGGCCATGCCGCAGCCGGCCTGGCTGGAGATGCAGACGGTCACCCGATCGGGGTAGCCCATCAGCACGCTCTCCACCAGCGCCCCGTCGTGCAGCCGCCAGAGCGCCTTGCGGGTCGCCCCGTCGTCGCAGGCCAGCTCGCGGACCGGGTTGAGCAGCCGGGGCAGCAGCTGGTCGGCCAGCCGTGCCCGGGAGGCCGCCGGCAGGTCGGTCATCTGCGCCGGGTCGCGCACCAGCCGGCCGAAGTAGTGGGTGGAGATCTGCCGGGCCCGGAACGCCGGTTCACCCAGACCGGTGACCAGGGCTTTCCGGCCGGCCAGGTCAAGGTCGGCGAGATGTTGCGGTGGCATCGACGCCCGGCGCGCGCCAGGCGCGTCCGGGTCGACCGGGATCAGTGGCAGGCTCGTCATGGCCCGTCCAGTCTGGCACGCCCGGCGTGGACCGCATCCCTCCGGAGGGTGCGGATCGGGTCCGGCCACGTCCGCGACCAGGCTGCGTGGCCGTGATCCATGCCTCAGTTCACCGCCGGCACGAGGACCACGAGCAGCAGGTACGCCGTCGGCACGGCGAACAGGACCGAGTCGAGGCGATCCATCAGGCCACCGTGCCCGGGCAGCAGGTTGCTCATGTCCTTCACACCGAGATCCCGCTTGATCATGGATTCGGCGAGGTCACCGAGGACGGCGGCACACGACACCGCCACCCCGAACACGGCACCCCACCACGGGGCCACGTCGAACAGCAGCCAGAGCAGCAGGGCGCTGCCCAGCGCCGCCGCACCGACCGACCCGGCGAAACCCTCCCAGGATTTCTTCGGGCTGATCGTCGGGGCCATCGGATGCTTGCCGAAGTTGGCGCCGGCGGCGTACCCCCCGGTGTCGGAGAGCACCACGGCGACAAGCGTCACCAGCACCCGCAGCGCCCCGTCGTCGGGCGACGACGCGAGCAGGGCGGCGAAGCCACCGAGGAAGGGTACGTACACCGCGATCAACGTGGCCGCGGTCATGTCCCGCCGGAAGTTGGCCATGCCGTCGCCGAGCCGCCAGACGAGCGTGCCCGCGATCGTGACCAGCAACCCCAGCAGCAGCGCGTCCAGGCCGCCGAACCAGCCGATGGTGACCGTCAGCACCCCACCGACGATCAGGGGAACCAGTGGCACCACGGCCCGGGCCCGGCGTACCGCGCGGGACATCTCCCAGATGCCCACCCCGAATGCGGCGGCGAGCACCAGCAGGAAGGACGGCGTGTAGAGGAAGAGCGGGAGCAGGACCACAGCCCCCAGGCCGAGCCCGACCGAGATGGCCGCCGGCAGGTTCCGGCCGGCGCGGCTCGGCGCAGCGGGTTTGCCGGGGCTCCCCGCCGGCCGGTCGAGCTGCGACGAGGGCTGCTCACCGGGGCTCGATGCGGGTTGCCCGTTGGTGGGCCGCCCGGCGCGACGACGGCCGCGGTGACGGCGTCCGGGCGGCGGATCGTCGGGTTCCGGTTCGTCGCCGGACACCGGGGCGAACTGGGCCGTCGGGGCGTCGTCGTGGTCGAGGCCGACACCGGCGGGTATCCGCTCGATTTGCCCGGTCGGGGCGTCGTCGTGGTCGAGCAGATCGGCAGCGCCACGCACCGGCTCGATGCGGGCGGTGGGGGTGGCGTACCGCTCGGCGTGCGGATCAGCGGCCCAGGGGCCGGGATCGAGGTTCGGGTCGGGCCAGGGCAGGTGGGCGGGCTGGTCCGGCCGATCCCAGCCACGGGCCTCGGCGCCGCCGTAGGGGTCGAGGTGGGACATCACGCACCAGAGGGGAGCGGGACGGAATCCACCACTTGCCGTACAACCACTACCATCCCCTACCCGCGCGAGGCGCTCCGTTGAGATTTTGCCGGCCGGTCGGTTGACCGATCCCCACCCTTCACCGCCGGGCCACCGGGAATCGTGCCGAGCCTACTGCACCTGCCCGCCCCACAGGCCGCACCAGTACCCACCCACACCCTCGACCCCGCCGTGTTGCTCCTGAAGCTGTCACCACGACTGTGACGACTGACTTCAGGACCAACCGGACGGGGACGGGGGTGCAGTGGGTGGGCTGGGCGCACCGTGGGTAACGGCGCGAGGTCAGACCTCCAGGAGTTCGGTCTCCTTGTGCTTGACCAGTTCGTCGACGTGCGCGACGTAGCGCTGGGTGAGGTCGTCCAGTTCCTTCTCCGCGCGCCGGCCGTCGTCCTCGCCGACCTCGCCGTCCTTGACGAGCCGGTCCAGCTCTTCCTTGCCCTTGCGGCGGATGTTGCGGATGGCGACCTTGGCTTCCTCGCCCTTGTGGCGCGCGACCTTGATCATGTCGCGGCGGCGCTCCTCGGTCATCTGCGGGAGCAGGATGCGCAGCTGGTTGCCCTCGTTGTTCGGGTTGACCCCGAGGTCCGAGTCGCGGATCGCCTTCTCCATGGCATTGATCTGCGAGTTGTCGTACGGCTTGATGATGGCCATCCGCGGCTCGGGAATGGCCACCGACGCCATCTGGGTCAGCGGCGTCGGGCTGCCGTAGTAGTCGATGATGATCTTGGAGAACATGGCCGGAGTGGCGCGGCCGGTGCGGATGGCACCGAACTCCTCCTTGGCGTGCTCGACCGCACGCTCCATCTTCTCCTCGGCCTCGAGGAGGGTGTCGTCGATCACCGTTCTCCTCGCCTCCTTCTTGTGCTCGTCGTGGGGCTTGTCGGGTCACCGGGACCGTCGGGGTGAGGTCGACGGTCGCTTCAGGTGGTGATCAGCGTGCCGATCTTGTCGCCGCCCACCGCCCGGACGATGGTGTCGTCTCCCTGGGCGCCGAAGACCAGCATCGGCAGGCCGTTCTCCATGCAGAGGCTGAAGGCGGCAGCATCGGCGACCCGCAGGTTGCGGCGCAGCACCTCGGAGAAGGTGATCGAGTCGAACTTGCTGGCGGTCGGGTCGATCCGCGGGTCGGCGGTGTAGACCCCGTCGACGCCGTTCTTGCTCATCAGCACCACGTCCGCGTGGATCTCCAACGCACGCTGCGCGGCCACCGTGTCGGTGGAGAAATACGGCATGCCCGCCCCGGCGCCGAAGATGACCACGCGGCCCTTCTCCAGGTGCCGGATCGCGCGCAGCGGGATGTACGGCTCGGCGACCTGGGCCATCGTGATGGCGCTCTGCACCCGGGTCTCGATGCCTTCCTTCTCCAGGAAGTCCTGCAACGCGAGGCAGTTCATCACGGTGCCGAGCATGCCCATGTAGTCCGCCCGGGCCCGGTCCATGCCCCGCTTCTGCAGTTCCGCGCCCCGGAAGAAGTTGCCACCGCCGACCACCACGGAGACCTGCACCCCGCGTCGTACCACGGTGGCGATCTGCCGGGCGATGGCCTGTACGACGTCCGGGTCGACGCCGATCGCGCCGCCGCCGAACACCTCGCCGGAAAGCTTCAACACCACCCGCCGGGACCGGCCGGGCGGTGGCGCCGTCGGGTCGTCCGCCGCCAGCGTCCGGTCACTCACAACCTGCGTCATCCGCCCGTCCTTCCCCCACCGGTGCACCGGGTGCGTATCTGCCGCTGCCGACCTTATGGGACGAGGAGGCCGCGGTGCCTGTCGCGTACACCGGCGGCCTCCTCGTCGTGTCGTTGCTCAGCCCACGGGCGCGGCGCGCCCGACGGCGGCTCAGGCCTGGCCGACCTCGAACCGCACGAAGCGGGTGACCTCGATGCCGGCCTCGGCCAGCACCTGCTTCACCGTCTTCTTGTTGTCGGTGACCGACGACTGCTCCAGCAGGACGAAGTCCTTGAAGAAGGAGTTCACCCGGCCCTCGACGATCTTCGGCAGCGCCGCCTCGGGCTTGTTCTCCTCGCGGGCGGTCTGCTCGGCGATGCGCCGCTCGGACTCGACGACCTCGGCCGGCACCTCGTCCCGGGTGAGGTACTGCGGACGCATCGCGGCGATCTGCATGGCCGCACCACGGGCGTCGGCGTCGGCGGCCTCGTCAGCCTTGCCGGTGTACTGCACCATCACACCGACCGCCGGGGGCAGGTCCTGGGCCTTGCGGTGCAGGTAGACCGCGACCGTGCCGTCGAGCTTGGCGAAGCGGTTCAGCACCAGCTTCTCGCCGATCTTGGCGGACTGCTCCTGGACCAGGTCGGCGACCGGACGGCCGTCGATCTCGCTGGCCAGCAGCTCCTCGGCGTTGCTCACGCCGGAACGCTCACCGTGCTCGACCAACTGCTGGGCCAGGGCGATGAAGGCGTCGTTCTTGGCGACGAAGTCGGTCTCGCAGTTGAGCTCGAGCATGGCCTGGCCGGCGTGGGCGATCAGCCCGTTGGCGGCGGTACGACCGGCCCGCTTGCCGACATCCTTGGCGCCCTTGACGCGCAGGATCTCGACGGCCTTGTCGAAGTCGCCCTCGGCCTCGGTCAGGGCCTTCTTGCTGTCCATCATGCCGGCGCCGGTCAGGTCGCGGAGCTTCTTGACGTCCGCGGCGGTGATCTGGGACATGGCTCTCTCTTCGGTGTTGAGATTGCGATGGGATGGTCTGAGGTGCCGGTTACCCGGATTCGGGAAGTTCGTGCCGACCTGGTCGCCGCCGGTCACCATCGGAAAACCGACGGTGACCGGACGGCGGCGGGATCACTGGCCGGAAACGGCCGCCGGCTGCTCGGGAGCCTGCTCGGTGACGGCCTCCGTGGCGGCGGGCTCGGTGGCGGCGGCGGGCTCCTCGTCGGCCTTCTTGGGCTCCTCGAGCAGCTCGCGCTCCCACTCGGCCAGCGGCTCGTCGGTGGCGACACCCGCCTCCGGCTTCTCGTCGCCACCACGGCGACGGCCGGAACGGGCGATCAGGCCGTCGGCGACGGCGGCGGCCACGACCCGGGTCAGCAGCTCGGCCGAACGGATCGCGTCGTCGTTGCCCGGGATCGGGAAGTCGACCTCGTCCGGGTCGCAGTTGGTGTCGAGCACCGCGATCACCGGGATGCCCAGCTTGCGGGCCTCGTCGACGGCGATGTGCTCCTTCTTGGTGTCGACGATCCAGACCGCGGCCGGGAGCTTCTGCATGTCCCGCAGACCACCGAGGGTCTTGGTGAGCTTGGTCTTCTCGCGGGAGAGCTGCAGGGTCTCCTTCTTGGTGTAACCGGCGGCGGTGCCGCTGAGGTCACCGAGGGCCTCCAGCTCCTTCATCCGCTGCAGCCGCTTGTACACCGTCTGGAAGTTGGTCAGCATGCCGCCGAGCCAGCGGTGGTTGACGTACGGCTGACCGACCCGGGTCGCCTGCTCGGCGATGGCCTCCTGGGCCTGCTTCTTGGTGCCGACGAACAGGATGCTGCCGCCCTCGGCCACCGTGTTGCGCACGAACTCGTACGCCTTCTCGATGTAGTCGAGGGTCTGGCGCAGGTCGATGATGTAGATGCCATTGCGCTCGGTGAAGATGAAGCGCTTCATCTTCGGGTTCCAGCGCCGGGTCTGGTGCCCGAAGTGAACACCACTTTCCAGCAGCTGACGCATGGTCACGACGGCCATGGTTCGTACTCCTTGGGGTCCCTGGTTCATCCGCTCGGCCGGCGGCCGAGTGGCCTGGTGCCCGGTCGTCGGCCAGGATGGGCCCGACAGGGTCGGGACCAGGGAGGCCGCCGCCGCACGACGACTTCGTGAGGAGGGCACGCGAGGTCGACCGCGCGAGGCGGTCGCCAGTCGACCAGTGTACGCGCCCGCCCCGCCGCCCGACCCCCGGGTGCGAGGAAGGGTCCCCGGCGTGACGGCGACTGACGAGCGTACGGCCGGTCAGCCGGCGGCGAGCGCCGCAGCGAGGAAGAGCGCCAGCCCGACCGTCAGGTAGGCCGTCGGCGGCCGTAGCCAGCCGCGCGCCCCGTCGGCGAGCGAGAACCCGGTGGTCCGCAACCCGTACAGGCCGACCGCGAAGATCGGCAGACCGGCCACCAGGAAGGTGCCCACCAGCACGTCGGCGGCGGAAACCGGGTCCGCGGTCGCCCCGTGCAGCAACACCCGCAACGCCGGCACCTCGAAGATCACTACCAGGACGGCGAAGAGTACGGCCAGCACCGGCCGACGGGTCCGGTAGACGCCGTCGCCACTGGGCGGCCCGGCCGGTACGCCCGGCACCTGGTAGCCGCCCTCCCCGGTCGCCGGCCGGAATCCGGCGTCCCCGGCGACCTGCTGGTTGCCGGCGTCCCCCGCCGCCAGGTCGCCCCGGGGCGCCACCGGCGGCATCGGCCCGGTCGGCTGCTCCAGCGGATTCAGTGCCTCCGTGCCCCGCTTCGCCTCCACGATCGGGTACCCGGTCAGCGGCACGGACCGGGCCGGGTCACCCACCACCGACGCCAGCGGGGCCGGATCATCCACCGCCGACGCGAACGGCGCCGGATCGCTCACCACCGGCGCGAACGGGGCCGGATCGCTCAGCAACGGGTCTGCGCCGACCGGCGCGGTGGTCTCGCGGGCGGCACGCCTACCCGGACGTTCGGTGGGCAACTCACCCGAAACGTCCGGGTCGGTCGACCCGGCTCGTCGGGCGCGTGAGGCCCGATAGCGCTCGGGCTCCGCCGGGGTGTCGGCGAGCGGGTCCACCCCACCGAAACGTCGCGCGGCGGTGTCGTACCGGTCCTCGTCGTCGATCCGCTGCTCGGGAGTCACCGGCGTGTCGTCCCGGTACCGCGCCTGGGCGGTGCCGCGCCAGTTCGGGTCGCCGTAACCGTGGTCGCGGTCACCGGGATACCAACCCGACTCCTGGTCGTCGGCAAAGCTACGTCGTCCGTCCACGACCGGCACCGTATGCGACCGGCCGACCAACCGCCATTCGACCCCGGCCCTGGCCAGCGGCGGGGAAGGGCAATTCGACCGGGTACGCGGAGTAAGAAGCTGATTCGTCACCCGGCTCCGCCCTAGCACACCGAGGGCATGATCGTTTGTCTGTCCACAGCACCTCCGGTCGTCCACAGGCCGCACCGGTGGGGGCACCTCGACCGGCCCACTGCGGGCAGGGTGCCAGCCATGACCAAGCGGAACCAGGCGGTCGGCGGGTACGGGGAACGATGCGCCGTCCGACACCTGATCGAGGCAGGGCTGCGCCCGGTGGCCCGGAACTGGCGCTGCCCCTCCGGCGAGATCGACATCGTCGCCTGGGACGGGCCGGTGCTCGTCATCTGTGAGGTGAAGACCCGCCGCAACCACGACTTCGGCACCCCGGCCGAGGCGGTGGTCCGGCACAAGGCCCGCCGGCTGCGTCGGCTCGCCGTCGCGTGGCTGGCGGCCACCGGCACCACCGCCGACGAGATCCGCTTCGACGTCGTCTCGGTGCTGCTGCCGCGCGCCGGCCGGGCGCAGGTCGAGCATCTCAAGGGAGCGTTCTGATGAGCTACGCCCGGGTGCTCTGCGTCGGCTTGGTCGGCGTCACCGGTCACCTGGTGGAGGTGGAGGCGGATCTCGCGCCCGGCCTGCCCGCAGTGGTCATCTCCGGACTGCCGGACACCGCACTGCACGAGGCGCGCGACCGGGTCCGGGCCGCCGTGGTCAACTCGGGTCAGCGCTGGCCGAACCGCCGCATCACCCTCAACCTGCTGCCGGCCACCCTGCCCAAGTTCGGCTCGGCCTTCGACCTCGCGATCGCGGTGGCACTGCTCGGTGGCTCCGGCGAGCTGCCCCTGGCACCGCTGGACGGCGTGGTGATCCTCGGCGAGCTGGGCCTGGACGGGACCGTCCGGCCGGTACGGGGAGTCCTGCCGATGGCGGCCGCGGCGGCCCGGGCCGGTGTCGAGCGGGTGATCGTGCCGACCGCCAACAGCGCCGAGGCGGCCGTGGTGCCCGGGCTGCGGGTACGGGGCGTGGACACCCTGCACCGGCTGATCGCGTTCGTCCGCGACGGTGCGCCGCTGATCGAGCCGCCGACCCACGTGCCGGCACCCGCCACCTCCGGTCCCGACCTGGCCGAGGTGGCCGGGCAGGGGCTCGGCCGGCGAGCCCTGGAGGTCGCTGCCGCCGGCGGCCACCACCTGGCGCTGATCGGCCCACCGGGCGCCGGCAAGACGATGCTGGCCGAGCGTCTGCCGTCGATCCTGCCCGAGCTGGACGACGACGCCGCGCTGGAGGTCACCGCCCTGCACTCGATCGCCGGGCTGTTACCGGCGGAGGGTGGGCTGCTGCGCCGCCCGCCGTTCCAGGCCCCGCACCACACCGCGACCATCCCCGCCATCGTCGGCGGCGGGCCAGGGCTGGCCCGGCCCGGCGCGATCTCACTCGCCCACCGAGGGGTCCTCTTCCTCGACGAGGCTCCGGAATTCAGCCGCGCCGCCCTGGAAGCGTTACGCCAACCGCTGGAGCACGGCCGGGTGCACCTGGCCCGCAGCCGGGGCGGCGCGGAATACCCCGCCCAGGCCCAGCTGGTGATCGCGGCGAATCCGTGCCCGTGCGCCAACCCGGCCGGCGACGACCGTTGCGAGTGTCCCCCGCAGGCCCGCCGCCGCTACCTGGCCCGGCTCTCCGGTCCGCTGCTCGACCGGATCGACCTGCAGGTGCGGCTGCTGCCGATGCGCGCCGCCGAACTCATGGAGGCCGGCACACAGGAGTCCTCCACGGCGGTGGCGGCCCGGGTGGTCGCCGCCCGTGCCGCGGCGGCGGACCGCTGGTCGGCGTTGGGCCGCCGACTCAACGCCGAGGTGCCCGGCACGCGGCTGCGCCGGCCACCGTGGCAGCTGCCCGCCGCCGACACCGCCGAACTACGGGCCCGGCTGGATTCGGGGTCGCTCTCCGCCCGCGGCTTCGACCGGGTCATCCGGCTCGCCTGGACGATCGCCGACCTCGACGGGCGCGCCCGCCCGGACCGGCACGACGTCGGCGAGGCCATCCACCTCAGAACGGGAGAGGCAATATGAGCAGGTACGACGAGACGACGCTGGCCCGGGTCGCGTTGACCTGGCTGGCCGAGCCGGGCACCCGCTCGGTGTACGCGCTGGTCGCCGAACTCGGCCCGGTGGCCGCCCTGGAGTTGCTCCTCGACGGCGCAGCGCCGCACGAGGACCTGCGCGACAGTGTGGCGGCACGCAGCCGGGCCGGAGACGCCCGGACCATCGCCGCCGAGGCCCTCGATCGCGGCGAACGACTCGGTGCCCGGGTCGTCGTGCCCGGCGACGACGAATGGCCCGGCACGGTCGAAGAACTCCGCAAGCTTCGGCTCTCCGACGCGCGCCGCCGGGTCGACCGGGAGACCGCCCCACCGCTCTGCTTCTGGGTACGCGGACCGTGGCCGCTGGCCGAGGCGCTGGACCGGTCCGTGGCCGTGGTGGGGGCACGAGCAGCCACGCCGTACGGTCTGCACGTCGCCCGGGAGCTGGGCTACGGCCTGGCCGACCGGGACTGGACTGTCGTCTCCGGCGGAGCGTTCGGCATCGACGCCGCCGCGCACCGAGGTGCGTTGAGTGCGGGTGGCCGGACCGTGGCGGTGCTCGCCTGCGGCGTCGATCGCCCCTATCCGGTGGGCAACACGGCGTTGTTCGACCGGATCGCCGACTCGGGGCTGCTGGTGAGCGAGTGGCCACCGGCCGCCGAGCCGCTTCGTCCCCGTTTCCTCATCCGCAACCGGGTGATTGCGGCCGGCACGAAGGGCACCGTGCTGGTGGAGGCGGCGGCCCGCAGCGGCGCGACCCAGACCACCAGACGAGCCCTCGCCCTGAACCGCCCGGCGATGGTGGTGCCCGGCCCGGTCACCTCGGCGATGTCCGTCGGCACGCACGAGATCCTGCGTGAGGAGCCGGGGGCCCGCTTGGTGACCGGTCTCGCCCAGGTGCTGGAAGAGGTGGGCCGGATCGGCGAGCTTGCCCCGGTGCCGCGCGGCCCGGACCGACCCACCGATGTGATCGACGACGATGCGCGGGCGATCGTGGAGGCGATGCCCCGCCGAGGCACGATCGGCGTGGACGACCTCGCGACCCGCGCCGGCCTGGCCGTACGAACGGTGCTGCGCAAGATGTCCCTGTTGGAGGAACTGGCCCTGGTGGTACGCCGCGACGACGGCTACGCCCTGGTCCCACCCCGCCGTCCCGACTGAGCTGTCCACCCACCGGGCCGCTGAGCTGACCACCCGGCGGGCCGCGCGGCTGACTGCACACCCGGTGCGCGGCAGGTTCGCGGGCGCGACCGCCTCGTCTTAGGCTGGGCCGCGTGGGGGGTACCGAAGACCGCAACACCCGCGGCACCCGGGCCGTGCACGCGGCGCTGCCGGAGCCGCTGCGGGACGCGGTGGACGAGTTCGCCCGACACCTCGCCTCGGTCCGCAACCACTCGGCCCACACGGTACGGGCGTACGTCGCCGATCTGGTGTCCCTCTTGGATCATGCCCACCGGATGGGCTGCGCCGAGGTGGCCGAGCTGAGCCTCGACACAGTACGCAGTTGGCTGGCCAAACAGCGGACGATGGGAGCGGCCCGGGCGTCGCTGGCCCGGCGGGCAGCGGCGGCACGCACCTTCAGTGCCTGGGCACACCGAGGCGGACTGCTACCCACCGACGTGGCCGCCACCCTCGCCAGTCCCCGCCCGCAGCGCACCCTGCCCACCGTGCTCCGCACCGACCAAGCCGCGCTCCTCGTCGAGGCACCGACCCGCAACAGCGCCATCGACGGACACGGAACCGCTGACGGGCCGGTCGCCGTGGAGACGGTGGACGGTGCCGGGACTGAAGAGGTGGTCGCCGAGGCGGTGCGGTTGCGGGACCGGGCGCTGCTGGAGTTGCTCTACGGCACCGGGGTGCGGGTCAGCGAGGCCTGCGGCATCGACGTCGCCGATATCGACCATGGCCGGCGGGTGGTTCGGGTCCGGGGCAAGGGTGGACGGGAACGGGTCGTGCCGTACGGCTCGCCGGCTCAGCGGGCCCTCGACGAGTGGCTGCGACGGGGGCGTCCGGTGCTGGTGGTCCCCGGCTCCGGCGACGCGTTGCTCCTCGGCGTCAGGGGTGGGCGGCTGAACCCGACGACCGCCCGCCAGATCGTCGGGGCGTACGCGCAGGCCACCGGCCTGCCCCGGATCGGCCCGCACGCGCTGCGCCACTCGGCCGCCACCCACCTGCTCGAAGGCGGGGCGGACCTGCGCGCGGTGCAGGAGTTGCTGGGGCACTCGTCGCTGGCCAGCACGCAGGTCTACACCCACGTCTCCGTCGACCGGCTCCGCGCCGCATACCGCCAGGCCCACCCCCGCGCATAGCCACTGCACAAGATCCATCACGGCGGGCCGGGGACAGCGTTACGATCATCCGGTGAGCGTCCCGTTGCCACCTGAACCGATCCCGGGCGCTCGCCTGCTCTTCTCCCTCGACCCGGCGGTCAGCCACCTCAACCACGGCTCGTTCGGCGCGGTGCCGATCACCGTGCAGCGGGCCCAACAGCGGTTGCGCGACGAGATGGAAGCCGATCCGCTGCGCTTCTTCACCCAGGGTCTGGTCGACCGGATCACGCACGCCCGCCGGCACCTGGCCGGCTTCCTCGGCGCCGACCCGGACGGCACCGCCCTGACCGTCAACGCCACCACCGGCGTGGCCGTGGCGTTGCAGTCGGTCGGGCTGCGCCCGGACGACGAGGTGCTCACCACCGACCACGGCTACGGTGCGGTCGACTTCGCCATCCGCCGGGAATGTCACCGCACCGGGGCGACCCATCGGGTGCTGCGGGTGCCGCTGTCCGCCACCGCCGAGGAGATCGTGCAGATCGTCCGGTCCGGGCTGCGTCCGGGGCGTACCCGACTGGTCGTGGTCGACCAGCTCACCTCGGCGACGGCGCGGCTGTTCCCGGTCGCTGCCATCGTCGGTGTGGCGCGGGAACACGGCGTGTCGGTGCTGGTCGACGCCGCCCACGCACCCGGCATGCTGCCGGCGACCGTGCAGAGCATCGGCGCCGACTTCTGGGTCGGCAACCTGCACAAGTGGGGGTACGCGCCCCGGGGCACGGCCGTCCTCGTGGTCGCCCCGCCCTGGCGGGAGCGGGTCGAACCGCTGGTGGTCTCCTGGGAGCAGGAGGCGGGCTTCCCGGGCCGGGTGGAGTGGCAGGCGACGGCGGACTACACCGGCTGGCTGAGCGCCCCGGTGGGGCTATACGTCCTGCGTACGCTCGGGGTGGACCGGGTGCGGGCGCACAACGCGGCGCTGGCCGCGTACGGGCAGCGGGTGGTGGGGGACGCTCTCGGCGTGCCACCGGCCGACCTGCCCGACCCCGGCGGACCGACGGTCGCCATGCGGATCATCCCGTTGCCGGCGGGCCTCGCCACCACCATGGACGGCGCGCGGGCGCTGCGGGCCCGGATCGCCGAGCGGCTCGCCGCCCAGGTCGCGGTCAACAGCTGGGACGGGCGGGGCTGGCTGAGACTGTGCGGCCAGGTGTACAACTCGCCCGACGAGTACGACCGGCTCGCCGTGCACCTGCCCACCCTGCTCGACCAGCGCTGAGCGGCGCGTCGGCGAGCGGCAGCAGTCGGGTCCGGCCGAGACCGAGCAGGGCCAACGGGTCGAGGTAGTCGTTGCCCCGGCGCAGCCCCCAGTGCAGGCAGGCGGCCTGCGGACAGCCCGCGTGCCCGGGCAGCAGAACTCCCAGCACGGCGCCCGCCGGCACCGCCGTGCCGACGGTGACCGCCGGTTCCACCGGCTCGTAGGTGGTGCGCAGCCCGTCGGCATGGGCCACCGAGATCACCGGACGGCCGGCGACCATGCCGGCGTACGAGATCGTGCCGTCACCGGCGGCCCGGATCGTCGCGCCGGCCGGCGCGAGCAGGTCCACCCCGCGATGGCCGGCCAGCCAGGGACGAGGCGGCGGATCGAACCGGCGCACCGGCCGGGGCTGCCCGTCCACCGGCCACCGGTATCGCCCGACGCTGTCCGCCACAGCGACCCCGGACGGCGGGACCAGGCTCGGCGCCGGCGCGGACGCCCAAACGACCAGGCCCTGATGATCGGCGGCCAGCGACACCGCCGTCGGCAGCGACGACGAGGGCGACGGCGGGTACGCGACAAGTGGCACGAGCAGGAGGGCGCAGAGCGCGCCGGAACGGGTCACCATGGCGGCGAGTGTGCGCGTCGCCGCCGCTGCTTCGCTGCCCGGCGGGTCTCGCCTGTGGACGACGCGACGCCCTGTGGACAGACCGCGCCGACACAGTTGATCTGCTATGGCATGGCCCGGCGACCCGGAGGGATGGCCGCTGCGGAGACGACCGGACGGAACCGGAACGCCGATGTGGACCGATCACGGCAGGTGGGGGGCCGCCGTGACGACAACGGACCGAGGATCAGCCGCCGAAGCCGGAGTCGGCGGGCAGCGAGATGTCGGGCTTTTCCAACTCCTCGACGTTGACGTCCTTGAACGTCATCACCCGGACGTTCTTGACGAACCGGGCAGGACGGTACATGTCCCACACCCAGGCGTCATGCATCTCGACCTCGAAGTAGACCTCGCCGTCGGAGTTGCGCACGTGCAGGTCGACCTGGTTGGCCAGGTAGAACCGCCGCTCGGTCTCCACCACGTAGGAGAACTGACGGACGATGTCGCGGTACTCCCGGTAGAGCTGCAGCTCCATCTCGGTCTCGTACTTTTCGAGGTCTTCCGCGCTCATCGCACTCCGCCTTCCATGACCACATCTTCCCCCACCGGCGCTGGACGCTGACGCTGCTCGCCCAACGCCACGCCGACGGTACCCCCTGCGAAGCCTGAGCGCTCCATCGGCTCGTCCCGGCTTGCGCCCAGCGGTCGACGTGAGCGGGGCGGGCGGCCGTCCAGGCCGGAGACTGCGGCGACGTTGACGTAGGAGAACCGGTGTTCCCGGCACGGACCGTGCTCGCGCAGCGCCGCCGTGTGGTCGGCGGTGATGTACCCCTTGTGCTCGGCGAAGCCGTAGCCGGGGTGCTCGGCGTCGAGGTCGACCATGATCCGGTCCCGGGTCACCTTGGCCAGCACGCTCGCCGCCGCCACGCAGGCCGCCACCCGGTCACCCTTCCACACGGCGAGACCGGGCACGTCCAGACCGTCGACGCCGAACCCGTCGGTCAGCACGTACTCGGGTCGCACGGTCAGCGAGGCCAGCGCCCGGCGCATCGCGGCCAGGTTGCACACGTGCAGCCCTCGGGCGTCGACCTCCTCGGCCGGGATGACCACCACGGCGTACGCCAGGGCACGCGCGACCACCTCGTCGTACACCCGCTCCCGGCTGGCCGGGGTGAGCAGCTTGGAGTCGGCCAGACCGTCGATCTCGCCCCGGCGCCCCTCCGGCAGCACCGCGGCGGCGGCGACCAGCGGCCCGGCGCACGCGCCCCGGCCGGCCTCGTCGGCACCGGCGACATGCCGGAAGCCACGCCGCTGCAGGGCCCGTTCCAACGCGTAGAGCCCGGCCTCCCGGCGCACCACGGTGCGCGGCGGGGTCAGCATGACGCACCGCCGGCCGTGGCCGGAACGCCGGTCAACGCCCGGGTCAGGACCGCCGGCAGGTCCGGCGGGTAGCACCGCTCGGCGGTGCTGCACAGCTCCTCGGCCGACCACCACCGGTAGCCGTCCACGCTGCCCCGCTCCACCTCGCTGAACCCGGTGGTGTTCACCTCGTGGGCGGCCACCCGCACCAGGAAGAACCGCTGCTCCTGCCGGTAGGACACCCCGTCGAAGGAGAACTCGGCGACGTCGGCGTGCACCGGTTCACCGAACTCGGCCACGGTCAACCGCAACCCGGTCTCCTCCGCCAGCTCACGCGCCGCGCCGTCGGCGTACGTCTCCCCCGGGTCCAGACCGCCGCCGGGGGTGAACCACCAATGTCCGCCCTCCGGATGAGCCGGATCGAAGCCGCGGAAGAGCAGCAACCGATCGGCCCGGTCGACCAGGAGCACCCGGGCGGCGCACCTCGGGGTGTATCGCGTCACCGCACCAGACTGCCAGATGTCACCGACAACGCCCACGTCGCCGTCCCACCCGACCTACCCGCACCGTCAGGGCGCCGGAATCGCCTCGAACCCCTCGGGCACCGTGAGCAGGGTGGCCCGGTCGAACGGCCAGAAGACGGTGAAGGCCCGGCCCACGACGTCCTTCTCGGGGATGGTGGCCGCGGTGACGTTCTCGCCGGACTGCTGGTAGTGCTCCAGGGAGTCGCCGGAGGCGGAGCGGTGGTCGCCCATCACCCAGAGCCGACCCTCCGGTACGACGACATCGAACTCCTGGTCCGCCGGCTTGTCCCGCTGACCGTCGAAGGAGAAGATGTACGGCTCGTCCAGCGGCACCCCGTTGATCACCAGACGGTCCTGCGCGTCGCAGCAGACCACCCGGTCACCGCCGACGCCGATGACCCGCTTGATGAAGTCCTCGCCCGCGGGGTTGCCGCTCCACTCGACGGGCGCCTTGAAGACGATCACCTCGCCGCGGTGCGGTGTCCGGAAGTTGTACACCAACTTGTTGACCAGCACCCGATCGTCGATCTTGAGGGTGTTCTCCATGGACGGCGAGGGGATGAAGAAGGTCTGCAGTACGAAGGCCCGCACCAGTACCGCGACCAGGATCGCCACCCCGAGAAGGATGGGCAGTTCCTTCCAGAAGGAGTGGCGCGGCTTGTCGGTCTGCTCGTCAATCACGGGAGGAGCCTACGTTGCCCGGATCGGTGCCACCGCGTCGAACGCGCGAGAACGGAGAGTACGGCTGCGATCGGAAGTGCCAGGAAGGCCCCGCCCTCGGCCGTGGGCCGCACCGCCGGCGCGGCACCGCCGGTGGCCGTGACCGGTGACGGCACGTCGGCGAACGTCTCCGGGATGGGCAGGGTGTGCCAGCGGTTGGAGGGCCAGACCACCGCGAAGGCCCGTCCCACCACGTTGTCGATCGGCACCGTGCCCTGGCAGCGGGCGTCCTGCGAGACGAGACGGTGGTCGCCGAGCACGAACATCTGCCCGGGCGGGACCACGATCTCCTCGAACCGCCGGGAGCGGCACTCCTGCGCGTTGGGGGGCAGGTCCAGTGGCGAGTCGCGCAACACGTACGCCGACTCGTCCAGCGGGGTGCCGTTGACCAGCAGCCGCCCCTGGTCGTCGCAGCAGCTCACCCGGTCACCGGGCAACCCGATGACGCGCTTGATGAAGTCCTTCTCCCCGGGGCGGCTCAGCCCGATCAGGTCACCGACGGTGCGGCCGAGCCGGTCGACGAAGCCGTCGGCCGGCTCCACCTCCACCTGCGGGACCCACCGGTCGGTGCCCCGGAAGACCACCACCTCGCCGCGCTGCGGATCCCGCACGTTGTAGACGACCTTGTTGACCAGGACGCGGTCGCCGACGAGCAGGGTGTCCTCCATCGACCCGGAGGGGATGAAGAAGGCCTGGAGCAGGAACGTGCGGATCAGCACGGCGAGGCAGAAGGCGACGACGAGCAGCAGCGGAAGTTCCTGCCAGAGCGGCATCTGCGGCTTGTTGCGCCGGTTGCGCCGGCGCCAAGGATCAACCGAGCCGCTGTCGTCAAGCGCCTGTACCACGCGCACTCCCCGGTCCGCAGAAACGACTACCGCCCGGCAGTCTCGTCGAGACTCCCCGGGCGGTAGTGGAGGTCACCCGCCATGCACGGCGGGTCGCCGCCGCGCTGCGCCCGTACGACCAGGGTAGTGCGACCCCGAGCGTACGACACACGCGCAGCTTAGGCGGCGTGGCGCAGCGAGGTCAGCTCGGCTGCTTCTCGCGCAGCTCCTTGATCTTGGCCTTCTTGCCCCGCAGCTCACGCAGGTAGTAGAGCTTGGCCCGGCGGACGTCACCGCGGGTCACGATCTCGATCCGGTCGATTCCCGGGCTGTTGATCGGGTAGGTCCGCTCGACGCCGACGCCGAAGCTGAGCTTGCGGACGGTGAAGGTCTCGCGCAGTCCGTCGCCCTGGCGACGGATGACGACGCCCTGGAAGATCTGGACCCGGGACCGGCTGCCCTCGACCACCCGGGCGTGCACCTTGACGGTGTCACCGGCGCGGAAGTCGGGCAGGTCGGTGCGCTTCGACTGGGCGTCAAGGGCGTCCAGGATGTTCATCGCGATGTCCTCGTGAGGCTCACGGCGCACCGTCACTCGGCGCGCGGGTGGGTGATACTGATCCCCGGATGGTGGTCAGCGCGAGCCGGCCCCGGTCGGGGATCCTCGCAGCCGTCCACGGCGCAGACGACTGCGGCAACCCCTCTACTTTGCCACATCCCGTCCGGGCACCGGAAACCCGGCCCGGTCCAGCGCCGCCACGTCCCGTTTGTCCAGCTCCTGGGGGTCGAGCGCGACGAGCATGTCGGGCCGACGTCGGCCGGTACGCGCCAACGCCGCGTCCCTGCGCCAGCGGGCGATCCGACCGTGGTCACCGGAGCGCAGCACCTCCGGCACGTCCAGCCCTCGCCAGGTCGCCGGCTTGGTGTACATCGGCGCCTCCAGCAGCCCGTGCGCGTGCGACTCCTCGGCCAGCGAGCCGGCGTTGCCGAGCACACCGGGCAGCAGTCGGACGACCGCCTCCAGGATCACCAGCACCGCCACCTCGCCACCGAAGAGCACGTAGTCGCCGAGGCTGACCTCGGTGACCGGCATCCGGGTCGCCGCGTGGTCGAGCACCCGCTGGTCGATGCCCTCGTACCTGCCACAGGCGAAGAGCAGGTGCGGCTCGGCGGCCAACTCGTACGCCAGCGCCTGGGTGAACGGCACGCCGGCCGGGGACGGCACCAGCAGCCGGGGCGCAGCCGATTGGGCGGGGGCCAGGGCGTCCAGCGCCGCACCCCACGGCTCGGGCCGCATCACCATGCCGGGCCCGCCACCGTACGGGGTGTCGTCGACCGTGCGGTGCACGTCGTGGGTCCAGCTCCGCAGATCGTGTACGGCCAGCCGCAGCATGCCGTTGGCCCGCGCCTTGCCGATCAGCGACAGGTCCAGCGGAGCGAAGTACTCCGGGAAGATCGACACGATGTCGACGCGCATCAGGGGTGCTCCGCGGGATCAGAGGTCGAGCAGGCCACCGGGCGGGTCGACCACGACGCGACCACCGGCGAGATCGACCTCGGGGACGATCGCCTTGACGAACGGAATCAGCGCGGTACGCCCCTCGGGGCGACGGAGCACCAGCAGATCCGAGGCGGGTGCGTGGTCGATCCGAGCCACCTCGCCGAGACGCTCGCCGGACGGGGTGACCACGGCCAGCCCCACCAACTGGTGATCGTGGAACTCCTCCGGATCCTCCGGCGGTGCCACGTCGGCGCTGTCCACGGTGAGCAGGGTGCCCCGCAACGCCTCCGCGACGTCGCGGTCCAGCACCCCCTCGAAGGCGACCAGCAGCCGCCCCTGGTGCCAGCGGACAGCCTCCACGGTCAACGCGTCGGGCACCTCGTACCGCTCGCCCGGTTCGGCGGCCGGCTCCTGGCCGCCCCGGGGAACCACCCCCGGCATGGTGGCCAGCACCACGCCGGGGGCGAACCGCGTCTCGGGCTCGTCCGTACGCACCTCCACGGTGACCTCACCGCGGATGCCGTGCGGCTTACCGATCCTGCCGACGATGAGCAGCATCAGTACGAGTCGACGATGTCGACGCGCACGCCGCGCCCACCGATGGAGCCGATCACCTGGCGCAGTGCCTTGGCGGTCCGGCCGGACCGCCCGATCACGGTGCCCAGGTCCTCGGGGTGCACGCGAACTTCGAGCCGCTTGCCCCGACGGGAGTCGACCATCCGGACGCGTACGTCATCGGGGTGGTCGACGATGCCCTTGACCAGGTGCTCCAACGCCGGCCGCAGTGCCATGTCAGGCCTGCTCGCCGGAGTCCGCAGCGGCCGGCTCCTCGGCCTTCGGCGCCTCGGCCTCAGCCTTGGCGGCCTTCTTGGCCGGCTTGGCCGGGGTGTCGGCAACGCCGGCGGCGGCCTTCGCCTCGGCCTCGTAGGCGGCCTTGCGGTCGGCCCGCTCCGGCGCCACCTTCAGCGGCGGCGGGGCCGGCAGGCCCTTGTACTTCTGCCAGTCACCGGTCAGCTCCAGCAGCCGCTGCACCGCCTCGCTGGGCTGGGCGCCGACGGACAGCCAGTACTGGACCCGCTCCGACTTGACCTCGATCACCGAAGGGTCTTCCTTCGGCTGGTAGATGCCGACGAACTCGATCGCCCGGCCGTCACGCTTGGTGCGCGAGTCGGCGACGACGATGCGGTACTGCGGGTTGCGGATCTTGCCCATCCGCAGGAGCCGGATCTTTACGGCCACGGTTGTTTCGCTCCTGTTGCGATCTCACCGGCCCAGGTGGGCGGTGTGCACGGGTGAGCGCCAACCGGCACAGTGGGGTTGGGCCGGAGACTGCTCGGGTGGACTGGCGACGCGCCCGGGTTAGAGGGCGCCGGACACGCGCCGGATACCAGCCAGCCATTCTGCCAGATCCACCCCGGATCCCTCACATCGGACCAGGGCGGGTCACCCGATCCGACCCACATGTGACCCAGAACACATCGAAGTGCCAGCTCGGCGCAGGGTGATCGACTCAGCGCGGGTAGCGGAATCAGCGCAGGTGGGCGGCTCAGCGGACGGGTGGGCGGTCCCAGCCAGCGGGTAGCCACTGCGGGGCCTCCCACTCCGGGGGCGGCGTGAAATCGCACCAGGTGCCGTCGAACGGGAACTCACCGGCCTCGGCCAGGGCGATCACCCGCTTGCCCTCGGCTCGTACGGCCGCCTCGTCGGTCACCCAGTAGTGCTCCGGGAAGGCCAGCCGCTCGACAAACTCGCCCTCGTCCTTCCACTCCCAGCTGCGGTCGGGCCGGACCCACACGTCGAGATCCTGGTCGATGATGTCGACGCCGGCCAGCCCGCCGTCGTCCCACCGGACGCCGGTCTCCTCCAGGTTGACGTACCACCCGGTGAACCGCCCCTGCGCGTCCCGGAACCACCAGACGGAATGCGCCGCCCCGGTCGGCAGGAACTTCAGCAACGGCGGCCCGTTCCACCACCCCTGCTTCAGCTGAAACGTCGGAGTGAGCCAGTCAGCGAACGGAACCGCCCGCATCCCCAACCCGTCGGCGTTCACCTCGGCGGCCACCGGCGACCCCTCGGCCACCCACAACAGCAGCCCACGCTCGTCATCACTGACCACCCGCGCCGGCCGGACCCACCCGATCCGCCCACGCCGCACGTTGCGGTGCATCACCATCCGCCCCACCTCAAACCTCACACCCCGACCCTACCGCCCCCCAATCCCCGCGATCTTGCACTTCTGGTCGCCGAGATGCACCTTTTACTCAGTTTCATCCCGACAGAAAGTGCAAGATCGACGAGCAGAGCGGGGCGGGGTGGGCAGCGCCTGGGCGCGTGGGGGTGGGGGTTAGTAGGCGCGGGCGAGGATGGCGGTGAGGTTGGGTTCGTCCTCGGTGTCGGGGACGGAGTTGTCGGCGCGGAGGAGGCAGCGGACGGTGACGCCCTGGGCGTTGGCCTTGGCCTCGCCTTCGACGCCGACGGCCGACCACGGGACGCGGGCCCAACCGGTGGCTGCCGCCTCGATGGCCTCGTCGAGGGTGGCGACGTCGGTGGTGCGGGACTGGCGGAAGGCCAGGGCCTGGTCGTGCAGCGACTGCTGGTCGGCGTCCAGGGCGGCGAGCACCGCGCCGACCACGTCCGCGATGGGGGTGGGGGCCTTCGAGCCGTCCGTACGCCGGACCACGACCGCGTTGCCGGCGGCCAGGTCACGGGGGCCGACCTCGACGCGTACCGGATAGCCGCGCAGCTCGGCGTCGACGGCCCGGCGGCCGAAGGGGGTGTCGGTGCGGTCGTCGAGCATGACCCGGATGCCGGCGTCGCGCAGCGCGTCGCGCAGCTTGGCCGCCGCCTCGCCCACACCCTCGCCGTCCTTGACCACCATGACGTACGCCTGCACCGGCGCCAGCTTCGGCGGCACCCGCAGCCCGTTGTCGTCGCCGTGGCACATGATCAGACCGCCGAGCATCCGGGTCGAGGTGCCCCAGGAGGTGGTCCAGGCGTGCTCCCGGCCGCCCTCGGCCGAGGAGTAGCTGATGTCGAAGGCCTTGGCGAAGTTCTGCCCGAGCTCGTGGCTGGTGCCGAGCTGGAGCGCCTTGCCGTCGCCCATCATGCCTTCGCAGGTGTACGTGGCGGTCGCCCCGGCGAACCGCTCCCGGGCGGTCTTGAGCCCGACCACCACCGGGATGCCGAGCACGTTGACCATCAGGTCCTCGTACGCCTCGTGCAGGATCTTGCGGGCGTAGGCGCGGGCGTCGGAGCGGGTGGCGTGGGCGGTGTGGCCCTCCTGCCAGAGGAACTCGCTGGTGCGCAGGAAGATCCGCGGGCGCAGCTCCCAGCGGACCACGTTGGCCCACTGGTTGAGCAGCAGCGGCAGGTCCCGGTACGAGTCGATCCACTTGGCCATGAACTCGCCGATGACCGTCTCGCTGGTGGGGCGCACCACGACCGGCTCGGCCAACTGCTTGCCGCCGCCGTGGGTGACCACCGCCAGCTCCGGCGAGAAGCCCTCGACGTGCTCAGCCTCGCGCTTGAGGTAGCTCTCCGGGATGAACAGCGGGAAGTACGCGTTCTCCGCCCCGGCCGCCTTGATCCGGTCGTCCATCTCGGCCTGCATCCGCTCCCAGATGGCATAGCCGGCCGGTCGGATCACCATGGTCCCCCGTACCGGCCCGTTGTCGGCCAGCTTCGCCTTAGCGATGAGGTCCTGGTACCACCGGGGGAAGTCCTCAGCCCGGGGAGTAAGCACGCGCGCCATAACCGCACATCCTATGCAGGGGCGGACGGGGCAGCGCGATCGGGCGCGGCATCACTACCATCGGCCGCCATGTCCTCCCCTGCCCCTGTTCCGGGTCCAGGCGCAGTACCGGCTCGACGTGCGGTGGGTCGGGTCAGCGGATGACCCGCCCGCGCAGCACGATGCGGGCAGGCTCGCGTACCACCCGCAGGTTCCGGCGCGGGTCGTCGGAGTAGACGACGAGGTCGGCGAGGCCACCGTCGACCAGGCCGGGGAAGCCCAGCCACTGCCGGGCCCGCCAGGTGGCGGCGGCGAGCACGTCCTCGGTGCTCATGCCGGCCTGCTCGTGCAGCAGCAGCATCTCCTCGGCGGCCAGGCCGTGGTCGATGCCACCACCGGCGTCGGTACCCACGAAGATCGGCACCCCGGCCTCGTACGCCGAGCGCACCACCTCGGGGAAGCGGTCCCGCAGGGCGATCATGTGGTCGGCGTACCCGGGGAACTTGGGTCGGGCCTGGTCAGCGATGTGACCGAAAGTCTGAATGTTGATCATCGTGGGGATCAACGCGGTGCCCTGCCGGGCCATCAGGTCGATCAGGTCCAGGCTCAGACCGGTGCCGTGCTCGACCGAGTCCACCCCGGCCCGCACCATGATCTCCACGGCCGACTCGCTGAAGGTGTGCACGGCGGCGCGTACCCCGGCGGCGTGTGCGGCGGCCACCGCGGCGGCCATGGTGTCCGCGTCCCAGGCCGGCGCCAGGTCACCGACCCCCCGGTCGATCCAGTCCCCGACCAGCTTGACCCAGCCGCTGCCGGCCGCCGCCTGCTCGGCCACGGTCGCCGCCACCTGGGCCGCCTCGACCTCCACCCCGATGTCGCGCAGGTAGCGCTTCGGCGGCGCGATGTGCCGCCCGGCCCGGACCATCCGGGGCAGGTCGGGTTCGTCCTCAAGCTCCGGGTACGGGAAGGGCGAACCGGCGTCCCGGATCGCCAGCACACCCGCGTCCCGGTCGATCCGCGCCAACGCCCGCGCCTGGTCCAGGGAAGTGATCGGTGTCGCGCCCCGGGCGATGCCGATGTGGCAGTGCGCGTCCACCAGCCCTGGCAGGACGAAGCCGCCGTTGGCGATCGTCTCGGCACCGGGCACCGGTTCGAAGGTGATCCGGTCGCCGACCAGCCACAGATCCCGGACCTCGTCGTCCGGCAGGAGCACACCGCGCACATGCAGAGCCATGCGCACAGTCCTACCGGATCACTCTCCGTCGCCGGCGAGGAGCCCCGCCCGCCGTACGGTCAGCGGGGCGGCTGGCCGCCCTTGCCGAGCTTGTTGAAGTCGATCTTCGGGAGCTTGAAGCCCGGCGGGAGGCCCTGACCGGCCGCCAGGTCCTCCGGCTTCATGCCCGGCGGGAGCTGCGGCATGCCACCCGGAAAGCCACCGGGCATGCCGGCACCGGTACGCGGCCGGCCGCCGCCCTTCGTACCCTTGCGCTTGTTCTTCGGGCTCTTGGTGGCCTTGCGCCGGCCGCCCGGCAGGCCCATCATGCCGCCCATCTGCTTCATCATCTTCTGCGCGTCGGCGAAGCGGTTGAGCAGCTGGTTGACGTCCATCACGGTGACGCCGGAACCGTTGGCGATCCGGGCCCGTCGGGAGCCGTTGATGATCTTCGGGTTGGTGCGCTCGGCCGGGGTCATCGACCGGATGATCGCGGTGATCTTGTCGAAGTGCTTGTCGTCCACCTCGGCGAGCTGGTCCTTGACCTGGCCCATGCCGGGCATCATGGCCAGCACGTTGGCGATCGGCCCCATCCGCCGCACCGCGATGAGCTGGTCGAGGAAGTCCTCCAGGGTGAACTGCTCGCCGCCCATCAGCTTGGCGGTCATCTTCTCCTTCTGATCGGTGTCGAAGGCCGCCTCGGCCTGCTCGATCAGAGTGAGAACGTCGCCCATGCCGAGGATCCGGCTGGCCATCCGGTCGGGGTGGAAGACGTCGAAGTCCTCCAGCTTCTCGCCGGTGGAGGCGAACAGGATCGGCTGCCCGGTCACCTGACGCACCGACAGGGCGGCACCACCGCGGGCGTCGCCGTCGAGCTTGGAGAGCACCACACCGGTGATGCCGACGCCGTCGCGGAACGCCTCGGCGGTACGCACCGCGTCCTGGCCGACCATCGCGTCGATGACGAAGATGACCTCGTCAGGGTCGACCGCGTCGCGGATGTCGGCGGCCTGCTGCATCATCTCGGCGTCGATGCCGAGGCGGCCGGCGGTGTCGACGATGACCACGTCACGGGCGGCACGGCGGGCGTGTTCGAGGGACGCCTTCGCCACCTGCACCGGGTCACCGACGCCGTTGCCGGGCTCCGGGGCGTACACCTCGACCCCGGCCCGGCCACCGAGCACCTGGAGCTGCCCGACGGCGTTGGGGCGCTGGAGGTCGGCGGCGACCAGCAGCGGCTGGTGGCCCTGCGCCTTGAGCCAACGGGCCAGCTTGCCGGCGAGGGTGGTCTTACCGGAACCCTGGAGGCCGGCGAGCATGATCACCGTCGGCGGCTGCTTGGCGAACTGGAGCCGACGCCCCTCGCCGCCGAGGACGGTGACCAGCTCCTCGTTGACGATCTTGATGATCTGCTGGGCCGGGTTGAGCGCCTGGGAGACCTCCGCGCCGCGCGCCCGTTCCTTGACGTTCGCGATGAAGCCCTTGACCACCGGCAGCGCGACGTCGGCCTCCAGCAGCGCGAGGCGGATCTCGCGCGCGGTGGCGTCGATGTCGGCGTCGGTGAGGCGTCCCTTGCCGCGGAGCTTGGTGAAGATCCCGGAGAGGCGGTCACTCAAGGTGTCAAACACGCGAACATCCCGATTGTCGTCTTCGGCGGGCACGGTGCGGACACGCGGGTGGCGTCCAGCCCACCGCTAGCCTAGCCCGACCCCGCTTGCCCGGCCCGGCCCAGCCGCCCCCTTTCCCGACGGCAACCCCTCCCACACCCGCTCCCCACGCTGCCCTGCGGGGTGTGCGGGCCGCACCCCACCGCGCAACACATCCCCGCCCGCACCGCGCAACATCCCTGCCTCGCCGCGCAACGACCCCGCCGGGCGCAACATCAGGGAAAATGATGCCTCGTCGGCAGGTGAGGCAGCATTTTCCCCGAAACTGCTGGCAGCATTTCCCGGTAACGCCGCTGGGGTCGACTACACGGCGGCGAGGACTGCAGCTTCGAGGCGGGTGCGTTCGGCGTCGGAGGGCCAGCCGCCCACTAGGTAGAAGACGTCGACCACGTCGCCGCCGAGGGTGGCGATGCGGGCGGCGCGGACCTGGGCGCCGGCGGCGTCCAGGGCGCTGGTCACCCGGTACAGCAGGCCGGCGGCGTCTGCGGCCCGCAACTCCAGCAGTACCGCGTCGGTGGCGGCGTCCCGGTGCCAGACCACCCGTGGTTCGGCCCCCGCCCCCCGTGCGGCCAGGGCCCGTCCACGCAGTCGCTGGGTGACCGACACGTCGCCACCGACCGCCCGACGCAGGTCGGAGCTGAGCGCCACCGGCTCGGGCGGCAGCCCGTACCGTGGCTGCACCCGGCACTCCACCAGGGCCCGCCCGTCCACCGTCGAGGCGTCGGCCGCGAGCACCTCCAGGCGGTGCAGGGCCAGGCAACCGGCCACCGTGGCGAGCAGGCCACGCCGGTCCGCCGCGGCCACCGCCACCCGGTCCCCGGTCAGGTGTACGACCGGCAGCGGCCCCGCCACCAGCGCCGGGTCCGGTGCGGGCGGCTCGGGTACGGCGCCGGTGTCGAGCGTGGTGCGGACCCGGGCCACCAGTTCGGCGATCAGCCGGCCCTTCCAGTCCGACCAGGCGCCCGGCCCGGTGGCGGCGGCGTCCGCCCGGGCCAGCGCGTGCAGCAGGTCGAGGGTGGTGACGTCGCCGACCGCCTCGGCCACCCCGGAGATGGTCACCGGATCGGCCAGGTCGCGGCGGGTGGCCACCTCGGGCAGCAGCAGGTGCAGCCGGACCAGGGTGCCGATCAGTTTCGCCTCGGCGGCGGGCAGGCCGATCCGGGCGGCCATCGCCTCGGCGATCGGCGCACCGACCGTGGAATGGTCACCCGGCAGACCCTTGCCGATGTCGTGCAGGAAGGCAGCGAGCAGCAGCAGGTCGGGGCGGTCCACGTCGCGGGTGTGCCGGCTGGCCTCGAAGGCGGTCTGCACCAGGTGCCGGTCGAGGGTGAACCGGTGCACCGGGTTGTGCTGGGGCAGGCTGCGCAGCCGGGTCCACTCCGGCAGCCAGCCGTCGATCAGCCCGTACCGGTCACAGGTCTCCCAGGCGGGCAGCAGCCCCGCACCGGCGCCCAGCAGGGTGGTCAGCGCAGCTCGCGCCTCCGCCGGCCACGGCGTGGGCAGCGGCGGACAGTAGGTGGCCAGCCATTCGCAGGTGGCTCGGGCGATCGGCAGCCCGGTGACCGCCGCTGCGGCAGCCACCCGCAGCGAGAGGTTGGGGTCGGGGCGGGCCCCGATGGCGGTACGGGCCAGCACCAGTTCCCCGTCGTGCTCGACCACGTCCCGGGCCACCGGCCGACGCAGCGGCCGTCCGTCGGCACCCCGGCGACGACCGGAACGCAGCCGGTCCGCGGCGCGGAAGGCGTCGTGGAGAGCATGACTGACGGTACGGGCATCACCGGCCACCCGGCGCAACAGCGCGTCCCCGTCCCCGGCTGGTTCCGCTGGGCTGGCGGTCGGGCCGGTGTCGGGGCCGCCGGGTGGCGCCTGGCGCAGGCCGAGCAGCGCGGCGACTCCCTCGCGTTCCTGGGCCAGCAGCCGGTCGACGCGCCGGCCGACCTGGTGGTGCAGCGCGTCGCGGGTGTCCAGCAGGCGCAGGTGGGCGGCGTGCACGGCGGGCCGCAGCGCGTCGGTGATCCCGGCGATCGCGATGGCCCGCAGGATGCCGACGTCCCGCAGGCCGCCGGCCGCCTCCTTGAGGTCGCCTTCCAGCAGGAAGGCCAATTCGCCGTGGGCCTGCCAGCGGGCGGTCGTGGTCTCCCACAGCGGGGCCAGTTGGCGTACGGCGGTGCGCCGCCAGTGATCGGTGGCGCTGCGGATCAGCGTGTCGGCAAGATCAGGATCACCGGCGACGAGACGGGCGTCGAGCAGCCCCAGGGCCACCTTGACGTCGTCCTGGGCGACCGACAGCGCCTCGGCGACGGTGCGTACGGAGTGGTCCAGCCGCAGCCCGGCGTCCCAGATCGGGTACCACAGCTCGGCGGCCAGCTCGTCGATCCCGGCCACCCCGGAGTGCACCAGCACCAGGTCGAGGTCGCCGTAGGGGGCGCACTGCCGACGTCCCAGCCCGCCGACCGCGAGCAGGGCGACGCCCGGTCTCGATGGCAGCAGCCGGGCCAGCCAGGCGTCGTACGCGTCCGAGCGGGCCCGACGCGCGGTGGCGCCGATCCCGGCCGGTACGCCGACGGCCTCGTTGACCTTCGGTGCTGCCGTGGGGCTCGAAGCCGAGGCTTGCCGAGAGGTCAACGAGGTCATCGACGGTGTCTCCTTAGAGGGCGTCCAGGCCGCGCTCGCCGGTGCGTACCCGGACGACCTCCTCGACTCCGGTCACCCAGACCTTGCCGTCACCGATCTTGCCCGTCCGGGCGGCACCGACCACCGCGTCGACGATCTTCTCGACGTCGATCTCGTCGGTCAGCACCTCCACCCGGATCTTGGGCAGGAACTCGACGGTGTACTCGGCACCCCGGTAGACCTCGGTGTGCCCCTTCTGTCGCCCGTAACCCTGGACCTCGCTGACAGTCAACCCGGCCACGCCGAGGGCGTGCAGGGCCTCCTTGACGGCGTCCAACTGGTGCGGCTTGATGACCGCGGTCACCAGCTTCATGTCCAACCCCTCCATCTCACGAATTTAGCCGGCGACCTTTTCGCTTACCGCTTCGGTGGGCTCACTCTTCGGCTTGGCCGAGGAAGCGATACCCGCGGCGGCGAAAGCCCCGCCACCACCACTCGTGGAGCTGAACTCGTACGCGCTCTCCGCGTGCTCGGCGTTGTCGATGCCCTCGACCTCGGCCTCGGCGCTGGCCCGGAAGCCGATGGTCTTCTCGATCGCGAACCCGATGATGTACGCGACCACGAACGAGTAGACCAGCACCGCGATGACGCCGACCGCCTGCAGGCCCAGCAGCTTGATGCCGCCGCCGTAGAGCAGACCCGCGTTGCCCTCACCGGCCAGCACCTCGATGGCCAGGAAGCCGATGAGCAGCGAGCCGATGATGCCGCCGACCATGTGCACGGCGACCACGTCGAGCGAGTCGTCGTACTTGAGCTTGTACTTCATGCCGACCGCGAGGGCGCAGATCGCACCGGCGATCAGGCCGAGGGCGATGGCGCCCAGCGGCTCCAGGAAGGCACAGGCGGGCGTGATGCCGACCAGACCGGCGACCGCGCCGGAGGCCGCACCCAGGGTGGTCGGCTTGCCGTCGCGCAGCCACTCGACCACGATCCAGCCGAGCACCGCGGCGGCGGTGGCGACCTGGGTGTTGATCAGCGAGATGGCGGCGGTGCCGTTTGCCGCACCGGCGGAGCCGGCGTTGAAGCCGAACCAGCCGAACCACAGCAGACCCGCACCGAGCAGCACCATCGGCAGGTTGTGCGGCTTGAACTTGTCCTTCGGCCAGCCGACCCGCTTGCCGAGTACGAGTGCCAGAGCGAGCGCGGCGGCACCGGCGTTGATGTGCACCGCCGTACCACCGGCGAAGTCGAGCACGCCGAGCTCCATGATCCAGCCGCCGCCCCAGACCCAGTGCGCGACCGGGAAGTAGACCAGGGTGGCCCAGAGGCCGGCGAAGAGCAGCCACGGGCCGAACTTGGCCCGGTCGGCGATCGCACCGCTGATCAGAGCGACGGTGATCACGGCGAACATCAGCTGGAAACCGGCGAACAGCAGATCGGGAATGCCGCCCTCGGTGCCGCTCTCCAACATGCCACGCAGACCGGCGGCGGAGAGATCACCGGTGATCCCGCCGATGTCCTCGCCGAATGCGATGCTGTAGCCGTAGAACACCCACAACAGGCTGACCAGGCCGATCGCGCCGAAGCTCATCATCATCATGTTGAGCACGGACTTGGATCGCGTCATGCCGCCGTAGAACAGCGCCAGGCCGGGCGTCATGAGCAACACCAGCGCGGCAGAAGTCAAAATCCAGGCGGTGGCACCAGAATCTAGCTCCGGCACGCTGCCTCCTCTCGGGTCGTTTTCCCTCCCTCCCGGCATCGCGCAGCATCGCCCGTACGCCGGTTGGCCGGAACTCTCGTCGTCGGCTGTTTCGACGAAGGGCCCCGACTGGTTTCCGGTGCGTCACGGCTTGTTTCGGACGTGTGAAGAAAACCGCACAGCTCCACGCTTCGACGGGGGTGGATCAGCCATTTGGTGGCGGTCTATCCCCCCGACGGGTTACTGCAGGGCGGATTCCAGGGCACGCCGCTCGTAATCGAGCAGTCGAAGATCGCGCATCGGCCGGCGCAGGTGGCCCTTGTGCACGATCCGCACGAAGGCCGGCTCCCCCGCCGCGGCCATCCGCCGGATGCCCTCGACGTGGTCGATGATCCGCTTGCGGATGGTCCCGACCAACCGGTGGCGGTCACGGGGGATCAACCCGTACGCGTCGGCGAACAGCCGCAACCGGCGCGGCCGGTCCGGACGCTTCCAGCCCAGGGTGATCGAATCCCGGTCGGAGAAGATCGGCACCCAGGTCCAGGCCGCGTACGCCACGTCGTAGATCCGTGCGCCGGGTGAGGCGAGGTCGAAGTCGATCAGCCCGAGGGTGCCGTCCGGACGCCAGATCACGTTGTGCGGCGCGGCGTCGTGGTGGCAGATGACCTCGGTGTCCGGTGGCGGCGGCCCGAACGAGCGCCACACCGCGTTGGCCGGCGGCGCGAAGCCGTACTGGGCGTCGTGGAACATCCGCAGCATGGTGGCGACGGTGACCAACGCCTCGTCGGTGACCCAGTGCGGGGCCAGCGGGTATTCCCCGCACTCCCCCTCCAGGTACGACAGCACCTCCCGGTTGCGCTCGTCCATGCCGAGCGCGCGGGGGGCACCGGTGAAGCCCACGTACTCCAGGTGGCGCAGCAGGGCGTGCACCGACGGCGTCCACGGTCCGGCGTTGCGCCGGACCGTGTCGCCGACCCGCACCACGGTGCTGACGTTGCCGCCGTGCAGGGGGATCTCCTGCGAAGTCACGTACGGTCTCCCGAGGCGCTGCGACGGGTGGCTCGGGTCGCGCCAGCCCGCGTACGCGCGATTGTCTCTGGTCACCCGAGGTTACGCGGTCGGACCGGGGGCTTCGGTGCCCAGCAGCGCGTCGACGAACTGCGCGGGGTCGAACGGCGCCAGGTCGTCCGGGCCCTCGCCGAGGCCGACCAGCTTCACCGGGATGCCGAGCTTGCGCTGTACGGCGATCACGATGCCGCCCTTGGCGGTGCCGTCGAGCTTGGTCAGCACCACTCCGGTGACGTTTACCACCTCGGTGAAGACGCGGGCCTGCTCCAGACCGTTCTGCCCGGTGGTGGCGTCGAGGATGAGCAGGGTCTCGTCGATCGGGCCGTGCTTCTCCACCACCCGCTTGACCTTGCCCAGCTCGTCCATCAGGCCGACCTTGTTCTGCAGCCGGCCGGCGGTGTCGATGAGCACGGTGTCCACGCCGGTGTCGATACCCCGCCGGACCGCGTCGAACGCGACGCTTGCCGGGTCGGCGCCCTCCGGGCCCCGGACGGTCTCCGCGCCGACCCGTCCCGCCCAGGTCTCCAGCTGGTCGGCGGCGGCGGCCCGGAAGGTGTCGGCCGCGCCGAGCAGCACGCTGCGACCGTCGGCGATGAGCACCCGGGCGATCTTGCCGCAGGTGGTGGTCTTGCCGGCGCCGTTGACCCCGACCACCAGCAGCACCGCCGGCACGCCCTCCTTGGGGGTGGTCCGCAGCGAGCGGTCCAGCTCCGGGTCGAGCGCGTTGACCAGTTCGGCGGCGAGCAGGGCACGCAGTTCGGCGGCCGAGCGGGTGCCCAGCACCCGGGTCCGCTCGCGCAGCCGGTCGACGATCTCGCGGGTGGCGTCGATGCCCACGTCCGCGGTGATCAGGCTGTCCTCGATCTCCTCCCAGACGTCCTCGTCGAGGCGGTCGCGGCTGAGCAGGCCGAGCAGCCCCTTGCCGAAGGCGTTCTGCGAGCGCGACAGCCGGGACCGCAGCCGGACCAGCCGGCCGGCGGTCGGCTCGGGCACCTCGACGGTCGGGGTCGGCGCCTCCACCACCGGCGGCGGCTCGACCAGGATGCCGGTGGACAACTCGGCCTCCGGCGCCTCCACCGGTGGCCCGGCGAGATCCTCCTGAGTCCGGGTGTCGACCTCCGTGCGCGGCAGCGGCGGTGCCGGCCGCCGGCGCAGCCTCGGCACGACCAACCCGATGCCGCCGAGGATCAGCACACCGAGCAGGGCGAGAACGATGAGGAGGTAGTCCTTCATGCCGAAATCCTGTCAGATGCCGCCGACCGCGTCTCAACCACCGCTGCCCCGCACCCGGCGCGGGGCGGCGGTAGTCTCGGCCACAGCCAGCAGTGGTGCGACGGCCGGCCGGGTAGTAGAGGTCGAAACACTCTCATCTGGAGGTCCCACATGCCCGCCGAGCTGCTCATCGGCCCCCTGCTCCGCCGGGTGGTCGGCACGCGGGCCACGGTCTGGGTGGAGACCACGGCCCCGGCGGTGGTCACCGTCCGCACGGCCGACGGCGCCACCGGCACGACGAACACCTTCACCGCGTACGACCACCACTACGCACTTGTGGTGGTCGACGGGCTCACCCCGGACAGCACCACGACCTACCAGGTCTTCGTCGATGACCAGGAGGTCTGGCCGCTGCCCGACGGGCGTTTCCCGCCCAGCGTGATCCGCACCCGCGCCGCCGAGGACCGGGATCAGCCGGTCCGGCTGCTCTTCGGCTCCTGCCGGGAGACCACCCAGCACGCCACCACCCGCAAGCTGCCCCCGGACGCGCTCGACGCGTACGCGCGGAGGATCCTGGCCGACCCGGACCCGGCGGCCCTGCCGGACCTGCTGGTGCTCCTCGGCGACCAGGTCTACGCCGACGAGACCTCGCCGACGGTGAAGCGCCTGCTGCGCCGACGGCGACGCCGCCCGGCGGGCGCGCCCAGCGACCAGGTGGTCAGCTTCGACGAGTACACGAAGCTCTACCTGGAGTCCTGGGGCGACCCGGAGATCCGCTGGCTGTTCTCCACCGTGCCGAGCGTGATGATCTTCGACGATCACGAGATCATCGACGACTGGAACACCTCGGCGTCCTGGCGCGCGGACATGCGCGAGCAGCCCTGGTGGGCCGAGCGGATCACCAGCGGCCTGGCGTCCTACTGGGTGTACCAGCACCTGGGCAACCTCTCCCCCGACGAGATCGCCGCCGACCCGATCTTCGCGAAGGTGACCACGGCCGGGGACGCCACCGAGGTGCTGCGCGAGTTCGGCCAGCGGGTGGACACCGAGGCCGACCTGGCACACGACACCGAGCGGTGGCAGGCGGTGCAGTACCAGTGGAGCTACTCGGTCGACCTGGGTCGCACCCGCCTGGTCATGCTGGACACCAGGTGCAGCCGGGTGTTGCAGCCGGGTCAACGGGCGATGTTGCCGCCGGGTGAATGGTCCTGGTTCGTCGACCGGGTGCACGGCGACTACGACCACCTGGTCGTCGGTTCCTCGCTGCCCTGGCTGCTGCCGCCGGGCATCCACCACGTCGAGGCGTGGAACGAGAAGCTGGCCGACTCGTCCCGGCCGTGGCTCGCCGCCCTCTCCGAACGCCTTCGCCGCGGGCTGGACCTGGAGCACTGGGGCGCGTTCCGCCGTTCGTTCGACGCCATGGGTGCGCTGTTCGCCCGCGTCGGCGGCGGCACACCGGGTGAGCCCGACGACCGCAAGGGCGCCGGCCCGGCGTACCCGCCCCCGGCGTCGATCAACGTGCTCTCCGGCGACGTGCACCACTCGTACGTGGCCCGGGTCCGGTTCGCCGACCCGACCGTACGCACCCCGGTGCATCAGCTGACCTGCTCGCCGATCCACAACCAGGTGCCCGCCGGGATGCGTCCGCTGATGCGGTTGGGCTGGTCCCGTGGGCCGGCCGGGGCGACCCGGGCGCTGGCCCGTACCGCCGGCGTACCCCGGCCGCAGGTCCGCTGGCGCAAGCTCGCCGGCCCGTACTTCGGCAACGCGGTGGCCACGCTGACCCACGCCAGCCGGACCGCCGACGTGGTCATCGAGGGCACCACCAGCGACGGCCACCTGCGCCAGGTCGCCCACCACCGCCTGACTCCGTGAAAGGAAGGGCACCTTGTTAACGCCTGGCGTAGTAGAAGGGCCCCTTGTTAACACTGTGGTGCGGGGCAGTCAGCGGACGGTCACCCCGGCTCCGTAGTCTCGTCGCCGTGGACGACGAGCTGCCGGAGAGCCTGCGCGAGGTCGAGGACGAACTCGCCGCCCTGTTGCGGCGCGGTCGGGCCCTCTCGTGGGAGATCGCCAGCGAGGTGCACCCGAATCTGGAGCCGAACGCGTACGGACTGCTGCTCTGGCTGCGCCGCTCCGGCGCGATCCGGCTCACCGACCTGGCCGCCCGGCTCGGGGTCGGCAAGGGCACGCTCAGCCGACAGATCCACAGCCTGGAGACCCTCGGTCTGGTGAGACGGGATCCGGACCCGAGTGATCGGCGGGCCGCGCAACTCAGCCTCACCGAGGAGGGCCAGCGCCGGTTCGACGCCGCTCGGGCCCCCCGACTCGGACAGATCCGTCGGGCGTTGCAGAGTTGGCCGCAACAGGACGTCGAGGAGTTGGCCCGGCTGCTCCGCCGCTTCAACGACGCCTGGGGCTGACGCCGCCGCACCCGTTTGCGCAATCCGGGCGGCGGGCTTTAGCCGCGATTCGTACATAGGGCGCATTCAGCGACACTCTCCCGCCAGATAGCTGGAATAGACCTCCCGCCAGGCAAGTTGTTGCTTCAGGCAACCAAGTCCTACGGTTGCCTCCGGCAACAATTTCCACTCCGCTTGGAGGCTTCTCCATGACTCAGGCGAGCGCTCCCGCCCGAGCGATGCCCGTACAGATGAGTCACCGGCAGATCCTGGAGGCCCTCTCCGGTCTGCTGCTGGGCATGTTCGTCGCGATCCTGTCCGGCACGGTCGTCGCGAACGCGCTGCCGAGGATCATCACCGAGCTCAACGGCAGTCAGTCCGCGTACACCTGGGTGGTCACCTCGACGCTGCTGGCCACCACCGCGACCACCCCGCTGTGGGGCAAGCTCGCCGACCTGACCAGCAAGAAGGTGCTGGTCCAGCTCTCCCTCGCCATCTTCGTGCTCGGCTCGGTGCTGGCCGGGCTCTCACAGTCCACCGAGCAACTGATCGCCTGCCGGGTGGTCCAGGGCATCGGCGCCGGTGGTCTCACCGCGCTGGTTCAGGTGATCATCGCGACGATGATCGCGCCACGGGAACGAGGCCGCTACAGCGGCTACCTCGGCGCGGTGATGGCCGTCGGCACCATCGGCGGGCCGCTGATCGGTGGCGTGATCGTCGACACCTCCTGGCTCGGCTGGCGCTGGTGCTTCTACGTCGGCGTGCCGTTCGCGCTGGCCGCACTGGTCGTGCTCCAGCGGACCCTCGACCTGCCGGTCGTCCGCCGCAAGGTGAAGATCGACTGGTGGGGTGCCACCCTGATCACCGGTGCCGTGTCGCTGCTGCTGATCTGGGTGTCGCTCGCCGGCAACCAGTTCGACTGGGCCTCCTGGCAGACCGCGGTGATGGTGATCGGCGCGTTGCTGCTCGGTGCCGCCGCCGTACGGGTGGAGACCCGCACCAGTGAGCCGCTGATCCCGCCCCGGCTGTTCCGCAACCGCACCATCACCCTGTCGGTGGTGGCCAGCATCGCCGTCGGTGTGGGCATGTTCGGCGCCTCGGTCTTCCTCGGCCAGTACTTCCAGATCAGCCGTGGGGCCAGCCCCACCATGTCCGGCCTGATGACTCTGCCGATGATCCTCGGTCTGCTGGTCTCCTCCACCGTGGTCGGCCGCATCATCACCAACACCGGCCGCTGGAAGCGTTACCTGGTCGCCGGCTCGGCGCTGCTCACCGTCGGTTTCGCGTTGATGGGCACGCTGCGGGCAGACACCCCGTACTGGCAGGTCAGCATCTACATGGCGCTCATCGGCCTCGGCGTGGGCATGTCCATGCAGAACCTGGTGCTCGCCGTGCAGAACACCGTCGAGCCGCACGAACTCGGCGCTGCCAGCTCGGTGGTGGCGTTCTTCCGCAGCCTCGGCGGCGCGGTCGGCGTCAGCGCCCTGGGTGCCCTGCTCGGTCACAACGTCACCCGCTACCTCAGCGAGGGGTTGGCCGCGCTCGGCGTACCGAGTTCGGGCGCCGGCGGTGGCACGTTGCCCGACGTTCACGCGCTGCCCGCGCCGATCCGCGCCGTAGTGGAGTCCGCGTACGGGCACGGGGCCGGAGACATCTTCCTGGCCGCCGCACCGTTCGGGCTGATCGCCCTGATCGCTGTGCTGTTCATCAAGGAGGTGCCGCTGCTGCGGCACACCGGTGGCCCGCTCACCGACGAGGTGGAGCAGGAGTCGACGGTGGCCGCCGGTGGCGCGACGGCCGTGATCCGCACCGGCGTACGGGACTGACCCGACATGGACACCATGGATCGTCAGCAGTACGGCCCGCAGGCCCGCGCGGTGCCCTATGAGCGGGGCACCGACGGGCCTCGGGTGGTGCTGGTCGGAGTGGACGGCACCCGGACCTCGCTGCGCGCCGCGTCGTACGCCGCCGGTCTGGCTCGTCGACAGGGTGCCCGGCTGGTGGTGGTGTTCGTCAGCTCGCCGGCCGGCTTCGCCGCCATGATGTCCGGGGTGGTGGCGGAGGCGGTGCAGCAGACCCACGACGAGCTGACCGAGGATCTGCGCCAGGAGTGCCGCCGCAGCGCCGAGGAGCTGGACGTGCCGGTCACCTTCCTCTGCCGACGGGGCGACGCGTACGCCGAGCTGTGCGCCGCGGCCGACGAGACCCGGGCGGACCTGGTCGTGGTGGGCTCGTCCGAGCAGGCCGGGCACCGCCTGGTCGGCTCGGTCGCCACCCGCCTGGTCCGCACCGGACGCTGGCCCGTCGTCGTCGTACCGTGAAACCGCAACCACAAACTCGCTCGCACTTGTCACACCCGGACAGCACGATGACCGGCATGACGACGTGGACTGCACCGGCCATCGACCGCCGACACGAGCCCTACCGCGCCGACGAGCGCATCATGCTGGAGGGCTGGCTCAACTACCACCGGGACACATTGCTGCTCAAGTGCGCCGGGCTGACCGGCGAACAGCTGCGGACCGCAGCCGTGTCGTCGTCGACGCTCACCCTGCTCGGTCTGGTACGGCACATGACCGTCGTCGAACGGTGGTGGTTCCGGCAGTGTTTCGCCGGTGAGAGCCTGCCCGAGCTGTACGACTTCGACGCCGACCCGGACGCCGAGTTCAACACCGTGGACACCGCCGACCCCGAGGCCGACTTCGCGGCGTTCCGCGCCGAGATCGCGGCCGCCGACGCGGCCACCGCCGGCCACGACCTGGACGAGGTCTTCACCCTGCGCCGTGCTGAGAAGAGCCATGAGGTCAGCCTGCGCTGGGTCTACCTGCACATGATCGAGGAGTACGCCCGACACAACGGGCACGCCGACCTGATCCGCGAGGCGATCGACGGGGTGACCGGCGAGTGACCGGCCGCCGTCAGCAGGCCAGCGCGGCCCGCAGGTAACGCAGGTCCTCCGGCCCGTTCCAGCGGTACGCCGACAACCCGGCCACCCGGGCCCCGCTGATCGCCCGGTCCTCGTCGTCGACGAAGAGCACCCGGTCCGGCGGGGTCTCCAGCGCCACACAGGCGGCCTGGAAGTACTCCTTGGCCGGCTTGTGCACGCCGATGACCGAGGAGTTGACCACCACGTCGAGTTCGTCGGTGAGGTCCAGCGCGGCCAGGTCGGCGTCGAGCTGGTCGGTGGCGTTGGTGCCCAACCCGACCCGGATGCCGGCGGCCCGCACCTCGCGGATGAACGCCAACACCTGCGGGTCGACCTCACCGCGGTGGCGCTGCCACTGCTCCACGGCCGCCCGGGCCCGGTCCGGGTCGCCCACCGACGGGGTCAGCGCGTCGGCCACGCTCGACATCCAGTCGGCGTGGCTGACCCGGCCGGTGAGCACCGGCTGGAGCAGCCCCCAGGACGTGGCGATCTCCCCGAGCACGCCGGTGGAGAGGCCGTACTCCCGCTCCACCTCGGCGGCGACCGCCGGGTCCCAACGCCGCAGTACGCCGTCGAAGTCCACCAGGAGCGCTGTCGCGCGTTCCCGAACCACTAACCGTTCTCCTCGCCGCGGCTTCGCCGCTCGTCGTCCGTGTCGGCCCGGTTGAGCCGTTGACTGATGACCTGGGTCACCCCGCCCCGCATGGTCACGCCGTACAGCGCGTCGGCGATCTCCATGGTCCGTTTCTGGTGCGTGATGACGATGAGCTGACTCTTCTCCCGCAACTGGGCGAGCAGGGTGATCAGCCGACCCAGGTTCACGTCGTCGAGCGCCGCCTCGACCTCGTCCATGATGTAGAACGGGCTGGGCCGGGCGCGGAAGATGGCCACCAGCATCGCCACCGCGGTCAGCGACCGCTCGCCACCGGAGAGCAGCGACAGTCGCTTGATCTTCTTGCCGGGCGGGCGGGCCTCGACCTCGACGCCGGTGGTCAGCAGGTCGTCCGGGTCGGTGAGCACCAGCCGCCCCTCCCCACCGGGGAACAGCACGGTGAAGACCTGCTCGAACTCCCGGGCGGTGTCGGCGAAGGCGCTGGCGAAGACCTCCAGGATCCGATCGTCGACGTCCTTGACCACGGTGAGCAGGTCCCGCCGGGTCGCCTTGAGGTCCTCCAACTGCTCGGAGAGGAACTTGTAGCGCTCCTCCAGCGCGGCGAACTCCTCCAACGCCAGCGGGTTGACCTTGCCGAGCAGGGCCAGTTCGCGTTCGGCCTTGGCGGCCAGCTTCTCCTGCACCGGGCGCTCGTAGCGGACCGGTTCGGGCACCGGGAGGCCGTCGCGTTCGGCGGCGGCCACCTCGGCCTCGGTGGGCGGCACCGGCTGACTCGGGCCGTACTCGGCGATCAGGGTCTCCACGGTCAACCCGAAGTCCTCGGCGGCCTTGGCCTCCAACTGTTCGATGCGCAGCCGCTGCTCGGCCCGGGCCACCTCGTCGCGGTGCACCTGGCTGGTCAGCCGCTCCAGTTCCGCGCCGAATCGTTTCGCGGCGGCCCGCACCTCCTGAAGCTCCGCCTCGCGGGTGGCCCGTGCCCGGGCCACCGCGTCACGCTGCTCCTCCGCCTGCGCGATGCTGGTGGCCAGCCGGGTCAGCGCCTCCCGGGCACCACCGGCCACGGCCCGGGCGATGCCCGCGCCGCGCACCCGCGCCGCCCGCCGGGCCGCGGCCCGCTCCCGCGCGGCCCGCTCGGCGGCGGCCTGCCGGCGCAGCGAGTCGGCCCGCCCGGCGATGGAGGACACCCGCTCCTCGGCGGTACGCACCGCGAGCCGGACCTCCATCTCGTTCTGCCGGGCCTGCGGCACCATCGCGGCAAGCTGGTCACGTTCCTCGGTGGAGGGTTCCGCGTCGATCGGGGTGGCCTCGGCCAGGCGCAGCCGCTCCTCCAGCTCGGCCAGGGCGGTCAGGTCCCGTTCCCGTGCCGCCTCGGCGCGGGCCCGCGACTCGCCCAGCCGGTCGGTCTCCGCCTTGGCGGACCGGGCGGCGGCACCCAACTCGGCGAGTCGGCGGGCGGCGGCGTTGCGGTGGCTCTCCGCCTCCCGCTTCGCCGCGGCGGCATGCTGCACCCGCTCCTTCGCCTCGGCCACGGCGGCCCGCGCCTCGACCAGTTGTTCGCGCAGCTCCGCGCTGGTGCGCTCGGCGGTGAGCCGGTTGGCGCGGGCCTCCTCGACGGCTGCCTGCACCTCGATGTAGCTGGGCGCCTTCGCCGACCCACCGGCCGCCGCGTACGCCCCGACGACGTCCCCTTCCCGGGTGACCGCCCGCAGCTCGGGGTTGCCGGCGACCACCTCCGCCGCGGCAGCGAGGTCGTCGACAAGCACCACGTCCCGCAGTGCCCGGTGCACCGCCGGTCGGATCCGCGCGTCGCACTCGACCAGGTCGGGTGCCCAGTGCGCGCGGTCGGGCAGCTTGGGACGCAGCGCGTCGGCGGAGCCGGACATGCCCGGCCCGGCCGGGCTGCCCACCAGCAGTCCGGCCCGTCCGGCGTCGGAGATCTTGAGCAGTCGCATCGCCTCGACCGCCTCGTCCACCCCGCTGACCGCGACCGCGTCGGCCAGCCCGCCGAGCGCGGCGGCGAGCGCCGCCTCGTGGCCGGGGGCGACGGTGAGCAGGCCGGCGAGGCTGCCCAGCAGCCCCGGCACCTGGTCGGCGCGGGCCAGCAACGCTCCGGCGCCGTCCTTGCGGCGCAGGCCGAGGGCGAGCGCTTCCTCGCGGGCCTTCCAGGTGGCGGCGTCCTTCTCCGCCGCCCGCTCGGCGTCGGAGAGCGAACGGACCGTCGCCTGGGCCTGCTCCTGGACGCTGACCGCCTCGGCGTGCCGGGCGTCCAGGTCGGCGTTGTCGCGGTCGGCCTCGGTGGACTGCTCGGCGACGGCGTCCAGGTCGGCCTGGGCCCGCTCGGCCCGGGTCATCGCGTCGGCGTGCGCGGCGGCGAGCCGCTCGATCTCCTCACCGGCGCTGGTGGTCCGGGCGCGCGCCGAGTTCACCTGACCGGTCAGCCGGGCCAGCCCTTCGCGCCGGTCCGCGATCGCCTTCGCCGCGGCGACCAGTTCGCGTTCCGCCGCCGCGAGCTGCCGTTCCAGTTCCTGTCGGTGCTCCACCGCCTCGGCGAGGCGGATCTGGTCGTCGGTGAGCGCCGCCCGCAGCTCCTCCTCCTGCTCCCGGACCCGTTCGGCCTCGGCCTCCAACTGGTCCGGGTCGCGGCCCGGCCGCTCGTCGTCCGGGGTGGCGCTGAGGTGTCGCAGCCGTTCCAACGCGAGCTGCTCGATCGAGCGGAACCGCTCCTGCAACGCGGAGAGCTTGTACCAGGTGTCCTGGGCGGCGGCCAGCAGCGGCGCGTCGGCGGCCAGCGCCTCCTCCAGCTCGCTGAGGCGGGCCTGCACCTCGGTGTGCTCGGCCTCCACCTCCTCGCGCCGCTGCCGCAGCGCGGTCTCGTCGGCGACCTCCCGGTCCAGGGTGGTCCGCAGGGTGGCGAGATCGTCGGCGAGCAGCCGCAGGCGGGCGTCACGCAGACTGGCCTGGATCACCGCGGCGCGGCGGGCCACCTCGGCCTGCCGGCCGAGCGGCTTGAGTTGACGCCGCAGCTCGGCGGTGAGGTCGGTGAGCCGGTTCAGGTTGGTCTGCATCGCGTCGAGCTTGCGCAGCGCCTTTTCCTTGCGCTTGCGGTGCTTGAGGACGCCGGCCGCCTCCTCGATGAACGCGCGCCGGTCCTCCGGCTTGGCGTGCAGCATGCCGTCGAGCCGGCCCTGCCCGACGATGATGTGCATCTCCCGGCCGATGCCGGAGTCGGAGAGCAGTTCCTGGATGTCGAGCAGGCGGCAGGTGTCGCCGTTGATCTCGTACTCGCTCTCGCCGGAGCGGAACATCCGGCGGGTGATGGAGACCTCGGTGTATTCGATCGGCAGGGCGCCGTCGGTGTTGTCGATGGTCAGGGTCACCTCGGCCCGACCGAGCGGGGCGCGACCGGCGGTGCCGGCGAAGATCACGTCCTCCATCTTGCCGCCGCGCAGCGCCTTCGCGCCCTGCTCGCCGAGCACCCAGGCGATGGCGTCGACGACGTTGGACTTGCCGGAGCCGTTCGGGCCCACCACGCAGGTGATCCCCGGCTCCAGCTTCAGCGTCGTCGCGGAGGCGAAGGACTTGAAGCCCTTCACCGTCAGGCTCTTGAGATGCACCTTCTCGATCCTCGTCCGGTGGCCGCCGTACCGTCGCCCGGCTGCGCGGACCCTGGTAAACCCGCAGAGTAACCCGGCCCAGGGTGGGCTGCGCGACGCGACCCACCTGCCGGCACGCCGCAAGCGTTCCTTTTCACAGGTGTCAGACGGTTTCGCCTCGGCGTCGGAGGGCCTGGTCGATCATCAGGCCACAAAGTCGATCAATGGTGCACAGAATTGCGCGCCGGCACTTGGTGTCGGCGCGCTTTTTGTGCGGTGGTGCTATTCGGTTGTGGCGGCCAGGTGGATCAGGTCAGCGCGGGCTCGGCAAGACGGAGCAGATCATCCGCCTCTGCCGCAGCCGCCGCGAGCCGATCGTTCTCGGCACGCAGCCGCGTGATCTCGAACTCCAGTGACTGAACCCTGGCACGCAGTCGGGTGACCTCGTCGAGCAGGCGCCGGTCGGGCGCTGCACCTACGTGGCCGAAGAGGGCCTTCGCCATGTTGACTCCTTGAATTGCGCTGCCGGAGAGGCCGGCCAACGCGCGCCCTTGTATACGCGACTACCATTCCCACGAATTCTGGGCACGGCCGGGCGCGACTGGCGACATCTCTATATTGAGCCGACAGCCCCTGTTTCGTCAAGTTCACGCAGGCCGTAGATCATTTCGACGTCTACCCGGCCCGTCACGGGAGGCTGCCACACGGCGCGGACACACTCTGTCCGGACACCCCAACTCTACGCACCGAATCGCCGGAATACCTCACCCGGATGTACAGGGTCCTCTTAACTCTTCCTTAGCCACATTGCTGCTGCTCAGACCGACCACGTAGCGTCACCCCGGCCCCTAACCGACCCGTGGAGGCGACAGGCGTGCACGGCTGGAACGACCCGCTCGACCCGGATGCCACCCGGCGACCAGCGCCACCGACCGACGACGACCCGGCCTGGCTGACCGACCGCCCGGCACCGCGCTCGTCGTACCTGTTCGGTGACGAACCGGAGAGTTCGTCCGACCGGTGGTACCACGACCAGCCCACCGAGCAGTGGCACCGCCCACACCGACCCGCCGAGGCGGGCTATCCGGCACCGGCCCACCCCCACTGGGCCGACCAGAACAGTGCCGACCAGAACAGTGCCGACCAGGGCGGTGTCGGCCAGCACCACCGGGACACCGCCTGGCCGTCCGAGGGCCACCACGGCGCGCCGAGCCACGGCCGGCACGACGGCGATTGGCGCGCCGACGAGCCGACCACGCAGGTCAGCCGCTGGTCCGACCAGCACGACGGGCAGCAGCCCGCGCGGCACGCCGCCCCCGACCCGCACCACGACAACCAGGGGTACGACAACCAGGGGTACGCCGACAGCCAGCTTCCCTACGCCGCCCAGGACCCCTACCTCGTCCAGCCTTACGGTGAGCAGCCCTACGGTGAGCAGTCCTACCGTGACCAGCATTACGGTGCGCAACTGCCCTACTCGGATCAGCAGCCCTACGCCGGTCAGCAGCAGTACGGGCGGGGTGACGAGAGGCAGTGGCACGGGGAGAGGTCCTACGGCGTACCGGAGGATCGGGCCTCCGCCCGGACCGAGACGGTGGCCGACGCGCCCGAGACCGACGCCCGGCCGTCCCGTCGTCGCCTGTCGCGCCCCCTGGTGCTGGGCGGTGCCGCGGCGGCGGCCACCCTCGCGGTGAGCATCGGCGTCGCGGCCCTCGCGCTGCCCGGCAACGACGCGCCGACCAGCACCACCGCCGGTGAGCGTCCGGTGGCCACCGGACCCGCGCTGCTGGAGAGCGAGGAGCCGGTGGACGTCCTCGACCCGCTCGACTCCCCGAGCCCCAGCCCGAGCCCGAGCGTCTCGCCCAGCGCCGCCACGCCCTCGCCGTCGCCCAGTCTCGCGGCGAAGCCGAAGCCCACCCCCGCGCGCAGCAGCACCGCACCTTCCCGGCAGAGCGCCGAGCGTCGGGGCAGCCCGAGTCGTGGTGCCACGGTCACCGCCTCGCCGTCCAACGGGGCCGGCGGGTCGCAGGCCGCCCAGGTGGTCGACCTGGTCAACGCGGAACGGGCGAAGGCCGGCTGCGGCGCGTTGACCGTCGACGAGAAGCTGACCACCGCGGCCCAGCGGCACAGCCAGGACCAGGCCGACAACCGGAACATGTCGCACACCGGCAGCGACGGCAGCGACCCCGGAGAGCGGATCGACCGGGTCGGGTACGCCTGGCGCACGTACGGCGAGAACGTCGCCTGGAACCAGCAGTCGCCCGCCGCCGTGATGGACGCCTGGATGAACAGCCCCGGGCACCGGGCGAACATCCTGAACTGCGCCTTCACCGAGATCGGCGTCGGCGTGGCGAGCAGCAACGGACCGTACTGGACGCAGGTCTTCGCCGCGCCACGCTGAGTGCGGCGGGCGCGGCACCGGAACTCGTCGCGTTCCGGTGCCGCGCCACGTCCAGCCGCGAGTCCTTGTCGGGTCTGCACTCGTTTGAGTGGGTGAGGTACGCCGACGGCGTACCGGCTCGGGCGGCGTCCCGCCGCCGGCGCAACCTGCGGAGCTGGCGATGCGGATCGGGCTGGGCGGGGCACAGGTACGACGGGCGATGCGCGCCGGCCTGGCGTGCACCGTGCTCGTGTCGCTGGCCGCCTGCCGGCCGGATCTCACCCCGCCCGGCGCATCGACCAGTTGGCCGTCCGCCTCGGCCCGGCTGTGGCGATGGCAGTGGCAACTCGACGGGGTGCTCGACGTGACGGTCGAGGCGGACGTGTTCGTCCTCGACCCGGTCAGCACCACCGCGGCGCAGACCGCCGACCTGCGGGCCCGACACCGTCGACTGGTCTGCCAGGTGCACGTCGGCACGGTCCATCCGGACGATCCGGACGCGACCCGGTACCCGTCACAGGTCCGCGGCGCGACGGTCACCCGCACCGGCCGCATCTGGCTGGACGTACGCCGATGGGACGCCCTGCGGCCGGTGCTGGCCGACCGGTTCCGGCTCTGCCGCGGCAAGGGCTTCGGCGCGGTACTGCTCGCCGACGGCGACGGCTACGCCCACTCCCCCGGCTTCCGGCTGGATTTCGACGACCAGTTGCAGTTCAACCGTCGGGTCGCGGCGTTGGCCCGTTCGCTGGATCTGTCTCCCGGGCTGCGGGGCAACCTCGGGCAGGTCGCCGCGCTGGCGCCGGACTTCGACTTCGCGGTCGACGAGGAGTGCGTACGGCTCAAGCGGTGCGACAAGCTGCTGCCGTTCGTCGACGCCGGCAAGCCGGTGTTCCACGTCGAGTACACCGGCGGGCTCACCGACTTCTGTGTCACGAGCGTCGGCTACGGGTTCGCCTCCATCCGCAAACACCGCAGCCTGGACGCCTGGCGGCTGCCCTGCCCCGTACCGTGATCGCCGTCAGCCGCGCAGGGTGGCGCGGGGGCGGGGCTGGCAGCGCGGGCAGCTGTACGACGACCGGTTCATGAAGGCCTCCCGGCGGATCGGCGCGCCGCAGCGCCGGCAGGGCTGCCCCTCGCGGCCGTAGACGTTCAGCGACCGGTCGAAGTAACCGCTCTCCCCGTTGACGTTGACGTACAGCGCGTCGAAGCTGGTGCCGCCCGCCGTGATCGCCTCGGTCAGCACGTCGCGTACGTGGCCGAGCAACCGCCGTACGGCGGGGCCGGTCAACGCGTCGGTCGGCCGGGTGCCGTGCAGTCCGGCCCGCCAGAGCGCCTCGTCGGCGTAGATGTTGCCCACCCCGGAGATCAACGTCTGGTCGAGCAACGCACGCTTGACCTCGGTCCGGCGGCGGCGCATCGCGGTGACGAAGTCCGCGTCGGAGAACTGCGGATCCAGCGGGTCCCGGGCGATGTGGGCGATCTCCGCGGGCAGCGTCGCGCCGCCCTCGCTGACCGAGAGCCCACCGAACGTGCGTTGGTCGACGAAGCGCAGTTCGGGACCGTCGTCGGTGAACCGGAAGCGGACCCGCAGGTGCGGCTCGTCCGGGGCGGCGGCCGGTTGCAGCAACAGCTGCCCGGACATGCCGAGATGCCCGATCACCGCGTCACCGCTGTCCAGCGGCAGCCAGAGGTATTTGCCGCGCCGGCACACGTCGAGCACGGTCCGGTCGGCCAGCACGTCGGCGAAGTGGGCGCCGCCGGCCACGTGCCGACGCACCGCACGCGGGTGGCGTACCTCGACGGACTCGATGCGTCGGCCGGTGACCCAGCGCGCCAACCCCTGCCGGACGGTCTCCACCTCGGGCAACTCAGGCACGGGGCGCCTGCACCTGCGGCTGACCGGCGTCCACGACGGCCCGCCCGTCGTCGGCCGCGACCTCCGCCGGCTCGACGGTCACCGCGGCGACGGACGGCTCGTCGACCGTCTCCGGCTCGGCCCGGTCGGCTTCGGCCTGCGCGTTCAGGGTCCGCCAGGCCGACTCCGCAGCCCGCTGCTCGGCCTCCTTCTTGCTGCGCCCGTCGGCGCCGCCGTACCGGTTACCGGCGACCACCACCCAGGCGGTGAAGGTCTTCAGATGGTCCGGTCCGGCACCCTCGATCCGGTACTCCGGCACACCGAGACCCAGCGCCGCGGTCAACTCCTGAAGGCTGGTCTTCCAGTCCAGGGCGGCGCCCCGGCCGGCCGACTCGGCCATCAACGGGTCGAACAGCCGGTGGATGACCTCGGCGGCGGTGTCCAGCCCGTACTGGAGGTAGATCGCGCCGAGCAGCGCCTCCAGGGTGTCGGCGAGGATGCTCGCCTTGTCCCGACCGCCGGTGGTTTCCTCACCCTTGCCCAGCAGCAGGTAGGGGCCGAGGCCGTCCGGGCCCAGCCCGCGCGCCACGTCGGCCAGGGCGCGCATGTTGACCACGCTGGCCCGCAGCTTGGCCAGTTGCCCCTCGGGCAGGTCCGGGTGGTTGTGGAAGAGCGCGGTGGTGATAACCACGCCGAGCACCGAGTCGCCGAGGAACTCCAGCCGCTCGTTGGTCGGCAGGCCGCCGTTCTCGTACGCGTACGAGCGGTGGGTCAGGGCCCGCTCCAGCAGCTCCGGGTCCATTGACACGCCGAAGGCTGCCTCGAGGTGGCCGATGGAGGGCCGCCGTCGCTTGTCGATGCTCATGATGTGCGTACCTCAGTGTCGGTCGTGCGATCGGTGCGGTCGGTGGCAAGCAGCGCGGCGACCCGCTCGGTGGCAGCTCGCCGCCAGAGGTGGGCAGCCAGCGCGATGCCGGAAGCGATGTCGGCCGGGCGAGCGGCGCCGTGACAGACCACCACGGTGCCCGCCACCCCGAGCAGCGCGGCTGCCCGCGGCGCGCCCCCGTCCGGCGGCGGTCCGCCCGCCATGGCGTACGCGCCCTCGATCGCCTTGAGCAGCACGTTACCGGTGAACCCGTCGGTGACCACCACATCGGCGCGCGTGCCGAGGCAGACGTCGTACCCCTCGACCAGGCCCACGTACCGAGCGTCACCGGGCAGTTCCGTAGCGCGCAACATCGGGTCGGCGAGGCGGCGGGGCCGGTCACCTTTGCCCGGTTCGGTGCCCACGGAGAGCAGCCCCACCCGGGGGGCGTCAAGGCCGTGGGCGATGGCGGCGTACGCGGCGCCGAGCACGGCGTGCCGGGCCAGGGTCGCCGGACTCGGCTCCATCGAGCCGCCGACGTCGAGCAGGACGACCGGTCCGGAGACACCGGGCAGGGTGGCGGCCAGGGCCGGCCGCCGGATCTGCGGCCAGCGGCCGAGGCCGAGGGCGGCAGCGGTCACGGTGGCGCCGGTGGACCCGGCGGAGACCAGCGCGTCGGCCTGGCCGGCGCGGATCGCGGCGACGGCCGCCCGGACCGTGTTCTCGGCGCGGGCCGCGGTGAGATCGTCGGCCGTTTCGACGGCGGTACGCGCAGGTCGCAGCGTCAACCGGGCCCGTTGGGCCGGGTCGAGGGCGTCGACCAGCGCACCGGCGGCCTTGGTCGGGCCGACGAGCAGGAGGTGCAGATCAGGGTCGGCGCGCACCGCCCGTAGAGCGCCGTCCACCACCACGTCGGGAGCGTCGTCCCCGCCGAGGAGGTCAACGGCGATCCGTGCGGTTCCCGGCTCCGTGACGACGCCGGCCGGGGAGAGCCGGCCGGCGTCGGCGGGAGCAGCAGGCGATCGCCGGGGTATGCGCGTCGCCCGACCTGTGGTCGGAGACGTCACGCGGCGTCCGGGTCAGACCTCGAGGACCTGGCGGCCGTTGTAGGTGCCGCAGACGGAGCAGGCGGCGTGCGGCAGCTTGGGGGACTTGCACTGCGGGCAGGCCACGGTCGCGACCGCCGCGGCCTTCCAGTTCGCCCGGCGGGACCGGGTGTTGCTGCGCGACATCTTGCGCTTGGGGACGGCCACGGTTCTTACTCCTCTGTACGGGTCAGTTGCGACAGGCCCGCCCAACGCGGGTCGACCTGCTGGTGGCTGTGATCCGCCGGCAGATCGTCCCAGTGCACCCCACACTCGGAGCACAGTCCCGGGCAGTCCTGGCGGCAGAGCGGGTTGGTCGGCAGTGCGAGCACCACCGCGTCCCGCAGCGCCGGTTCCAGGTCGATCAGGTCACCCTGCAATCGACCGACTTCGTCCTCTTCGGTGGTGGCGTCCGTGGTGCTGTTCTCGTACGCGTACAGCTCCTGGATCGTCACCGTCACCGAGTCGTCGATCTCGCGTAGGCAGCGACCGCACTCGCCCCGGATCGGACCGCTGACGGTCCCCGAGACGAGCACGCCCTCGGACACCGACTCCATCCGCAGATCGAGGTCGAGGTCCGCGCCCTCCGGCACGCCGATCAACTCCACGCCGAGGTCCGACGGTGCCTGAACCACCCGTTCGACGGTACGCAACGCACCAGGTCGGCGCGGCAGCTCCCTCGTGTCGAGGACCAGCGGCGACCTGGGGTCGAGTGGAGAAGGCGAGTGTTTGGGCATAGTCAGACTCCGGCCGGTGAGAGGCCGACAAACGAGGTTACCTGGACGGGCACTCGAACGTCGAACCGGGGGCGGCCCCACCGCTGGCGGCGGGGCGGATGCGGGTGGCAGGCCAGCCGCCGGTTTCCGGACGGCCGCCGGGCTCCGGTCGACTGCCGGTTCCCGGACGGTCACCGGTTTCCGGATGGTCGCCGGCGCTGGTCGGTGGCGGGAGGATCGCGGCACCGATGCGGTCGCGCCGCTCAGAACGGTAGCGGCCGCTCCGTCTCCTCGCCACCGAAGGTGCCGATCTCCCGTAGCGCGTGCATCTTGTCCCGCCCGCGCTCGATGGAGGCCAGTGCCCGGGTGAGGAACTGCTCGAAGTTGGCCAGCGCGGTGTCGACGTAGTCGTCGACCTCCTCGCGGAGGCGCTGCGCCTCGGCCCGGGCCTCGGCGATGATCCGGGCGCCCTCGTGCTCGGCGGAGACGGTGATCTCGTTCACCGAGACCAGGCGGGCGTGCTCCGCCTCACCCTCACTGATGATCCGGTCGGCCTCCCGCTTACCGGCCTCCATGATCTTGTCGCGCTCCTCGAGGAGCGCCGCGGCCCGGCGCAGATCTGCCGGCAGCTCGGCGCGCAACTCGTCGAGAGCACCGATCATCTCGCCCCGATCGACCATGCAGTTGTTGCGCGACATCGGGACGGAGCGCGCCTGCTCCACCATGGCAATCAGTTCCTCGATGCGGTCGAGCGGGTCCACCGGCACCTCACTCCTGTCGTTGGTCAGACCGACCTACATCATGCGGGCTGAAGCCAGTCTCCCGCCTCACCCAATGATGTCGTCCCCCACCCCACCCAACCGCCACCCCCTCCCCCGGCGAGTCGCCGCCCCTTCGCCCCCGCGATCTTGCACTTTCTGTCCCCACAAAAGCCGCACACGAGGCATATCCCCGACCAGAAGTGCAAGATCGACGAGGAAAGAGGGTGGAGAGGCGAGGGAGGAAGGGAGGCTAGGCCGGGGGTGGGGGGGTTAGGCGGGTTTTGAGGGCTTCGCGGACTATGTCGGGGACGTGGGGGGTTACGTCGCCGCCCCATTTGGCCACGTCCTTGACGAGGCTGGAGGAGAGGAAGGAGTAGAGGGGGTTGGTGGGCATGAACAGGGTTTCGACGCCGGCCAGGCCGATGTTCATCTGCGCCATCTGCAACTCGTAGTCGAAGTCGCTGACCGCCCGGATGCCCTTGATCAGCACACTTGCCTGCTGGGCTCGGCAGAAGTCCACCAGCAGCCCGCGGAAGGACTCCACCCGGACGTTGTCATAGGAGGCGGTCACCTCGCGGAGCATGGCTATCCGCTCCTCGACGGTGAACAGTCCGGTCTTCGACTGGTTGATCAGTACGCCGACGATCACCTCGTCGAACAGCCGGCTGGCCCGGCCGACGATGTCGAGGTGACCGTTGGTGACCGGATCGAACGAGCCGGGGCACACCGCACGTCTCATGATCGGCGACCGTACCAAAGTGTGGTCTCGCCGTAACGACGACTGCGCTGGCCAGTGATCCCTTCCACCCAGTCGACCGGCCCGCTGCGGGTGGATCGTTCCACCACCACCATGGCGTCCGGAGCCAACCAGCCACCGTCGACCAAGGCGGTGAGCATGGCACGCACCCCGTCGTCCGACAACGAGTACGGCGGGTCGGCGAAGACGACGTCGTACGGCTCGCCGTCCGGGCCGGCCGCCAGCACGGTGCTGACCTTCCCGGTGACCAGCCGAGCATCGGGTGCCGCCCGCAGGATGGCGATGTTCTCCCGGATCACCCGGGCCGCCCGGGCGTCGGATTCGACGAGCAGCACGTGCCCGGCCCCCCGGGACAGCGCTTCGAGGCCGACCGCGCCCGAGCCCGCGTACAGGTCGGCGAAGCGCGCCCCGACCAGGTCGAACTCCGCCTGCACGGAACTGAACAGTGCTTCGCGTACGCGATCGGCGGTGGGTCGGGTGCCGGAACCCGGCGGTACGGCGATGCGCCGACCACCGAGACTGCCCGCCACGATCCGGGTCATCGCCCCCTCCCGACCGTGCCGTGGGGGCCGACCCCACACCCGCGCACGCCGTCGAGCCTGCTTCTGCTCATGGCGCCGACGCTACGCGACCTCCGAGTGACCCCCGCAACGAACCACACCGCCTGAAGTCGCCCAGATCGATCCCATCCGATGCAGGCCGCCTCAGGCGCATCACTCTACGTAGAGCAACTATTTCATGTTCATCACATCATCCTTAGTGCTCGCTGAGGGCTGTCTCGATATCGACGATCTCGCTAGGGTCTGCCCGATAACCGGCTCATCGATGCCGGATCACCGCACGGGAGGCACCCTCTCCGGCGCGGCACAGCTCCGCCGACGCCGTCCGTTCCTCCCGCGCCGCCCCTGACGCTTCTTCACCCCGGGAGTACGCGTGTTCCGACCCAAGCTGTCGCTACGGCGACCGCTGGCTGTCCTGGCAGCCGCCATCATCGGCTCGACCGGCGCAGCGGTGGTGGCGGCCACTCCGGCCAGCGCCCACCACACCACGATCACCGGCACCGTCGACTGTGACCGGCTCACCGGCGAGCGGGTGATCACGTGGACGGTGGTCAACAGCGAGCGCGGCAAGACCGCCACCATCACGGGTGTCACGGCCGACCCGGCGACCCCGGTCCTGCTCGTGGCCGAGGGCACCGATGCCACCGCCGAGCTCAAGGGCACCCCGATTCCGAAGGCCGGCCAGGTCCAGGGGGTCCAGCGGGTCCCCGGCGAGACCCAGCGCGCCACGCTGACCGTGGAGGCCGCCTGGTTCCAGAAGGGCGACTCGCAGCGCAAGAAGCCTCCGACGTCGAAGGACCACAAGACCATCGAGCTCGGCGCCGACGGCGCGTGTGCGCCGGCACCGAAGTGCGTCGACGCCAGCGACGCCAGGTACAGCCACACCTTCGACGGTCCGAAGGGCACCGCGACCGTCAAGCTGGCGGGTGACCTGCCGCTGTGCGGCGAGGAGAAGCAGTACTTCACCCTGGTGTCGTACTTCGCGCCGCGCCCGCAGTTCGCCACCCCGCAGTACGTCTACGGCACGCCGGACAGCGACTTCCTCGGCGGCACCCAGACCGAGATCGAGCTGAAGGTCGACGTCCCGGACTGCCACACCCAGGTCGACCTGATCTGGGGCGGGGTCGACGAGGTCATCGACCCGCTGGTGGAGAACGGCCCCCGGTACGGCTCCAAGAAGCTCGGCGACCGGGGTGCTCCCGGCAACCGCTCGACCGGCCCGCAGGGCTGGTACAACGGCGGTGACAAGAACTGCACCACTCCGGCGGCCACCTTCGCCTCCGCCTGCGACGGCACCGTCACCGTCTCGCTGAGCAACGACGGCTCGATCTCCAAGTACCCGGTCGAGTTCGAGGTCCGGGGCGAGAACGGCTGGTCTGAGAAGGTCACCGTCGAGCCGGGCAAGGCCAACAACGAGACCGTGGTGCCGGCCGAGCACGCCGGCGCGATCGAGGTGCTGGTCGACGGCAAGGTGATCGACAACGGCACCTACAAGTGGGAGCGCCCGGAGGACTGCCCGCTGCCGACGATCACCGCCGACGCCACCTGTGAGACCTTCGCGCTGACCGCGTCGAACCCGGAAGGCGCCCAACCGGTCAAGGTGGACTTCACCTACGGCGACAAGACCGAGAGCCGTACGGTCAAGCCGGGCTCGTCGGAGTCCGTCACCTTCCCGGCCGGCGACGACGAGGCGGCGCTTGTCGCCCTGCCGGAGCTGGACCTGGAGCTCGAGGTCGTCTACGCCCCCGAGGGCTGCGGCGGAGGCGGAGGCGGCGAGGAGCCGCCCGGCCTGCCGGTGACCGGTGTCGCGGCCGGTGGCATCGCCGCAGGCGCCATCGTCCTGCTGGCGGTGGGCGCGGTGCTGTTCGTCATGGCGCGGCGGCGGCGGATCCACTTCACCGCCTGAGCCACCCCTGAGGGTGCCCTCGCCGCACTGAGGACACCCCGCAACACCTGACCCGAAGGCGCGTCGACCACCCGGTCGACGCGCCTTCGGCGTTGCCTCCCCGGAGCGGCATCACTCGATCCGGGATCGAGCGCGATCGCGCGACACCGAAGCCACTCAATCCCGGAACGAGCGCGATCACCCAACGCCCAAACCACCCAATCCCAGATCGAGCGCGATCACCCGACGCCCAAGCCACTCGATCTCGGATCGGGCGCGATCATGGTGAGCGCGGCGGGTGACGAGAGCGCGAGGTGGGTCAGCCCTTTTCGAGGTATTCGGCGCGGTCGGCGTCGACCAGGGCCGCGACCGAGGCGGCCAGCGCCGGCTGGCGGGACAGGTCCGGGTCCTCCTCGACCAGCGTGATCGCCTCCGCCCGCGCGTCGCGGATCAGGTCGGCGTCCCGCAGCAACGACAGCAGCCGCAGGTGGGAACGCCGGCCGGACTGGGCGGCACCCAGCACGTCGCCTTCGCGCCGCTGCTCCAGATCCAGCTCGGCGAGCTTGAAGCCGTCCGTGGTGGAGGCGACGGCGTCCAACCGCTCCCGGGCGCTGGTGCCCTCGGTCGCCTCGGTGACCAGCAGGCAGAGCCCGGGTGCGCTGCCCCGGCCCACCCGGCCGCGCAGCTGGTGCAGTTGGGAGACGCCGAACCGGTCGGCGTCCAGCACCACCATCATGGTCGCGTTGGGTACGTCCACACCGACCTCGACCACCGTGGTGGCCACCAGGACGTCCAGCTCGCCGCCGGCGAAGGAGCGCATCACCGCGTCCTTCTCGTCGGCGGGCAGCCGGCCGTGCAGCACGCCGATACGCAGCCCGTGCAGGGGCCCGTCGGCCAACAGCGGCGCGACCTCGGTCACCGCCAGGGGTGGGCGTCGACCGGTGTCGTCGACCGCCGGTGGTTCCTCCTCGGCGCCGGCGGTGGAGTCACCGATGCGCGGGCAGACCACGTACGCCTGATGGCCGTTGGCGACCTCCTCGCGCAACCGACGCCAGGCCCGGTCCAGGAAGGCCGGTTTCTCGGCGGCCGGCACCACGTGCGAGGCGATCGGTGACCGGCCTCGGGGCAGCTGCGAGAGGGTGGATATCTCCAGGTCGCCGTAGACCGTCATGGCGACTGTCCGGGGGATCGGCGTGGCGGTCATGACCAGCACGTGCGGGGGCTGTTCCGCCTTGGCCCGCAACGCGTCGCGCTGCTCCACCCCGAACCGGTGCTGCTCGTCGACCACCACCAGACCGAGGTCGGCGAAGTCGACGCCCTCGTACAGCAGGGCGTGGGTGCCCAGCACGATGCCGGCGGCACCGCTGGCGACCTCGGCCAGCGCCCGCCGTCGGGCTGCCGCGCCGAGTGAGCCGGTGACCAGCTCGACCCGGGTGGCGTGCTCGGCGGCGCCCAGCTCACCGGCCTGGGCGAGCGGGCCGAGCAGGTCGAGCATGCCCCGGTAGTGCTGGGCGGCGAGCACCTCGGTCGGGGCGAGCAGCGCGGCCTGCCCGCCCGCGTCGACCACCTGGAGCATGGCGCGCAGCGCCACCACGGTCTTGCCGGAGCCGACCTCGCCCTGCAACAGCCGATGCATCGGATGGCCGCGGGCCAGGTCGGCGGCGATCTCCGCACCCACGTCGCGCTGACCACCGGTCAGCTCGTACGGCAGCCGCGCGTCGAAGGCGTCGAGCAGGCCACCCGGGCGCGCCGGCCGGGCCCGTGCGGGTGAGGCGGCGGCCTGCTGCTTACGCCGGACCAGGGTCAGCTGCACGGCGAACGCCTCGTCCCACTTCAACCGTCGACGGGCCCGGTACAGCTCCTCGCGGCTGGACGGCCGGTGGATCTCCCGCAACGCTCCGCCCAGCCCGACCAGGTTCCGGCTGGCCCGTACGCCCGCCGGCAGCGGGTCCTCCGGCGGTGCCACGGTGTCCAGCACCACCCGGACACAGCGGGCGATCACCCAGGTCGGTACGGCCGCGGCAGCGGGGTAGACCGGGATGAGTGCCCCGGCGAACTCCTCGATCTGTTCGGTGGCCGCCGCCTCGCCGTCGGTCTGGTCGCCGAGCAGGACGTACTCCGGCCCGTTGAGCTGCCGTTTGCCCCGGAAGTCGGTGACCTTGCCGGCGAACAGTCCCCACCGGCCGGGCCGCAGTTCCCGCTCGCGCCACGCCTGGTTGCCGAAGAAGGTGAGGGTGAGGGTGCCACCGGAGCCGTCACCGACGGTGACTTCCAGCAGGTTGCCCCGGCGCTGCCGCATCGGGCGTACGGCGGTGCGCTGCACCTGGGCCAGCACGGTGACCTGCTCGCCGACGTCGAGCGCCCGGATGTCGGTGTGCTCGCCGCGCTCGTCGTAGCGGCGCGGAAAGTGGTAGATCAGGTCACCGGCGGTGTGCAGGTCGAGGTGACCGGCGAGGGCCTTGGCGGTCTTCTCGCCGACCAGCTTCTTCAGCGGCGTGTCCAGCGTCGACGCCTCTGCGGTCATTCGACACCCACCAGCAACGGATAGCGCGGCTGCCCACCCGGATACGTCTGCACCTCGACGAACGGCCACCGTCGGGTGATGTGCGTGCACACCGCGTCGGTCAGCCCGTCCGGCGCGTCCGCGCCGACGAGCAGGGTGACCATTTCACCGCCGCCACCCAGCATCCCGTCGACCAGAGCGACGCAGGTGTCGATCAGATCGGTGCCGATCAGGTGCACCTCCCCCTCGACCAGGGCGAGCACGTCGCCCGTGCGGCAAGGGCCGGCGACCGTGAGCGCGTCCCGCCCGGCGTGACAGACCTCGGCGTACCGGCAGGCCCCGGCGGCCTCGGCCATCGCGATCACGTCGTCCTCGAAGTGGCGACGTGGATCGCGTACGGCGAGGGCGGCCAACGCCTGCACCGGTGACCGGGTGGGCACCACGCTGACCTTGACGCCCGCCCGGTGCGCCTCCTCGGCGACCTGGTTCGCCACCGCCTGCGCGTCCGGGTCGTTGGGCAGCACCACCACCTGGGCCGCCCCGGTGCCGAGCACCGCCTCCAGCAGTTCTCCCGTCGAGGGGTTGCCGGGCACCACGACCGCGCCCTCCCCGGCGAGCAGCTCGGCGATCCCGGCACCGGCGGCGACCACCACGGCGGCCCGGCCGTCGGACACCGGTGCGGGTGCGGACGGGCGCTGGTCGGCGAAGCGGGTCACCGAGATCTGGTACGGGCGGCCGGCCACCACACCCGCCTCGATCGCCGCCCCGACGTCGTTGACGTGCACGTGCACCTGCCAGGTGCCCTCGTCGCCGACCACCACCAGGGAGTCACCGAGCGCGTCCAGCGTGTCGCGCATCCGGCCCACCGCCTCGGGCTCGGCGTCGAGCAGGAACTGCACCTCGTAGGCGTACTCCGGGGAACCGGTCTCCCGGGCGGCGGTGGCCGGCGGCGGCACGTTGCGGGCGGCGGTGGGCGCCGGCGCGGGTCGCTCCGGGCTCTCCCCGGTGATCACCTCGACCAGGGCGTCCAGCAGCAGGCACAGCCCCCGCCCACCGGCGTCGACCACGCCGGCGCGGGCCAGCGCCGGCAACTGCTCGGGCGTACGGGCCAGCGCCTGCGCCGCGGCTCCGGCCGCCTCGCGGGCGACGACCGGCAACTGCTCGCTGTCGGCCTGTTCGGCCGCGCCGGCGGCGGCGGAGACCACGGTCAGCACGGTGCCCTCCACCGGGCGGGCCACCGCCGCGTAGGCCGCGCTGGTCGCGGCACGCAGCGCGGCGGCCAGCTCCGGGCCCCCGACCGTCGGGGTGGTGGCCAGCGCGTCGGCGAAGCCGCGCAGGATCTGCGACAGGATGACGCCGGAGTTGCCCCGGGCACCGAGCAACGCCCCCCGGGCCATCAGCCGCAGCGCGTGCCCGTGCGGGGTGGTGGCGCCGTCGGCGACGGTGTCGAGGTCCATCGCCAGCGCCTGCTGCGCCGAGGTGAGCGTCAGCACCAGGTTGGTGCCGGTGTCGCCGTCGGGCACCGGATAGACGTTGAGATCGTCGATCTCCCCCTGGTGCCGCTGCAACGCGGCCAGCCCGCTGGCGCACCAGCGGCGCACGGCGGCGGCATCGAGGGTGTCCAGCACGCTGGGAAGCCTACTGGCGTACGCTGACAGTCGCTGCAAGGCCGGGCGTGTCCGGCGGGGCCGGGCATCGTCCGTTTTCTCGCCCCTGCCTGGCGGCGGTGACCGTCGCAGCGGGGCGTGACCGCTGATGCCGAGCCCGGTTGGGCGGGGGCTTCCACCATCGGGTAACCTGGCCAGGTTGCCCGGGCTGCGCCTGGCGGCGACCTCATGAACGTTTCAATCCCAGGAGTATCCCGTGGCTAGCGTGTGCGACGTCTGTGGCAAGGGACCGGGCTTCGGCCACAACGTGTCCCACTCGCACCGGCGGACCAACCGCCGCTGGAACCCGAACATCCAGTCGGTGCGTACCCCGGCCGGTGGCGGCACGACCAAGAAGCTCAAGGTCTGCACGTCCTGCATCAAGGCGGGCAAGGTCACCCGCGCCTGACGCGGTAGCACCCACGATCTGTGATGCCGGCGGGCCCTCGATGGCCCGCCGGCATCGTCGTGTCCGCATGTCCGCCGCCCGCCGGAGCGGCTGTTGACAGGGGGCCCTTCCTCTACCGCAGGCGTTAAGAAGGTGCCCTTCCTTTCACCTCAGAGGGTGCGGCCGAAGGAGAGGCAGCCGGGCTCGTCGGCGTAGTAGCCGAAGTTGGGGATGCGCTCGTAGCCGGCCGAGGTGTACATCGCGATCGCCTCGGGCTGCCGGTCGCCGCACTCCAGGATGAGCCGCTTGCGGCCCTGCTCGCGGGCGGAACGTTCGATGGCCGCGAGCACCGTACGGGCCACGCCGCGGCCACGGGCCTGCGGCGCGGTGTACATCCGCTTCAACTCGGCGGTCTCGCCGTCCGTGCCGTGGCTGCGCCAGCCACCGCAGCCGACCGGCTGCCCGTCGAGGTGGGCGACAAGGAAGGCGCCATGCGGTGGGGTGAACTCACGCGCGTCGACAGGCGTCTCGTCGCCGTCACCGCCGTACCGGGCGCCCAGGTCGGCAAGCGCGGAGGTGATCAGCCGCAGTGCCACCGGAGAGTCGAACGGCACCACGTGGATCTCGATTTCCTGCACCAGTGAAGCGTACGACCGCAGCGGCCCGTCACCACCGCCGACCTGGGCCGACAGCCTGCGGCAGTGACCGAGCACTCACTCAGCCCACGCACTCAGCGGAAATGGTCCCAGCCGGTCGGGCCGTCGAACGGCGCGCCGTCCACCGTCACGCCCCGGCCCTCGGCGACCCGACCCACCTCGCGCCACCCGTCAGGCAGCACCGTCTGAGACGGAAAGGTCGCGACCAGCGCATGGTCGTCACCACCGGCCAGCAGCCAGGCGTACGGGTCGACGCCGAGCGCCTGTGCCGCGTCGCGCATCTGCGGTGGCACCTCGAAGGCGTCCCGGCTCAGGTCGACGGCGACCCCGCTGGCCTTCGCCACGTGTCCCAGGTCGGCGAGCAACCCGTCCGAGACATCGATCATGGCGGTGGCGCCGAGCCGGGCGGCCGCCGGACCGGCCGCGTAGGGCACCTCCGGCCGCCGGTACGCCTCGACCAGCAGCCGGGGCGTCCGGAAGCCGCGGGAGAGCACGGTGAACCCGGCCGCCGCGTAACCGGTACGCCCGGCCAGGGCCACCAGGTCGCCCGGTCGGGCACCGGCCCGGGTGACCGGCGACCGGCCGGCCAGGTCGCCCAGCGCGGTGACCGCGATGGTCAAGGTGGGGCTGGCCGACATGTCGCCGCCGACCACGCTGGCGCCCACGCCTGCCGCTTCCGCGCCGAGCCCGTCGGCGAGCTGCTCGACCCAGCCGGTCTCCACGTCGGCCGGCAGGCAGAGCGCCACCAGCAGGGCCGTCGGCTCGGCGCCCATGGCGGCCACGTCGGCGAGGTTCGCCGCCGCCGCCCGGCGGCCGATGTCGTGCGCCCCGGCCCAGTCCCGGCGGAAGTGCCGCCCGTCCACCAGGACGTCGGTCGAGGCGACCACCCGGGCGTCCGGCGCGGCGACCACCGCCGCGTCGTCGCCGGGGCCGAGCAGCACCGTCGATCCGTACGACAACCGGGCGGTGACCCGGTCGATCAGGCCGAACTCCCCGACCTCCGCGACGCCCACACCGCCGCTGTCGCCCCGCTCGCTCACCGCTTCTCCTTGACCACCGATAGGGATCACACCTGGTCCGTAAGGTACTTTCTCCCTTCAGGCCGTCTGGCAGGCGGCGACGGAGGGAGGTCGAGTCGTGGTACAGGCGTACATCCTCATCCAGACAGAGGTCGGCCGGGCGCGTGACGTGGCCGGTCTCATCGCGGATCTCCCCGGCGTGGTCCGGGTCGACGCGGTGACCGGGCCGTACGACGTGGTCGTGCTCACCGAGGCGAACACCGTCGACGAGCTCGGCAAACTCATCGTCAGCAACGTGCAGATGGTGCCCGGCATCACCCGCACCCTCACGTGTTCGGTGGTGCGGTTGTAAGTGTCCAGGATTTCCGAATCCCCCGGCGAGACCCGGCGCGCCAAGGACGCCGCACCGGCAGCCGACCGGACCAGCCGCACCGCCGCGCTGGTCGCCACGGCCGTGGCGCTGCCGGTGGCTCTCCTGGTAGGCACCCTGGCCTTCGTCAACCTCGCCCCGGACAACTCGACCGCCACCCCGGCGCCCTCACCGAGCGCGGCCCGGCCGCAGTCCACCGCGCCGGTCGAGATGGCCGCCCCGGCGCTGGCCGAGCGGCCGGCGACCGTCTGCCGCGCCCTGCTGTCGCAGCTGCCCGCCTCGATCCGTGACCTGCCGCAGCGGCCGGTCAGCGCCGGGCCGGAGCAGAACGCCGCGTACGGCGATCCGGCCCTGACGGTGGCCTGCGGCGGAACCGAGCCCGAGGTGGCGCCCACCGACCACATCTACCTGGTCAACGCGGTGTGCTGGCACGGGGTGGAGGAAGCGGACGCCACTGTGCTGACCACGCTCGACCGGGAGACCGCGGTGACCGTACGGGTGCCGCACTTCTACGGTGAGGCGTTGCAGTGGGCCGCCCCGATCGCCACCACGGTCGTCGCCTCGGTCCCCTCGGCGGGCCCGGTCCCGTCCGGCTGCACCTCCTGACCCGGCCGCCCGCGGTCGGCGTCGGCCGCGCCTGGCCGGTCAGTAGTGGCCGGTGCCCCGGGTCAGTGCGGTACGGATGAGCCGGTCGACCAGCTTCGGGTACTCCAGCCCCGAGGCCGCCCACATCCGGGGGAACATCGACGTCGGGGTGAAGCCCGGCATCGTGTTGATCTCGTTGAGGTAGACGTCCAGTTCCGGGGTGACGAAGAAGTCGGCCCGGGCCAGTCCGGCGCAGTCCAGCGCGGTGAAGGCCCGTACGGCGTAGTCGCGCACCTGTCGGGCGACCCGCTCGGGCAGGTCGGCCGGGACGTCGTACTCGCAGGCCGACTCCGCGTCGATGTACTTGGCCTCGAAGTCGTAGAAGTCGTAGTCGCCGACCACCCGCACCTCGGCCAGCACGGACGCCTCGGGCGTGCCGCCGGCCTCGCCCTCCAGCACACCGCACTCGATCTCCCGGCCGATGATCGCGCCCTCGACCAGCACCTTGCTGTCGATCTCCCGGGCGACGGCGATCGCGGCCTCCAGGTCGGCCCAGTCGCTGACCTTGCTGACGCCGAACGACGATCCGGCCCGCGAGGGCTTGACGAAGACCGGCAGGCCGAGGCGCTGCTTGTCCTCCTCGCTCAACGTCATGCCACTACGCAGCACGGCGTACGGGCCGATCGGGATGCCCTCGGCGGCGCAGATCTTCTTGGTGAATTCCTTGTCCATGGCGGCGGCCGAGGCGAACACCTTCGCCCCCACGTACGGGATGCCGGCCATCTCCAGCATGCCCTGGATGGTGCCGTCCTCGCCGTAGGCGCCGTGCAGCACCGGGAAGACCACGTCCACATTGGCCAGTGCCCGGGGACCTTCGGTGGGGTCGAGCACCAGCAGGCCGCTGCCGGTCGGGTCGGCGCGCAGCACGATGTCGGCCCCCGACTCGGCGGTGATCTCCGGCAGCCGGCGTGAGTTGATCGCCAACTCGGTCGGGTCGCCGCTGGTCAGCACCCACTGACCCGCCCGGGTGATGCCGACCGGCACCACCTCGAACTCGTCGGGGTCGAGCGCGCCGAGCACGCTGCCGGCGCTCACACAGGAGATGCCATGTTCCGGGCTGCGGCCGCCGAAGACGATCGCCACGCGGGTCTTGCCTGGGGTGGTCACTGCGGTCACCTTTCCGGGACGCACTGCTGGCGCTCTCCCGGATGACCTTACTGTGCGTGGCGAGATCGGGAAGTCGATACCCCACGAGACCGTAAGGTAGGCGCAATCGGTCAAGAAGCCCCATACCGTACGTGACCAGATGGCTGTGTCAGCCGGCCAGTTCCCGCTCGCCGAAGGCGTGCCGCCGGCCGATCGCGATCACCTTGACGCGCTGCCGACCGGCTCGCACCATGCCCAGGGCCATGAACGCGCCCGCGATCCGTTCGGCCGCCTCACGGCTGCTCGCGCCGACCACCTGGCGGCGACGTTCCGGGGCGATGCGCTCGTTGCGAGCACCGCCCTCGCAGGGGCGCACGTCGGTCAGCACCACCAGGAATCGGGTCATCGCCGCGCGCCGCCCACCGCCGGTCGGGCCCTTCGTGGCGGCCGCGAGATCGCCGGACAGTCTCTGCGCACGTCGCTCTCCCTCCGGTGCCGACTCAAAGGCTTGTGGCGCGGCACGCGGCGGCCGGGTACGGGGGAATAACCCGACCGCCGCGCGCCCCATCCCCTCCGGTCGCTCACCGCCACCGTCGCCACGACAACCGGCGGTGAGGACGCGCTAACAGCCTGACACCTTCACCGGCATGAATGCAACTCCCACTTACGTTTTCTCATGTACACGATCCCGAATACATGCGACCATCGATGCATGGCACCGAAGACCGCCCGCGCCCGACGGCTCGGCATCGCCCTGCGCCAGCACCGTGAGGCCGCCGGCCTCACCCTGGAGGCCGCAGCCGACGAGATCAACAGCACCCGCAGCACGCTGTCCCGCTACGAGAACGCGCAGACGCTGGTCAGTCCGGCGACCGTACGCGCGCTACTCACCCTCTACGGGGTCGGGGCGGACGACGTCGCGGCGGCCGTCGCGCTGGCCAAGGACGCCCGCAAGCCCGGCTGGTGGGTGTCCTATTCGTACCTGCTCGACCGGCGCACCATCGACTTCATCGCGTTGGAGGCCGAGGCCACCGGCATCGCCAACTTCGAACCGTCGGTGGTGCCGGGGCTGTTGCAGACCGCCGACTACATCCGGGGCGTGATGCGGGGCGGCCCGCACACGCTCAGCGACAACGACGTCGAGGAGCGGGTCCACCTGCGACTGGACCGCCAGCAACGACTCACCGGTGACGATCCACCGATCTTCGACGCGATCCTCGACGAGGCCGCGCTCCTGCGCCCGGTCGGCGACGAGGCCGCGATGCAGGGCCAACTGCGGCACCTGCTCAAGATGAGCGAGCTGCCCAACATCACCGTGCAGCTGATCCCGTTGGCCGCCGGTTACCACCGGGGCACGCGGGGCTCGCTGCACATCCTCGAGTTCGCCGACCCGGAGGACCCGATCATCGCCTCGGTGGAGACGGTCGCCGGGCAGATGGTCCTCGACCGGCCCGGCGACCTGCGAACCTGTACCAAGATCATGGAACACCTGCGGACCGTCGCGCTCAGCCCGTCGGCCAGCCGCGACGCATTGATCAAGCTCCTGAAGGGACGGTAGACGATGACACCGACGACCAACGCCACCCCGGCGGTGGCCGGATGGCGCAAGAGCAGCCACAGCGGCGACGAGGGCGCCTGCGTGGAGGTGGCGGTCGTACCCGGCACGGTGGCGGTACGCGACTCCAAGGACCCGGACGGCCCGCTGCTGCTCTTCGCACCGTCGGCCTGGACCGCCTTCGCCGAGGCACCACCGGAGCGCTGACCCCCGGGTGAACCCATAGCCGCTGACCGGGCCGGTAAGGGCACCGCCGGCCCGGTCAGCCCACCCGGGCGATCAGTGGCCGACCAACGGCGGCGGCACCGGCAGTTCGCGGACCGCCGCCAGGGCGGCCAGCGCGGCACCCCGAGCACCGGCCATGTCCCGCTCCGGCACCAGCGCGAAGGTCGCCGACGCGGCCTGCTCGTCCCGCAGCACGGTGTGCTCGCGTACGGTCGCCAGGAACCAGTCACGGAACTCGGAGGCGGTCTCCACCACCCCACCGCCCACGAAGTAGGCGTGCGGATCGGTGAAGTTGGCCGCGATGGTGAACAACGCCCCGAGCGCTCGGGCCTGCTGGGCGAAGATCTCCCGGGCCATCTCGTCGCCCCGCTCGCCGTAGCCGCGCACCAGCTTCGCCGCCAGGGCCGGCGGCTCACCGGCCAGCGGATGGTCCGGAAACCGGGTGAGCCAGTACGGCAGCAGGTTGCGCTCGATCGCGGTCAGCGAGGCGACGGACTCCACGTCCCCGGCGAAGCCGCAGGCACAGACCGGCACCGGCTGACCCGGTGCGAGCACGTCGGTCAGCGGGACGTGCACGTGCCCCAGCTCGCCGGCCATCCCCGCCGCGCCGGCGATCACCCGTCCGTACTCGACCAGCCCACCGCCCAGCCCGGTGCCGACGATCGCCGACACCGACGACCGGTGCATCGCGTCGACTCCGAAGTGGACGTGGTGGGCGTAGAGCGCGGCGGCGTTGCCGTCGTTGTGGTAGATCACCGGCAGCCCGAGCCGGCGTTCCAGGGCACCCCGGATGTCGTGGCCGCGCCAGGCCGGTTGGGAGAAGTTCGTCGACCCCTTCGACGAGATCACCCCGGTGGCGCTGGCCGGGCCGGGCGTGTCCAGCCCGACGGCGCGCACCTGGTCGCGGGACAGCCCGGTCAGGGCCAGCACACTGTCGAAGGAACGGGCCATCGCCTCGACGGCGGCCTGCGGGCCGGCGCGTACCTCGCTGGGGGTCTCCACGAGCTGATCCACCAGGAAGCGTCCATCGAGCGTGAGCACTGTGGCGTTGTTGCTCGTACCGCCGTTGTCGATGCCCACGACCACAGTTGTGTCAGCCACCGGTCAACCGCCTCCCACCCGATTCGATCTGACGTGAGGCTAGTTCTCGCTCCCCTGCCCCGCCATGCCGACCGGCCGTCGGGCCGTCATCGCGGTGGCCGCCAGGGACTCGTCGCGGAACGTCGACGGCAGCAGCCCCGCCTCCGCCAGCACCGTCGCGAGCAGGTCGACCTGCGACTGGCCGACCTCCACCACCAGGTGCCCGCCGGGAGCGAGCCACCTCGTCGCGTCGGCGGCGAGCCGGCGCAGCACCGCCAACCCATCCGGGCCGCCGTCGAGCGCCACCAACGCCTCGTACTGGCGCGACTCGGCCGGCAGCAGGTCCAACGCCGCCGTCGGCACGTACGGCGCGTTCGCCACCACCAGGTCCAGGGTGCCGCGCCAGGTCGCCGGCAGCGCGTCGAACAGGTCACCGGCGTAGACCGGCACGGCCAACTCGGCGAGATTGCCTCGGGCACAGGCCACCGCGGCCGGGTCCACGTCCACCGCGGCCAGCAGCCGTGGGGCGTGGAGTCGACGCGCCAGCGCCCGGGTGAGCGCACCCGAGCCGCAACACAGCTCGACCACCCTCGCCGCCGGCCCGGTCACCGCCTCGGCCGCCGCGACGAGCGCCGCGGTCCGCGCCCTCGGCACGAAGACACCGGGTACGACGGTGATCCGCTCGCCGCAGAACTCCGCCCAGCCGAGCAGGTACTCCAGCGGCTCCCCGGCCACCCGCCGGTCGACCAGGACCGCGAGCGACCGCGGGTCGTCGGCCGCCTCCACGAGCAGCCGCGCCTCGTCCTCGGCCCAGACACAACCGGCCCGGCGTAACCGGTCCACCGTGGCGGCCCGTACCGCCGAGGAGACGGCGATCATCTAGGCGCTGGCATCCAACGCCGCCGACACGTCGGCGATCAGGTCCACCGTGTCCTCCACGCCGCAGGAGAGCCGCACGAAGCCCGCCGTGGTGTCGTCACCCCACTGGGCCCGCCGGTCGGCGGTGGTGTGCAGGCCGCCGAAGGAGGTGGCCGCCGAGACCAGCCGGGTCGCGTCGAGGAACCGGGCGACCCGTTCGGCGTCGCCCAGGTCGAAGGAGAGCACCCCCGGCATCCGGCGCAGCTGACGCGAGGCGACCGGGTAGGCCGGATCGTCCGGCAGGCCCGGCCAGCGCAGCCCGGTCACGTCGGTGCGGTCGGCCAGCAGCCGGGCGAGGGCCTCGGCGTTGGCGCTCTGCCGGGCCAGGCGCAGGTCGAGGGTGGCCAGCGAGCGGTGCGCCAGCCAGGCGTCGAAAGCGCCGGGCACCGCCCCGGTGGTGGTCCGCCAGGCGGTGAACCGCTCCACCAGCTCCGGTGACCGGGTGGCCAGGTAGCCCAGCAGCAGGTCGGAGTGCCCGGTCAGGGCCTTGGTACCGGAGGCGACCACCAGATCCGCGCCGAGGTCCAACGGGCGCTGCCCGAGCGGGGTCGCGGTGGTGTTGTCCACCGCCAGCAGGGCACCAGCGGCGTGCACCCGCTCGGCCAGCGCCGGCAGGTCCACCACGTCGAGGCCCGGGTTGGCCGGCGTCTCCACCAGCACCAGGCGTACCCCGTCGAAGGACGGGTACGGCCCGGCGGTCGGCGCCAGCAGCACCCGTACCCCGTTGCCGGTGAGCGTGTCGGTGGCGAACGCGCGGACCGGGAAGTACCCGTCGGCGGGCAGCACCACCGCGTCACCGGCGCGCAGCAGCCCCAGCAGCAGTCCGGTGATGGCCGCCTGGCCGCTGGCGAAGACCCGGCACTCGCCGCCCTCCAGCTCGCCGATCGCCGCCTCCAGCAGCCGCCGGGTGGGGTTGTCCGGGCGCCCGTACCCGTTCGGCGCCGCCTCCGGACCGTGTCGGGGATCGAGATGGTACGGCGCGGCGAAGACCGGCCCCGGCAGGAAGGGCTGCCCCGGTTGCGGTGCGGGCAGGCCGGCGCGCACGCACCGGGTGCCGTCACCGCCGGTCGGCAGGCGGTGCTCGTACTGCTCAGGGGAGAGGAACTCGTACTCGCCCATCGGCTCTCACTCCGGCTTCGTGGTACGGCTCATCAGGGCGCGTACCGCGACCCGCGGGTCGACGCCCTCGTGACAGACCAGCTCGACCTGCTCGGTGATCGGCATCTCCACGCCGTGCGCGCGGGCCAGGTCGCGGATGGCCAACGCGCTCTTGACCCCCTCGGCGGTCTGCCGGGTGGCCACCCGCGCCTCCTCCAACGTGGCGCCCCGGCCCAGGTGCTCACCGAAGGTGCGGTTGCGCGCCGACGGCGACGAGCAGGAGGCCACCAGATCACCCATGCCGGCCAGGCCGGCGAAGGTGAGCGGGTCCGCGCCCAGCGCCACCCCGAGCCGGGCGGTTTCGGCCAGCCCCCGGGTGACCAGCATGGCCCGGGTGTTGTGACCGAAGCCCATCGCGGTGGCGATGCCGTACGCCAGGGCGATCACGTTCTTCACCGCGCCGCCCAGCTCACAGCCGATCACGTCGTCGTTGGTGTACGGCCGGAAGTACGGCGTGGTGATGGAGCGCTGCACCAGGGTGGCCCGGTCGACGTCGGTGCAGGCGACCACCGTGGCGGCCGGCTGCTCGGCGGCGATCTCCGGCGCCAGGTTGGGGCCGGAGACGACCACCACCCGGTCCGCGGCCACCTGCGCGGTCTCGATGATCACCTCGCTCATCCGCTTGGTGGTGCCGAGCTCGATGCCCTTCATCAGCGAGACCAGCGTGGCGTCGGCGTGCAGGTGCGAGACCCACTCGGCGAGGTTGCCCCGCAGCGTCTGCGACGGCACCGCCAGCACCACCATCTCCGCGCCCTTGATCGCCTCGGCGGCGTCGCCGGTGCCGGTGACCCGATCCGGCAGCACCACGTCGGGCAGGTACTCCGGGTTGCGTCGCTCCGTGCGGATGACGTCGGCGATCGGCTGCCGCCGGGCCCAGATGGTGACGTCCCGCCCGGCGTCGGCCAGGATCTTCGCGAACGCCGTACCCCAGGAACCGGCGCCCAGCACCGCCACGTGCCCACTCACGCCGTCGCCTCCGGGCGCCGCTGCTCGATGTTGGTCCGACCGCCGCGCTGCCACAGCGGTGGTGGTGTGCCGCCCCGGATCTCGGCGAGCATGTCCCGCAGCCGCAGCATGATCACGTCGGTCATCTCCTCCAGCACCGCGCGGCTCGGGGCGGCACCGGCCCACTGACTCAGGTCGATCGGTGGCCCGGCCACCACGGTCACCGGGATCCGGGGACGCGGGTTGAGCCGGGACCGGCGTGGGTCGAAGATGCGCTCCGGCCCCCACATCACCACCGGCACCACCGGGGCGCCGGTCGCCAACGCCAGTCGAGCCGCCCCGGTCTTGCCCTTCATCGGCCACAGCTCCGGGTCCCGGGTGATGGTGCCCTCCGGGTAGATCACCACGGCGTCACCCTCGCCGAGCGCCTTGATCAGGGCGTCCAACGACTTGGCCGCATCGACGGTCCCCCGCTCGACAGGGATCTGCTTGCACCGGTGCAGGATCCAGCCGATCACCGGAACCTTGAACACGCTCGCCTTGCCCAGGAACTGCGGCCACCGGCCGGAGTCGTAGATGAAGTGGGCGGCGACCAGCGGGTCGGCGTGCGACATGTGGTTCGCCACGATGATCAGCGGACCGTCGATGCCCAGGTGCTCCATCCCCCGCCAGGTACGCCGGGTCCAGATCGTCATCACCGGCTTGACCAGCACCACGGCCAACCATTGCCAGAACCCCAGCCTGCGCCGACCCACCGTGCCTCCTCGTGCCCGCCCCGTCCACCGGAGGAACCGGTGACGCCCGCAGCCGAAATCATGCCTGCTCGCCCCTGGTACGGCCAGTGAGGGTACCGACGCGCGGCTGGCAGGATGACAGTGTGAGTCAGCCATGGACCGTGGTGGTACCGGTCAAGCGTCTGACCGCCGCGAAGACCCGGCTGCGCGGCGGGCTGCCCGGCGTGCCGCACGAGGAGTTGGCGCTGGCACTGGCCGCCGACACGTTGGCCGCGGTGAGTGCCTGTGCGCCGCTGGTCCAGATCCGGGTGGTCACCGACGATCCCCGGGTGAGCGCGCTGGCCCGGCTGGCCGGCGCCCAGGTGCTGCCCGACGCCCCGGACGCCGGCCTCAACGCCGCGTTCCGGCACGGTGCGACCGGTGCCGCCGGGTGGGTGGCGGGGCTCACCGCCGACCTGCCCGCGCTGCGCCCGGCCGAACTGGCCGCCGCGCTGGCCGAGGCCCGCAGGACTCCGGCAGGCGTACGGTCCTTCGTCAGCGACGCCCCCGGCAGCGGTACGGTGCTGCTGGCGGCACCTCCCGGCGTACCCCTGGATCCCCGGTTCGGGCCCGACTCGGCCACGGCACACGCGGCCAGCGGCGCCCGCGCGTTGGCCGGTGACTGGCCCAGCCTGCGTCGGGATGTCGACACCGCCGACGACCTGCTGGCCGCGGCCCGCCTCGGGCTCGGCCCGCGCACCGCGGCGCTGGCCGCCGGCTGCCCGACCGGCTGAACCCGACCGGGCCGCCCTGGAGCCGGACGGAGACCGGCCGGACTCGCCCTGGTGACCGGGCGGAAACCGGCCGGATCTCCTCGTGGCCGGGCTGGGACTCGGTCGCACCGCATCCCGTGTACGGTGCTGGGCATGCAGGGCACGGTGGCGACATTCGACGCGGCGACCCGCAGCGGGCTGCTGCTGCTCGACGACGGCACCGAGTTGCCCTTCCCCGCCCGCGCCTTCGACGCCTCCGGGCTGCGGCTGCTGCGGCTGGGGCAGCGGGTCCGGGTGGAGACCGACGCCGGTGGGGACGTCGTTCGGGTGACGTTGCCGACGATGCCCTGATATCCCAGCTCAAGTTCAATTTGTGTTAACCCTGTCCGGGTGATTATGGGCGGGTGAGCACCCCTCGCGAACGCCCGGACCACCCCGTCGGCACCGACCCGGCCGCCTCCTCCGCCGGGCTGGAGGAGGTGCTGGACCCGGTCTCCGGGGCTGGCCTGCCGGAACCCGCCGACCAGGAGACCTCGTTCGACCGGCCGCTGCCGGAGGACCGGTTCCTCAACCGGGAGCTGTCCTGGCTCGACTTCAACGCCCGGGTCCTGGCGCTGGCCGAGGACCACCGCACGCCGCTGCTGGAGCGGGCCAAGTTCCTCGCCATCTTCGCCAGCAACCTCGACGAGTTCTACATGGTGCGGGTCGCCGGGCTGAAACGGCGGCTCACCGCCGGCCTGCCGGTACGCGGCGGCGACGGGTTGCCCCTGCGTACCCAACTCGAACGGGTCGCCGCGAAGGCGGCCGACCTGGTGGCGCGGCACGCCGCCTGCTTCATCGACGACGTGTCGCCGAAGCTGGCGGCGGAGGGCATCCGGGTGCTGCGTTGGTCCGACCTCGGCGACAGCGAGCGGGAACGGTTGCGCAGCTACTTCCGCGAGCAGATCTTCCCGGTGCTCACCCCGCTGGCGGTCGACCCGGCGCACCCCTTTCCGTACATTTCCGGCCGGTCGCTGAACCTGGCCGTGTCGGTACGCGATCCGGACGGTGGGGCCGAACTGTTCGCCCGGGTCAAGGTGCCCAACAACGTGCCCCGGTTCGTCCGGGTCGACCGGGACCAGCCCGGCGTACGGATGCTGCCGGTGGAAGACCTGATCGCGGTCCACCTCGGTCAACTCTTCTCCGGCATGCAGGTGGTGGAGTGCCACCTGTTCCGGGTCACCCGCAACGCCGAGGTGGAGGTCGACGAGGACCGCGACGAAGACCTGCTCCAGGCACTCGAACGGGAACTGGCCCGGCGACGGTTCGGTCCTCCGGTCCGGCTGGAGGTCGCCGCGTCGATCTCCGATCACATGCTGGAGTTGCTGGTCCGCGAACTGGACATGGACGCCCAGGACGTACTGCGGGTCCGCGGGCTGCTCGACCTGTCCGCCCTGTGGCAGCTCTACGGCGAGGCGGACCGGCCCGACCTGAAGGATCCGCCCTTCGTGCCGGCCACCCATCCCCGACTGGCCGAGGGCGAGGTGCCGCGCAGCGTCTTCGCCACCCTGCGCGACGGGGACGTGCTGGTGCACCACCCGTACCACTCGTTCGCCACCAGCGTGCAACGCTTCATCGAGCAGGCCGCCGCCGACCCGCACGTGCTGGCCATCAAGCAGACGCTGTACCGCACCAGCGGCGACTCCCCGATCGTGGACGCGCTGGTCGAGGCGGCCGCGGCCGGCAAGCAGGTGGTGGTGCTGGTCGAGTTGAAGGCCCGTTTCGACGAGGTGGCAAACATCGGATGGGCCCGCACGCTGGAACGCGCCGGGTGCCACGTGGTCTACGGGCTGGTCGGTCTCAAGACCCACTGCAAGACCGCCCTGGTGGTACGCCAGGAGGGCAACCAGATCCGCCGCTACTGCCACATCGGCACGGGCAACTACCACCCCAAGACGGCCCGCCTGTACGAGGACTTCGGCATGCTCACCGCCGACCCGGAGATCGGCGCGGACCTGACCGACCTGTTCAACGTGCTCACCGGTTACAGCCGGCAGACCGCGTACCGGCGACTGCTGGTGGCGCCGCAGGGCATCCGGGGCGGCCTGATCGAACGGATCGAACGGGAGATCACCCAGGTCCGGCTCGGCATGCCCGGGTTGGTGCAGTTCAAGGTCAACTCGCTGGTCGACGAGGCCATCACCGACGCCCTCTACCGGGCCTCCCAGGCGGGTGTGCACGTCGACCTGATCATCCGGGGGATGTGCACGCTGCGTCCCTGCGTACCCGGGCTCTCGGACAACATCCGGGTCCGTTCCATCCTCGGCCGTTTCCTGGAACACTCCCGGATCTTCCGCTTCGGCAACAACGGCGACGCCGAGTTCTGGATCGGGTCGGCCGACATGATGCACCGCAACCTGGACCGACGGGTCGAGGCACTGGTCCAGGTCAGCGACCCGGTGGCCCGCGCCGAACTGGACCACGTGCTCCAGGCCGCGATGAGCCCGGACGTCGACGCGTTCGAGTTGAGCGCCGACGGCAGTTGGACCCGGCGCAGCGGCACGCCGACGGCACCGCTGGTCCACCTGCAGGATCTGTTGCTGCGTCGGGTCGGCAGCACCGCCGGGTGAGCGCGCGGGCATAGGCTGAGCAGATGGTCAACGAGGAGGACCTGGCGGTCGCCGGTCGCCGGCAGGACCCGCCTTCCGGAGCCGGCGTGGCCGTGATCCGGGCGGCCGGCGGGGTGGTGTGGCGGCCGGCGCCGGACGGCAGCGTCCAGGTGTGCCTGGTGCACCGCCCCCGGTACGGGGACTGGACGTTGCCGAAGGGCAAACTGGAGCCGGGCGAGCATCCGCTACTCGCCGCCGCCCGGGAGGTCGCCGAGGAGGCCGACGCCCAGGCCGTACCGCAGGTGCGCCTGCCCAGCGTGCAGTACCGCAGCGAGGGCCTGCTCAAGACGGTCGACTACTGGTCGATGCGGGCGGTGGGCACCGGCGGTTTCCAGCCCGGCACCGAGGTCGACGACATGCGCTGGCTGGGTGTGGACGACGCGGTGGCGCTGGTCAGCTACCCGCATGACGCCCAGGTGCTGGCCGCGTTCGCCGCGCTGCCCCAGGTCACCGCGGCGATCCTGCTGGTCCGGCACGGCCACGCCGGTGAGCGACTGGGCTGGTCCGGCCCGGACACCGGCCGCCCGTTGGACGCCCGAGGCTGGTCCGAGGCACACGCGTTGGCCCCGCTGATCGCGCTGATCCGTCCGACCCGCCTGATCTCCGCCTCGGCCCGCCGGTGCGTACAGACCCTCGACCCGGCCGCCGCGTTGCTCGACCTGCCGATCGAGATCACAGGTGACCTGGACGAGCCACGCGCCGGCCAGCAGACCGACGAGTGCGCGCTGGCCGCCGCGGCGGCCCTCACCGCGCTGGCGGCACAGGGCGAGCCGGTGGCCGCCTGCAGCCAGGGCAAGGTCATCCCCGGTGCGCTGGAACGGCTCGTCGGCCAGCCCGGCGACTACGCCACCGGAAAGGGCGGCGGCTGGCTGCTCGCCTTCACCGGCGGCCGACTACTCGCCGCCGACCACCTCTGAGCGACCCCACACCACAGCCAGCGCCGCGCAGCCCCACCCCCCCTTGCGCCGCCTCTGAGCGGTCCCGCACCACAGCCAGCACGGGCTGCCCCACTCCCCTGTGCCCCCTTTGCTCTGCTCCAACCGGCGCAACGGTTATCGCAGCACACCGTTGCGTCCGTTGAAGCAGAGCAAAGGGGGCACGGCGATGTGCCCTTGGTCGTGCGACGCCCGTCCGCAAGCCACCACCCGCCCGTTGGCGACCGCCCGGCGACGACCGCCTGCTGTCACTGCGGTGTGCCGGGTGGCAGCTTGAGGGTCACCGCGACCGGCAGGTGGTCGCTGGCGGTGCTGGCGATCGCGACCGGGTCGGTGGTCGGCAGGTCCGGGGAGACGAAGATGTGGTCGATCTGCGTGCGCGGGTCGTCGGCCGGGCTGGTGGGCAGCGGGCGTACGGCCGCGAAGGCGTCGACCAGCCCGGCGTCGGTGAGCGCCGTGAACGCCGGATCGCCCGGCTCGGTGTTGAAGTCACCGGCGACCACCAGCGGCCTGCCGTCGGCGTACGCGGTGGCGAACTCGGCGACCGCTCGGGCCTGCACCACCGGATCCGTACCGGGTGGGGGTTGCAGGTGGGTGCTCACCACCGCCAGCCGCACGCCGTCGCTGAAGTCGACGGTGACGCCGAGAGCCTGCGCACCGGTGGGTGCGCCCACTGCGGGTAGCGCGCGGGTCTGCGCCTGCCGGACCGGCCAGCGACTCAGCACCGCATCGCCCCAGAGCGCCCCGGCGGCCGGCGCGAAGACGTACGGCATCTCCAGGCGGGTTGCCAGCAGGTGCAGGGTGTCGTGGCCGCCGTTGAGCAACCAGCCACGGTCGACCTCGCTGAGCAGCACCACGTCGGCCCGCCCGATCGCTCGGTCGAGAGCGGCCAGGTCGAGCCGCCCGTCCAGGCCGAAGCCCATCCGGATGTTGTACGCCACCAGTCGTATCTGCGTCGGCGGTCCGGGCCGGTTGGTCGCCGTCAACCACGGACCGTGCATTACCGCGGCGGCGAGGGCGACCAGGGCAGCCAGCAGGGCCGCCAGCCAGGCCTGTACCGGCCGGGCAGCGGTTACCGGGCGCGTCGGCTCGGTGGTGGCGTCGACCGGGGACGGCGCGGCACCGGGTGCCGACAGCCGTCCACCGTGCGCGATGGCGCCCACCACCACCGCGACCACGACGGGCAGCCATCCGTTGGGGTAGCCGATGTCGTAGGCGGCGTAGAAGAGCACCGTCGCGACGGCGAAGACCAGCATGCCGCCGATCGCCGCGTACCCGCGCCGGGCGACGGTCGACGGACCCCGCTGGGCGGTCGTGAGGGCCAGGCAGCCACCGAGACCCGCTGCGGCGAGCAGCATCGCGACGCCGAGGGCCGAGGGTGGCCCGTATCCGAACAGCAGCGTTCCGGCCAGCAGCAGCACCGGAAACAGCGGACGCCACCGGCCCTGCGGCGACGGGTACAGCGCGCAGAACACGAACAGCGCCACCGCGCCGGTCAGCGGTGCCAGGGCGAACAGGGGCGGTTCGGCGGTGCCGGCGTGGCCGAACCAGAACGAATTCGCGGTGCCGGCGACCGCCGGTGACAGCGCGAGCATGCCGCCCAGCAGCAACGACGGCCCGGCGAGCAGCCAGCTTCGGGCCGGTGGCAGCGTCGTGGCGTCGCCGTCCCGCTCGTCGACGTCCGGTCGCCGGGCGGACGCGACCGCCGCGACCAGCACCAGCGCCACCACGGCGACGCTGGGCAGCCACGCCTGCCACCGCCCCCACCACACCGGGTCGTGGGTGGCGAACACCGCGTGGCCGAGCGCCCCGGCGGTCAGCCCGTAGACCAGTCCGGGCACCGGATGCGTGACCTGACTCGCGGTCGCTGCCAGCCACACCAGCCCGGCCAGCAGGCCGGCGGTGGCCAGCCAGAGCTGCGTACGGCCGCCAGGAGCCACGGTGAGGGCCAGTCGGGCGGCGCCCAGTACGACCAGGGCCACCAGACCGACAGGACGGGCACCGACCCGTACGACGAGGGGCGGTGCGGCGAGGGCGAGCACGAACCAGCCGAGCGCGAACGCGCCGAGCAGCTCGGCAGGGGTCGACGCGGCCTGCCCGAAGATGGTGATGACCGACGGCAGGAAGACGCGGAGCACGTCGGTGAGGACGACGAGGCCCAGCGCCAGGGTGACGGTGGCGAGGTGACGGTGGCGCAGCACGGTTCTCATTTCGCCGAGGGTGTGCGGCGATTCTGGTGCCGTACGGCGCGTCGGTCAACGCCTGCAAGGCGATCGGGCCCGGACACGGCGAAGGGCGCCCACCGGTGTGGTGGGCGCCCTCGTCGTACGACCGGCTCAGCGTCGGGTTGCCGCCTTCTTGGCCGGTGCCTTCTTCGCCGGAGCCTTCTTGGCGGCCGTGGTCTTGCTGGCCGCCGCGGTGCTCTTGGTCGCGGTCTTCTTCGCCGGAGTGGCCTTCTTGGTGGTGGTCTTCTTGGCCGCGGTGGTCTTCTTGGCCGCGGTCGTCTTCTTGGCCGCTGCGGTCGTCTTCGTCGCGGTGGTCTTCTTGGCCGCCGTGGTCTTGGTGGCGGTGGCGGTCTTCTTCGCGGTGGTCGCCTTCGCCCCGGTCGCCTTCGCCCCGGTCGCCTTCGCCCCGGTCGCCTTCGCTCCGGCGGCCTTTGCGCCGGTCGCCTTCGCGCCGGTGGTCTTGGCGGTGGCTGCGGCTACCTTCTTCGCCGCCGCCGTGGCCTTCGGCACCTTGCCGCTGGCCACCATCTCCTTGAACCCGGCGCCGGGGCGGAAGGTCGGGACGGAGGTCTTCTTGACCTTCACCGCCTCGCCGGTACGCGGGTTGCGCGCTGTTCGAGCGCCCCGAACGCGCTTCTCGAACGCTCCGAATCCGGTGATCGCCACCTTCTCGCCCTTGGTGACCGCCGCCTGGACCTCAGCGAGGACCGCGTCTAGCGCGGCCGTCGCCGTTTTCCGGTCCCCCAGGCGAACGGCGAGCGCCTCGATGAGCTCGGCCTTGTTCACGACTTCCTCCTGATTGTGCAACTGACTCGACGCGAGCCATTCTGCGCGCACGGTATGCCCTGTGCTGCCGGGACACAAACATTCGGTGGAAAAAAGCCCTTGTGTCGTAACGGATTCGCCCCCACCGGTGGCACCGGTGGGGGCGAAATCGGCGATGGAACGCGGCGAACGGCTATGCGACCCGGGGCAGGAAGGACGGCCGGGTGGCCTCGAAGGTACTGATCTGCGCCTCGTGCCGGAGGGTGAGTCCAATGTCGTCCAAGCCCTCCATCAGCCGCCAGCGGCTGAAATCGTCGAGCGGGAACGACCACGTGGCGGCACCGGCCTGGACCTGGCGGGTGGTCAGATCCACGGTGATCGCGGTGCCGGGGTCGGCCTCGACCAGACCCCAGATCTCCTCGACGGCTTTCAATTCCAGCTCTACCGGAAGCAACCCTTCCTTGAGCGCGTTGCCGCGGAAGATGTCACCGAAGCCGGGTGCGATCACGACTCGGAACCCGTAGTCGCGCAGCGCCCAGACGGCGTGCTCGCGCGAGGATCCGGTGCCGAACTCCGGACCGGCGACGAGAATCGATGCTCCGGAATAAGATTGATCGTTGAGTACGAATCCCGGGTCCTCGCGCCACGCGCTGAACAACCCGTCCGCGAAACCGGTACGGGTCACCCGCTTCAGGTAGACGGCCGGGATGATCTGATCCGTGTCCACGTCGGAACGGCGCAGCGGCACCGCGGTGCCGGTGTGCGTGGTGAACTTCTCCATCTGTCGCAAGCCCTTCTACAGATCGGCGGGAGCAGCCAGTCGGCCGGCCACTGCGGTCGCGGCGGCGACCGGCGGACTCACCAGGTGGGTACGCCCACCCCGACCCTGGCGACCCTCGAAGTTCCGGTTGGAGGTCGAGGCGGAACGCTGCCCCGGGGAGAGCGTGTCCGGGTTCATGCCCAGGCACATCGAGCAGCCGGCGAAGCGCCACTCGGCACCGGCGTCGGTGAAGACCTTGTCCAGCCCTTCGGCCTCGGCGGCCTCCCGCACGGCGGCGGAGCCGGGCACCACCAGCATGCGTACGCCCTCGGCGACCCGCTGACCGCGCAGCACGTCCGCGGCGGCCCGCAGGTCCTCCAGCCGGCCGTTGGTGCAGGAGCCGACGAAGACCACGTCGACGGCGAGGTCCCGCAGCGGCGTGCCGGGCCGCAGGTCCATGTACTCCAGCGCACGACGGGCGGCGGCCCGCTCCGCGTCGGTGCCGAATTCCTCCGGGTCCGGCACGACCGCGCCCAGCGGGGCACCCTGCCCGGGGTTGGTGCCCCAGGTCACGAACGGGGTGATCTCGGCGGCGTCCAGGACCACCTCGGCGTCGAAGGTCGCGCCCTCGTCGGTGGGCAGCGTCCGCCAGTAGGCCAGCGCCGCGTCCCAGTCGTCGCCGGTAGGCGCGTTGGGCCGCCCCTTGAGGTACGCGAAGGTGGTCTCGTCCGGCGCGATCATGCCGGCCTTGGCACCCCACTCGATCGACATGTTGGCGATGGTCATCCGGCCTTCCATGGACAGCGCCCGGATGGCCTCGCCGCGGTACTCGACGATGTGCCCGCGCCCGCCACCGGTGCCGACCTTGGCGATCAGCGCGAGGACCAGGTCCTTGGCGGTGACGCCGGGGCCGAGCTGACCGTTGACGGTGACCGCCATGGTCTTCGGCCGGGCCTGCGGCAGCGTCTGGGTGGCCAGCACGTGCTCGACCTCACTGGTGCCGATGCCGAAGGCCAGTGCCCCGAAGGCGCCGTGGGTGGCGGTGTGCGAGTCGCCACAGACGATGGTCATGCCGGGCTGGGTGAGCCCGAGCTGCGGGCCGATGACGTGCACGATGCCCTGGTTCTCGTCGCCCAGCGGGTGCAGCTTCACGCCGAACTCGGCGCAGTTGCGGCGCAGCGTCTCGATCTGCGTACGCGAGGTGGGGTCGGCGATGGTGAGCAGGTCACCACGGCGCTGCTGGAACGAGGGATCGGCGTACCCGGTCGGGGTGTTGTGGTCCTCGGTCGCGAGGGTGAGGTCGGTACGGCGCACCGGGCGCCCGGCGAGCCGCAGCCCGTCGAACGCCTGCGGGCTGGTCACCTCGTGCAGCAGGTGCAGGTCGATGAAGAGCAGATCGGGCTCTCCCGCGACAGACCGGACGACATGCGCGTCCCAGACCTTCTCGGCCAAGGTTCTCGGCTGAGTCGTGGCTCCCACCATCTGGACATCCTAAATTCTGGGAGGTAAATTTCGGCTTGTGGGACACAGTATGAGCGGTGTCGGCGTTCTCGACAAGGCGGTGGTCATCCTGGCCGCCTGTGTCGACGGCGCCAGCCTGGCCGAACTCGTTGAACGCACCAAGCTGCCCCGAGCCACCGCACACCGGCTGGCCCAGGCGCTGGAGATCCATCGGATGCTCGTCCGGGACACCCAGGGGCGGTGGCGCCCTGGCCCCCGCCTGGGTGAGCTGGCCAACGCCGCGCCGGACGTCCTGCTGACCGCGGCCGAGCCACTGCTGGCCGCATTGCGGGACGCCACCGGCGAAAGCGCCCAGCTCTACCTTCGCAGAGCGGACGAACGGATCTGTGTGGCCGCCGCCGAGCGGGCCAGCGGCCTGCGGGACACCGTCCCGGTCGGCTCGGTGCTGCCGATGACCGCCGGGTCGGCGGCCCAGATCCTGCTCGCCTGGGAGCCGCCCGAGGCGGTGATGCCGCTGCTGCCCCGGTCCAAGTTCACCGGCCGCACCCTGGCCGAGGTACGCCGCCGAGGCTGGGCGCAGAGCGTCGCCGAACGCGAGGCCGGTGTGGCCAGTGTCTCAGCCCCGATCCGCGACCGTACCGGCCGGGTGATCGCCGCCATCAGCATCTCCGGCCCCATCGAACGCCTCGGCCGCCGCCCCGGCGAACGCCACGCCATGGCCGTCGTCCGAGCCGGCCAACGCCTCTCCGGCCTCTAACCCCGACCCCCTCCCCCGACCCACCCAGACCCCGGTTGATCAAGAGGTTTGCGTCTACGAACAGCCGATTCGAGACGCAAACCTCTTGATCAACTCAGACGGAGGAGGGGGCGTCCGCGGTGGGGTGGGGTGGGGGTGGCCGTCTCGCGCGGGGAAGGGCGCAGTGGGGAGCCGAAAAGCGAAACGGCTCGTCCGAGGTGGGGACGAGCCGTTTCCTACTACCTGTAGCCCCGACCGGATTCGAACCGGCGCTACCGCCTTGAGAGGGCGGCGTCCTGGGCCGCTAGACGACGGGGCCAGAACTTTCCTGGTTCACCGCCGTCTCCGGCGGTGCGGCAGTAGTCTAGCGGCGTTTCCGCGCGCTCGATCAGCGGGGTGGGGTGGGATCGGCGTGCCGGCCGCGAACTGGACCGGACGGCAGGCGTGAGCTGGTCTTCTGCACCCGTGCGGGCCGGGACCCACGTCGGGCCGGAGAGAGCCGGAAAGCGAAACGGCTCGTCCCCAGGTGGAACGAGCCGTGACCTTCTACCTGTAGCCCCGACCGGATTCGAACCGGCGCTACCGCCTTGAGAGGGCGGCGTCCTGGGCCGCTAGACGACGGGGCCAGAACATAATGCGACACCACCTTAGCGGTGGTGCCGCCGAACTCTACCAGACCTCCCGGCCGAATCCCTTTCGGATCTTCGGCCGGATTCCTACCAGAATCCAGCGTCCTCGGTTCTTACGAACCTCGGCTGCGCTGGGGTACCAGGACTCGAACCTAGACTAACTGAACCAGAATCAGTCGGGCTGCCAATTACCCCATACCCCATCGGCCCCTTGCGGTGCCGGGATCAAACTTTACCCTCCCGGCACCGGGAGGCCAAATCGACTTCCCCAAACCGCACCTGACCTGCTGAAACGCCCCGATCAGGTCGCGGATACCACCGGATTGGTCAGGTCGCCGATCCCCTCGATCCGGACGGTCACCGTATCCCCGTCCACGAGCGGGCTAACCCCCGCCGGGGTGCCGGTCAGCACGACGTCACCCGGCAGCAGGGTCATCACGTGCGAGATGTACGACACCAGGGCGGGCACGTCGAAGACCATGTCCCGGGTACGGCCCAGCTGACGGACCTCCATCTCCTCCGGGTCGCGCCCCACCTCACACCGGATCTCCAGGTTGCTCACGTCGAGGCCGGTGGAGATCCACGGCCCGATCGGGCAGAACGAGTCGAATCCCTTGGCGCGGGTCCACTGGCTGTCGGAGCGCTGCAGATCCCGGGCGGTGACGTCGTTGGCGCAGGTGTAGCCGAAGATGGCCCGCTCGGCTGCGGCCCGGTCGGCGCGGCGGGCGCCGGGTGCGCCGATCACCACGGCCAGCTCCGCCTCGTGCTCGACCTGCTTGCTGAACTCGGGCAGCCGGATCGCGTCGCGGGGACCGATGACGGAGGTGGAGGGTTTGAGGAACAGCAGCGGCTCACTCGGCACCTCGCTGCCGTGCTCGGCGGCGTGCTCGGCGTAGTTGCGGCCGACGCAGACCACCTTGCTGGGCAGGATCGGTGAGAGCAGGCGGACGTCGGACAGCGCCCACCGGGGGCCGCTGAACGTTATCTGGCCGAACGGGTGCCCGGAGATCTCGGCGATGGTGAGCCCTTCCGGACCCGCCTCCGACTCCCCCTCGACGACCCCGAACGACATTCCCTTGGCATGAGCGAAACGAGCGATACGCACCCCGCCAATCTAGCCCCGCCCCCGGACCAGCTGCGGCAGCTTACCCCCGACGATCACCCTCGGTGCCGGATTCACCGCTTCGTACCCGCCCGACGACACCGCCCACCTAGCGTCGGCGGCGGAGGTTCGTTCGTATGCCTGCATCGACACGACACCACAGGGCCCTCGCGGCGATCGTGCACTGCGTGGGGTTTCTCACCGCCGCCGTACCGGCGTTGCCGGCGCTCACCACCGCGGACGCCGCGGCGGCGGGGCGTCCGCACCCGGCAGCGGCGACGGCGGAACCCACGATGCCCTCGGCGCCGCCGGCCGTACCGACTCCGACGAGGGTCGCCTCGCCAGTGCCGAAGCCGAAGGTCAGCGTGATGGTCGCACCGGCGAGCACCCCGCAACCCGGCTACCGGATCGAGGTGCGCAACGCCGGCAACGCCCCGGTGGACACCACCGTGCGCCAGGAATTACCCCAGGGGGTGTCGGCGACCGCGATCAGCGACGGCGGTCGGCAGGTACGCCCCGGCGGGTCGACGGCGACCGAGGTGACCTGGCGGGTGAAGTTGCCGCCGCGCAGCACCACCACGCTGGACACCACGCTGACCAGTACGGCGGCCCGGCAACCGGTGACCGCCCCGGCGTGCGCCTTCGCCGTCGACGGTCGTCAGCCGTACGACTGTGCGACCGCCACCTGGACGGCCCCGGGCGCTACCGCGGCGGCACCCTCGACGCAGTCCTCGGGGTGGCGCGGTCAGGTCCCCGCGCTGCTGGCCGGCGCGGCCGTGCTGCTGGCCCTCGCCGTGGTGGGGTTCGCCACCTGGCGGCGTCGGCGGCCCCCGGTCGCGGCCGCGCTGGCCTCGGACGGGCCGGGGCGGATCTATCCGCGACCGGCCGCGCCCCGACCCACCACACGTCGTCGTACCCCGCCGGTCTGGTTGATCGTGCCGGTGGCCGCGACGGTGCTGGCGGCCACGCTCGGCACCGCCGCGTGGACCGCCACCCGGCGGGTCGCCGCGATCGACACCGACAGCCAGCCGACCAACGGGGCGTGGAAGGGCAGCGGGGTCAGCGGCGGGCTGGGCGTGCCGCTGCGCGAGGACGCGTTCGAGTTCACCGTCTACCGGATGACCTGCGATCCGGGTCAGGGCGCCCGGCAGTGCCAGGCCACGGTCGGGGTCCGGAACCTGGCCCCGGAGCACCACAGCTGGCACGGCAAGCTGCAACGGGCGTACCTGGCGAACGGCAACTGGGTCACCACCGACGAGCAGGCCACCCGGCGGGCCAACCAGGGACGGGACGTCTTCGCCGAGCCGATGGCGGCGGGTAGCCGGCTGGTGCTGCCGCTGGTCTTCACCGTCAACGGCGACGAGGCGCCGCAGCGACTGGAGCTGCGCAGCGGGGTCTTCTCCGCCGGAGTGCGGGTGGACGTGCCCTGATCAGCGGTCCGGCGGCGGTCGTACCCTGGGACGGTGACCGCCGCCTGCGCCCCCGCCGGCTCCGACCGCCTGTCGGCTGCCGTCTGGCTGCCTCGCGCACGGGCGCACGAGGAGCGTGCCGACGCACTCACCGCCGGGCACCGCCGGCGGCGGGCCGCGCGGCAACGTCACGCGATCGACGACTTCCTGTACGAGTACTACGGCACCAGGCCATCGGTGCTGCGGCGCTGGCACCCCGGGGTGGGCGTACGGCTGGAGCCGGGACCGGACGGCCCGGCACCGAACGGGCAGTGGCGGTGGTACGTCACCGACTCCGACGGCGCGGTCGGTTTCGACGCGGCGGCGTTCCTCGCCGACCGGGCCGAATCGGTACGCTTCATCAACCGACTGCTCTCCGCGATCGCCACCCGCCCGGCCTTCACCGGCTGCTTCGGGTTGCACGAGTGGGCGATGGTCTACCGCCAACGCGAGCACCGGCACCCGCTCCCGCTGCGACTCGGCCAGGACGGCACCGACGCGGTGGTCGAGGCGCACCAGATCAGGTGCTCGCACTTCGACGCGTTCCGGTTCTTCACCCCCGAGGCCGTCGGCCTCAACCGGCTGCGGCCCACCCGCGCCAGCCAGGTCGACCTCGACCAGCCGGGTTGCCTGCACGCCGCGATGGACTGTCACAAGTGGGCGACCAAGCTCGGCCCCGCCGTCCCCGGTGAGCTGACGTTGGACTGCTTCGAGCTGGCTCGGGACATCCGGCTGCTGGACATGCAGGCGTCGCCGTACGACCTGTCGTCCTACGGGGAGCCGGCGGTGGCCATCGAGACACCGGAGGGCAAGGCCGAGTACGTGACGCGGCAACGCGAGTTCGCGGAGCGCGCCGGTCGACTCCGGGCTCGGCTGATCGAGGTCTGCGCGACGCTGCTGGAGACAGTGGAGCAACCGGCACCGGCCTGACGCCCCCACGCCGAGCCGGACCGAGGCTGCGGGCCAAGCCGAGCCGGACCGAGGCTGCGGGCCAAGCCGAGCCGGACCGAGGCTGCGGGGCCACCTGGTCGGTAGCCCCGCAGCGGTGGTCATGACCGGGAGCAGTGGGCCGTCGGCGTGGTGTTGGTGCTGCCGGCGGAGGCCAGGAAGCCGAAGGTGGTCTGCGCACCGGGCGACAGGGTGCCGTTCCAGGCGGCGTTGCGCGCGGTGACCACTGCGCCGGTCTGGGTCACCTCGGCGCTCCACGCCTGGTTGACCCGCTGACCGTCGGTGTAGTCGAGCCGTACCACCCAACCGGTGAGCGGGGTCGCACCGTTGTTGCTGACCGTCACCTCCGCCTGGAATCCGCCCTGCCACTGGCCGACGAGACGGTAACTCGCCACGCAACCGCCCGGCGGCGGGGTCGCCGTCGGCGTCGGCGTGACCGTCGGAGTGGGCGTGACCGTCGGCGTCGGCGTGACCGTGGGGGTGGGCGTCGGCGTCGGGATGCCGGTCAGGGCCGACACCAGGGCCGGATACCAGCGGTCGGACATCTTCTGGTCGCCGGCGGCGTTGGGATGCACCCCGTCGTAAGTGTCGGTGGCGGTGTTGAAGCCGGTCCACTGGTCCACCACGACGATCGGTGACTGCGTGGTGGTCTTGCCCGCCGCCCAGCCGTCGATGGCGTTGTTGAGGGCCACCGCCCGCTGGCCGCACTCGGGGCAGCTGCTCGGCGCCATCGGGATGATCTTCGCGACCAGGATGCGCATGGTGGGGTTGCTGGCGCGCATCTGATCCACCAGCCTGCTGTAGGCGGCGAGGATCGTGGTCGGGGCGATGTTGCTCCACACGTCGTTGGTGCCGAAGTGCATGAGCACGATGTCCGGGCGGGTCGCCGACAGCCAGCCCGGCAGCAGGTTCTGGTTGGCCACGTTGGTGGCCAGGTAACCGCCGTGGCCCTCGTTGTCCCCGTCGTACGGCTGACCGCAGCCCTGCGGGCCGAGGGTGCCGACGAAGTCGATGGCGGTGTGCCCGGTGGACTGGAGGCGGTTCCAGAGCAGTGCGCGCCAGCAGCCCGGTGAGCCGGTGATGGAGTCGCCGAGCGGCATGATCCGTACCGGATCGGCGAGCGCTGCCGTCGCGGCGACCGGCGAGGCGTACTGGCTGGAGGGGGCGGTCGAGGACGGAGGCGCGGACCAGGCGGTGACGGTGAGGACGACGGCCGCGAAGCCGGCGGCGGCGTTGCGCAGAGACCTACGGAGCATGGTGGTGGAACTCCTGTCACGTGTCGTTGGTGGTGTGACAGCCCGGTCGCTCCCGCGCGCATTCAATCAACAAAAACAAAGAACATCAATGTTTGCGCTGCCATGTCACCGTGTGCCTAGTCGCCGTCCACCCGGCGGTCGCGCTTGCGCTGGGAACGGCGCTTCTTGTCGGCCAGCCGCCGCTCCTTGGCCCCCCGCGACGGCCTGGTCGGCCGACGCGGAGGTGGTGGTGGGGCGACCGCCTCGCGCAGCAGCGCCACCAACCGCTCCCGGGCCGCCTCCCGGTTGGCCAACTGGGCCCGGTGCTCGCTGGCGGCGATGGTCAGCACGCCGTTGACCAACCGCCCGGCGAGCCGGTCCAGCGCCCGGGTCCGCAGCGACTCCGGCAGGCTGGGCGAGCCGGCCAAGTCGAAGCTCAGCTCCACCCGGGAGTCGGCGGTGTTGACGCCCTGCCCGCCCGGCCCGGATGACCGGGAGAAGCGCTCCCGCAACTCGGCGGCGGGCACGACCCACCGATCGGTCACCCGCAGTCCGTCGTCCACGCCCTGAGGCTAGCGCGCCGGCCGCTCGTCGGGAGTACTGCTCGGGTTCGGCGGCGCGGGCTCCGACCCGTCCTCGCCACCGGCTGCGGCGTAGGCGACCGCCCCGATCAGCAGCAGCAGGATCACCCCGATCTTCGTGGTGACCACTTTGATCAGCAACCAGGCGGCACGGCGGGCGCCGGGCACGGTCTTCTTGGCGGTCTGGTAGTCGTTCCAACCCCGCCGGGCACGGGCGTACGACGAGCCCACGCCAGTTCCGATGATGAGGCCCACCAGCAGGAGGACCGCGATGAGAGGACGCTCCACCCACGCCAGTATCCATACTCAGCGTAATATTTCCATTCTCCGATCATCGATCGCCGGAATCCGACAGTTCGCCCGATCTCCCCGTAATCGGACAGTCGCTCTCCGTGATTTCAGCCGCCCTTGCCGATGATCGTGTCGGCGGTCTGCTGCACCTGTTCGATGGGGATGGCGAAGCCGATGCCGATCGAGCCGTTGCCGTCGATGGTGGCGATGGCGGTGTTCACCCCGACCACCTCGCCTCGGGCGTTGACCAGCGGGCCACCGGAGTTGCCCGGGTTGATCGAGGCGTCGGTCTGCACCGCCCGGTGTCGGTTGTCCCCGAGGCGCACCTGGCGGTCGAGCGCGCTGACGATCCCGGCGGTGACCGTGCCGGACAGCCCGAGCGGCGACCCGACGGCCAGCACCGGCTCACCGACCCGGGTCGAGCCCGGCTTGGCCAGTGGCAGCGACGCCAGCCCGGCAGACGCCGGCACCTTCAGCACCGCGAGATCGCTGCCCGGCTCCCGACCGACCACCTCGGCGCTGAACCGGCGGCCGTCCGGCAGTTCCACCGTCACCGGGCCACCGCGCCCCTTGGCCAGGATGTGGTCGTTGGTGATGATGTGCTGCTCGGAGTCGACGGCGAAGCCGGAACCGGTGGCCCCACCCACCAGCACCGACACCACCCCGGGCACGGTCTTCTCGGCGGCGGTGACCAGTTCGGCCGGCACCGGCGCGGCCGACGCCGCGGCCGGTTCGGGAATTCCCCGACTGGCCACCCAACCGCCGGCCACCGCCCCCGAGCCGGTCGACAGGGCCAGCACCGCCAGCCCGGCCATCAGCCGGCGACGCCAACCCCACGCCGCCCCGTCGCGCGTCCCGGCGGCCTGCCCCGTCCCGTCCCCGCCGTACGGGTCGAATTCCGGCGAGACGAACCAGGGCCCACGGGGCTCGCCCAGTCCGGTCTGCACTGCCATACCTACGCTCCTCACGTCTGCGGCCGCTGCCGCCCCGGGCCGACACCGGTCCCGCCGACCGATCCCGGTCGAGCCGACCGACACCGGTCAAGCCAGGTCAGGGCAGGCGGGAAAACCAGCGCATCGAGCCGAACGCCGCGCCCATCGCGAACACCAACCCGAGCCCGATGAACCGGGCCGAGATGTCCTGCCGTTCCTTGCGCCAACCCACCGAACTGCCGATGTCGTCGTAGACGGCATGCAACTCGTCGCTCGTGTCGGCCTGGTGGAAGGCACCCCCGGTCTGCTCGGCCACGGCCTGCAACGTCTCCCCGTCCACCGGCACCTGGATCGGCCGCCCGCCCCGGTCCACGAAGCCACCCGGTGTACCGAACGAGATGGTGTGCACCGGCACCTCGAAGGCGACCGCCTCGGCGGCGGCCTCCATCGGATCCATGCCGGAGGTGTTCGCGCCGTCGGAGAGCACGATGATCCGGGCCGGCGGCGGTTGCGTGGTGGCCTGCTCGTCCAGCGCCTTGACCGCGCCCAGCGAGGTGCTGATCGCCTCCCCGATCGCCGTACCCTGCACCCCGGTGATGCCTTCGGCGAGGCGTCGGATCCCGTCGTGCAGCGCCTCCCGGTCGGTGCTCGGCGGGACCAGCACGGCGGCGCTGCCGGCGAAGGCCACCAGTCCGACGTTGAACTCCCTGGGCAGCCCGTCGACGAAGTCCCGGGCGGCGCTCTTGGCGGCGCTGAGCCGATCCGGGTCGACGTCGGTGGCGAGCATCGAGGTGGAGACGTCCACGGCGACCATCACGGTGGCGCGTTCCCGGGGCACCCGCACCTCGGCCGTCGGCCGGGCGAAGCCGACCACGAGCAACGCCAGCATGGCCAGGAAGAGGCCGGCCGGCAGGTGTCGACGCCAGGTCGGGCGCTGGGGCGCCACCCGGTCGAGCAGGCGCAGGTTGGTGAAGCGGACGGCGTACCGGCTGCGGCGGCGCTGCGCCACCAGGTACGCCACGGCCAGGGCGGCCACCCCGAGCAGCAGCCAGAGCCGGATGGGCGACTCCCAGATCATGCCGCGCCTCCCCGCCTCGGTGCGGCCGGTGCCAGGGCCAGCCGGCGCTGGGTGTGCACGTGCCGCACGATGTCCGCCGCCCAGTCCCGGTCGGTACGCAACGCGAGGTGGGTCGCCCCGGCCCGGCGCAGCGCCTGCCGGAGTTGGTCCCGCTGCGCGGCGGCGGCTGCCGCGTACCGTTCGCGCAGCCCCGGGTCGCCGGTCCAGACCTCGCGTCGCCGGCCGGTCTCGGGGTCGGCGAGCGTGATCAGCCCGACGTCCGGCAGTTCCAGTTCGCGGGGATCGACGACCTCCACCGCGAGCACCTGATGCCGGACGGACAACCGGCGCAGCGGACGTTCCCAGGTGGCCGGTGAGTGTGGATCGTCGGGCAGCCCGTCCAGGAAGTCCGAGATCACCACCACCAGACCTCGCCGGTGGGCCGTCCGGTGCACCGCCGCCAACGCCGTGGACAGGTCGATCTCGTCGGCCGGCCGGTGGCCGTCCGGCTCGCCGGTCTGCCGGGGCGCGGCCAGCAGCCCGCGCAGCAGCCCGATCAGGTGGCTGCGTCCGCCCCGGGCCGGCACCCGGTGCAGCCCGTACGGGGTGAGCACCTGTGCGCCGAGCCGGTTTCCCGCCCCGGCGGTCAGGAAGCCGATGGCGGCGACCGCTGCCACGGCCAGTTCCCGCTTGTCCAGTTCGGCGGTGCCGTACTCCATGCTGGGGCTGGCGTCGACCAGCAGCCAGGTGGTCAGCTCCCGGTCGGCGTCGACCTCCCGCACGTGCGGGACGGTGGTCCGGGCGGTCACCGACCAGTCCATCCGGCGTACCTCGTCCTCACCGGGCCGGTACTCGCGGCTGCCGGCGGGTTCGCTGCCCGGTCCGGGCAGCAGCCCGCGACGCTCGCCGTGCAGCAGGCCGTCGAGGCGGCGGGTGACGGTGAGTTCGAGCCGACGCAGCCGCTGGTTCGGGGTGAGGTCGGTGAGCGTCGGGTCCGCCGCTACGGGCACCGGGACGCGCCCGCGTCTCATCACGCGGCCGCCAGATCGGCGACGTACTCCGGCTGGCCGTTGGCCACCCTCGGCAGCGGCACCACCTCGACCAGTCGGTGCACCACCGCCTCGGCGCTGATCCCGTCGGCGACCGCGTCGAAGGAGAGCACCAGCCGGTGGGCCAGCACGTCCACGGCCAGGTCCCGGACGTCGTCCGGCAGCACGTACTCGCGGCCGCGGAGCAGGGCCTGGGCCCGCGCGGCGGCAACCAGGCCGAGGGTGGCGCGCGGGCTGGCACCGTACGCGAGCAGGGGGGCGATCTCCGGCATGCCGTACCGGGCCGGGTCGCGGGTGGCCAGGATGAGCCGGACGATGTACTCGGCGATGGCGTGGTGGACGAAGACCTGCCGGGCGCGCAGCTGGAGTTCCCGCAACCGGTCCGGCCGCAGCACCTGGTGCGACCGGGGACGGTCGGCGCTCATCCGGTAGAGGATGGCCAACTCGTCAGCGCCGTCCGGATAGTCGACGACGATCTTCATGAGGAAGCGGTCCCGCTGCGCCTCGGGCAGCTGGTAGACCCCCTCCGACTCGATCGGGTTCTGGGTGGCCAGCACGAGGAAGGGCTCCGGCACCGGGTAGCTGCGTCCACCGATCGAGACCTGCCGTTCGGCCATCGCCTCCAGCAGCGCCGACTGCACCTTCGCCGGAGCCCGGTTGATCTCGTCGGCCAGCACCAGGTTCGCCATGATCGGGCCGAGCTCGACGTCGAAGCTCTCCTTCGAGGCCCGGTAGATGCGGGTGCCGACGATGTCCGAGGGCACCAGGTCGGGGGTGAACTGGATCCGGGAGAAGGTGCCGCCGACGACCGTCGCGAGGGTCTGCGCGGCAAGTGTCTTGGCCACCCCGGGAACGCCTTCCAGCAGGCAGTGCCCGTTGGCGAGCAGGGCGATGAGCAGGCGTTCGACGAGCTGATCCTGCCCGACGATCACCCGTCTGACCTCGTTGAGCGTCTGCTCCAGCTCGGCCGCGGTCGCGTCCGGATCGGCCGGGCTGGGCAGGCTGGCCATGGTGTCCGAGATGTCCGTCACGGTGCTTGCTTCCCGAGCCGACCGTCGGACAAACGTCGGAATTTCCGGCCTTCGCACACCCAGACCGCGCGGCAACGCCGTTACGGCCTGGACCGGTCGGGAGCACGCAGACCCGACCGGGCGGCACCGTCGAGGAGTTAACCGGGCACGGCACGCGCCGTCGCCGGCCCCCACGAGAGGGACCGGCGACGGTACGGGTACGACCTGCGGATCAGCGGTGCACGAGGAGGTGGAACGGCAGGTCGGCGGGGCTGCCGGTGGAGTTGCGCGTCTGGATGAAGACGCCGTTGGGGGTCTGCAGGCGAGCCGCCACCACGGCCTCCCCACCCGCCGGGATGCAGCACGCGTCCGGCCGGCCGATCGTGGCGAAGTAGACGCCGCCGGTGACGTTGGAACCGAACTGCACCTCGTACTGCCCGACGCCGTACTTGATGACCACGCCGTCACCGCGCGCCTTGGTGCCGTTGCCGTTGACCACCGTGGCGTAGAAGCCGACCGCCTGGGTGCCGATCGAGTCGCCCTTGGCCAACGCGGCCTTGGCGCTCTTCAGCGACGCTGCGGTGACCGCCGGCTGCTGGCCACCCCGGGCGGCCGTCTCGACTGCTCCGTTCGTGGGCTTCGCCGCAGCGATCCCGCCGCCGGCCAGGGCCAGCGCCAGGGCTGCGATCGCCACCACAGCCGCCTTACGTCGGAAAAAACCGGTCATGACAAATCTCCTTGTGACCGTGGGATGCGGCCGACCCGCCAGATGGGGATCGGATATTGCCTGACTCCAGGCGGGCGACAATGGGCGAAATCCCGGCGGGGACCGCGCCTTCAGCAGACCGACCAAATAGTGGCGAACATGGGGCCTGACCTGGGATTACCACCCCCGACATGCTGCCCGACCAGCAGAAACGTAACACCGGAAAACGCCAATGGTCAACGTTCGATCATGGACAGAATCAACCGGATGAAACCGTCGGGGCAATAATGAAAAGCGAAGGATCGCTCATTCATGAAATTGCTCTGCTCGTTCGGGACCGCCCGCTGCCGTTCTTTCGCCGGCACCGTGCGCGGCATCGACCCGATAGCCTCCACGCTGTGAAGATCACCGACGCGGGACGCCGACGGATCGGCACCACGATCTGCTGGCTCGCCGTGGCACCGGGCGCCGGCTGGGCCCTCGCCCGAGTGGCGGGCCTGGACCGCGGGCCACTTGTGCAGTTGCTGGCGTTCACGCCGTACGCGCTGCTCGGGACTCTGCTGCCGCTGCTGCTCGCGCTCGCCCTGCGGCGCCGCTGGCCGGCGGTGGTCGCGGCGGTGGTCACCACGACGCTGGTCGCGGTGGTGGTGCCCCGGGCGCTACCGTCGGCGCAGCCGGCGGTCACCGGCGCGACGGTACGGCTGCTCACCGCCAACCTGCTGGCCGGCGCCGCCGACCCGGCCGCAGTGGTCGACCTGGTCCGCACCGAGCGGGTCGACGTGCTGGTCGTGCAGGAGTTCACCCCGTCGGCGCAGGCCGAACTGGACCGGCTCGGCCTCGACCGGCTGCTGCCGTACCGGCACCTCAACCCGGTGGTGGGCACGCCCGGCTCGGGCCTGTACGCCCGGCATCCGATCAGCGGCGGCGGCATCCGCACGCTGCGCGGTGGCTGGGGTTTCACCCAGGCGTACGCGACGGTCGCCGTCCCGGGCGCACCCGAGGTACGCGTCGAGTCGGCGCACCCGGCGGCGCCGTACGCGGTGGACCAGACCGGCTACTGGCGCGCCGACCTGGCCGCTCAACCACCGGCCACCCCGCAGGGGGCGCTGAGCATCCTCGCCGGAGACTTCAACGCCACCCTCGACCACGGGCCGCTACGCGCGCTGCTGCGTACCGGCTACGTCGACGCCGGCGCGGCGGTCGGCGCCGGGCTCGTCGGGACCTGGGGGCCGTACGACGGCGACCGCATCCCGCCCGTCACGATCGACCACGTGCTCGTCGACCGGCGCATCGCGGTACGCGACGTGACCGTCCACCCGCTGCCCGGCAGCGACCACCGCATGATCCTGGCCGAACTGGCCCTTCCTCACGCCCTGCCGAGGCCGTAGGTGAGGGCGTCGACGAGCGCGTGCCAGCTCGCCTCGACCACGTTGGGGTGCACGCCGACAGTGGTCCAGCCGCCGCCACGGCCGTCCGCCGTCTCGACAAGCACCCGGGTCACCGCGCCGGTGCCGTGGCTGCCCTCCAGGATGCGCACCTTGTAGTCGGCCAGCTCGAAGTCCCGCAACTCCGGGTAGTGGCGGCCCAGGCCGACCCGCAGCGCCTCGTCGAGGGCGTTGACCGGGCCGTTGCCCTCCGCCGTGGCGATCACCCGCTCACCGCGTACCCGGATCTTCACCGTCGCCTCGGAGACCACCGCGCCGTCCTCGCGGTGCTCGACAAGCACCCGGTACGACTCCAGCGCGAACGGCCGTACCGGCGCGGCGTCCGGCAGTTCGGAGCGGACCAGCAGCTCGAACGAGGCGTCCGCCGCCTCGAACGACCAGCCGCCGGCCTCCAACTCCTTGACCCGGTTGGTGACCCGGGACAGCGCCTCCGGATGGCCGGCCAGATCCAGCCCGAGCTCGCGACTCTTGAGCTCGATGCTGGCCCGGCCGGCCATCTCGGTGACGAGGATCCGCATGTCGTTGCCCACCACCTCGGGTTCGACGTGGTTGTAGAGCAGCGGATCCACCTTGATCGCACTCGCGTGCAGTCCCGCCTTGTGAGCGAAGGCTGCGGCCCCGGCGTACGCCTGGTGGGTGTCGGGGGCGATGTTGGCGATCTCAGCGATGGCGTGGGACACCCGCACCATCTGCTCCAGGCAGCCCTCCGGTAGGACCGGCAGCCCGAGCTTGAGTTGAAGGTTCGCAACGACCGCGAAGATGTCGGCGTTGCCCGGCCGCTCGCCGTACCCGTTGGCGGTGCCCTGCACGTGGCGTACGCCCGCCTCGACGGCGGCGATGGTGTTGGCCACCGCGCAGGCGGTGTCGTTCTGGGCGTGCATGCCGAGCAGTTCGGGGGCCACCCCGATGCGGTCGGTCAGGTCGGTGATGGCCGCCGTGACCTGCGAGGGCAGCATTCCGCCGTTGGTGTCGCAGAGCACGAACCGCTCGGCGCCGGCGGCGAGCGCGGTCTCCACCACCGACGCCGTGTACGCCGGGTCGTAGCGGTAGCCGTCGTAGAAGTGCTCCCCGTCGACGAAGACCCGACGGCCCTCGGCGACCAGGTGGGTGACCGTGTCGTGGATCATCGCCAGGTTCTCCTTGGCGGTGGTCCGCAGCGCCCGCTCGACGTGTCGCAGGTCGGCCTTGGCGACCAGCGCGATCGCCGGGGTCTGCGCGTCCAGCAGGCCACGCACCTGGGGATCGTCGGCGGCGACCGTGTTGGCCCGGCGGGTCGCACCGAAGGCGACAAGCACCGCGTGCCGCAGGTCCAGCTCGGTGCGGGCCCGGCGGAAGAACTCGGTGTCCTTGGGCACCGCGCCCGGCCAACCACCCTCGATGAACCCGACGCCGAACTCGTCGAGCAGTCGCGCCACGGCGAGCTTGTCGACCACCGAGTAGCTGACCCCCTCGCGCTGGGCACCGTCGCGCAGGGTCGTGTCGTAGACCTGGAACGTCATGGGGATCCCTTCATCTGGCACCGGCCGGCGCAACAAAAAGACCCCCCGCGGGTGCGGGAGGTCTGCGCGCTCGGCGGAGGGAAGGCCGGCGCGCTAGTTGCCAATAATGCGGGCGGTGCTGTTCACGCTCTGCACTCTGCCACTCGGCAGCGGATCTGGGAGGCAGAATCCACATCTCGGGACGATGAGTTCGGTCTCATTCTGTGTCACGGGTGTAGGCCGAGTCGTACGGGGTAGGAGTTTTCGGGACAACGAAACACGTACCTCCGAGACGACTGATCAAGTCGAGGCAGGAGAGATCCCATGGACAGGCTCGACCCGAACACCACGAACGCCACGCCGGACCCCGCGCTGCGCGCCGTTGACCGGGACGTGGTCACCACCGGCGGCGCCACCAGCGCCTTCGACCCGTGGAGCTACCGCGACGAGGCCGGGGTCGCCGGCACCAACCTGATCGGCTACAAGGTCGAGGCCACCGACGGCTCGATCGGCAAGATCGACAGCGACAGCAGCGAGGTCAACGCCAGCTACCTGGTGGTCGACACCGGGCCGTGGATCTTCGGCAAGAAGGTCATGCTGCCGGCCGGGACGGTCAACCACGTCGACCACGACGAGCAGAAGGTCTACGTCGACCGCAGCAAGGACCAGATCAAGGCCGCGCCGGAGTACGACGACACGATCAACGACCCGACGTACCGGGACAAGCTCGGCGGGTACTACAACGACACCTACGCCGCGACCCCGCCCGGCGGTCTTCGCTGAGGCAGTCTGACGCACTGAATCGGTGTAACGGCCGGTGGGAATGGCTCTCACCGGCCGTTACCGTGTCCGGATGGACGCGATCGAAGACAGACGCAGAATCCCCTTCACCGCGATGTTCAACTTCCGCGACGTGGGCGGCTATCGCGGCCTGGACGGACGCACGGTGCCCTTCGGCCGGCTGTACCGCTCCGACTCCCTGCACCGGATGGACGGCGCGGACCGGGACGCGTTCAGCGCCCTCGGCGTACGCACGGTCGTCGACCTGCGCCGCCCGCAGGAGGTCGAACGCGACGGGCGGGTCCCCGACCTCGACGGTCTGGCCTACCGCCACATCCACCCCGAGCACGCGGACTGGTCCACCCAGCCGTACCAGCCGGAGCAGAATCTCGCCCGCTACCTCGCCGACCGGTACGCCGACCTGGCCCGTACCGGCACCACCGGGATCGGCCAGGCGATCGGCCTGATCGCCGACAGCGCCAACGCGCCGGTGGTGGTGCACTGCGTGGCGGGCAAGGACCGCACCGGCATCGTCTGCGGTCTCACTCTCTCGGCGCTCGGTGTCGACGACGCCGAGATCGCTGCGGACTACGCGCTGAGCAGCGAGGCGTCGCAGCGTTTCGCCGCCTGGGTCGCCACCGCCTACCCCAACCTGTCCCGGCTGCCCGCCGCCTACCTGGCCTCGCCGGCCGAGACGATGCTGCTGTTCCTGGCCGAGATTCGGGAAGGGTACGGGTCGGTCGACGACTACCTGCGCCACGCCGGGGTCACCGACGAGCAACTCGCCGCGCTCCGCACCCACCTGCTCAGCTGAAGGACATGGGCCCCTGCTCTCGTCGAGCAGGGGCCCATGTCGTACGACTCAGAAGACGCGGTGCACCCAGTTGTGGGGGTCGGCGGCCTTGCCGCGCTGGAGGTCGACCAGTTGCTGGCGCAGCGCCATGGTGACCGTGCCGGGCTCGCCACCGCCCATGGTGAACTCCCCGTCCGGGAAGCGGACCCGACCGATGGGCGTGATCACCGCGGCGGTGCCGCAGGCGAAGACCTCACGCAGCCGACCGCTGACCGCGTCCGCCTGCCAGTCGGCGAAGCTCACCGGCCGCTCCTGCACGGTGTGGCCGGCCGCCGATGCCAGGGTGAGCACCGACTCCCGGGTGATGCCGGGCAGGATCGTGCCGGTCAGCGGTGGGGTCACCACCGAGCCGTCGTCGTAGACGAAGAAGACGTTCATGCCGCCCAATTCGTCGACGTACCGGCGCTCCACCGCGTCGAGGAAGACCACCTGCTCACAGCCGTGCTCGGCGGCCTCGGCCTGGGCGGCAAGCGAGGCCGCGTAGTTGCCGCCGCACTTCGCCGCGCCGGTGCCGCCGGGGGCGGCGCGGGTGTAGTCGGGCGACACCCAGACCGTCACCGGCTTGACCCCGCCGGAGAAGTACGCGCCCACCGGCGAGGCGATCACCGCGTAAAGGTATTCGTTGGCCGGGCGGACGCCGAGGAAGACCTCGCTGGCGAACATGAACGGCCGCAGGTAGAGGCTGCCGTCCTCGCCCTCCGGAATCCACTCCCGGTCGATCTCGATCAGTCGGTGCAGCGAGTCGACGAAGGTCTGCTCGGGCAGCGTCGGCATGGCCATCCGGGTGGCCGAGGTGTTGAACCGGGCCGCGTTGGCGTACGGCCGGAACATCGTCACCCCGCCGTCGGCCGTGCGGTACGCCTTCATCCCCTCGAAGATCTCCTGCGCGTAGTGCAGCACCGCGCTGGCGGGATCCATCGGGATCGGGCCCCGCGCCTCGACCCGGGCGTCGTACCAGCCCTTGCCGTCGGCGTAGCGGATGGTGACCATGTGGTCGGTGAAGACCCGGCCGAACCCGGGGTTGGCCAGCAGTGCGTCCCGGTCGGCGGCGGATACCGGCGCGGGATTCGGACGGATCTCGAAGTCGAGCTTGTCACCACCGCTCATCGCGCTGACCTCCCTGGGGGATGACGGCATGCGCCGACCGCACGCCGCAAAGATATGTGCCAGAAACTTACCCCGAACGGTCGTTCAGCGGGTAGGCGCACCGGTCGGTGGCACCGTCGGGTTCCCGCTTCGAGGCGACCGTTCGACAGGTCGCGATCCGCTACCGCCGGTTACGACGGTCGGTCGGAGTCAGGCCGCTACCTGGGCGGCGATCCGGTCGCCCACCTCGGCGGTGCGTACCGCCTCGCCCGGGGTACGGGCGGCCAGTTCCGCGCCGACCGCGGCGGTGATCCTGGCTGCGGCGTCGGCGTGCCCGAGCTGGTCGAGCAGCAACGCGGCGGAGAGTACGGCGGCGACCGGGTCGGCCAGCCCACGCCCGGCGATGTCCGGCGCGGAGCCGTGTACCGGCTCGAACATCGACGGGTAGGTGCCGTCGGGGTTGATGCTGCCGCTGGCGGCCAGGCCGATCCCGCCGGTGACCGCGGCGGCGATGTCGGTGAGGATGTCACCGAAGAGGTTGTCGGTGACCACCACGTCGTAGCGCTGGGGCTGGGTCACCAGGAACATCGCGGCGGCGTCGACGTGCTGGTACTCGGTGCTCACGTCCGGGTACTCGGCGGCGACCGCCTCGAAGGCACGAGCCCACAGCGAGCCGGCGTGGGTGAGCACGTTGGTCTTGTGCACCAGGGTCACCTTGCGCCGTTCGCGGCGGCCGGCCCGGGCGAAGGCGTCGCGGACGACCCGCTCCACCCCGTGTCGGGTGTTCAGGCTCTCCTCGGTGGCCACCTCGGCCGGGGTGTCGCGGTGCAGCGTGCCACCGGCGCCGGCGTACAGCCCCTCGGTGCCCTCGCGGACGACCACCAGGTCGACCTCGCCGGGCTTGACCGTGGCCAGCGGGCTGGTCACACCGGGCCAGAGCCGCGACGGCCGGAGGTTGACGTACTGGTCGAAGGAGAAGCGCAGCTTGAGCAGCAGGCCCCGCTCCAGCACGCCGGGCGGGACGGTGGGGTCGCCGACCGCGCCGAGCAGGATGGCGTCGTGCCCGGCCAGCTCGGTCAACACCGAGTCCGGCAGCACCTCGCCGGTGCGGTGGTAACGTGCCGCACCGAGGTCGTACTCGGTTGCCTCGACCCCGGGCAGGGCCGCATCGATGACCTTGCGGGCCTCCGCGACCACCTCGGGTCCGATCCCGTCCCCGGCCACCACCGCGATGCGTGCCACGTCCGTCAGCTCCTTCGCTCGTATCGGCTAGACGGTACGCCGCCGTCCCGCCCCCCGGTACGAGTGTTCCACTTTTCGGGATACGAGACACACACAGCAGCTTCTCAGCGTTCGCTCACGCTGCCGTCATCTGCGGTCCCTAACGTGAGCCCGACGGGCTGGGCAGGTCCGGACGACCACCACGAGGGGGTGGCCGGTCGTCGAGGAAGGGGCGGACGCGATGTGGACCGACGAGCAGCCACGTACCCGCTGGGTCGACCCGGCGGCGTTCCGGTACCGCCGGCCCGACCTGCGCCTGGGCACCCGCGAACCGTGCCCTGACCGCGCCGGCCCGGCCGTCGACGACCGACTCACCGTGCGCCACACGGTTCGCACCTCGACCGCCGACTACACCCTGCTGCTCAACGCACCGGCCTGGCTCGGTCGGCGCGGCGTCGGCGACGCGCTCCGCGACGCGGTGGCCGAACTACGGGCGATCGACCTCACCTACGGTCCGAACCGTCCGGAGAGTCTGGTGTCCCGGCTGCGCCGGGGCGAGATCAGCCCCGAGTCCTACCCGCCGCTGGCGGACCTGGTGGACCGGTGCAGCGCCATGCGGGCCGCCACCGACGGCTGGTTCGACGCCTGGGCGGTGCCCGGCGGATTCGACCCCGGTGGCCTGCTAGGCGGGTGGGCGGTCGAGCGGGCCGCGGCCCGGCTCCGCGCCGCCGGCGTCCAGGACTACGCCGTGCTGACCGGCGCCGACCTGGTGGTACGCGGTCACGCCGGGCACGGCGGCCCGTGGCGGGTGGCCGTGCACCATCCGACCGACCGCCGCCGGCCGCCACTGATGCTGGAGATGACGGCGGGCGCGATCGGCACGTCCGGGGTCACCGGCCGGCGCGGGCACGTGGTGGACCCGCACACCGGCGAACCGGCCGACCAGATGGTGGCCGCCACCGTGGTGGGCCCGAATCTCGCGGTCGCCGACGCCTACGCCACCGCGCTGTACGCCGCCGGCCCGAGCGGGCTGAACTGGTTCCGCTCCGGATCGGACTACCGCGCCCTGATCGCCAACCACCACTGAACTCTTACCGGTGCCGCCGGTCCCGGCATCCTCGCGGGCGCGTCCACCGTGGAGAGCAGCGATCGGCCTCCACGGCCGCGGCAACGGCTGTGGAGGCCGGTCGACGACGAATGCGCATGGCTCACGCAATCGAGGGGTGCGGGCTGGCCGGCCGGGACATCGACCTCGCCACCCGAAGACGGGCCGCGTCGCGAGCTGCCAGAAACCGCATCGGTACGCTAGCGAATCCGCGCGTTTCCCGGCAAGGGTTCCACAGGGGACCATCCACCCAGTCCGGTCGACTCGCCGGACGCCTTGTGGTAGGGGCGTTTTCGACAAGGTGAATCGCGGATGGCACGCTGTCGGCCGTGAGTTTCGATCTGAGCGTGTGGGCCCTGGCCGACGGGGCGACGCCTGAGGACGTGCGAGCGGCGGTGCAGCGGTGCCGGGAGGGCCAGCACGGCCAGCGCCAACCGGATCCACGGGTGGTCGCCTTCTACCGGGCGATCACCGCCAGCTATCCCGACCGGCCGGCGGTGGCGGGTAGCCCCTGGGCGGTGGCACCACTGCACGCGGCAGCCGACCATGTCGAGTTGAATCTCGATCCGGCCTGCGCGGACCAGGTGCTGCTCGACATCGAACGACTGGCCGGAGAGCACCGGCTGATGCTGTTCGACGCCCAGGACGGCTCGGTCTATCCGCCGCCGGCCGCCCGGCTGCCCGGCTGACCAGCCCGCCCCCGCACAACTGAGACGGATACGACCAGGGGCCCGGCCGAAGCCGGGCCCCTGGTCGCCGTGTGCGTGAAACGGTTACTCGTCGCGCAGGTCCGCCGCGCTGGCCGAGACCGCACCGATCGAGTCGGCCGCCGAGGTGAGCAGGTCGGCGCCGAGCGCCTGGTCGACGGTGAGGGTCATCAGCGTCTCGCCGCCGGCCTCCCGACGGGCCACCTGCATCGCCGCGATGTTGATGCCGGCCTCGCCGAGCAGCGTGCCGACGGTGCCGACCACGCCCGGACGGTCGGCGTAGCGGAGGAAGAGCAGAATGCCCTCCGCCCCGATCTCCACGTCGAAGCCGTCCACCTCGGTCAGCTTGATGACGTCCCGGGTGCCGGCGTGGGTCACCGTGCCGGAGACGCTGACCGTACGACCGTCGGGCAGGGCGCCGCGCACGGTGACCAGGATCGGGTGCTCCACGGTCTCGGCCTGGGTGGTCAGCGCCACCTCCACGCCACGCTGGGCGGCCAGGTGCGGCGCGTTGACGTAGGTCACCTGCTCCTCCACCACGGAGCTGAACAGGCCCTTGGTGGCGGCGAGCTTGAGCACCGACACGTCGTGGTTGACGATCTCACCGCGTACCTCGACGGTGACGCTGGCGGCGACGCCGCCGGCGACCGCGGTGAAGGCCCGGCCGAGCTTCTCGGCCAGCGGCAGCAGCGGGCGTACGTCCTCGGCGACCACGCCACCGGCCTGCACGTTCACCGCGTCCGGCACGAACTCGCCCTGCAACGCCAGCTTCACGCTCTTGGCCACGGCCAGACCGGCCTTGTCCTGTGCCTCGGCGGTGGAGGCGCCCAGGTGCGGGGTGGCCACCACGTTGTCGAAGGCGAACAGCGGCGAGGAGGTGCACGGCTCCTTGGCGTAGACGTCCACCCCGGCACCGGCGACCCGGCCCTCGGCCAGCGCGTTGGCGAGCGCCTGCTCGTCGACCAGCCCGCCGCGGGCGGCGTTGATGATCCGTACGCCCGGCTTGACGATCGACAGCTCCTTCTCACCGATCAGGCCCACGGTCTCCGGGGTCTTCGGCAGGTGGATGGAGATGAAGTCGCTCTCCCGCAGCAGTTCCTCCAGGCCCACCAGGCGTACGCCGAGCTGCGCGGCCCGGGCGGGCTGGATGTACGGGTCGTACGCGATCAGCCGGGTGCCGAACGCGGCGATGCGGGACGCGAAGAGCACGCCGATGCGGCCCAGGCCGACGACGCCCACGGTCTTGCCCTGCAGCTCCACGCCGGTGTACTTCGACCGCTTCCACTCCCCCGCCTTGAGGGCGGCGCTGGCGGAGGCGGTGTTGCGGGCGACCGCGAGCAGCAGCGCGACGGCCTGCTCGGCCGCGGAGACGATGTTGGAGGTGGGGGCGTTGACGACCATGACGCCCCGCGCGGTGGCGGCCGGCACCTCGACGTTGTCCAGACCCACGCCCGCCCGGGCCACGACCTTCAGCCGGGGTGCGGCGGCGATCGCCTCGGCGTCAATCTGGGTGGCGCTGCGGACGATGACGGCGTCGGCCTCGGCGAGTGCGGAGAGCAGAGCCGGACGGTCGGTGCCGTCGACGTGCCGGACGTCGAAGTCGTGGGCGAGCACCTCGATTGCGGCAGGAGCGAGTTCTTCGGCGATCAGTACGACAGGAGTCATTGGTCCTCGTAGATGTCGTCAGAGCGGTCGGCCAGCGCTGGACGCGGCGCTGCGCCCGGCGTGGGCTGGGCCATGGCCGTCAGGTGCAGCGGCCTGGAACACCTACCCGCGATCGTAGGGGCCCGGCCGCCCCACATACCCCGCAGTACGGGGTGAGTGCCCTCACAAACCGGACGTGACGTGCGTGTTAACGCCGTTGTCCGGCCGCTCACAGCACGGCACCCGCACCCGGCGTCGGGGAGAACGCCGGGTGCGGGTGCCGTTGGGGTGAGACTGCTCTCAGTGCGCCGACGAGACCTCAGGCGGTCTCGGTGATCGGACGGTCCACCCAGCTCATCATGCCGCGCAGCTTGGCGCCGGTCTCCTCGATCGGGTGAGCCGCGCCCTCGGCCTGCCACTTGCTGAAGTTCGGCCGGCCGGCCTCGTCCTCGGCCACCCACTCGCGAGCGAACTCGCCGTTCTGGATCTCACCGAGGATCTTGCGCATCTCGTCCTTGACCCGGCTGTCGATGACCCGCGGGCCCCGGGACAGGTCGCCGTACTCGGCGGTGTCGGAGACGCTGTACCGCATCCGGGCGATGCCGCCCTCGTACATCAGGTCCACGATCAGCTTCAGCTCGTGCAGGCACTCGAAGTAGGCCACCTCGGGGGCGTAGCCGGCCTCGGTGAGCACCTCGAAACCGGTCTGCACCAGCGCCGCCGCACCACCGCAGAGCACCGCCTGCTCGCCGAAGAGGTCGGTCTCGGTCTCCTCGGTGAAGGTGGTCTTGATGGCGCCCGCCCGGGTGCCGCCGATGCCCTTGGCGTACGACAGGGCCAGCGCGAGGGCGGTGCCGCTGGCGTCCTGCTCGACGGCGACCAGGCAGGGCACGCCCTTGCCGTCGACGTACTGCCGGCGGACCAGGTGGCCGGGGCCCTTCGGGGCGACCATCGCCACGTCCACGTCGGCCGGCGGCTTGATCAGGCCGTAGCGGATGTTGAACCCGTGCCCGAAGAACAGCGCCTTGCCCGCGCTGAGGTTCGGCGCGATCGACTCGGCGTAGATGTGGCGCTGCGCGGTGTCCGGGGCGAGGATCATGATCACGTCGGCCTCGGCCGCCGCGTCGGCCGGGGTGAGCACCCGCAGGCCCTGCTCCTCGGCCTTCGGCCGGCTCTTCGAACCCTCGGGCAGACCGATCACCACGTCGACACCCGAGTCGCGCAGCGACAGCGCGTGGGCGTGGCCCTGGCTGCCGTACCCGATCACGGCGACCTTCTTCGCCTGGATCAGGCCCAGGTCGGCGTCGTCGTCGTAGTACACCTCAACGCTCATGACTTCCCTTTCGTACGGCGGCCGATGCGGCCCGTCGTGGCTGTGGTTACGCCCGGCCCGCAGGCCGACCGGTGGTGATCAGGCGGCCCGCAGGGCCGGGCCGGCGGTGATCGCACGCGGACCGCGCCCGATCGCGACCAGGCCCGACTGGACCATTTCCTTGATGCCGAACGACTCAAGGTCGCGCAGCAGCGCGTCGAGTTTGTCGGGGGTGCCGGTGGCCTCGATGGTGAGCGTGTCCGCGGCCACGTCGACCACCCGGGCCCGGAACAGGCTGACCGTCTCCAGGACCTGCCCCCGGGCGTTACGGTCGGCGCGCACCTTCACCAGCAGCAACTCACGGGCAACCGAGGTCGACGGGTCCAGCTCGACGATCTTGAGTACGTTGACCAGCTTGTTGAGCTGCTTGGTGACCTGCTCCAGCGGCGAGGAGTCGGCGTTGACCACGATGGTGATCCGCGAGACGTCCGGGTTCTCGGTCTCGCCGACCGCGAGACTGTCGATGTTGAAGCCGCGCCGGGAGAACAGCCCGGAGACCCGGGCCAGCACGCCCGGCTTGTTCTCCACCAACACGGACAGCGTGTGCATGGTCATTAGATATCGTCCTCGTCGAAGGTCGGGCGGACGCCGCGGGCGAACATGATCTCGTCGTTGCTGGTACCGGCGGCGACCATCGGCCAGACCATCGCGTCCTTGCCGACCACGAAGTCGATGACCACCGGTGCGTCGTTGATGGACATCGCCGCCTCGATCGTCTTGTCGACGTCCTCGGCGGTCTCGCACCGCAGGCCGACGCAGCCGAGCGCCTCGGCCAGCTTGACGAAGTCCGGAATGCGGTGCTTGTGGGTGCCCAGGTCGGTGTTGGAGTAGCGCTCACCGTAGAACAGGGTCTGCCACTGGCGGACCATGCCGAGGTTGCCGTTGTTGATCACGGCAATCTTGACCGGGATGCCCTCCAGCGCGCAGGTGGCCAGCTCCTGGTTGGTCATCTGGAAGCAGCCGTCGCCGTCGATGCCCCAGACCACCGTGTCGGGCCTGCCGACCTTGGCGCCCATCGCCGCCGGCACCGCGTACCCCATGGTGCCGAGGCCGCCGGAGTTCAGCCAGGTCTGCGGCTTCTCGTACGAGATGAACTGGGAGGCCCACATCTGGTGCTGGCCGACACCGGCGACGTAGATCGCGTCCGATCCGGCGATCTCGCCCAACCGCTTGATCACGTACTGCGGGGAGAGGGTGCCGTCGGAGGGCTCCTCGTAGCCCAGCGGGTAACGCGCGCGCAGGTCGTCCAGCTGCGTCCACCAGTCGCCGAGCTCGGCGACCCGTCCGGCCGCCCGCTCGGCGGTGACCGCCGCGAGCAGCTCGTCGATGACGTACCGGGCGTCACCGACGATCGGCACGTCGGCGTGCCGGTTCTTGCCGATCTCGGCCGGGTCGATGTCGGCGTGCACCACCGTGGCGTCCGGGGCGAACGAGTCCAGCTTGCCGGTGACCCGGTCGTCGAACCGGGCGCCGAGCGCCACGATCAGGTCGGCCTTCTGCAGCCCGTAGACCGCGGCGACCGTGCCGTGCATGCCGGGCATGCCCAGGTGCTGCCGGTGCGAGTCGGGGAACGCGCCGAGCGCCATCAGGGTGGTCACCACCGGGATGCCGGTCAGCTCGGCCAGCCGGCGCAGCCCCTCGGTGGCGCCGGCCTTGAGCACGCCACCGCCGACGTAGAGCACCGGGCGGCGGGCGGTGGTCATCAGCCGGGCCGCCTCCCGGATCTGCTTGCCGTGCGGGTGCATGGTCGGCCGGTAGCCGGGCAGATCCAGGGTGGGCGGCCAGGCGAAGGTGGTCTCCGCCTGCAGGACGTCCTTGGGGATGTCCACCAGGACCGGGCCGGGCCGACCGGTCGAGGCCAGGTGGAACGCCTCGGCCAGGATGCGGGGGATCTCGCTGGCGTTCTGCACCAGGAAGTTGTGCTTGGTGATCGGCAGCGTGATGCCCTGGATGTCCGCCTCCTGGAAGGCGTCCGTGCCGATGGCGGGCCGGGCCACCTGGCCGGTGATCGCCACCAACGGCACCGAGTCCATGTACGCGTCGGCGATCGGGGTGACCAGGTTGGTCGCGCCCGGGCCGGAGGTCGCGATGCAGACGCCGACCCGGCCGGTGGCCTGCGCGTAGCCGGTCGCCGCGTGGCCGGCGCCCTGCTCGTGCCGGACCAGGATGTGCCGGACGGTCGAGTCGTACAACGGGTCGTACGCCGGCAGGATCGCGCCGCCGGGGATACCGAAGACGACGTCGACGCCGAGCGCCTCCAGGGAGCGCACCAGCGAGCCGGCTCCGGAGACCTGAGCGGGGCGTACCGCCGGGGCCGTGGCGGCGGCGCGGGTGTGGTCGTTGTCACCCGTGGTCTCGGCGGAGCCACGGGCGCGCCGGACGGAGTGGGCGAGCGTCTCTGGTGTGGGTCTCGTCATGGCGATTGCCTTCGGCTGGAGTTGGTTGGGCTGCTCACACTGTGCTCGCGGACGAGCCGCGGGCGATGGGTCGACGGCAACAAAAAAGCCCTCGTGCCAGATGCACGGGGCCAGCGCACTCTCAGACAGGGAGAGTGCGCTCAGATAAGTACTCGCAGCGACCGGTACGACATGGCTCAAGACTGACGCATCTCATGCGATGAGTCAACTGATCCCACATTTTGGTTCACGGACGTGGCGTGCCACCCCCCGAAAGGCCCCCTGCACCCGGCTTGACGTGCTCTGATGTGCCGTTTCCGACCCTCGGCGCCGGCGTCGGCCCGGATGCCGGATTCCCCGGCCGTGCCGGTCGGGCCCCCGGCGAGGTGGCCGCCTCCAGCATCGCCTCCAGGTGCTCGGCCGGTACTCCCCAGCCGAACAACGCGCCCTGCCCGAAGCGGCAGCCGGCGGCCACCACGGCGGCCAGTTCGGTGGGCGTGGTGACCCCCTCGGCGATGACCTCCAGGCCGAACTGGTGACCCAGCCGCATGACGATGTCGACCATGGGCGCGAAGGCCGGGCCGTCGCGCCCGACCGGCCGGACCGGCTCGTGCTCGGCCACCAACCCGTGGTCGATCTTGAGAATGTCGATCGGGAGCCGGCGCAGCTGCCCCAGCGAGGAGTAGCCGGCGCCGAAGTCGTCTAGGGCGATCCGCACACCGGTGCGCCGCAGCGCGGTCAGCCGGCGGATCAGCTCGTCCAGATCGGTGGCGACCGCGTGCTCGGTGACCTCCAGCACCAGCCGCTGCGGCGGGACGTGGTGGGTACGCAGCGCCTCGGCCACCTGGACCACGTAGGTGGGGGCGTGCAGTTCGCGCGGTGAGACGTTTACCGACACCCAGACGTCGTGCCCCTCGGCGAGCCACCGGGACAGTTGACGACAGGCCTCGTGCAGCACCCAGGCACCGAGTTCGGCGATGATCCCGGACTCCTCGGCCAGCGGGATGAACTCGTCCGGCCGGACGTTGCCGAGCTCCGGGTGGGTCCAGCGCAGCAGCGCCTCCGCGCCGACCGGGCGCACCGACGGCAGGGAGGCCACCGGCTGGAAGACCAGCCGCAGCTCGTTGCGGCCGATCGCGCCGCGCAACTCGTGCTCCAGCGTGGTCCGCCGACGCAGCAGCCGGTCGTACGCGCCGTCGTAGCGCTCGATCCGGTTCTTGCCCCGCTGCTTGGCGTAGCGCAGCGCCAGATCGGCGTGCCGCAGCAGCAGTTCGACGTCCAGGGTGTCCGCCCAGGTCGCCAGGCCGATGCTGACCGAGCAGAAGACCGGACCCTCGGGCTGCGGGTAGGCCCCGCCCAGCACCTTCAGCAGCCGCTCGGCGACCGCCCCCGCCTCGGCCGGCCCACCGTGCATCAGCACCGCGAACTCGTCCCCGCCGAGGCGGGCGGCGAGGTCGCCGGGGCGCAGGTTGGCTCGCAGCCGCTGGCCGACCTCGACCAGCACCGCGTCACCGACGTCGTGGCCGCGCATGTCGTTGACGTTCTTGAAGCCGTCCAGGTCCAGGCTGAGCAGCATGCAGGGGGTGCCCGCCTCCGCGCACCGGTGCAGCGCCCGCAGCAGCCCGCGCCGGTTGGCCAACCCGGTCAACGCATCGGTGTGCGCGAGTTGCCGGAAGTGCGCCTCCCGCTCGGCGAGCCGCCGGGCGTACGCCCGGACCTGGTGCAGCGTGAGGTGTTGCCGGGCGACCAGGGCGAAACCCTCCACGCTGCCGGCGACGATGCCCAGTGCGTCGAACCGGCCGTCCTGGAGGAGGTGGTACATCGCCGAGCCGGCCATCGCGGCCATCGGGACGAACGCGTACTCGCCGTCGTGGCGGATCACGTCGGTGGTGAGCTGCCCGGCCGGGTCGATGCGGCTCATCGCCACCGCGGCGGTCAGCAGGCCCACGGCGAGCACCACCAGGCTCATCGAGGTCATCGCGGGACCGACCTGACAGAGCCCGGTCGCCACGCCGAGGCCACCGCTGGTCGCCACGGAGATGCCGGCGCCCAGCACGGCGAGGCCACGGCGCGGCGGTCGGGCCCGCAGCACCAGGATGATGGCGAGGCCGCTGCACAGCGCCGCGCTGATCGAGGCGAGCAGGATCGCCGGGCAGGCCATCGGGGTGACGTCGCCGAGCACTCTGGTCGGCTCGGAGAGCAGCACCCAGCCGACGAACCACAGCGCGGCGCCCACGACGACGCTGTCCAGCGCGAGCCGGGCGGCCGCGCCGACCGAACCGGCCACCCCGGGCATCCGGAGCAGGCCGGCACAGAACAGCAGGCCGCTCACCGCGGTGCCCACGGCGACCGCACTCGCCCAACTGGTGCGTTGCGGCTGCTCGTGCGCCCAGTGTTCACTCGCGCTCAGCGCACCGGCGGCGGCCAGCAGCAGGGTGACCAGGGACACCGCCGCCGCGCCGGTGAACAGCACGTACGCCTGCCGATGGGGGCCACTACGACGCCGGGCGGCGGCGGCCAGCAACACACCGGCCACGATGGCGACCAACGCGCTCAGCACCGCGGCGCCGATCATGCCCGGGGGTGTGTGCACGGTCTCAACTTTGCCGGATCACCGCCGTCCGTGGGGATCCGGTGTGCATCTGTTGGGACACAGTGCGCGCGCCTGCCCGTCGCCGGTTCGCCGGTGTCAGACTGGTACACATGCCTGAGCTGCGGTCGAAGACCTCCACGCACGGTCGGACGATGGCCGGTGCCCGGGCCCTGTGGCGGGCCACCGGGATGACCGACGACGATTTCGGCAAGCCGATCGTCGCCATCGCGAACAGTTTCACCCAGTTCGTCCCGGGTCACGTACACCTCAAGGACATGGGCGGCCTGGTGGCCGACGCGGTGGCCGAGGCCGGCGGGGTGGGCCGGGAGTTCAACACGATCGCGGTCGACGACGGCATCGCCATGGGTCACGGCGGCATGCTCTACTCCCTGCCCAGCCGGGAGTTGATCGCCGACGCGGTGGAGTACATGGTCAACGCGCACTGCGCCGACGCCCTGGTCTGCATCTCCAACTGCGACAAGATCACTCCGGGCATGCTGCTGGCCGCGCTGCGGCTCAACATCCCGACCGTCTTCGTCTCCGGCGGCCCGATGGAGGCCGGCAAGACGGTGGCCATCGAGGGCATCGTCCACTCCAAGATCGACCTGATCGACGCGATGATCGCCTCCTCCAACGAGGCGGTCACCGACGACCAACTCGGCGAGATCGAGCGTTCCGCCTGCCCGACCTGCGGCTCCTGCTCGGGCATGTTCACCGCGAATTCAATGAACTGCCTCACCGAGGCGATCGGGCTGGCGCTGCCCGGCAACGGTTCGACGCTGGCCACCCACGCCGCGCGGCGGTCGCTGTTCGTCGAGGCCGGCCGCACCGTCGTGGACATCGCCAAGCGGTGGTACGAGCAGGACGACGACTCGGTGCTGCCCCGGGTGGTGGCCTCCCGCGCCGCGTTCGAGAACGCCGTCGCCCTGGACGTGGCGATGGGCGGCTCGACGAACACGATCCTGCACCTGCTGGCCGCCGCCCGCGAGGCCGAACTGGACTTCACCGTCGCCGACATCGACGCGATCTCCCGGCGGGTGCCCTGCCTGGCCAAGGTCGCCCCGAACTCCCCGCAGTACCACATGGAGGACGTGCACCGGGCCGGTGGCATCCCGGCCATCCTCGGCGAACTGGACCGCGCCGGCCTGCTGCGCCGGGACGTGCACGCGGTGCACTCCCCCACCCTGGACGGCTGGCTGGCCGACTGGGACGTGCGCGGCGGCTCGGCCACCCCCGAGGCGATCGAGCTGTTCCACGCCGCACCGGGCGGGGTGCGCACCACCGAGCCGTTCTCCACCACCAACCGCTGGTCCACCCTGGACACCGACGCCGCCGAGGGCTGCATCCGGTCCCGGGAGCACGCGTACAGCGCCGACGGCGGGTTGGCCATCCTCTACGGCAACCTGGCGCCGGACGGCTGCGTGGTGAAGACCGCCGGGGTGCCCGAGGAGTGCCTGACCTTCCGCGGCCCGGCGAAGGTGTACGAGTCGCAGGACGACGCGGTGACCGCCATCCTGGCCAAGGAGATCGTCGCCGGGGACGTGGTGGTGATCCGCTACGAGGGCCCCAAGGGCGGCCCCGGCATGCAGGAGATGCTCTACCCCACCTCGTTCCTCAAGGGCCGAGGGCTGGGCCGGGCCTGCGCGCTGCTCACCGACGGCCGGTTCTCCGGTGGCACCTCGGGCTTGTCCATCGGCCACGCCTCCCCCGAGGCCGCCGCGGGTGGGCTGATCGCGCTGGTGGAGCCCGGCGACGAGATCGTCATCGACATCCCGAACCGGTCGATCGAGCTGAACGTGCCGGCCGACGTGCTGGACGCCCGACGGGTCGCCCAGGAGAAGCGGGACCGCCCGTACACTCCGGTCGACCGGCAACGCCCGGTCTCCGCGGCGCTGCGCGCGTACGCCTCGATGGCCACCTCGGCCAGCGACGGCGCGTACCGGCGCGTCCCCGAGTGAGTTAGCCACGAAGGCGGTGCGGGTGCCGGCGTTCGTCCCCGGTCTGTCCCTGGCGGCGAGCACGTACCACGACGCGGTACGGCCGATCCTCGACGTCGCCTTCCCTCGGCTCGTGCACTCGGCGGCGCTGCTGGGCCCGGGTTCGGACGTGCTCGGCTACGACACCGCCCGCTCGACCGACCACGACTGGGGACCGCGCCTGCTGCTGTTCCTGGCGCCCACGGACGCCCGGCGGCACGCCGACGACCTCGTCGGCGTGCTCGCCGAGCGGCTGCCCTCCTCGGTGCGGGGCTGGAGCACCAACTTCAGCCCACCCGAACCGGGACGCTCGCGCACGCTGCAACCGGCCGGCGACGCCCCGATCGCGCACCGCATCGAGGTGCTCGACCTCGACACCTGGCTCGCCACGTACCTCGGCGCCGACCCACGCCACGGCATGCCCGCCCGCGAGTGGCTGGCCGTGCCCACCCAGCGGCTGCTGGAGGTCACCTCGGGAACGGTCTTCCACGACGGGCTCGGCCAACTGGAACCCCTGCGTGCCGCGCTGGCCTGGTATCCCGACGACGTCTGGCGATACCTGCTGGCCGGCCAGTGGCGGCGCATCGCTCAGGAGGAAGCCTTCCCGGGCCGCTGCGCGGAGGTCGGCGACGACCTCGGCTCCCGGCTGGTCACCGCCCGGCTGGTCCGCGATCTGATGCGCCTGGCGCTGCTCGTCGAACGTCGCTACCCGCCCTACGCCAAATGGCTGGGTACGGCGTTCGCCCGGCTGCGCTGCGCCCCGACGCTGCAACCGCTGCTCACCGCCGCCGTCACCGCCGCGGACTGGCCGCACCGTGAGGACGCGCTCTGCGCCGCGTACGAACATCTCGCCCGCGCGCACAACGACCTCGGCCTCTGTGACCCGGTCGAGCCCACGGTGCGTCCGTTCCACGATCGACCGTTGCGGGTGCTGGCCGCGGACCGCTTCGCCGACGTCACCCACCGGGCGATCACCGACCCGGAGGTGTCGACGCTGCCGCGGCACGTCGGCGGCGTGGACCAGTTCGTGGACAGCACCGACGTCCTCGGTGTGGCCGACCGGGCCCGCGCGGTCACCGACGCGCTGTACGGACCGCGCGCACCCTGAGCCCGACAGCACGATCGTCGATCACGGTTCACCCTGCCGCCATGCCGTTTTCGGTAGCGTGGCGATCGTGAATCGTGAATGGGGAGGTACCTCGATGGGTGCGAGGCGGAGGGTCTGCGCCGGTGTCACGGCGACGCTTGTCGCGGTGACGGCGACGCTCACGGTGGCGGCACCGGCGGGTGCCGGTGGACGGCACCCCGCACCGGTACGGGTGGCCACGTTCAACGCCTCGCTGAACCGGGACACCGCCGGTGGGCTGGTCGCCGACCTGTCCCGCCGGGACAACGCGCAGGCCGCCAACGTCGCCGAGGTGATCCAGCGGGTACGCCCCGACGTACTGCTGATCAACGAGTTCGACCACGACCCGGCCGGCCGGGCGTTGGCGCTGTTCCAGGACAACTACCTCTCCGTGCCCCGCAACGGCAGCCGGGCCATCCGCTACCCGTACCGGTACGCCGCCCCGTCGAACACCGGCGTCCCCTCCGGCCACGACCTCAACAACGACGGCACCGTCGGCGGGCCCGACGACGCGTACGGCTTCGGTCTCTTCCCCGGCCAGTACGGCATGGCGGTCTACTCGGCGTACCCGATCGACGTGGCGAAGGTCCGTACGTTCCAGACGTTCCGCTGGCGGGACATGCCCGGCGCGCTGCTGCCCGACGACCCGTCCACTCCCGAGCCTGCCGACTGGTACTCCCCGGCGGAACTGGCCGACCTGCGGCTGTCCTCGAAGAGCCACTGGGACCTGCCGATCCGGTTGCCGGGCCGTACCGTGCATCTGCTGGCCAGCCACCCGACGCCGCCGGTCTTCGACGGGCCGGAGGACCGCAACGGCCGCCGCAACCACGACGAGATCCGCTTCTGGGCCGACTACGTCTCCCCGGGTCGGGGCGGCTACATCTACGACGACGCCGGACGGCGCGGCGGGCTGCGGCCCGGCGCGGCCTTCGTGATCGCCGGGGACCTCAACGCCGACCCGTACGACGGGGACAGCGTGCCCGGCGCGGCGCAGCAGCTGCTCGACCACCCCCGCGTCGACGACCGGGGCGTGCCGGCCAGCGCGGGTGGCACCGCCGCTGCCCAGCGGCAGGGTGGCGCGAACCTCGACCACCGCGGCGATCCGCGCTTCGACACCGGTGACTTCGCCGACACCAGCCCCGGCAACCTGCGGGTCGACTACCTGCTGCCGAGCCGGGGTCTGCCGGTCCGTGCCGCCGGGGTCTTCTGGCCGGTGCCGGGTGACCCGCTGTTCCGGCTGGTCGGCGACTACTCCCCCGCCCTGCCGGGCGGCTTCCCCACCTCCGACCACCGGCTGGTCTGGCTCGACCTGCGGCGCTGAGGCGGCCTGCGTCCCAGGGCCTGTGTCGACGTTCCTCGGCACAGGCCCTCAGAGGCCCTCAGAAGCGGGCGCCGACGGCGGCGCCGTTGGCCGGGCGCAGGAAGGTCGAGGACGGGATCGAACCGTCGGCGTTTCGCGGGCCGGTGATCGTGCTGGGGTTGGTGTTGGCCAGCGACCAGCTGCCGCCGAGGTCCCAGGAGTTGCCGCTGCCTCGGGAGTTGGCGCCCAGCGACACGTTGGTGCCGTTGCCCACGGCCAGGTTTGCGGTCAGGGTGCTGGTGGAACGACTGGCGTTGAATCCGGTGCCCGGGTTGCGCCAGGCGGTGCTCCGCTCGATCCGGTGCTGTCCGGGATTGTTGTTGTCGATGAAGCCGCCGACGGCGTTGTCCCAGGCCATGCTGTTGCGCACGGTGTGGTTGGCGACGACGGAGTTGCCGCCGAGCTTGAACCCGTTGCCGTCACCGGTGTAGTCCGGCAGGTTCCACCGGTTGAACCCGTTGCCCCAGGCCAGGCTGTTCTCGGTGACGATGGGCGAGGCGAACATCCAGTAGTCCAGCCCGTCGTCGGAGTTGTTCCACAACCGGGCGCCCCGCACCACGTTGCCGCTGCCGGAGCCCTCCTTGATGGCCAGGCCGTCGGCGCTCTCCCCGTTCTTGCGCGGATCGCGGTTGCCGTACGCGTCCAGGTTGATGATCTGGTTGTTGCTCGACGCCCCCTGGAGGTGGAAGCCCGACTCGTAGTTGTCCCTGGTCACCAGGCGCTCGAAGACACCGTTGTTGACGTCCAGCCCGAAGACGCCGTACGGACCGTTGATGATCTCCAGCCCGATCAGCCGCCACCAGTCGCCCTCGATGTGGATGGCGCCCCGCTCGGCCCGGGGGATGCTGCCGCCGACCGGGGCCGGCGTGTGCGGCATGTTCTCCCCGTCGATGACGACCCGCTCGCCCGCGTAGTTGCGCATCGTGATGGGCTGGCTCGACGTACCGTCCTTGAGCAGCTGGATGTTGCTGCTGGGGGCGTACGTCCCGCCTCGGATGAGGATGGTGTGGCCGGGTTGGGCGAGATCGACGGCCCGTTGGATGCTCGCCAGCGGAGCGGTGAGCGTGCCGGGATTGCCGTCGTTGCCGTTGGTGGCGACATGGAGGACGCCCGACGGCGCGGTGCCGGCTTCCCACTCGACGTAGTCCACGTTGGGCAGGCCGCCGGCGGCGGTCGGGTGGAGGCGGACGGTGTTGCTGCCCGCGCGCAGACTGACCGACAGCGGCTTCGTCACCCAGGTGTCCCAGGCGCCGGTGCCCTCGAACGACACGTTCCGCACGGTGGTGCCGTTGACGATCAGATCCACCGGGCGGTTACCTGTCGTGCCGTTGGCGAACCGGACGCGCAGCTCGGCCGTTGCGGCGGTCGCGGTGGAGACCGTGAACTCGGCGTACGCACCGACGGCGTTGTTGCCGTTGCAGAACCCACTGCCGGAGAAGCCGGACCAGTTGGTGTCGATGGTGCCGACGCAGCGTGCCGGGCTGTGCTCGGCCTCGTACCGGGTCGACGCGGCCGACGCCGGCCCGGCCGTCGGGACGGTGACGGCGGCTGCCACGAGCAGGATCGCGGCACCGACTGACTTCCACGCCATCAGGATTCTCCCGGGGATCGACGTCGGGTCACATCGCGCAGGAAAGCGCTTTCCAGTCAGTTCGAATGGTAATCGGGAATGTGATGACGGTCAATGTCAGGCGGGAGCGGGCAGGGCGAGGGCACGGGCACGGGCGATGGCCGCCGGGGTGTCAGGGAAGATCAGGCCGTCGCGGCGGAGCTGGTCGGCCACGCCGAGGGTGTCCAGCACCTGGTCGTGGCCGGGATCGATGCCGGAGAGCAGCACGGTGATGCCGCGTCCCTGAAGCCGACGGATGGCGTCGCCGAGCACCTGGGCACCGGTGGCGTCGATGGTGGTGACCCGGGCCATCCGGAGGATGACCACCCGGACGTCGGCCACGTCGGAGAGCTGGAGCAGGAAGTTGTGCGCGGCGGCGAAGAAGAGCGGCCCGTCGAGCCGGTAGGCCACGATGTGCTCGGCCAGCAGGGCCTGCTCCTCGGCGGTGTGGTCGTCGGCGTCCAGGGGGACCTGTTCCATCTTGGCGCTGCGGGCCACGGCACGCAGGGCCACCACGATGGCGACGGCGACGCCGACCGCCACGGCGGTGACCAGGTCCCAGATGACGGTGACGGCGAAGGTGAGCACGAGCACCAGCGCGTCGCCCCGGGTGGCGCGGGCCAGCGCCCACAGCGAGGCGGCCTCCACCATCCGTACCGTGGTGGCCAGCAGGACCCCGGCGAGCGCGGCGAGGGGGATCCGACCGACGAGCGGCGCGGCGGCCAGCACGATGCCGGCCAGGGCGACGGCGTGGGTGAGCGCGGCGAGCTTGGACACCGCGCCGGCCCGGACGTTCACCGCGGTACGCGCGATCGCCGCGGTGGCCGGGATGCCGCCGAACAGCGGAGACGCGAGGTTGGCAAGCCCCTGCCCGAACAGTTCCCGATCCGGGTCGTGCCGCTGGTCGACGGTCATGCCGTCAGCGACGGTGGCCGAGAGCAGGCTCTCCAACGCGGCAAGCGCCGCCACCGCGAATGCGGCGGGCAGCAGGGCCCCCACCGCGCCGAGGTCGAGGAAGTCCAGCGACGGCGCGGGCAACGACTGCGGCAGGGCGCCGATGCGGATCAGGTCGACCGGCACGAGTTCCGCGATGACGGTGGCAGCTACCACGGCCAGCAGCGAGAACGGCACGCCGGGACGCCACCGGGCACCGACAAGCATCACCGCCGCGACACCGAGCGCCACCGCGATCGCGGCCGGGTGCGGGTGTACGACGAAACGGGCGACCGCGTCGGCGGCCACCGCCCAGACCCGCTCGCCCTGCGCATCGGTGACGCCGAGCGCGGCCGGCACCTGTTGCAGGGCGATGACCACGGCGATGCCGGCGGTGAAGCCCTCGATCACCGGAACGGGAAGATACCTGACAAATCGCCCGAAGCGCGCGAAGGCCAGGACCAGCAGGATCACCCCGGCCATCGCGCCGACCAGCAACACGCCGTTCGCCCCGAACTGCGCCACGATCGGCACCAGCACCACGGTCATCGCGCCGGTGGGCCCGGAGACCTGGAGGTTGGAGCCGCCGAAGACGGCGGCCACGGCACCGGCGACCACGGCGGTGATCAGCCCGGCCTCCGCGCCCAGCCCGGAGGTGACCCCGAAGGCGAGGGCCAGGGGCAGCGCGACGATGGCGACGGTGAGCCCGGCGAGCAGGTCACGGCGGGGCGCTCGGCGTACCGCCGCAAGATCGGCCCGGCCGGGCAGCAGGGCACGGACGCGCCCCCATGCGGCGGCCAGGGCAGGACGCGGTGTGGCGGGAGTCGCCTCCTCGGTGCCGTTCACTGGCTCGCCCCGCCGGCCCGCAACTCGTCGAGCAGGCCGTCCCGGTCGGCGAGCACCGCGCCGAGGATCCGCCGGCCGGCGGCCAGCAGGTCGGCCACGTCGGGCGTGCTCAACGCGTACATCACCAGGGCGCCGTCCCGGTAGGTGGTGACCATGCCGGCGCGGCGCAGCACGGCGAGCTGCTGGGAGAGGTTCGACGCCTCGACGTCGATGGCGGCGAGCAAGTCACGCACCGGCTTGGGGCCGTCCTGCAACAACTCCAGCACCCGGATGCGGACGGGATGCCCGAGGGTGCGGAACAACTCCGCCTTCGCCTGGTACAGCGGCACCGACACGCCTCAGCCTCCTTCGTCGCACCCGGACGGGCACACTGAAGACTTTAGCACTTGAAGGATTCTTCAATTGTGGATCTATGCTGAGGGCTCGGCAGTCAGGCGGGGGCTCCGCTCCGCAGGTCGTTGACGCAGCGCAGGACGGGTCGGGTGACGAGGGCGGCCGGGTCGAGCGGGGCCACCGAGCGGACCGTGAAGGTCGCCGACTCACCGGGCAGCAGGGTGACCAGCGCCTCGTCGACCTCGGCGTCGGGGTCGACCCGGTCCGGCTGCAGCACCAGGTCACGCAGCACCGTCCGGGCCTGCACCCGGACCCGCAGACCGCTGTCGACCGGCTCCACCGTGGCGTCGAAGTCCGCCACCGGCCACCGCACGTCGCGATCCTCGGCGAAGAACCACCAGGCCCGCCCGACCGGATCACCCGCGTCGGCGACCAGCAGTTCGGCGTACGCGTCGTCGGGCCGGGCCAGCTCCGCCGGCAGGGCCAGGGTGGCCGTGGCGTACGCGGGCACGTCCCACTCCAGGGTCGCCTTCGCCCTCGGCTCCCCGGTCAGGGTGAGCCGGCTGACGGTGGCGGTGGCCCGCCAGGGTCGACCGGTGTCGTTGACCGCGATCAGGGCCAGCCCGCCGTCGCGGGGCTGCACGGTGAGCAGCCGGTCGGCGTACGCCCGGCGCAGCGCGTACCACAGGGGTTTGCGTCGGCCGTCGCCGTCGACCGCCGACCAGGAGGTCACCGGCCAGCAGTCGTTGAGCTGCCAGACGATGGCGCCCATGCACCGCCCCCGGTGGGAGCGGAAGTGTTCCACCCCGAGTTGGATGGCGCGGGCCTGGTTGAGCTGGGTGAAGTAGTGCCAGTCGTCGAAGTCGCGCGGCGCGGGCAGGTGGGCGTCCAGCCCTCGGCGCAGTTTCGCGTCGCCGTCGGTGGCCTTCTGATGGTGCGCCATGCCGGGCGAGTCCGGGGCGAGCGGCTCGTCGGAAAGCGCCCGGCGCAGCGTCGCGTACGCCGGCGGGCCCTGGTAGCCGAACTCCGCGACGAACCGGGGCAGATAGTCGCGGTACTTCACGTAGTCGTCGGTGTTCCACACGTCCCAGATGTGCGTGGTGCCGTACGCCGGGTCGTTGGGGTGGAGCTGCTCGCTGCCCGACCAGGGGCTGCCGGGCCAGTACGGGCGCGTCGGGTCCAGCTCGGCGACGATGCGCGGCAGCAGACCCAGGTAGTAGCCACGACCCCAGGTACGCCCGGCCAACTGCTCCTGCCAACCCCAGTCGTGCCAGCCCCAGATGTTCTCGTTGTTGCCGGTCCACAGCACCAGCGACGGGTACGCCGCCAGCCGGGTCACCTGCTCGGCGGCCTCGGCGGCGACCTCACCGGCGTACGGCTCCTCCTCGGGGTAGGCCGCGCAGGCGAAGAGGAAGTCCTGCTGCACCAGCAGGCCACGTTCGTCGGCCAGGTCGTAGAAGTCGTCCGACTCGTACCGGCCGCCGCCCCAGACCCGCAGCAGGTTGATGTTGGCGTCGACAGCCTGGTCGAAGCGGTGGGCCAGCCGCTGCCGGGTGACCCGGGTCGGGAAGACGTCGTCGGGGACCCAGTTCACCCCCCGGACGAAGACCGGCACCTCGTTGACGTGCAGGGTGAACGGCGCGCCGTGGGCGTCCGGGGTGGTGTCGAGGCGTACCGAGCGGAAGCCGATCCGTCGGTGCCAGGCGTCGAGGGTGGCGCCGTCCGGCCCGTGCAGGGTGACGTCCAGGTCGTAGCGGGGCTGGTCGCCGTGACCGCGCGGCCACCACAGGGCGGGCCGCGGCACGTCGAGGGTGAGCGTGGCGCTGCGCTGTCCCGCCGCGACGCTCGCCTCGGCGGTCACCCCGGCCACCTGGGCCCGCACGGTGAGCGGCAGGTCGGCCAGCCGGTCCACCTCGACCTGCACCGCCACCCGCCCGTCGACGCCGTCGACGCTGTCGACGGCGTCGAGGGTGACCAGCGGGCGTACGGTGGCCAGTCGGGCGACCGACCAGCCGTGCAGGCCGATCTCCTGCCAGATGCCGGCGGTGACCAGGGTCGGCCCCCAGTCCCAGCCGAAGTTGCAGGCCATCTTGCGGATGAACTGGAACGGCTCCGGGTAGGCGTTGGGCCGGTCACCGAGGCGGTCGCGGTGCGCGTGGGCGTACCGGTAGGCGGAGTCGAAGCGTACGGCCAGGGTGTTGTTCCTGGGTTGCAGCAGTGCGGTGACGTCGAAGCGGTAGCCGCGATGCATGTTCTCGGTGCGGCCGACCTCGACGCCGTTGACGGTGACCGTGGCGACCGTGTCGAGCCCGGCACAGACCAGGTCGAGCCGCTGGTGGCTGCCGCTCGGGCGGTCGAAGGTCGTCTCGTACGCCCAGTCGGTGTGCCCGATCCAGGCCAGCGCTGTCTCGTTGTCGTCGAGGTACGGGTCGGGGATCAACCCGGCGGCGAGCAGATCGGTGTGCACGCAGCCGGGCACGGTGGCCGGCACCGTCACGCCGTCGACCTCCGGTGGCACCTGCGGGCCGGATATCGCCCGCAGGGTCCAGCCGTCGTGCAGCGCCTGCCGAAGCGGACCGGTCCCCCGCGCGTCGCTCACGATTTCACCGCGCCTTCCATGATTCCGCGGACGATCTGCCGACCGCCGATGACGAGCATGATCAACAGTGGCACCGTTGCCACGAACGCACCGGCCAGCACCCGCCGGTAGATGACGTAGTTGCCGCTGGCCAGGTCGGAGACGGCCACCATCGAGGTGGGGTAGTCGCTGCCGTTGAGGGTGATCAGCGGCCACTGGAAATCGTTCCAGGTGGCGACGAAGGTGAGCAGACCGAGCACCGCGAGGGCGGGACGTACCGCGGGCAGCGCGACGGTCCACCAGATCCGCATGGTGCTGGCGCCATCGATCCGAGCCGCCTCGATCAACTCGTCGGGCACCGCGTTGACGATGAACTGTCGCATGTAGAACACCCCGAACGCGGTGACCATGCCGGGCACGATCACCGCCAGCAGGGTGCCGTTCCACCCCAGCTTGCCCATCACGATGTAGAGCGCGACGATGCCGAGTTGGTTGGGCACGGTCAGGGTCAGGATCACGAAGAGCATCAGCGCCCGACTGCCCTTGAAGCGCAGCTTGGCGAAGGCGAAACCGGCAAGCGAACAGAAGAACAGCACCGAGGCGGTCACCGCGGTGGCGACGATGACGCTGTTCACCAGAGAGGCGGCGAAGTAAACGTCCTGGAGCGAGAAGACCTCGTCCAGGTTCGCCAGGAACCGGTCACCGGGGATCACCACCGGCGGCAGCTGCGAGGTGGCCTCGTCGGTGCTGGTGGCGATGACGAACATCCAGTACAACGGGAACGCCGCGAACAGCGCGGTCACCGCCAGGAACAGGTAGGTGCCGATGCCGGCCGGGGTGTCCTGCGGGGCTCGGCCTCGGGTGGAGGGCCGCTTACGCGGTGCCTGCCGGGGTCGCTCAAGAAGGCTCATCTACGTCCCCCCGAGATGCGACTGGTCAGTGCGGTGTTCAGCGCGGCGACCACCAGGATGACGAGGAAGAGCGTCCAGGACATCGCGGCGGCGTAGCCGAGGTTGAGGTCCTTCCAGCCCACCTTGTAGATCAGCTGGGCGACGGTCTGCCACTCCCCGCCGGCGCCACCCCGGGCGGCCTGGGCGTTGAGGTCGAACAGCATCGGCTCGGTGAACAGTTGCAGGCCGCCGATGGTGGAGAGCACCACCGTGAAGATGACCACCGGTCGGATCATCGGCACGGTGATCCGCCAGAGCTGCCGCCACGGCCCGGCGCCGTCGAGCGCCGAGGCCTCGTAGACGTCCCGGGGGATGGACTGCATCGCGGCCAGGTAGAGCAGGGCGTTGTAGCCGACCCACTTCCAGTTGACCATCATGGCGATGGCGATCCAGGAGTGCAGCTTGTCGGCCCGCCAGTCGATCGGATTCTCGGTGCCGATGCCGACCAGCCCGAGCGCCCAGTTCGCCATCCCGAGGTCACGGGCGAAGAAGACGTTGAACACCAGCGTGGAGGCGGTGATCGGGGTGATGTACGGCAGCAGCACGCTGACCCGCCACCAGGTCTGTGCCCGCAGCCGGCGGTTCAGCATCGACGCGATGACCAGCGCCAGCAGCAGTTGCGGAATGGTGGAGAGCAGGAAGATGCCGAAGGTGTTGTAGAGCGCGTTGCCGAAGTCGCCGTCGGTGAACAGTCGACGGAAGTTCTCCGTACCGGCCCAGCCGGTACGGTCCGGCTCGTCGAGACGCCAGTGGCGCAGCGCCACCACCGCGTTGAAGACCATCGGGAAGAGCCCGAAGACCACGAAGAGCAGGAAGAACGGCGCGATCAACAGGTACGGCACGTACCGCACGTCGAAGCGGTGCAGCCGATCCCGCCAGGTCGTCGACCGGCCGGTGGGCCGTTGCCGGGCGGCCGGTCGACGGGTGGCCGGTTCGGGAGCCGTGGCTCGGCTCACTTGCCGGCCTTCTCGGCTTCCTTGATCGCCTCGGCCCAGGCCGCGTCCGATGCGAGCGTGCCGTTCTGCACCCGGTTGATCACGTTCTCCACCGCCACCCGGGTCGGCCCGTTCTTCCGGCCCAGGTACTGCGGCGTCAGCCCCTCGGCCATCTTCGGGAAGATCTGCCCGACCGGCGCCGAGTTGAAGAACTCGTTCTTGAAGTCGGCGATCGCCGGGTCGCGGTAGAGGCCGGGCTGCGAGGGCAGGTTGCCGACCGTCTTGAAGACCTCGATCTGCTGTTCCGGCTGGACCAGCCACTCCAGGAACTTGTACGCCTCGTCGACGTTCCTCCCCTGCTTGGGGATGGTCAGGAAGGAGCCGCCCCAGTTGCCACCGCCACCCGGCACCGCGGCGATGTCCCACTTGCCCGAGGTCGCGGGCGCGGTGTTCTGGATGTGGCCGAGCATCCACGCCGGGCAGGCCAGCACGGCGAACGAGCCGTTGGTGAAGCCCTTGTCCCAGTCGGCCTGGAAGCTGGTCAGGTTGGCCGACAAGCCGGCCTCGACGGCCTTGACCGCGTAGTCGAAGGCGACCTTCGGGCCGCCTTGCATCTGCAACTGCTCGCTCGGGTCGTAGAAGCCGACCGGCTGCTGGCCGAGGATCGGGTTGAACAGGTTGGTGGCGTTGTCGAGGAACTTCTTGTCCGTCTCGGCGACGTAGCGCTGGCCGACGGAGATGAAGTCGTCCCAGGTGGGCCAGAGCGCGGAGACCTGGTCGCGTTCGGTGGGCAGGCCGGCGGCGGCGAACAGGTCGGTGCGGTAGCACATCGCCAGGCCGCCCACGTCGGTGCCGAGGGCGATCTGGGTCTTGCCGTCGGCCGACAGCGACTGCTTCCACTTCCACGGCAGGTAGTTGCTCTCGTACCGGCCCGCGCCCTTGTCGAGCAGGTTGACGAACTGGTCGGCCTGGCTGCGGAACTGGACCATGAAGCCCTCGTCGATGGCGGCGATGTCGGGCGCACCGGAACCGGCGATCAGCTTCTTCTGCAGGTCCTCGTGCTGGGCGTTGTACTCGCCCGAGTTGAGGGTGATCTTGACGTTGGTGTGCTCCGCCTCGTACCTGGTCTTGAGCTCCTGGAGGCCGAAGTCGCCCCAGAAATTGATGGTCAAGGTGACCTGACCGGCACCGCTGCCACCACCGGTGGTGCTGCGTCCACTGCAGGCGACGACGAGTGAGCCGACCGCCAGTGCTACGGCTGCGACGCGCAGCCAACGAGGCGAAGACCGTTTCATGACCCATCCTCCAAAGACGAGTGGGGACCGCCCCCATAGATCGAGACACGTCGACTGAACCGGATAAGTGACGCCACCGTACGGGGGCACTTCCCGAGTGTCAACGGCGAGTTAACGACGCGGTCAGAACGTGATCTCCGGAGCGCAAAACCTGCACTGATCACGACTTCAGGCCGAACACCTTTGTCGTCGAGCAGCCCGCGCCCTCCGGACTGAACCGAACAAGTAGCGCCGTTCAGGCCCACACCTGGTCGATGGCGGTCGACGGGTAGCCTGTCCAGCGGACAACGGACTGGCTCAGGGGGGCGTACGCCGGTGAAGCGGCCCACGATCGCGGATGTCGCCCGCCGGGCGGGGGTTTCCAAGGGCGCGGTGTCGTACGCGCTCAACGGCCAGCCCGGCGTCTCCGAGGCGACCCGACAACGCATCCTCGCCATCGCCGCCGAGATCGGCTTCAGCCCGAGCAGCGCGGCCCGGGCCTTGTCCGGCGCGACCGCCCGGGCGATCGGCCTGATCCTCGCTCGACCCGCCCAGACGCTCGGCATCGAACCGTTCTTCATGGAGTTGATCAGTGGCGTCGAGGCGGAACTCTCCGCCCGGTCGTACGCGCTGACCCTTCAGGTGGTCGCCGACGCCGACGCCGAGATCGCGGTCTACCGCCGGTGGTGGGGGGAACGGCGGGTCGACGGGGTGCTCGTCTGCGACCTGCGCACCGACGACCAGCGGGTGCCGGTACTGGAGGAGTTGCGGCTGCCCGCCGTGGTGATCGGCGGGCCAACCGGCACCGGCCGGCTGGCCAGCGTCTGGTCGAACGACGCGGCGGCGCTGGTGGAGACCGTGGAATACCTGTACGCCCTGGGGCACCGCCGGGTGGCCCGCGTCGCTGGCCTGCCCGACCTGCTGCACACCACCATCCGCACGCAGGCCTTCACCGAGGTGTGCCAGCGCCTCGGTCTCGCCGAGGCGGTCGTCGCCTCCACGGACTACACCGGCGAGGAGGGCGCGCGGGCGACCCGGCGGCTGCTCAGCTCCCGGATCCGCCCGACCGCGGTCATCTACGACAACGACGTGATGGCCATCGCCGGGCTGTCGGTGGCCCAGGAGATGGGGCTTGCCGTCCCCACCGATCTGTCCATCGTGGCCTGGGACGACTCGCCGCTGTGCCGGCTGGTGCATCCGCCGCTGACCGCGGTGGGACGCGACATCCCCGCCTACGGCGCACATGCCGCCCGGCAGCTCCTGCAACTGATCGAGGGCGCCCCGGCGACGGACCTGGAGGACGAGCAGGCACACCTGACGCCTCGCGGCAGCACCGGCCCGCCCGGCGTGGGGGCGTGAACCGGTTAAGCATTCACCGTGAGGCGGACGGGAACTCCTCGAAGTACGCCTCGACCCGCTCGGCCGTGGCGGGGCGCGCCAACTCGTACCCCTGGCCGTAGCGGCACCCCGCGCGACAGGCCGCCTCCACCTGATGCGCGGACTCCAGCCCCTCGGCCACCAGTTCCGCGCCCAACCGGTCGGCGACGGTGACCACCACGTCCAGCAGCGGGCGGTCCCGGCTCGCCTCGGTCACCTCCGGCCCGACCTTGAGCAGGTCGATCGGCAGTCGCCGGAGCTGGGCGAGGGAGGCCTGCTCGGCCCGGAAGTCGTCAAGCGCGGTGCGGATGCCCATCGACCGCAACCCGGCCAGCCGCGCCACGACGGTCGGCAGCTCGGTGCAGACCCGCGGCTCGGCCACCTCGATCACCAACTGGTCCGGTGCGACCCCGTGCGCGGCAAGCACCGCCGCCGTGCGGGGTACGAAGTCCGGTGAGATCAGTTCACGGGTGGTGACGTTGACCGCCATCCACAGCCGCCGCCCGCCCACGGACCACTCCGCCACCTGCCGGCAGGCCCGGTCCAGCACCCAGATGCCCAGTTCACCGACGATGTCGAGATCCTCCGCCACCGGCAGCAGTTCGGCCGGAAACACCGTGCCGAGGACCGGGCTGCGCCAGCGCAGCAGTGCCTCCGTACCGACCGGCAGCCGGTCGGCGAGCCCGATCACCGGCTGGTAGACCAGATCCAGCTCGCCTCGGGCGACCGCGCCGGGCAGTTCCCGCTCCAGATCCAGCCGCCGGACCAGTTGCTCCTCCAGGTACGCGTCGTACCACTCGATCCGGTCCCGACCGAGCTGCACCGCGCGTCGGCGGGCCAGGTCGGCCTGGCGCAACACGTCCTCCGGGCGGCCGTGGGCCAGTTCGGCCAACCCGACGCTGGCCCGCGAGCGCAGCACCGCGCCGGACACCTCGTACGGCCGGTCCAACGCCTCGAGCAGCCGCGCGCCCAACGCGTAGGCCAGCAGCGCCCCCGCGCCGGTGACCACCGCAAAACCGCTGCCGGCCAGGTCGATCACCTCGTCGTCGGCGGCCGTCACGGCCCTCGCCCGACGGACGGCCTCGGCGGCCACGTCGTCCCGCGCGGACACCCCGGGCACCTCGGTGAGATGCAGGTCCACCACCAGCAGGGTGCCGCCCGCCGCCTCCGACCTCGCCGCCAGCGCCCGCAGCAGCGCGGCGCGTCCGACCGGTACGGGTTCCCCGACGACGGCCCCGCTCCCGACCTCGGCCCTGCTCCCGACCCCGGTCCCGGTCTCGGCGGTCTGAGCCGGCGTGATCTGAGCCGGAGCGGGCTGCGGAGCGATGGTGAGCAGTTCACGGGCCACCAGGGCGGGTACCGCGGCGAGGGCGAGCACGACTGTGGTGTGGTCGGGCAGATGCCCGGACTGCAACTGGTGCACGATGGCCAGCACCACCCCGACCGCCGGGACCACCACGCGCGGCCAGACCACCGGGGCGGTCGGTGGCGGTTCCTCGGCGGCCTCCACCACGCGCCGTACCCCGGCGGCGGTCAGCAGCAGGCCGAGCACCAGCGGCGCGACCGCCAGCAGGGCCGTGCGCCCGGCACCGGTCGGCAGCGCAGCCAGCAGCGTCAACGCGAGCAGGGTCAGTCCCGCGCCGGCCCGGCAGCGGGTGATGCCGGACGCCCGGTCCGGCCCGGTCAGCAGGGCGAGCACGGTGCCGGTCAGCAGACCGGTGGCCATCGCGGCGACCAGGCGCACCGGGGTCGGCACGCCCGCGTACGGCAGCAGCAGCCAGGCGGTGAGCACCAGGCAGGCACCGGCCACGGCACCGTCGAGCAGTCGACGCCACCACAGCCGGGCCGGTGTCGCCGCTCGACGCGGCAGGCTGAACAGGCCGCCGCCGAGCAGCGCGGCGGTGCCGGCCAGCCCGGCGACGGCGGCGGTCGAGCGGCCACCGACGGCGACCAGCGGCAGCACCGCCGCGGTCAGACCGGCGCTCACCACCGCGGCGTGCAGCAGGGCGGCGGCCCGACGCGGCCGGGCGGCCCGACGACGGGCGAGCCGCCCGCCGGGCGTACCGAGGGTCGGGGCATCGGGGCCGGCGGCGAGCCGGGACAGCCGTACGCCGGCCAGCGTCGAGCCGGCCGCACCGGCGAGCGCCACCACCGCCAGCGCCGGCATCGACCCGGCCGCACCGACGACGACGAGTACGGACACCACCGCGAGTACGCACGTCTCCGGCAGGGTGGAGCGTCGGACGATGGCGCGGAACACGGACGCGACAGGCACGACATTCGCCTTCGTGAGGGGGCACTGGGGCGGTGCGGCGGTGCGAGGGCGGACAGTTGGTCGGCTACTCATCCCCGAAAACGAGCAAGCGCGCAACCAGTGACGCCCATTGAGCCAGATCACTGTACGCGGTCGGATGACCACACAGAATCAGGCCCCCCGGACAGCCCGGTTCGCAGCCCGGTGCCGTCCGGGCCGGTGATGGTGGGATCATCGAGGGGTGAGCCGCACCGAAACCACCCGATTCCGACACCACCAGGCCATCCTGGTCGGGGCGATCATCGCCACCATCGGCGCCCTGCCGCTGGCCGACGCCCGCGCGTACCTGCTGCCGGTGCTGCTGGTGCCCCTGGCGGTGGCCGTCTGGGCCTGGCGGGCCGGCACCGACGCGAATCCGCACGGGCTGCGGCTACGGGCGCTGCTCGGCGACCGCCTGATCCGCTGGGACCAGATCGTCGAGCTGAGCGGCGACGCCCGCGGCCGGGCGGTCGCCCTGCTCACCGACGGTCGGCGACTCGTCCTGCCCGCGGTACGCCACGTCGACCTGCCGCTGCTGGTGGCGGCGGCCGAGCGCGACGAGCCGGTGGCCGACCGCGACGACGTCCCGGTGGCTCAGTAGCCGTCCACCACCACGTTGTCGGGCTGTTCTCCGGCGACGAACCGCCGGATCTGCCGGCCCACCAGGCGGTACGCCCGGGGTAGCAGGCCCCGCACCGAGCCGGCCACGTGCGGGGTGATCAGCACGTTCGGCAATTCCCAGAGCGGATGATCGGCCGGCAGCGGCTCCGGGTCGGTGACGTCCAGGGCAGCCCGGAGCCGGCCGCCGGCCACCTCGGCGACCAGCGCCTCGGTGACGACCACCGGTCCACGGGCGGCGTTGACGAGCAACGCGCCGTCGCGCATGGCGGCCAGGAACGACTTGTCGACCAGGCCCCGGGTCTGCTCGGTCAGCGGCACCAGCAGCACCACGACGTCGACCTGCGGCAGCAGGGTGGGCAGGGCGTCGACCCCGTGCACGCCCTGCTCGGGGCGAGCGGTGCGGGCGACCAGGTCGAACTGCACCTCGAACGGGGCCAGCCGGTCGCGCACGGCGGTGCCGATCGAGCCGGCGCCGACAATCAGGATCCGCTTGCCGGCCAGTTCGTCGGTCGGCGCCACCTCGTCGTACGCCCACCGCCGCTGCGCCTGGGCGCGGACCATCGCCGGGAAGCCGCGCAGCTGGGACAGGATGGCGGTGACCACCCACTCGGCGGTCGACGGGTCGTGCACGCCCCGGGCGTCGCAGAGCACGACTCCCGGCGGAATCCGCCCGACCCAGGTGTCCGCCCCCGCCGAGAGCAACTGAACCACCGCCAGGTCGGGCAGTTCACTCAGCAGGGCGGTGGCCGCCGCCGGGGCGAGGAAGGGTGGCACCCAGAAACGCACGCCGGACGTCGACGACGGCAGCCGGGCCGGATCACTCATCGTCTCGACGACGACCTCCGGCGGCAGCTCACCCAGCAGGTCGTGGCCGGTCTCGTGCGGAATCCATACCTTCACGCCCGCTGACGATAGCCCTCGCGACGGTTACCGCCGCCGAGGGGCCGCGTACGCGCACACCGACGCCCGCGTCCGCAGCGGACTACCCTGGGCCGGGTGAGCGCCAGTCCCCCAGTCTCCCGCGCCCGTAAGCTCCGTACGCTTCTCGCCGCGTCCGGCGCGACACTCCTGCTGGCTGCCGGTTGCAGCCTCGGCGAACCGGAGCCGGACCCGGCCGGTAAGCCCCCGAACCTGCCCAGCCCTTCGGCCAGCCCCGGCAACGGCGGCCAGGAGGTCGTCGCCACCGTGCTCGCCAAGGGGTTGCGGGTGCCGTGGGGCATCGCCTTCCTGCCCGACGGCGGCGCCCTGGTCACCGAACGCGACACCGGCCGGATCGTCCAGGTCGGCCCCGAGTCGTCCCCGGACGGCCTGCGGGTCACCGAGGTGCAGACCATCGACGACGTGGTCGCCTCGGGCGAGGGTGGCCTGCTGGGCATCGCCGTGTCACCGAAGTTCGCGCAGGACCGGACGGTCTTCGTCTACTACACCGCCGAACAGGACAATCGGATCGCCCGGCTGCGGCTCGGTGAGGAACCCACCCCGATCCTGACCGGCATCCCCAAGGCGGGCATCCACAACGGCGGCGGGCTGGCCTTCGGTCCCGACGGGCTGCTCTACGCCAGCACCGGCGACGCCGGGGACACCGATCAGTCACAGGACGTCAAGCAGCTCGGCGGCAAGATCCTGCGGATCACCCCGGAGGGCAAGCCGGCACCCGGCAACCCCTACCCCGACTCGCCCGTCTGGTCGCTGGGCCACCGCAACGTGCAGGGCATCGCCTGGGACGGCGACCGGATGTACGCGGTGGAATTCGGTCAGAACACCTGGGACGAGATCAACCAGATCACCAAGGGCAAGAACTACGGCTGGCCCGAGGTCGAGGGCCAGGGCGACGACGAGAAGTACGTCGACCCCATCGTGCAGTGGCCGACCGACGAGGCGTCCTGCTCCGGGCTGGCCGCCGTCGAGCGGACGCTGGCCACCGCGTGCCTGCGCGGCCAGCGGCTCTGGCTTGTCGAGCTGACCGACACCGGTACGGTCCTCGGGCAGCCCCAGGCGCTGCTGACCGAGCAGTACGGCCGACTGCGTGCCGTGGCCGCCGCCCCGGACGGCTCGATCTGGGTGAGCACCTCCAACCATGACGGCCGGGGTCGACCCGCCCCCGAGGACGACCGACTGTTGCGACTTGTTTTCGCAGGTGGCGGAGCTGGGCGAAGCTGAGGCACCCTCGAAGCACCACACCTCAGGTTTGTCAAGATCCTTCGGCGGGCAGGTCAGAATCTCACCATGGGCGATCAGGAACACGAGCAGCCGGAGCACGGCCGACAGGCCGATACGCCGGCCCGCCGTCCGCGCCGCTTTCCGTCACTACGACGGCCCGGTGCCGCGCCGCGCCGCCCCGGGCGGCTCACCGGCGTACGCCGGGTCGGGGTCGCCCTGGCCGTGCTGGTCGTCACCCTGGCCGGTGTGCTGCTCGGCACCCTGGCCGGCGGGCAGGTCGGCACGGACATCGGCCCGTTCCGGGCCAAGCTGTCCCTTTCGCCGTCCGTCGACGGTGGTACCACCGTCAAGATCCCCCCGCTGGGGGCGCTCCTGCTCAACAGCCACGACGGGCCGACCCAGCTGACCGTCGAGCTGGGCGCGCTGGACCAGAGTCGGGTCGAGGCGCTGCTGGACGACCCGGCGAGCCTGAACCGGGCCACCCAGTCGGCGGTCGACGAGGTCCATGACGGGGTGCTGCGGCTCGGGCTGCGTACGCTCGGTGCCACCGTGCTGGCCACCGTGCTGCTGGCCCTGCTGGTCTTCCGCAACACCCGCCGGGCCGCCTGGGCCGGCACACTGGCGCTGCTGATCACCGCGGGCAGCCTGGGCACCGCGGCGACCACGATCCGACCGCAGGCGATCGAGGAGCCGACGTACGAAGGGCTGCTGGTCAACGCACCCGCGATCGTCGGTGACGTACGCAAGATCGCCAACGACTACACCCGGTACGCCGAGCAGCTCCAGCGCCTCATCGGCAACGTCACCCAGCTCTACACCACCGTGTCGGCGCTGCCCGTGTACGAGCAGGACCCGGGCACCACCCGCGTGCTGCACATCTCCGACATGCACCTCAACCCGACCGCCTGGCAGCTCATCCGCACCGTGGTGGAGCAGTTCGGCATCGACGTGATCATCGACACCGGCGACATCACCGACTGGGGCAGCGAACCGGAGGCGTCCTACGTCGGCTCGATCAGCCTGCTCCGCAAGCCGTACGTCTACATCCGGGGCAACCACGACTCGGGGCGTACGTCCGCGGCGGTGGCCCGCCAGCCGAACGCGATCGTGCTGGACAACGCGACCACCACTGTCGCCGGGCTCACCATCGCCGGCATCGGCGACCCCCGCTTCACCCCGGACAAGAGCACCTCACCGGCCGCCGGCGGCCTCATCCCGCCCACCGCCGACGAGCTCGCCGCCACGGGCGAGAAACTCGCCGCCACGATCCGCAGCGCGCCCACGCCGGTGAACATCGCCCTGGTGCACGACCCGGTCATCGCCACCCCGCTCTCCGGCACGACCCCGCTCGTGCTCGCCGGCCACATCCACCGCCGGCAGATCGACCAACTGCCGGAGGTCCCCGGTCAGCAGCCCACCACCCTGATGGTGCAGGGCTCCACCGGCGGTGCCGGCCTGCGCGGCCTCGAAGGCGAGGAGCCCACCCCGCTGACCATGACGGTGCTCTACTTCGACCAGGAGAAGCAGCTCCAGGCGTACGACACCATCACCGTCGGCGGCACCGGCCAGGCCCAGGTCAACCTCGAACGCACCGTCATCAACCCCCCACCCACCCCCCTCACCACCCCACCCCCCACCACCCCAACCCCCACCCCCACCCGCTAACCCCACCCTCCCCACCCCACCGGACCCCCGCACCCCGTCACGCTCCGTCACGCCCGTCCACCCCGCCCCAACCTCCGCGATCTTGCACTTTTGGTCGCCGCAAACCATGCCTAACCAGGCATTTCGGCGACCAAAAGTGCAAGATCGACGCGGAAGGGCGCGCGGCGCAGCGAGGGTACGCGCTGAGGCAGGCGCAGCGAGCGTGCGCGGTGAGGCAGCGCGGTGAGGCGGCGCGGGTGGGGGTGTGACGTGGGGTGGGGTGGGGTGGGGTGGCTAGTGGAGGGAGAGGGCGGCCAGGGCGGCGTTGACGATGCTGCCGGGGAGCAGGTCGTGCAGGTCGTAGAGCTCCTCGACGCTGCCGGACTGGCCGAACTCGTCCACTCCGAGCGGCACCGCGGGGGCGGCCAGGGCCGAGCCGAGCCAGGCCATCGCGTGCGAGGCGGCGTCGTGCACGGTGACCACCGGCACCCGGTCGGCGAAGGCCGAACGCAGGGCGCCGGGCACGCTGGGCACGGTGGCGGTGCGTACGCCCTGGCGTAGGGTGCGCTGCCAGGCCCGGTAGAGCCGGTCGAGGCTGGTGACGTCCACGACGTGGGCGGCGACCCCCTCCTCGGCCAGTTCCGCCGCGGCGGTCAGCACCTCGGGCAGTACCGCGCCCGACGCGGCCAGCTGCACCGTCGGGGCCCCGGCCAGGTGCGGGTACGCCTGGTGGGCGTCGACCAGCCGGTACGCCCCGGCGAGCACCTGCCGCCGCAGCACCGCGTCGCCGAGCCGGGCCCGGGCCGCCTCGAAGGGTGCCTGGTCCACCGGTCGGGTGCTGAGCCGGAAGTAGTACGCCCCGTCCTCGGCCGGTGCCGCGGTCGCCGCGGGCTGGTCCGGGCCGGCGATCTGCCCGAGCGCGGCGCAGAGCAACCAGTCCAGGCTTGTCGCGTACGCCGGTTCGACGAAGGTCACGCCGGGCAGTTCCAGGCCCACGCTCGCGGTGATCGTGGACTGGTGGGCGCCACCCTCCGGAGCGAGGGTGATGCCCGACGGGGTGCCCGCGACCACGAACCGGGAGCCGGAGTAGGTGCCGTACAGGAAGGCGTCCAGCCCGCGCAGCACGAACGGGTCGTACACGGTGCCGACCGGCAGCAGCGGCTGCCCGGACAGGTCCCAGGCCAGGCCGAGCTGGCCGAGCAGCAGGAACAGGTTCATCTCGGAGATGCCCAGTTCGATGTGCTGCCCGTCAGGGCTCTCCGTCCAGCGCAGCATCCGGTCTTCCGACCAGGACCGCTGGGCGGTCGGCGCGAACACCCCGGTCTTGTTGATGAACCCGGCCAGGTTGGTCGACGTCGCCACGTCCGGCGCGGTGGTGACCAGGTACCTGCCCACCTGCGGGTCACGGGCCAGGTCGACGAGTACCCGCCCGAATACCTCCTGGGTGGAGATCGGCTTCGTGGCGCGTACCTTCGTGGTCTGCGGGACGGTGACCTCCAGCGCCCGCTGGCGGGGCGCGCGGGACAGCGCCTCCCGACGCTGCCCGGCCCGGATGCCCGCGGGCGAGGCCGGGTCGAGGCGGTCCCACTCGGTGTCGGGGGTCAGGCCGTGCGCGGCCCGCAGGGCGTCGACCTGGTCGCCGGTGAGCAGCGCGGAATGGTTGCGCGGATTGCCGGCGATCGGCAGACCCCGACCCTTGACCGTGTACGCGAACACCACGCTCGGCCGGTCGGTCACCGCGTCGCACTGGGCGTACGCGTCGAGCAGCGCCGCCAGGTCGTGCCCGCCCAGGTCGGTGACGAGCGGGCCCAACCGGTCGTCGGGGATGTCCGCGACGAACGTGGCCACCGCGTCGGGCGCGCCGTCGAGGAACTGCTTGCGCAGCGCGGGCCCGGTCAGCCCGAACAGCGACTGGTACTGCTCGTTGGGCATCGCGTCGATCCAGTTGCGCAGCGCCTCGCCACCGGGCTGGGCGTACGCCTCGGCCAGCTTGCGGCCGTACTTGACCTCGACCACGTGCCAGCCGGCCGCTTCGAACTGCCCGCGCCACTGGTCGATGCGTACGCCCGGCACCACCCGGTCCAGGGACTGCCGGTTGAAGTCGACCACCCACATCACGTTGCCGAGTCCGGTGGTGGCCGGGTCGGCGACCGCCTCCCAGATGTTGCCCTCGTCCAGTTCGGCGTCACCGATCAACGCGACGAACCGCGAGTGGGGGCGGGCACCGAAGTGCGCGTCGACGTACCGGCGGGTCACCGCGGCGAACAGCGGCGCGGCCGCCCCCAGGCCGACCGACCCGGTGGAGAAGTCCACCCCGTCCGGGTCCTTCGTCCGCGACGGGTACGACTGGAGACCACCCCGAGCCCGCAGCCGAGTCAGGTAGGACCGGTCCAGGTTGCCCAGCAGGTACTGAATGGCATGGAAAACCGGAGAGGCGTGCGGCTTGACCGCGACCCGATCCTCGCCATCCAGATGCGCGAACCACAACGCCGTCATCGCGCTGACCAGCGACGCACTCGATGCCTGATGCCCGCCGACCTTGACCCCGTCCCCGGTCACCCGCTCCCGATTGGCCGCATCCACGATCCGGGTAGCCAGCCACAACACCCGCCGCTGGATCTCGTCGAGAACATCGATGTCGCGCTGGTTCATGGCTGAACTCCATCCAGACGTCACCATTGACGCCCTCCTGGGGCTCCACAGCCTGTTGATCATGAGGTTGGCGGCAGTGGTCGATCTTCAACCTGCCGCCAACCTCATGATCAACGCGGTGGGGTGGGGTGGGGGTGGGGGTGGGGTGGGGGTGGGGTGGGGGTGGGGTGGGGTTAGGGGGTGGGGGTCAGGCGGGAGAGGATCAGGTCGCGGACGGTTTTGGCGTCGGCCTGGCCACGGGTGGTCTTCATGACCGCGCCGACCAGGGCGCCGGCGGCGGCCACCTTGCCGCTGCGGATCTTGTCGGCGATGTCCGGGTTGGCGGCGATCGCCTCGTCCACGGCGGCGGTCAGGGCGCTGGTGTCGGAGACGACCTCCAGGCCCCGGGCCGTCATGATCTCGGTGGGCGAACCCTCACCGGCGACCACACCCTCCAGCACCGTACGGGCCAGCTTGTCGTTGAGCTTGCCGGCGTCGACCAGGCTCTGCAGCTCGGCGACCTGCGCCGGGGTGGCCCCGATGTCGGCCAGCTCGACACCCGTCTCGTTGGCCCGCCGGGACAGCTCACCCAGCCACCACTTGCGGGCGGCGGCCGGCGAGGCACCGGCGGCGACCGTCTGCTCGATCAGCTCGACGGCACCGGCGTTGAGCACCGACTGCATGTCCGCATCCGACAGTCCCCACGCCTCCTGGAGGCGACGGCGGTGCAGCCGGGGCAGCTCCGGCAGGGCGGCCTTCAGCTCGGCAACCCAGGCCGGGTCGGGCGCGATGGGCACCAGATCCGGCTCCGGGAAGTAGCGGTAGTCGGTGGCGGTCTCCTTGGACCGGCCCGGGGTGGTGTCCCCGGTGTCCTCGTGGAAGTGCCGGGTCTCCTGGGTGATCCGACCACCGGCCTCCAGTACGGACGCCTGGCGCAGCATCTCCGAGCGGACGGCCCGCTCGACCGAGCGCAGCGAGTTGACGTTCTTGGTCTCGGTGCGGGTGCCCCACTCCTCGCCGGGCCGGTTCAGCGACGTGTTGACGTCACACCGCAGCGAACCTTCCTCCATGCGTACGTCGGAGACGCCCAGCGAGCGGATCACGTCACGCAGCTCGGTGACGTACGCGCGGGCCACCTCGGGGGCGAGCGCACCGGTGCCGGGGATCGGCTTGGTGACGATCTCGACAAGCGGAATGCCGGCCCGGTTGTAGTCGACGAGCGACTCGGTGGCGCCGTGGATGCGACCGGTGGCGCCGCCGACGTGCAGCGTCTTGCCGGTGTCCTCCTCCAGGTGCACCCGCTCGATGCCGATGCGCACCAGCTCGCCGTTGACCTCGACGTCCAGGTAGCCGTCGAAGCAGAGCGGCTCGTCGTACTGGCTGATCTGGAAGTTCTTCGGCATGTCCGGGTAGAAGTAGTTCTTCCGGGCGAACCGGCACCACTGCGCGATCGAACAGTTCAGCGCCAGGCCGATCCGGATGGTCGCCTCGATGGCGGCCTTGTTCGCCACCGGCAGCGAGCCGGGCAGACCGAGGCAGACCGGGCAGACCCGGGTGTTCGGCTCGCCGCCGAAGTCGGTCGGGCAGCCGCACCACATCTTGGTGTTCGTGCCCAGCTCGACGTGGGTCTCCAGGCCGATCACCGGCTCGAATCGCGCGACGACCTCGTCGTACGCGGGCAGCGTCGTGGTCATGAGAACTCCAGCTTTGCAGGCGGTAGCCGGCCCACGGCGGCATCCGGACACAACGCCGCCAAGCCTAACCGCTCGACCCGGCCCGCCTCGGCGGGGCGTCACCCAGGTGCCGGACCGCGTGTCACTCGGGGGTGCGGAAGCGCCGATGACGGTTGACGGTCAGCACGAGCAGGATCCCGCCGATGGAGAACGCCAGGACGCTCAGCAACAGCAGCACGAGTGTCGAGTTCGAGCCGGTGACCGGCAGCCACGCCCCGCTCGTCTTCGACGGCGACGGGACCGGCGCGGCAGGGCTCTCCGACAGTGTCGGGGTCGGGTCGACCGGGGTCGGCGTGGCCGTGGGCGCGGTCGGTGTGGCGCTCGGAGCGGTCGGGGTCGCCGTGGGGGTCGCCGTCGCGGCGGCGGCGACGACCAACTCCACCTCGGCGGTGGCGCTGGTCTTGGCGCCCGCCGCCCGGACCATGAAGTCGAACGTGCCGGCGCTGTTCGGGGTGCCGCTGAGTCGGCCGTCCGTGGCGAGGGTGAGCCCGGTAGGCAGGGTGCCGGCGGCCAGGGCGAAGGTGATGTCGTCGTCACCGCTGGCGGTGAACCGGAACGAGTACGGCTGTCCGACCCTGCCGGAGGGCGGGTTGCCGGAGGTGAAGGCGGTCGCGGCCTCGGCGACCACGATGCTGATCTCCTGCTCGCCGAAGAAGTCGTTCTTGTCGGTCATCCGCAGCGTGGCGGGGTAGGTGCCCACCGTGGTCGGTGAACCCCCGAGCGAGTTACCGACCACCAGCATGCCCGGCGGCAGGCTCCCCGCACTCACCGACAACCGGTACGGCTCGGTGCCACCCGTCGCCTCGACCGTGTGGATCGCGTACACCTGACCCAGGTACATCGGCGTGCGGGGCGCGCCCGAGGTGATCTCGATCGTGGGTTCGCGTACCTCGATCGTGGCCGTCTGCTCGGCGAACTGGTCGGCCGCGTCGGTCATCCGCAGGGTGAAGGTGTAGGTGCCCGCCGTGTTCGGCGAACCCCCGAGCGAGTTACCGACCACCAGCATGCCCGGCGGCAGGCTCCCCGCACTCACCGACAACCGGTACGGCTCGGTGCCACCCGTCGCCTCGACCGTGTGAATCGCGTACACCTGACCCAGATACATCGGCGACCGGGGCGCGCCCGAGGTGATGGTGACAGCCGCCGCTGCGGCAGGGGGTGCGATACCCAGCAGCAACGCGAGCACCATCGTCAGGGCCATGACCGGGCGCAGTGTCTTCATCGCACATCCAGGTCTGATCAGAACGGCTCGCGTTCGCCAGCGACCAGCCGGTCCAGCCGACTCGTAGCCATCCAATCAGGAAGCTTGATGACGGACAATTACCCGAACGGTGACCAGCGTGTCGTGCGCAGGCGGCGGTGGGCCGCCTGCGCACGATCGATCACAGCGTCGGTGGGGTGAGCGTGCCGACGGCGCTCTCCAGGGCGGCGGCGACCCGGTACATCCGGTCGTCGGCCATGGTCGGGGCCATCACCTGGAGGCCGACCGGCAGCCCGTCGGCCAGACCGCACGGCACCGAGATGCCCGGACCGCCGTACAGGTTGGTCGGGATGGTGAACAGGTCGGCCAGGTACATCTGGTACGGGTCGGAGGTGCGCGCACCGAGCGGGAACGCCACGAACGGGGTGGTCGGCGAGATCAGCGCGTCGACCTGCTCGAACGCGGCGGTGAAGTCGCGGGTGATCAGCGTACGGACCTTCTGGGCCTGCCCGTAGTAGGCGTCGTAGTAGCCCGAGGAGAGCGCGTACGTGCCGATCATGATGCGTCGCTTGACCTCGGGGCCGAAGCCGGCCTCCCGGGTCAGCGACATGACCTCCTCCAGCGACCGGTTGCCGTCGTCGCCGACCCGCAGCCCGAACCGGACCCCGTCGAAGCGGGCCAGGTTGGAGGAGCACTCGCTCGGCGCGATCAGGTAGTACGCCGGCAGCGCGTACTTGAAGTGCGGGCAGGAGACCTCGACGATCTCCGCGCCGAGCTTGGTCAGCGCGTCGACAGCCTCGTGGAAGGCGGCCATCACGCCCGGCTCGGCGCCCTCGCCGGCGAACTCGGTGACGATGCCCAGCCGCACGCCGCTCAAGTCACCGGTGGCACCGAGCTTCGCCGCCGCCACCACGTCCGGCACCGGCGCGGCGATCGAGGTCGAGTCGCGCGGGTCGTGCCCGCCGATGGCCTCGTGCAGCAGCGCGGCGTCGAGCACCGTACGCGCGCAGGGGCCGGGGGTGTCCAGCGAGGAGGAGAACGCCACCAGGCCGTAGCGGGAGGTGCCGCCGTACGTCGGCTTGGCGCCGACGGTGCCGGTGACCGCACCCGGCTGGCGGATCGAGCCACCGGTGTCCGAGCCGATCGCCAGCGGCGCCTCGTACGCGGCGAGCGCGGCGGCGCTGCCACCACCGGAACCGCCCGGAATGCGGTCGGTGTCCCACGGGTTGCGGGTCGGCCCGTACGCGGAGTATTCCGTGGAGGAGCCCATCGCGAACTCGTCCATGTTCGTCTTGCCGAGCATCACCGTGCCGGCGGCCTGCAGCCGCTGCACGATCGTCGAGTCGTACGGCGGACGCCAGCCCTCCAGGATCTTCGATCCGACGGTGGTCGGCACACCCTTGGTGGTCAGCACGTCCTTGACCGCGACCGGCACCCCGGCCAGCGGGCCCAACTGCGCACCGGCGGCCCGCTGGGCGTCCACCTCACGGGCGGCGGCCAGCGCGCCCTCGCTGTCGACGTGCAGGAAGGCGTTGATCTGCCCGTCGACGGCGGCGATCCGATCGAGGTGCGCCTGGGTCACCTCGACGGCGGAGGTCTGCCCCGAGGCGACCAGGCCGGCGATCTCGACGGCGCTCAACTTCGTCAGGTCACTCATGCCGCCACTCCGCTTCGACCCGTGCCGTCACCGAGCACGATGATCCGCTCGCTCACGATGCCACATCCTCGTCCAGGATCCGCGGTACGCGGAACCGCTGCTCCTCCGCGTCGGGTGCACCCGACAGCGCCTCCTGCGGGGTCAGGCACGGCGTCACGACGTCCTCGCGGAACACGTTGGTCAGCGGCACCGAGTGCGAGGTCGGTGGGATGTCGGCGGCGGCGACCTCACCGACCTGGGCTACCGCCTGGAGGATCACGTCGAGCTGGCCGGCGAAGGTGTCGAGTTCCTCCTCCGTGACGGCGAGCCGCGACAGTCGCGCCAGGTGCGCGACCTCCTCGCGGGAGATGGCGGCCATCGGTGCCCCCTTCATGGCTGTCCTGCGTCTGCCTGCGCCCACCGGAGTCGCTACGACCCGTGGTGACGCCCAGCGAGTCTATTGTTCCGTGCCCGACCGGGCGCTGGCGGCTCCCCGGACACCGCTCCGCACCCCCGGATCGGCCCTCGCGGATCAACGGCGGTGTCCGCGGGTCAGCGGGGGTGTCGGCGGGGCAGTTCCGCTTCGTCGGAGGTGGCGAGCGGGCGCACCGGGCGGTAGCGGGCCAGCCAGGCGACCAGTTCCTCGGCCGGCATCGGCCGGGCGTAGAACCAGCCCTGGGCGGCGTCGCAGCCCGCCGCGTGCAGCATCCGCCAGGTCCGCTCGTCCTCCACCCCCTCGGCCACCACCCGCAGCCCCAGCGCCTTGGCCAGCTCGATGGTCGACCGTACGATCGCCGCGTCGTCGCTGTCGTCGACCATGCCGAGGACGAAGGACCTGTCGACCTTCACCTCCGACAGCGGCAGCCGACGCAGATGTTGCAGGGACGAGTAGCCGGTGCCGAAGTCGTCCAACGCGATACCCACGCCGATGCGGTGCAGCTGGGTGATGGTGGCCAGCACCCGACGCGGGTCGGCCATCAACGCGCCTTCGGTGATCTCCAGTTGCAGCCGCTCGGGGGCCACGCCGTAGCGGGTCAGCCGGTCGGCGATCTGCTCGGCGATCTCGCCGGTGTGCAGGTCCCGCACGCTGACGTTGAGGGCCGCCCGCAGGCTGACGCCGGCCGCCGACCACTTCGCGAGCTGCTCCACCACATCGTCGACGACCCGGCGGGTGAGCAGCCGCATCACCGCGCTCTGCTCGGCGACCCGGATCAGCTCCTCCGGGTCGACCATCCCCCGACGGGGATGACGCCACCGCAGCAACGCCTCCACGCCGACCACCTCGCCGGTGGCGATCTCGACCTGCGGCTGGTAGTAGAGCATGATCTCGCCGGCATCCGGGGCCGGCTCGGCGGAGTCGTCCGGATCCATGGGCCTGGCCCACACCTCGCCGTCGTGAGGTGCCGGCGGGGTGGGCTGGAGGCTGCGGCGCAGGATCGGGTCCGCGGCGGTCACGATCTGGTTGATCAGCTCGTCGTCGTGCACCCCGGTCGGCAGCCGGCGGCGACGTCGACTCCACCAGCGCTGGCCGGTACGCCCGTCCACCGGTGCGGCAACGGTCATGCTCGCGCCGTCCCCACCGCGTACCGGGGGCGTGGCCTCCGCTGCGCGCGGCTGGCCCGCCGGTCCCCCCTCCAGCACCCGACGCAGGTCGGCCAGCAGGCCGAGTCGCTCGGCGGAGTTGTGGTCGGACTCGGCCGTGTAGACGGCGACGGTGTCGTTGCGGTGCTTCGCGTCGTACATCGCCACGTCGGCGTGCCGCATCAGGGTGGCGAAGTCCTCGCCGTGATCGGGATAGAGGGCGATCCCGATGGAGCCACCGACATCCAGTGGCAGCCCGTCCAGCGGCACCGGCTCGGCCAGCACCCGCACCACCTGATCGGCGAAGGCCCGTGCCTGCCCGACCTCGGTCAGGCCGGTCATCACGATGGCGAACTCGTCGCCGCCGAGCCGGGCGACCAGATCCGGCGGTTCGACCACGCCGGTCAGCCGGGCGCTCACCTCGACCAGCAGCCGATCGCCCACCGCGTGCCCCAGCGCGTCGTTGACGTTCTTGAACCGGTCCAGGTCGATCAGGAGCAGAGCCAGGTGGGCGTCCGGCTCACCCCGTGCGGCGCGCTCGGCGTGCCGGTGCACCTGCTCGTTCACCTCGGCCAGCAGCGCCTTGCGGTTGGGCAGACCGGTGAGCGGGTCGAGCGCGGCGAGTTGGCGCTGCTCGACGGTGAGCCGCGCCATCCGGTACACCGCGAACAGCGGCACCAGCACCAGCGGGACCAGGGCCGCGCTGGCCCGGGCAGCGGCCATCAGGATCGGGGCGAGCAGCAGCAGGGAGCCGGTGGAGAGCAACTCGAACGGCAGGCCCCGCCAGGCGTTCGGCCACCACCGCTCGCCGAACCGCAGCCGTACGGCGGCGGTGACCAGGCCGTAGTTGACCAGGAACCAGGCGACCCCGGCGCCACCGATCGCCGCGACGTCCGCCCAGCTCAGGGGCCCGCCGTCGAACGCGGCACCGGGCCCGAGCCGACTGACCCCGTACGCGGCGGCCAGCGAACATGCGTACTGGGCCGCGTTGAAGGCGGTACGCCACGGCGCGTGGCCCATCCGGACCCCGGACACCAGCACGGCCACCGCCTGGACGGCGACGGCGGGGCCGAGCCCCCAGCCGAGCAGGATCGCGAAGGTGAAGCAGCTCGACGGGTAGACCGCCGAGGTCTGTCGCTGACCGGGCGCCACGAACGGGCGCGCGTCGCAGGCCACCGCGAGCACCGCCATCGTCCAGAACGCCACCGGCAGCGCGTCCAGCGTCGTGGCCAGGGACGCCAGCGCGCCGGCCGAGACCAGCACGGCCACCGCGAGCACACCGGCCACGAAGGCGGTGAACTGCGCCGCCCGTCCGGGCGGGACCAGGTTGCGCGGGTCGGGCGGCTCCATCACACCTCCCGGTACGGGACTCGGCACGTGCTCTCACGTGCCGTGACCCAATGAAACGCCCCTGGCAGGGGTTTTCCCTCCGCGACAGTCACGAATCGGTCGTAGTCGTGACTAAGTTGGTATCCGCCGCGGGTGCCCGGAGGGCTTACTCGTCGACGCGGGCCACCTCGCGGGCCGCCTCGACCCCCGCGTCGAGCAACACCTGGAACCCTTCCTCGTCGAGGATGGGCACCTTCAGGGTGGCGGCCTTGTCCGCCTTGGACCCCGGGTTGTCACCGACCACCACGAAGCCGGTCTTCTTCGAGACCGAGCCGGAGACCTTGCCGCCACGCGACTGGATCGCCTCGGCGGCCTGGTCGCGGGAGTATCCACTGAGGGTGCCGGTGACCACCACGGTGAGGCCCTCCAGCGGGCGCGGGCCCTCGGTGACCGCCTCCTCGGCCATCCGTACGCCCGCCTCGGCCCATTTGCGGACCACCTCGCGGTGCCAGTCGACGGCGAACCACTCGCGGATGCTGGCGGCGATGGTCGGGCCGACCCCGTCGACGGAGGACAGCTCCTCCTCGGAGGCGTTGTCGATCGCCTCGATCGAGCGGAAGTGCCGGGCCAGGGCCTGCGCGGCGGTCGGCCCGACGTGCCGGATGGAGAGCGCCACCAGCACCCGCCACAGGTCACGTTCCTTGGCCACGGCGAGGTTGTCGAGCAGCTTGGTCGCGTTGCTGCCGAGGCTGCCGTCCTTGTTGACGAAGAACGGCGACCGGGCCAACTGCTCGGCGTCGAGCGCGAACAGGTCGCCCTCGTCGGTGATGATCTGCGCGTCGAGCAGGGCGGCGCCGCTCTTGTAGCCGAGCGCCTCGATGTCGAACGCGCCGCGCCCGGCCAGGTGGAACACCCGCTCGCGCAACTGCGCGGGGCAGCTGCGCGAATTCGGGCAGCGGATGTCGACGTCGCCCTCCTTGGCCGGGGCCAGCGGGGTGCCGCAGGCCGGGCAGGTGGTGGGCATGACGAACGGCCGGGCGTCCGGCGGGCGCAGATCGACCACCGGGCCGAGCACCTCGGGAATGACGTCGCCGGCCTTGCGGATCACCACCGTGTCGCCGATCAGCACCCCCTTGCGCTCCACCTCGCGGGCGTTGTGCAGGGTCGCGTACGCCACCGTGGAGCCGGCCACCTTCACCGGTTCGAGCAGGGCGCGGGGGGTGACCCGGCCGGTGCGGCCGACCTCGACCTCGATGTCGAGGAGCTTGGTGTTGACCTCTTCCGGGGGGTACTTGAAGGCGATCGCCCAACGGGGTGCCCGACTGGTCGAGCCGAGTCGTCCCTGGATCGGCACCGGATCGACCTTGACGACCACACCGTCGATCTCGTGCTCGACGTCGTGCCGATGCGCGGCGTAGTGGGCGATGTAGTCGCGGACACCGGCCAGATCCGGCAGCACCCGCCAGCGGTCACTTGTCGGCAGACCCCACGCCTTCAGCGCCGAGTACGACTCGGACTGGGTGCTCGGCTGGAAGCCCTTGCGGGCCCCGATGCCGTGCACCACCAGGCGCAACGGCCGGGACGCGGTGATCCGGGGATCCTTCTGCCGCAGGCTGCCCGCGGCCGCGTTACGCGGATTCGCGAACGGTGCCTTGCCCTGCTCGACCAGACCGGCGTTGAGGTCGGCGAACGCCTCGACCGGGAAGTAGATCTCGCCGCGCACCTCGATGAACTCGGGGACCGGGCCGTACTCGGCCGAGTCGGTCAGCCGGCTGGGCACGTCCCGAATGCTGCGCACGTTGGCCGTGACGTCCTCGCCGGTGCGCCCGTCCCCGCGGGTCGCCGCCCGGATCAGCCGCCCACCCTGGTAGGTGAGGTTGATCGCCAGCCCGTCGACCTTCAGCTCGCACAGGTAGGGCACCGGCCCACCGGCGTCCCGCTCGACCCGTTCCGCCCAGGCCGCCAGCTCCTCGTCGGCGAAGGCATTGTCCAGCGACATCATCCGTTCGGCGTGCGCGACCGGGGTGAAGTCGGTGGAGAAGGTGCCGCCGACGCGTTGGGTAGGTGAGTCCGGCGTCCGCAGGGCGGGGAACTCCTCCTCCAACGCGGTCAGCTCGCGCAGCTGCCGGTCGAACTCGGCGTCGGAGACGGTCGGCGCGTCGAGCACGTAGTAGCGGTACTGATGCTCGGTCAGCTCCTGACTGAGGGTGGCGTGGCGTTCCCGCGCCTGCGGGGTCGGCTCGGCGCCCGCCGCCGCCTCCTGCTCCGCGCTGAGCGGCTGACCGCTCGCCTCTTCGGACACGCTGCCGCCTTCGGCCACCGGACCTCCCGTGATCGTGCTACCCCCGCACGGTAGCGCCCGGGTGGGACAACCGGTCCGACCAGGGCAGCAACGAGCGGTACCGGGCCGGCTGCCGCCCCCGTCCGCCTGCGCTGGTCGACGGGGCCGGGTCAGTCGCGGCCTGCGGACAGGGCGGTGAGTTCGTCGGCGTACTCGATCCGCTCGGCCCATCCGGCCGGCCAGGCGGCCATGCCCTGGGCCGCACCCACGAACGCGCCGGCGAGCGCGGCGATGGAGTCGGAGTCACCGCAGGTGCGGGCACCCCGGACGAGGGCGCCGACCGGGTCGTCGGCGTGTCGCACGGCGCAGTAGAGGGCGGTGGCCAGGGCCTCCTCGGCGATCCAGCCCTCGCCGGTGAGCCGGCACGGGTCGCCGCCGTCGTCCGGTGCGGACAGCGCCGCGTCGAGCCGACGCAGCGCCGCAGCGCACTCGTCCCAACCGGCGGCGATGAACGCCTCGGGCGTCGCGGCGTTCGCGCGCCGCCACAGGTCGCCGAGCCAGTCGGCCCGGTAGACGGTCCGTTGCGCGGTCACCCGTTCGCCGAGCAGGCCGGGCAGCTCGGCCAGACCGACGCCGGTCCGCAGCAACCAGACGGCGTACGCGGTCAGCTCGCTGGCGGCCAGACCGGTCGGGTGACCGTGGGTGAGGCCGGCCTGAAGTTGGGCCAGCCCGGCGAGGGTGTCCGGGTCGACGTCGAGCAGCCCGACCGGGGTGACCCGCATGTTGGCCCCGCAGCCCTTCGAGTCGATCACCGTGGCCTGCTGCCACGGCAGGCCACGGGACAACTCGGCGCAGGCCCGCAGACAGGTCATCCCCGGTGCCCGGTTGTTGTCCGGGCTGGCTGCCCAGGCCAGGAAGCGGTGCCTCAGCAGGGGTTCCACCGCCTCGGGCGTGAGTTGCGGGGCGTCGTGCAGCGCCCAGGCCACCGCCAGCGCCATCTGGGTGTCGTCGGTGACCAGCACCGGGTCGCCGACCAGGTCCCGAGGGCCGGCCGGCCCGTACCGCTCGTCGATCTCGGTGACGCTGAGGAACTCGGTGGGCTTGCCCAGGGCGTCACCGAAGGCGAGCCCGAAGATCGAACCGGCGACTCGACCCGGCGCAGGAGTGGTCATGGAGGCGATCATGCCGTTCGCCGGCAAGCCCGGGCCACCACCCCCGGGAGGCCCGGGCTTGCATGCTCGTCGAGCCGGGTCGCCGGGTGCGTCAGTCCCAGCAGAGGCAGAACGGGTGACCCACCGGGTCGGCGTAGACCCGGAAGCCGTCGCCCTCGCCGGGCAGTCGCCGCGCGCCCAGCGCCAGCACCGCCCGCTCCGCCGCCTCGATGTCGTCGACCGTCACGTCGAGGTGCAACTGTTGCGGCCGTTCCGGATCGGGCCAGTCCGGCGGGCGCAGGTCCGGTGCCCGTTGGAAGGCCAACCGGGGCTGATGGCCGAGTGGGCCCCCGAGCACCACCCAGCCGTTGCCCTCGGAGTCCTCCTCCATCAGCGGCAGGCCGAGCAGCTCGGCGTAGAAGCCCGCCAGGGCTCGGGGGTCAGGGCAGTCGATGACAGTGGAACGGAGTCGTCCAATCATGTCCGTCATCCTGCCCACCGGGTACGACGGGAAACCTCACACCTCGGCGAGCCGACGACCCGCGTCCCGGCAGGCGGCCAGGACGGCCCGGGCGTACGCCGGAGTTGCCCCGGCCAGCCCGCAGGCGGGAGTGACCACCACCTGCTCGGCGAGTTGGGCGCGGGGGAAGCCCAGCCGGTCCCAGAGCCCGCGTACCCGATCGGCGACCTGCGCCGACGTCGGCGCGCCACCGGCCGACGGCGCTGTCGCCGGACGGCCGCCGGACGTCGATTGGCCACCGGGCGTCGGTTGGCCGACGGGTGGTGGTGACGTCGGCGCGGCACCGGCCAGCAGGCCCAGGCCGGCGTCCAGCGCCTCGCCCAACGGATCCAGCTCGGTCACCCGGCTCAGGTCGAGCGCCACTGCGACCGCACCGGTCGACCTGATCAGCTCCAGCGGCACGTCCGAGGCGCAGCAGTGCACCACGGTCGGTACGCCCGCCGCCTCGATCACCCCGCGCAGCAGCGCCCGGGCCGTTTCCGACTCCATGGCCCGGTACGTGCCGAGGCCGCTCTCGGTCGGCACCCGACCGGCCAGCACCGTCGGCAGCGAGGGCTCGTCCAACTGGAGCAGCACAGTGGCCCGGGGCATCCGCCGGGCCACCGCCTCGACGTGGCCGCGCAGCCCTTCGGCGAGGGAGCCGGCCAGGTCGCGTACGGCGCCGGGATCGCGCAGCATCCGGCCGCCGATCGGCAACTCCAGCGAGGCGGCCAGGGTGAGCGGGCCACCGGCCTGGATCTTGATGGTGCCGGCGTACTCCTCGGCCTGCTCGGCGAGCTGGTCGAGGTCGCGTTCCATCAGGTCACGTGCGCGACGCAGATCCTTGCCGGGTCGCGGCGCGACCCGCCAGCGCGCGGCGTACAACTCCACCGGCAGCTCGACGAGCAGGCCGGCGGTGCGCCCGATCAGGTCCGCACCCGGCCCACGGGCCGGCAACTCGGGCAGGTGTGGCAGGGCGGTAAGTTCGCCGAGCACGATCCGCTGCGCCTCGGCGACGTCGGTGCCGGGCAGCGAACCGATCCCGGTCGCCGCGCCCACCGGCCAAGGCCAATCCCGATCACTCACGGCAGCACCCTACCCCTGTCGTGACCCCCCCGGCCGCCACCACCGGCAGACCCGGCCACCCGACCCGGCAGCACCGGCACCGCCGCCGGCCCGGTGGGTAGAGGGTGGTCAGTCGGTGATGGTGGCGGAGCCGAGGACGATGTCGCCGGCCGGGTCGGGGCGGTAGGCCACGATCGCCTGGCCGGCTGCCACCCCGCGAACCGGCCGACGCAGGTCGGCGTGCAGCCGGTCACCGTCGACGGTGACGACGGCGGGCACGACGACACCGTGCGCCCGCAGCTGCACCTCGCACTCGATCGGCTGCTCGGGGCGCGGGCCGCCGGTCCAGACCGGACGGGTGGCGGAGACGGTGGACACCTCCAGCGCCTCGACCGGGCCGACGGTCACCGTGTTGGTCTTGGGCGTGATGGACAGCACGTACCGGGGTCGGCCATCCGGGGCGGGTCGGTCCAGGTGCAGGCCACGTCGCTGCCCGATGGTGTACGCGTACGCCCCGGCGTGCTGGCCCACCACGTCGCCGGTGGTCGCGTCGACCACGTCGCCGGGCGACTCGCCGAGCCGCTGGGCGAGGAAACCTCGGGTGTCGCCGTCGGCGATGAAGCAGATGTCGTGCGAGTCCGGCTTGTCGGCCACGGCCAGGCCACGCTCGGCGGCCTCCTGCCGCACCTGGGCCTTGGTCGAGTCGCCGAGCGGGAACATCGACCGGTCCAACTGCTCGCGGGTGAGCACGGCCAGCACGTACGACTGGTCCTTGGCCTCGTCGACGCTGCGGCGCAGCAGGCCGTCCGGGCCCAGCCGGGCGTGATGGCCGGTGACCACCGCGTCGAAGCCGAGGGCCACCGCCCGGTCCAGCACCGCGGCAAACTTGATCTTCTCGTTGCAGCGCAGGCACGGGTTGGGGGTACGCCCGGCCGCGTACTCGGCGACGAAGTCGTCGACCACGTCGGCGTGGAACCGGTCGGCCATGTCCCAGACGTAGAACGGGATGCCGAGCACGTCGGCCGCGCGCCGCGCGTCGCGGGAGTCCTCCATCGTGCAGCAGCCCCGCGCGCCGGTGCGATAGGTCTGCGGATTGCGCGCCAGAGCCAGGTGTACGCCGGTGACGTCGTGACCGGCCTGCACCGCCCGCGCCGCCGCCACGGCGGAATCCACGCCGCCGGACATCGCCGCCAACACCCTCACCCGGACCACTCTCCCTTCCCGTCGAGCCTATCCCCCGCGCCGGCACCTGTCGGCGTTCGGTACGCCGGTGTTAACAGGGGGCCCCTCCGCTACCGGAGGCGTTAACAAGGGGCCCTTCCTTCGCCGTCAGCGAGGGCTGCGTTGGGCGGCGCGACGGGCTCGTTCGACCGCCCCCGGGAGGGCCGCGATCAGGGCGTCGACGTCGGCGGAGGTGCTGGTGTGGCCGAGGGAGAACCGCAGCGACGAGCGGGCCCGGTCGTCGTCGGCGCCCATCGCGAGCAGCACGTGCGAGGGCTGCGCCACCCCCGCCGAGCAGGCCGAACCGGTCGAGCAGTAGATGCCCTGGGCGTCCAGCAACAGCAGCAGGGCGTCGCCCTCGCAGCCGGGGAAGGAGAAGTGGGCGTTACCGGGCAGCCGGTCGTCGGGGTCGCCGTTGTAGACGACCTCGGGCACCGCCTGCCGTACCCGCTGCACGAGGTCGTCGCGGAGCGCGGCCACCCGGGCCGCGTACTCCTGCTGGCCTTTCACGGCGGTCTCGACGGCGACGGCGAAGGCGACGATGCCGGCGGCGTCCAGGGTGCCGGAGCGCACGTCGCGTTCCTGCCCGCCGCCGTGCAGCAGCGGGACGGCGGCCACGTCCCGGGCCAGCACCAGCGCCCCCACCCCGACCGGGCCACCGAGCTTGTGCCCGGTCACGGTGAGGGCGGCGACGCCACTGGCGGCGAAGTCGACAGGTACCTGGCCGACCGCCTGGATGGCGTCGGTGTGGAACGGCACGCCGTACTCCACGGCGACGGCGGCCAGGTCGGCGATCCGCTGCACGGTGCCGACCTCGTTGTTCGCCCACATCGCGGTGATCAACGCCACCTGGTCGCCGTGCTCGGCGAGTTCGGCGCGCAGCGCGTCGGGGTGCAGCCGGCCGACCTCGTCGACCGGCAGCCAGCCCACCTCGGCGTTCTCGTGCCGCTCCAGCCAGTCCACCGCGTCGAGTACGGCGTGGTGCTCGATGGCGCTGGAGACCACCCGGCGACGTCGGGAGTCGGCGTCCCGGCGGGCCCAGAAGATGCCCTTGACCGCGAGGTTGTCGCTCTCCGTACCGCCACCCGTGAAGATCACTTCGGAGGGCCGGGCACCGAGTGCGGCGGCCACCCGTTCCCGCGACTCCTCCACCCGCCGACGGGCACGTCGACCGGACGCGTGCAGGGAAGACGCGTTGCCGACCTCGCGGGCGGCCACGACGTACGCCTCAAGTGCCTCGTCGAGCACCGGGGTCGTCGCAGCATGATCCAGGTAAGCCATCACGACTCAGCCTAACGACCGCTTGCGCCCCGACCGCAGGCTGGATAACCCGACGTCGACATCAGAGCGGCACCGCGGTCACCACGATGTTGTCACGGTACCGACGGGCTTCGGCGTCGAAGGGCCCGCCGCAGGTGATCAGAGTGAGTCGCGGCCGACCGTCACGGGCGAAGTAGCGCGCCAGCGGGATCTTCGTCTTGTCGTACTCCTCGCGCGTCACCACCCGGTAGGTCCGCTCGATCCCGTCGTCACCGGTGGCCGTCAGCGTGTCGCCCGGCGCGAGGTCCCGCAGCCGGTAGAAGGCACCCCGGCCCTGCTCGGCGCTGTCGACGTGGCCGGCGATCACCACCGAGCCGGTCTCGGTGGCGAGGCCGGGGCCGTAGCGGTACCAGCCGACCTGGTCGACGCTGGGCGGTACGTCGAACTCGCCGGTGCGCCTGTCCACGCCGACCGGGTCGACCCGGGCGGTGACGTCGATCGCGGGGATCCGGAGCCGGACCGGCGGCACCGTTGCGGTGTCGTCGGGCAGCGCCCCCGGGGCGACCGGCACCAGGGTTGACCCCGCCGACGACGCACCGAGCGACGACGCGCCGGCCGACGGGCTCGGTTCGGCGAGCGCGGCGGCCTGGTCGGCCCCGACGCTCCCGTCCGGCCGGGACACCACGGCCAGCACGGCCGCCACGGCGAGCGCGGCGGCGCCGGCGGCGACCGCCGCCAGCGCCCCACGGTTGACCTTGCTCACCGGCGGCCCGACCGGACGACGGCCGCCCGCGCCCCACCGGCGACCAGCAGCAGGACTCCGGTGCCCGCCAGCGCGTACCACCAGAGACCCAGGCCGGTGTCGGCCTGGCCACCGGTGCCGCTCGGCACTCCGGAGGGCGCCGAGTGCAGGCCGTCGATGGTCTGCGCCACCACGGTCAGGTTCTCCGCCTCGGCGGAGCCGGTGGCGTAGACGATCGTGGCGGTGCCCTCGCGCAGGTTCAGGTCGGCCGGCCCGATCACCACCGTGTCGGTGCCCGCGAGCACCACGTCCGCCGAGACGCTGCCCGCGTCCACGTCGGCCTTGGCCTCGTTCGGGTTGGTCAGTCCCTCGAAGACCGGGCTGCCGCCGGCCCGTACGTCCACCGCCGGCGCGGCGGCGGTGTGCCGGACGATCAGCCGGGCCTTGCCGGCGTCGACCTTGGCCGTGTCGTTGACGAACGGGGTGATCGTCGGCTCACCCTCGGCGTCGAGGTGGGCGGCGATGCTGATGTTCGCCCCGCCCGGCACCTCGGCGTCGTCCGCGGTCAGGATCGCCTGTCCGATGGGCTCGCCGGGCTTGGTCAGGGCGATGTCGTACGACCCCTCCGGCAGGTCCAGCGGGCCGGCCACGTCGCCGGGCTTGAAGTTCTCCAGCGTCTTCTCCCCGTTGACGTAGACGTCGACCGGGGTGTCCGGGATGCCGTGGACGACGGAGACCTTCGAGGTGGCGGCGTACGCCGGGGTGGCCGTCGCGATGCCGGCGCCGACGAAGGTCAGCGCGGCGACCGCGCCACCCGCGGCGGCCCGGCGAAGGTACGCGAACTGCATGTCTGCCTCCTGCTGTTTCGTGCTGGTTCGTCAGGCTTGCTGTGCACCCCGAGTTACGCCGGCACGTCGCCGCCCGGATGCGCCTGGAGGCGACTTTCTTTTTTCGTCCGAGAGCGCATCCAACGGGCACCCGGCGGACGAAGAGCAGTGGAGGAGCCATCGGGCTGACAGACGGGTCGCGGAGCCACGCCGGGCGACAGAGGGGACGGCACTGGTGCGAGCTACAGTCGGGCATGCCTCCAACCAGGCGAGCCGTCTCGTGACAGAGATCCGGCAGCAGCCGGACACTCCCGAGGACGAGTTGGCCCGACGCTTCCGCGCCGGTGACGAACGGGCGCTGCGCGAGGCGTACGAGCGTTACGGGCGGGCCGTCCTGCACCTGGCCACCAGCACACTTGTCAACCGCAGCGACGCGGAGGACGCGACCCAGGCCACCTTCGTCGCCGCCTGGCTCGGCCGGGACACCTTCGATCCGACGAAGGGCTCACTGGTCGGCTGGCTGCTCGGGATCGGCCGGCGCAAGGTCATCGACCGGTTGCGCTCCTCCGCGCGGGAGAGCCGGGTGGTCGAGACCGTACGCCAACTGCCCGAGCCGGTGCCTCCCGGCAACGACCCGGACACCGTGGTCGACCGGTTGGTGGTGGCCGACGAGTTGGCACGGCTGCCGGACGAGCAGCGACGCATGTTGGAATTGGCGTTCTTCGACGATCTGACCCACCAGCAGATCGCGGCGGTCACCGGGGTGCCGCTGGGCACGGTGAAAAGTCACATCCGGCGGGGCATGGCGAGCCTGAAGCGCAGATGGGAGGTGGACGGTGCAGCATCTGGAGCACGACCGGCTGATATTTCTGGCGCTCGGTGAGAGTGAGGCGGACAACGCCGACCGCACCCATCTCGACGCCTGCCCGCACTGCCGCGCCGAGTTGGCGGGTCTGCGTGAGGTCGCCGGTCTCGGTCGGTCCACCCAGTCCCTGCGTGACCTGCCCGACCCGCCGGAGCACCTCTGGCAGGGCATCACCGCCGAGATCAGGGCGGCCGAGCAACTGCCCACGCTGACCACCGCTCGGCCGACCCCGGCCGATCAGCGGGACGGTCCGGTCGCGCCGCGGTCGCGCCGACCTCGACGCTGGGTCCGGTACGCGGTCACCGCGGTCGCCGCCGCCGCGGTCGGCATCGCCGGCACCGCCGCGGTGCTGCGCGAGGGCACGCCACCGCCACCGTCGGTGACGGCCAGCGCCCAACTGGCCGCGTACGGCTCGACCCCGCCACAGGCCCGGGGCGACGCCCGGGTGCTCGGCTCCGGAGAACTGCACCTGCACGTGGCGAATCTCCCGCCAGTGTCGGGGTATTACGAGGTGTGGCTGATCAACCCGCAGAACATGGAGATGTTCTCGGTCGGCGTTCTCGGTGGTGGCTCTGACGTACTCTTACCGCTGCCGCCGAACGTGGATCTCGGGCAATATTCTGTGGTCGACGTCTCCGCCGAGCAGTTCGACAACAACACCGCCCACTCCGGCGACAGCCTGCTGAGGGGCTCTCTGACGGGCTGATCGGCGGGCCGGTTCAGCTCCCCGGCCCGCCGATCAGCTCCCATACGGCGCGGCCGCCGCCCGGTGATCCGGACGGCGGCCGCGGCTGTCTCGGGCGGATGCCCTACTTGCGCTTACGGATCTCCTCGGCGGCCTGCGGGACCACCTTGAACAGGTCACCGACCACACCGAAGTCGGCCAGCTCGAAGATCGGCGCCTCGCCGTCCTTGTTGACCGCGACGATGGTCTTCGAGGTCTGCATGCCGGCCCGGTGCTGGATCGCGCCGGAGATGCCGAGCGCGACGTACAGCTGCGGGGAGACGGTCTTACCGGTCTGCCCGACCTGGAACTGGTGCGGGTAGAAGCCGGAGTCGACCGCCGCACGGGACGCGCCGACGGCGCCGCCGAGCAGGTCGGCCAGTTCCTCGACCAGCTTGAAGTTGTCCGCGTTGCCGACCCCACGGCCGCCGGCGACGACCACGCCGGCCTCGGTGAGCTCGGGGCGGGAGCCCTTCTGCTCGGCCACCCGGTCGACGACCTTGGCCAGCTTGTCGGTGTCACTGACGGTCACGGTGAGCTGCTCGACCGCCGGGGTGGCGGCGGCCGGGGCCGGGGTGACCGAGTTGGGCCGGACGGTGACCAGCGGCAGGCCCCGGGTCACCTTGGACGTGACGATCGTCGAGCCGGCGAAGGCCACCTGGGTGGCGGTGCCGTCGGCGGCCAGGGCGACCACATCGGTCAGGATGCCGTTGTCCAGCTTGACCGCCAGTCGGGCGGCGATCTCCTTGCCCTCCTGCGAGGAGGCGAGCAGGACGGCGGCCGGCTGCACCCGCTTGACCAGGTCGGCGACCACGGTGGCCTTCGGCGCAACCAGGTAACCGTCGATCTGCTCACCCTCGGCGGCGTAGATCTTCTCCGCGCCGTACTCACCCAGCTTGGCCGACAACGCGTCGGCGGCACCGGCCCCGCCGAGCACCACGGCCGACGGGGTGCCCAGCTCACGGGCCAGGGTGAGCATCTCCAGGGTGACCTTCTTGACGCCGAACTCGCGAGTGGCCTCGACGACGACGAGAACCTCAGACATGTCCCACACCCCTCACACGAACTTCTCGGTGGCGAGGAACTCGACCAGCTGCACGCCGCCGGAACCCTCGTCGGTGACCTTCGCGCCACCGGAGCGCGGCGGACGCTTGCTGTGCTCCACGACCGCGCTGGTCGCCCCGGCGAAGCCGACCTCGTCCGCGGCGACGCCCAGGTCGGCCAGGGACAGCGTCTGCACGGGCTTCTTCTTGGCGGCCATGATGCCCTTGAAGGACGGGTACCGGGGCTCGTTGATGGTGTCCCACACCGAGACGATGGCCGGCGTGGTGGCGGTGACCACCTCGTAGCCCTCCTCGGTCTGCCGCTCGACGGTCAACGTGCTGCCGTCCACGGTGAGCTTGCGGGCACCGGTCAGCGCCGCGACACCGAGCCGCTCGGCGAGCATGTGCGGCATCACCTGCACCCGGCCGTCGGTCGACTCCGACCCGCAGAGCACCAGGTCGGCGTTGAGCTGCCCGAGGGCGGCGGCGAGCACCTTGGAGGTGGCCACCGCGCACGAGCCGTGCAGGGCGTCGTCCACCACGTGCACCGCCTTGTCCGGGCCCATCGACAGCGCCTTGCGGATCGACTCGGTCGCCCGGTCCGGACCCATGGTCAGGATGGTCACCTCGCCGCCGTGCGCTTCCTTGATCTTCAACGCCTCTTCGATGGCGTATTCGTCCATCTCGTTGATGACGTTGTTCGCCGAACCGCGGTCGACTGTGTTGTCGTCACTGCGCAGGTTGCGGTCCGCGCCCGAATCGGGCACCTGCTTGACGAGTACGACGATATTCATCGCGCTTCGACGACCCTCCTGCTGTGGTGGTGTGATCACTTGCCCGGGTATCGGGCGCAGCCTCGCTCCTTAGTGACCGTTAGGTCAACCGGAAGCCGCTGTGCGGTTGCCCACGGCGCAATGTTACCTGCCAGTAGCTTTGCCTCCCGGATACACCCCGAGTGACTCAGCTCACCGCCATTCTGCCGCCCCCGGGCACCGTCGCCGAACCGGCACGCGCCGGCCACCTTCGGGCCGGCCCACCCGCCTCAGCGCGGCGGATCACCCAACGCCGTGGCGATCCGCTCGATGACCTGCGCCTCTGCCGTACTGATCCCGTTGTGGGCCCGCGCCGTACGATCGGCGGCGGCCAGCACCACCGAGCGGTAGATCGCGACATCCTCCGGGGCCTTCTCGGTCAGAATCCTGACCGCCTGGCGCAGCGCGGGCAGCACCACCGACTCGACCTGCGACTGCGAATCACGCGGCAGCTTCGGCAGCGGGCCACTGCTCAGCGCCGCCTTGACCACACCACTGGCGTCGGCGATCGCGCCGGCGGCGGCGAAACTCTCCCGGAACATGGCGAGCACCCCCGGGTCGGCGTTCGACACCAGGAAAACGGCGCCGAAAGCCCCCGTCTTGAGGATCAGCATCTCCTCGTCCGTCAGCGACTGCGCCATGATCACGGAGTGTAGACGTAGGGCGTGGTGCTGGTGACCGGGACGAGACCGAGCCGCCCCAGCAGTGGACGACTCTCGTCGGCGGCGTCGACCTGCAACAAAGTCCGGTCGCGCTGGCCGGCGAGCCGCGCCCGGTAGGTGACAAGCGCCCGGTAGACGCCCTGCCGACGCCACTGCGGATGCGTCGACCCGCCCCAGAGGGTGGCGAAGGTGGTGTCCGGCGGATAGCGGACCCAGCCCGCGCTGACGACCGTCTCCCCCGCCTCGGCCACCACGACCGTGATCGCCTGCGGATCGGCGGCGATCTCCCGTTCCAGGCCGTCGGCGAGGCCGGACAGATCGCGGCCCCACAGCTCGGTCTCCAGCGCCGCGATCCGGTCCAGGTCCACGCGGGTGGTCACCTCCCGCAGGCGTACGCCCTCGGGCACCACCGGCAGCGCGGAGGCCAGCGGGGCGACCGGGCCGACCATGACGGTCTCCTGGTCCTGCGGCACGAATCCGGCCGCGCGCAGCCGCTGCGGCAGGTCCGCCGGCTCGTCGTGGCCGTGCAGCTTCCACTCGACCGGCTCGCCCCGCTCCCGGGCCACCGCCACCTGGCGGGCGATCAACGCGTCGAGTGCGGCGTCGGCCGCCCCGCCGAGGTCCCGGTAGGTCACCAGGCCGCCGTCATCGAGGCCGAACACCCGGAACAACGGTCCGTCCTGCTCCACCCGTGCGCCCTGCGGTACCGGGTCAGGCAGGCCCGGCCGAAGCTGGGCGTCGTACGCCGCACGCAAAGTGGTCACATCAAGATCCGTCATGTTTCCAGGCTATGCCCAGTTCGCACCGGATAATCACCACCGTGTGGCAAAGGATCAGGAATTGGTTCGACCCTGACGAGCTCCGGTCGGTGGGCACCACCCCCGACTACCGCTTCTCGCTGGCCAACGAGCGGACCTTCCTGGCCTGGCTGCGTACCGGGCTGGCCCTGGTGGGTGGTGGGCTCGCGGCCGCGCAGTTCCTCCCGGCCCTGCCGCTGCGGCACCTGCGCGAGGCGATCTCCATCGCGTTGCTGCTGCTCGGCGGCGCGGTCGCGGTCCGCGCCATCGACCACTGGGCACGCGTCGAACGGGCCATCCGGCTCGACCAGGAACTGCCCGCGTCCCGGTTCCCGGCCGTGCTCGCCGTGGTGGTGGGGCTCGGCGCGCTGCTGCTGGTGGTGGCGGTTCTGGCCGGGGCGCTGGGCAGTTGACCGCCGTACGCGACCCCGGTCTCCAGCCCGAACGGACCCGGCTGGCCTGGCGTCGCACCATGCTGGCGGTGACCGTGGTGACGATCCTCGCCGTCCGGCTCGGGCTCACCGGCGGCCGGGTCGGTGCGCTGCTGACCGCGCTCGCCATCCTCGGCTGGGGAGCCATGATCACGCTCTGCTGGCGACGGGCGGTCGGCAGCGGCGTACCCGACACGAGCGTCCGTACGCTCTCCGCCGTGGGCCTCTGCGTCGCCGGTCTCGCCCTGATCGGCGTCGTGCTGGTCGTGTGCGGGGTGTGAGCATCGACGGTGAGTAGGACATGATGGGTACATGGCCCGGCTCTACATCCTCTTTTTCCTGGTGCAGGTCGTCCTCGCCGTCTGCGCTCTGATCAGTTGCCTCTCGGCCGAGGAGGAGGACGTTCGTCACCTGCCCCGGATCGCCTGGGTGCTGATGATCCTGTTCTTCCCGGTGATCGGCTCGATCGCCTGGTTCCTCGCCGGCCGCAAGCGCAACCCCGCCGGTGGTGGGGTGTTCTCCGGCGGAGCGCAGCCCGCCGTACGCCGTCCGGCCCGGCCGCTCGCGCCGGACGACGACCCCGAGTTCCTGCGCTCGATCGAGGAGCGCTCGCGCCAGGAGGACCAGGAGCTCTTCCGCCGCTGGGAAGAGGACCTGCGCAAGCGCGAGGACGACCTGCGCCGCCGCGAGGGCGACCCGCCCCGCGAGGAGCCCCGCCCCGAGGTGTGACCCCCGGGGCAGGTTGCCCCTTGCTCAGGCCAGGTTGGACGAGCGCGGGTAGGCGTCGGCCGGGTCGGTGATGACGTTGACCAGGTAGGGCACCCCGGCGTCGAAGGCCCGGTGCAGGGCCGGGCCGAGGTCGGCGGCCTTGGCGACCGTCTCCCCCGCTCCGCCCAGGGCGGTGACCACCTGGTCGTAGCGCAGCTCGGGCTGGAGGTCGGCGGCGACGTCGTAGCCGTACATGGCCCGCATCGGGTGCTTCTCCAGACCCCAGATGCCGTTGTTGCCGACCACCATGACCACCGGCAGCTTCTGCCGGACCAGGGACTCCACGTCCATCAGCGAGAAACCGGCCGCGCCGTCGCCCATCAGCACACAGATCTGCCGGTCCGGGTGGGTGACCCGGGCCCCCATCGCGTAGCCCATGCCGGTGCCGAGGCAGCCGTACGGGCCGGGGTCGAGCCAGGTGCCCGGCTGGGCCGGCTCCAGGTAGCGCCCGGCGTACGAGACGAAGTCACCGCCGTCGCCGATGGTGATCGCGTCGCGGGCGAGGACCTTGCGCAGCTCGCCGTAGACGCGGGCCGGGCGGATCGGGTCCGTCTCGGCGGCCATCTCCTCGGCGTCACGGGCCTTCGCGGCGTCCTCGGCGGTACGCAGCTGCGCCACCCAGTCGGTGTGGTCGGCCCGGTCGCCGGTGTACTCGGCCAGGGTGGTGAGGATGGCGCGCAGGTCACCGGCGGGCGCGACGGCGGGCTGCACGTGCGTGGCCCGCTGGCTGGGGGCGTCGACGATGTGCACCACGGTGGCGTCGCCGAAGTCGCCGAAGGAGAGCCGGAAGTCCAGCGGGGTGCCCACCACCACGACCACGTCGGCGCCCTTGAGCGCCACCCGCCGGGCCTTGGCGAAGGCCAGCGGGTGCTCCGGCGGCAGCGCGCCGCGACCCATCCCGTTGGTGAAGACCGGCACGTCGAGGGCCTCTGCGGCGGCGCGCAGGGCCGCCACGGCGTCACCGGCGTAGACGTCGGAGCCGGCGATGACGACCGGCCGCTGCGCCCCGGCGATCAGAGCGGCGGCCTTCGCCACCTCCTCGGGGTCGGCCTCGATCGGGGCGAGGGCCGGTCCGGCCGGCAGGTCGGCGTCGCCGGTGGAGAAGATCGCTTCGAGAGGGAAGTCGAGGAAGACCGGGCCCCGGTGCGGGGTGAGCGCGGTGGTCAGCGCCGCGGCGACGGCCCGGGGGATGTCGTCGGCGCTGAACACCGTCTCGGCGTGCTTGGTGACCGGGGCGACCAGTGGCAGGTGGTCCATCTCCTGGAGGCTGCCGGAACCCCACCGGAACTGCGGTGCCCGCCCGCCCATCACCAGCACCGGTGAGGCGTTGAAGTAGGCGCTGGTCAGGCCGGAGATGCCGTTTGTCACGCCGGGGCCGGCGGTGAGCACGGCCAGGCCGGGGCGGCGCTGCAACTTCGCCACCGCCTCGGCGGCGAAGACGGCGGACTGCTCGTGCCGCACGTCGTAGAGCGGGAAGCCGGTCTTGTGCGCGGCGTCGTAGAGCGGAAACACGTGCCCGCCGGAGAGGGTGAACATCTCCCGCACCCCGTACGCGCGCAGCGCCGCGAGGGCGAGCTCTCCGCCGTGGCCTTCGATCCGCTCCGTCATCGCCGCTCCCTCTCGTCGCCTGACCGGAGTCACACGCTACTGGCCGGTAGGAGGAATGTGAACCATTCTCAGCGACCGGTGAAGTCCGGCTTCCGCTTCTCGACGAAGGCGACCATCCCCTCGCGCCGGTCCTCGGTGGCGAACAGCGCCGCGAAGAGCTGACTCTCCCAGGCCAGACCCGAGTTCAGATCCATGTCCAGGCCGCCGTCGACCGCGAGCTTGGCCGCGCGCAGCGCCTGCACCGGCCCGTTGAGGTACGGCTTCACCAGCGCCACCGCCGCGTCGTAGACCTCGGCGGCCGGGACCACCCGGTCGGCCAGACCGATGCGCAGCGCCTCCTGGGCGTCGACCATCCGGCCCGACATGATCAGATCCTTGGCGCGGGCCGGGCCGACCAGCCGGGCCAGCCGCTGGGTGCCGCCGGCCCCGGGGATGATGCCGAGCTTGATCTCGGGCTGGCCGAGCTTGGCGTCCTCGGCCACCACCCGCCAGTCACAGGCCAGCGCCAGCTCGCAGCCACCACCGAGGGCGTACCCGGTGATCGCGGCGACCACCGGCTTGGGGATCCGGGCGATCGCGCCGAGCGCGCTGGACAGATCGGCAGCCCGGTCGGCCATGTCCACATAGGACATGTCGGCCATCTCCTTGATGTCCGCCCCGGCCGCGAAGACCTTCTCGCCGCCGTACACGATGACCGCGCGGACCTGCGGGTCGGCGGTGGCCGCCGTCGCGGCGGCGCGCAACTCCTCCTGGACCTGGGTGTTGAGCGCGTTCATCGGTGGCCGCTCCAGCCGAATGGTGCCGATGCCGTCCCCGGTCTCCAGCCGCACGAACTCGCCCACGTTGGCCCTCACTTCCTCGTCGAAGTCGCCTGCCAACCTTACGACCAGCCGCCGTCGGCACGTAGTCTGGCTGCCAGTCCCGCGCCCCGGAGTTCCCATGGTCACGTACTACGACGACAAGTCGGTCCAGGTCACCTCCACCGCCGTCACGGTCAACGGCGACGCCTACCCGCTGGCCGAGATCACCGAGGTCTGGCACCACCAGGGCAGCCGGTCGTGGCGGGTGCTGATCGGCCGGGGTGCGCTCGGCGCGGCGATGATCGGCCCGCTGGTGGCCGCCGTTCTCGGCATCGCGTTCGCCATCTGGCTCGACGGCTCGGCCACCGTCACGGTCGCCGTCGTCGGCGTCTCCATCCTGATCGGACTGGCCGCCGGGCCGATCGCCGACCAGCTCTTCGAGTACTTCGACAGGTCGTACGCCCGGGGCAGCCGCCCTCGCGAGGTCTGGATCCGCTGGCGGGGCCACCCGGTACGCCTGCTGTGCACCCCGGACGCGCTGCGCTTCGGGCAGATCTACCGGGCCGTACAACGCGCCATGGAAGCCCAGGTGCAGGGCCGGGCCGCCCGCTAGCCGACGTGTTCAGGACAGCAGGGCCGGCCTCAACTCGCCACCGAGATTGATCGCGCCGACCACCCCGTGACCGGCCGGGTCGTACACGTTCGTGGTGTTGTTGCGGCGCATCAGTTCCCGCACCGGCTGCGGCAGCGGCGGCGGATCCGACAACGCGGCGTTGATCTGCCGAGCCGCCGAGATCAGCCGGAGGACCAGCTCGGCACCGTCGGTGTCCGGCCGCACCCGGCCGTACTCCCAACCGGTGGTGGTGAGGTCGAACAGCTCGAAGACCGCGGACAGCACCGGGGCGGGGTCGGTGGCCTTCACGACCCGGGACGCACGGTCGCCGAGCACCGTGGCCGCCGCGGCCACCTGCACGTACGGATGCAGGCCGCCCGGCGGATCGAACAGCGGCCACCGCAGCGCCGAGGCGGCCTCCCGCCACAGCACCCGATAGTTGCGACGATCGACCACGAGCCGGTAGCCGGTACGCCGGTGCAGGTCGGCGGCTTGCGCCAGCAGATCCGTGTGGGCCGCGTCGGCGACCTCGCGCACGATCCGGGTCGCCACGACCAGACCGTCCTCATCGTCCAGCAGCCGCGTGATCTCCTCGATCTGATCACGGGCACGGACCTGGCTGCGGCTGCCGAAACCGTGCCGGACCTGCTGTAACAGCGCCTCCTGCCGGCCGGGATCGTGCTCGACCTGCCGCCCACCCAGCACACGCTGGAGCCACCCCATAGAGCCTCGTCTCCGCAGTCACCTCAAGACGCGGCGATGTTAGCGTGCCGCCCGCACCGGCGAGCATCGTCGGGGCCCGGTGCCGACGATCCGGCGTGGATTTCGCAGGTGCTGCCGGGCACACCGGGGGCAGCCGATCGCCACAGGGTGACGACGCCATCGCCATGGGTTGCCGGAAGATGGTTAGGCTTAGTGATGGCGCTCTATTACCGGGACGACACGGTGCAGGTTTCCTCGGAGTCGATCCGGGCCGGAGGACACGTCATCCCGATCTCCGAGGTCACCTACGTCTGGCATCAGAAGGGACGCACCACCCTCGCGGTGCGGGGGCGGGTGCTCGGCCGGGGCGTACTGGTGCTGCTGCTGTCCCTGCCCCCGCTGGTCGGGCTGGTCTGCGTACTGTCGCTGGTCTGGTCGGCACCGGACCGGGGTTGGGTGCCGGCGCTCGTGGTGCTGGTGGCCTGCCTGGTCATCGCGCTGGCGCTGGTGCCGTTCCTGGAGATCCCGCTCGGCTGGCTGGACCGCTCGTACGAGCGCGGCAACCGGGTCCAGGAGTTGTGGGTGCAGTACCGGGGGCAGGAGGTCATGATGTTGCGCACCCCGGACGCGCTGCGCTTCGGGCAGATCTACCGGGCGGTGCAGCGGGCCGTGGAGCAGCAGGGCGACCACTGGTGAGCGGCCCTCGCCCGCCCGAGGAACACTGGAGCCCATGGTGATCCCCCTTCCCCGGCCGACCGCGGTCGTCGGCCTCACCCGTTCCGCCCTCGACTCGGCCGCGTCCTTCGCCGCGATCCCGGCCCGCGCCTTCGCGGTGCTCGACGGGGTGGAGGCGTTGCTGACCCGGATCAACGGGGTGGTGGATCGGATCGAACAGACCCTCGACCGGACCGACCAGGTGCTCGCCGACGCCGAGGTCGCCGTCCGGGAGGTAGCGGTGATCAGCGCCGCCGCGACCGTCGCCGTCGACAACGCCGGCACCGTCGCCGCCGCCGCGGCCGACGTGGTGGCGCGGGCGGAGAAGGTGTCCGGCCAGGCGGCCGAGACGGTAGGCGCGGCGGCCGAGGCGGCGGCCACCGCCGCCGAACTGCTGGCCGCGTACGAGCCGGCGTTGCGCCGGGCCGCACCGATGGCCACCCACTTCATCGAGCAGCTCAGCCACGAGGAGGTGGCTGCGGCGGTACGGCTGGTCGACGAGTTGCCGAAGCTGCGCCAGCACCTCACCGCCGACGTGATGCCGATCCTGGCCACCCTGGACCGGGTCGGCCCCGACCTGCACGACCTGCTCGACGTCACCCGGGACCTCAAGCTCGCCGTGGCGGGCATCCCTGGCCTGGCGATGCTGCGCCGACGCGGCGAGAAGCTCAACGACGACGTGGGCTGACCGCGGGCGGAGCCGTTGGTCAGCAGTCGCAGCCGACGGCCACGCGGGGCGCGGTCAGGTCGTCCACCGGTCGACGGATCGACCCGGTCGCGGTGACCACCGGCAGGCCCTCGCGGACCCAGTACTCGTAGCCGCCGCGCATCCGCTTGACCGGGTAGCCGAGCCGGGCGAAGGCCAACGCGGCCCGGGTGGCGCCGTCGCAGCCGGGACCCCAGCAGTAGGTGACCACCCGGGTGCCGGCCGGCACCACCCGTGCGGCCTGCTCGGCGATCCGGGCGGTGGGCAGGTGCACCGCGTCGGGCAGGTGACCCTGGGCCCAGGCGGCCTCGCCCCGGGAATCCACCACGACCAGGTCGGGCACCCCGGCGGTGAGGTCGGCGTGCACGTCGGCGACGTCGGTGGTGACGCTCAACTCGGCCAGGAAGTGGGCGATGGCGGTGGCGGGCTCGGCGGCCGGTACGGCGAAAGCGCGGGTCATGGGAACGATCCTGGCCGCCGCCCGGGCACGCGGACGAGTGGCAGGGACGACGTACTGCGCTAACATCCCGCCATGGCTCCGGTCGCCCGCACCGTCGCCGTGCTCGCGTACCCGGGAATGTCGGTCTTCGAGACCGGCATCGTCACCGAGGTCTTCGGACTCCCCCGCCCCGAACTCGGCGTGCCCTGGTACGACCTGCGGCTGTGCGCCGAGCGGCCCGGCCCGGTGCCGGTGATCGGTGGCGCCACCCTGCACAGCCCGTACGGCCTGGACGTGCTGGCCGAGGCCGCAACGGTGATCGTGCCCGGGGTCTGCGACGTGCACACGACACCGTCTGCGCAACTGGTGGCGGCGCTGCGTCACGCGCACCGGGCCGGCGCCCGGCTCATGTCCATCTGCTCGGGCGCGTTCGCGCTGGCCGCCGCCGGTCTGCTCGACGGCCGCCGGGCCACCACCCACTGGCGGTACGCCGATCTGCTGGCCCGCCGTTACCCGGCGGTGACGGTGGATCCCGACGTGCTCTACGTGGACGACGGTGACGTGCTGACCAGCGCCGGCAGCGCGGCCGGTCTGGACCTGTGCGTGCACGTGGTGCGGCGCGACCACGGCGCGGCCGTGGCCAACGCGGTGGCCCGCCGGTTGGTGACCGCACCGCACCGCGACGGCGGGCAGGCACAGTTCATCGAGGCGCCGGTGCCGGCGGGGGCGGACGACGACCGGGTCGCCGGCAGCATCGCCTGGGCGCTGGCGCACCTCGCCGAACCGGTGACGGTGGCCCGGCTGGCCCGGCAGGCGCACATGTCACCGCGCACCTACCTGCGGCACTTCGCCCGGGCCACCGGCACCAGCCCGATCCGTTGGCTGGTCGACCAGCGGATCCGGGCCAGCCTGGCGCTGCTGGAGACGACGGATGCGCCGGTCGCGCAGATCGCCGCGGCGGTCGGGTTCGAGACCGCGGTGACGTACCGCCACCACTTCACCCGGGCGATGCGGACCTCACCCTCGGCGTACCGGCGGGCCTTCCGCGCCCACGACCAGGCGGCGACGGCCTCCGTCGACCGGTGAACCTCGGGTCAGGTGGCGGGGAGGTAGAGCTGGTCGATCTCGGCGCGCTGGGGCAGTGACACGCTCGCGCCGAGCCGGCGTACGCAGGCCGCGCCGGCCGCCGCCGCCCAGCGGACCGCGTCGACCAGGTCGCGGCCCTCACCCCAGGCCACCGCGACCGCGCCGGTGAACGCGTCCCCGGCGGCGGTCGAGTCGACGGTGTCCACCGTGGTCGCGGGCACGTGCACGGCGGTGCCGTCCCGGTCGCCGTACCAGGCGCCCTGCGCGCCGAGGGTCAGCACCGCCCGGGGCACCAGGTCGAGCAGGGCCTGCGGCGCCTCCCGACCCCGACCGGTGTACGCCTGCGCCTCGTTCTCGTTGACCACCAGCAGGTCCACCACGGCCAGCAGCTCGGGCGGGAGCGGCAGCGCCGGTGCGGCGTTGAGCACCACCCGGGTCCCGGCGGCCCGGGCGGCGACCGCCGCCTCGGTCACCGTCTCGACCGGAATCTCCAGCTGCGCGACAAGCACGTCGGCATCGCGTACGGCGGCGAGTTCGCCCTCGGTGAGCGCCCTCAGCGAGTCGTTGGCTCCCGGCGTGACCAGGATGGCGTTCTCACCCTCGGCGTTGACCATGACCAGGGCCACCCCGGAGGCGCCGTACGTGGTGCGCAGCTGGCTGGTGTCCACCCCGGCGGCGGTGATCCGGGCCCGCAGGGTCACCCCGAACGAGTCGGAGCCGATCGCGCCGAGGAAGGTGCAGGCGGCACCGGCGCGGGCGGCGGCGATGGCCTGGTTGGCGCCCTTGCCGCCGGGCACGGTGACGAAGTCGGTGCCGAGGATGGTCTCCCCCGGGCGGGGCAGGGTCGGCGCGGTGGCGACCAGGTCCATGTTCGCGCTGCCCACCACGACGACTCGGGTCTGTCGCACGGGAGCCTCCTGCGTTGTTAACAAGGGGCCCCTGCTCTACCGGAGACGTTAAGCGGGGGCCCTTCCTTGCACCTCAGGCGGCGCGGGCGGTGAAGCGGTCGCTGATGCGCTCGACGAGCAGCGGCAGACCGAAGGTCTTGGTGAGGTTGTCGGCGGTGAGGGTCGTGTCCAGCGGGCCCTGCGCCATCACCGCGCCGTCGCGCAGCAGCATCGCGTGGGTGAAGCCGGGCGGGATCTCCTCGACGTGGTGGGTGACCAGCACCAGCGCGGGGGCGTCCGGATCCTGCGCCAGCGTGGCCAGGCGGGCCACCAGGTCCTCCCGGCCGCCCAGGTCGAGCCCGGCCGCCGGTTCGTCGAGCAGCAGCAGCTCCGGGTCGGTCATCAGGGCCCGGGCGATCTGCACCCGCTTGCGCTCCCCGTCGGACAGGGTGCCGTAGTCGCGGTCGGCCAGCGCGCCGGCACCGAGTTGGTCGAGCAGGGCCAGGGCGCGGGCCTCGTCGGCCGGGTCGTACTCCTCCCGCCAGCGGCCGACCACCGACCAGGCGGCGGTCATCACCACGTCGCGGACCTTCTCGTCGGCGGGCAGCCGCTCGGCCAGCGCCGCCGTGGTCAACCCGATGCGGGTACGCAGCTCGTTGAGGTCGGTACGGCCGATTCTCTCGCCCAGCACGTGCGCGACGCCGGTGGTCGGGTGCAGCCGGCCGGCGGCGAGGTTGAGCAGGGTGGTCTTGCCGGCGCCGTTGGGGCCAAGCACCACCCAGCGTTCGTCCGCTTCCACCCGCCAGTCGACGTCGTGCAGCAGGGCGGTGCCGGACCGGCGTACGCCGACGCCGTCGAGGCTGACCACCAGATCCGCGTCCATGGATGCAGGGGCGGGCGTGGCGCCACCGGCGCCAGCGATCAGGTCACCAGTCACCCGCCCATCCAACCACGCATCGCGTGCCGCCCCCACGGGCGGGCGCTGTCGCCGTAGGGTGAGCGCCGTGTCGTTGCTCACCTGATCCGGAGGGGCCGTTCATGCCCAGTCGTCGTCGGGGCCCCTCCGCGTGAGCGGGGTCATCGAGATCGAGGGTCTGCGGAAGACTTTCCGCAGCGTACGCAAGGGCCACCGGGTCGCCGTCGCCGGCTTCGACCTGCTGGTCGAGGCCGGTCAGGTGCACGGCTTCCTGGGCCCCAACGGGTCGGGCAAGACGACCACCCTGCGGGCGTTGCTCGGGCTGGTCCGCGCCGATGCGGGACAGATGCGGGTGTTCGGTGCCGACGCACCGGAGTCGCTGCCCCAGGTGGCCCACCGGGTGGGCGCGATCGTGGAGAGCCCGCAGTTCTTCGGCAACTTCACCGGCCACCGCACCCTGCGGCTGCTCGCCGTGGCGGGTGGCGTACCGGTCAGCCGGGTCGACGAGGTGCTGGAGCAGGTCGGCCTGCGCGATCGTGGCCACGACCGGGTCAAGGGTTACTCGCTGGGCATGAAGCAGCGGCTGGCGGTGGCCTCGGCCCTGCTCAAAGGGCCCGAGCTGCTGATTCTCGACGAGCCGGCCAACGGGCTGGACCCGGCGGGCATCCGGGAGATGCGGGACCTAATGCGGACGCTGGCCGGCAACGGGGTGACCGTGCTGGTCTCCAGCCACATCCTGGCCGAGATCCAACTGATCTGCGACCACGTCACGATCATTTCGCGGGGGCGGCGGGTGACGGCCGGCCCGGTGACCGAGGTGCTGGCCGGGTTCGACCGCAACGAGTGTCTGGTCCGCGCCGACGACCTGATCCGGGCCGAGCAGCTGTTGCAGGCCGCCGGGCTGACCGTCACCGCCCACGCCGACCACCTGGTGGTCGGTGGGGTACCGGACCCGACGCTGATCAGCCGGACGTTGGGCGAGCAGGACGTCTGGGTACGCGAGCTGACCCCGGTACGGCCGGATCTGGAGAGCGTCTTCCTGGAGTTGACCGGTGCCGGGCAGCAGCCGACGCTCCCCCGGCAGACCGACGGTGGTTCCGCACCGGGACCGTCCGGCGCACCGTCGATCGACCTCGACGAGTTCCGGGGAGTGCAGGCGTGAACCTGATCCGCGCCGAGGCGGAGCGGCTGGCCGCCCGCCGATCCGTGCAGCTGATGGTGCTTCTGCTGCTGTTGGCGTTCGTGGTGACGGCGGGGACCACCCTGGCGAGTACCCGCACACCCACCAGCGCCGAAGTGGCCTCGGCCGAGCAGCAGGCCGCCGTCGAGCGCAGCGTGATGGAGCGGGAGCACGCCCGCTGCCTGGCCCGGGACCGCGGTGAGGCGTGGGCCCACGACGGCAACCACTACCTGCCCGCCGACTGCCGCGAGATCGATCCGGTAATGCAGGGTTGGTCGCCGACGGCTGCCTACTACCTCACCGACGTGTTCACCTTCACCCAGCAGGCCGAGGCGCTGCTGTACTTCCTGGTGGCCTTCCTGGTTCTGTTCGGCTTCCTGGTCGGCGCCTCCTACATCGGCGCCGACCTGAACTCCGGCGGGGTGGTCAACCTGCTGCTGTGGCGACCGCAGCGGATGACCGTGCTCGGCACCAAACTGGGCACCCTGCTCGGCGCGGTCCTGGTGTTGTCGGTGCTCGCCTCAGTGGCGTACCTGGTCACCTTCTGGGTCATCGCCCAGGTCGCCGGCTACCCGGGGCCCACCGACGCGACCTTCTGGGCCGACCTGGCCGCGCGATGGGGCCGGGGCATCGGGTTGGTGGTGTTCGCCACGGCGATCGGCTTCGCCCTCGCCACCCTGGGTCGGCACACCGCGGCGGCGGTCGGCGCGGTGCTGGCCTACCTGGTGGTGTGGGAGATGGGCGGGCGGATCGTGATGCAGATCCTGGACGTCGCCCGGCCGGACCAGCTGCTGCTCAGCAACTACGTCGGCGCGTGGCTGGCCGGCGAGCTGCGGTTCTACGACGCCCGACCCTGCGCTGACGCCTTCACCGGGTACTGCACCGGCACGTACCCGCTGACCTGGCAACTGGCGCTGGTGGTCCTGCTGCTGTGCACCGCCGGGCTCACCGCCACCGCGTTCGCCGTGTTCCGCCGTCGCGACCTGATCTGACGTCCTGCGCAGGCGCTCAGCCGACCGTGGAGCCGAAGACCTCGTCGCGGACGGCGTCGAGGGCGGTGCGCAGGGCACCGCGCAGGATCGGCTCCTCGGTCAGGCCGGTGGGCACCACCCGGGGTCGGACCAGCGTGATGGCGGCGACCTCGTGCTGCACCCGCTCGGCCAGCGCGGCCCCGCCGGCCTGGCCGACCTCTCCGGCAAGCACGACCAGCGGCGGGTCCAGCACCACGCAGGTGCTCGCCACGCCGAGGGCGAGTCGGCGGGCCACCTCGTCGAGCATCGGTCCGCCGGCCGTACCGGCGGCGATGGCGGCCTTCACCGCTTCGGCGGCGCCACCGTCGGGGTAGCCGTGCTCGCGGGCCAGGTCCCGGATCGCGTCCGCCCCGGCCACCTGCTGGAAGGCCGGCTTGGCGCGGCGGGACACGTCGCGTGGGATCGGTGCGCCGGGCACCGGCAGGTAGCCGATCTCGCCGGCCGCGCCGCTGCTGCCGTGGTGCAGCCGCCCGCCCAGCATGATCGCCAGACCGACGCCGGCACCGATCCAGACCAGCACGAAGTCGGACATGCCCTGGGCCGCGCCGGACTGCGCCTCGGCCACCGCGGCGAGGTTGACGTCGTTCTCGAAGACGACCGGGGTGTCCAGGTCGTCGCGGAGCGCGGCGAGCAGGCCGCGGTGCCAGCGGGGCAGGTTGAACGCGAAGGTGATGTCGCCGGTGCCCGGATCGACCAGGCCGGGGGTGCCGAGCACGATCCGCCGTACGCTCGACAGTTGAGCGCCGGCGCTGCTGGCCGCCTGGACCACGGCGTTGTGCACCACGCCCACCGGGTCGTCGGTGTCCTTCGTGGACTGTTCGACCCGGCCGGCGACGGTGCCGGTGATGTCGGCGCAGGCGGCCACCACCCGCTCCGGACCGACGTCCACCCCGACCACGTACGCGCTGCCCGGTCGCACGGCGTAGAGCTGGGCGTTCGGCCCGCGCCCGCCGGCCTGTTCACCGACCCGGGTGACCAGACCGCGTTCCTCCAACCGTTCCACCAGTTGGGACGCGGTGACCTTGGACAGGCCGGTCAGCTCACCGATCCGGGCCCGGGTCAGTGGCCCCTGCTCCAGCAGCAGTTCCAGCGCCGCACGGTCGTTGAGAGCCCGCAACAGCCGTGGGGTGCCGGGGAGCCGGGTCGCACTCATGCCATGTCCTCGAATTTAGTGAGCTTTGCAAACTATAACTTTGCTACGAACGGGTAGCCGTAGCGTATCGGCAGGGTGGAAACGGATCGCTCAGCCGATCCGGCACCACGACCAGCGCCGCCGGCACCGGAAGGAGAAACCGTGCGGCTGGATCCCGGACTGCGCCGGCTCGCCCTGGGCACCCTGCTGGCCGCGTACCCGGGGCCGACCCCACCCGACTGGGCGGTCGAGTTGGTCGCCGACGGACTGGCCGGGCACACCCTGTTCGGCCGCAACATCGACGAACCGGCACAGGTGGCGGCGAGCACGGCCGCGTTGCGCACCGCTCGGGCCGACGTCCTCGTGGCCATCGACGAGGAGGGCGGCGACGTCACCCGGTTGGCGCACGCCACCGGCAGCCCGTATCCGGGCAACGCGGCGCTCGGCGCGATCGACGACGAGGCGTTGACCCGGGACATCCACCAGGCCATCGGCGGGGAGTTGGCGGCGCTCGGCATCACCGTGAACCTGGCGCCCACCGTCGACGTCAACAGCACCGACGACAACCCGGTGATCGGCACCCGGTCGTTCGGCGCCGATCCGGCACGGGTCGCCGCACACTCCGCCGCTGCGGTCGCCGGACTGCAGGCCGCCGGGGTGGCCGCCTGCGCCAAGCACTTCCCCGGGCACGGCGCGACGGTGACCGACTCCCACCACGAACTACCCACCGTGGACGTGCCGCCGGAGGTGCTGCGTCGCCGAGACCTGCCGCCGTTCGCCGCGGTGATCGCGGCCGGAACCAGGGCGGTGATGACCGCCCACATCCGGGTACCGGCCCTGACCGGCGCGGCGCCGGCCACGTTCAGCCGGGCCGTCCTGGTCGACCTGCTCCGCCAGGGGTACGGCTTCACCGGGGCGGTGATCACCGACGCGTTGGAGATGAAGGGTGCCGCGCTCGCGGCCGGCGGGATCGCCCCCGGCGCGGTACGCGCCCTGGCCGCCGGCGCGGACCTGCTCTGCATCGGCGCCAAGGTGGACGCCGGCCTGGTCGAACGGGTGGCCGCCGAGATCGTCACGGCGTTGGGCGACGGCCGGCTGGGGCGGGAGCGGGTCGAGCAGGCCGCCGGACGTGCCGCGGAACTGGCCGCGTGGACCCGCGACACCGGCCCGACCACCCTCGCCGCCGCCGGCCTGGGGTACGCGGCGGCCCGCCGTGCCGTCCGGGTGGAGGGCTCACTGGCCGGGTTGGACCATCCGCTGGTGGTGCAGGTGCACGCGCGGTCGACCGTCGTGCAGGGGCGGGTGCCGTGGGGTCTCGGCCCGCACCTGCACGGCGCCGAGCTGGTCGAGGTGGTGGCCACCGAGGCCGACCCGGAGGAGCTTCGGCGGCGGGCCGGCAACCGGCCGATCGTGCTGGTCGGCCGGCGGCTGCACCAGTTGCCCGGTGGGGCGGAGCTGGTCGCCGCGCTGGCCGGTACGCATCCGGTGGTGGTGGTCGAGATGGGCTGGCCGGCCAGGTGGCGGCCGGCCGGCACGCGGGCCTTCGTCATCACCTACGGCGCCAGCCACGCCAACGGTCGAGCCGCCGCCGAAGTGCTGGGTCTGGCCGGCTGAGGCGTACGCCACTCTCGACCGTCACTCTTGAACATGTTCAAGTTCGGTCCTACGCTGGCTCGTGTCGATACTTGAACACGTTCAAATTGGAGCGCGGTGGGATGGACATCAAAGTCTGGATGTACCTGGTCTACCTGGCGGTCAGCATCGGTCTGACCGTCTGGGTGGCCCGGACGCTGGCCCGCAACGGGCTGGTCTTCCTGGAGGAGGTGTTCTCCGACGAGCGGCTCGCCCGCGCCGTGAACAACCTCTTGGTGGTCGGGTTCTACCTGCTCAACCTCGGCTACGTGACGGTGGCGATGCGCCACTCCGAACCGATCGGGTCGACGAGCGAGGCCATGGAGGAACTCTCCTGGAAGATCGGCCTGGTGCTGCTGGTGCTCGGCGCTCTGCACTTCTTCAACGTCTTCACCCTCAACCGCTACCGGAAGAGCCGGCTACGTCAACTGGCCACCGCACCGCCGCTGCCGCCGGCCGGCTTCCTGCCGATGCAGCAGCCCCACCCGGCCGCCGCGCCCGGCCAGCGCCCGGCACACCCGGCCGCATACCCACCGGCGAACCCGGCCGCACGTCCGCCGGCGAACCCACCAGCGAACCCTCCGGCGAACCCGCCCACGAACCCGCCGGCGCCGCCCCGATGAGCACCCACGGCCCGGACCGGGCTGGTGGGATGCCGGATGCCACCACGCACGGGGGTGGTGGCATCCGGTACTTCACCGTCCTCTACGACGCGCACTGCCCGATGTGCCGGGCGGCGCGTGGCTGGCTGGCGTCGCGGGCGCAACTCGTACCCCTGGAGTTCGTGCCGGCCGGCTCGGCCGAGGCCCGGCAGCGCTTCCCCGGCCTGGACCATGCCGCGACCCTGCGCGACATCACGGTGGTGGCCGACACCGGGGCGGTGTACGTCGGCGACGGCGCCTGGTTCGCCTGCCTGTGGGCGCTCGCCGAGTACCGGGCGACGGCCGAGCGCCTGGCCGCACCGCACCTGCTGCCGTTGGCGCGACGGATGGTCGCCGCCGCCTCGGCGATTCGCGAGCGTGTCCGTGAACCGGGGCCGCCGTCGCTCGACGGTCCGGCGGGATACCGTGGCCCGGATGACCGACCAGTCTGTGCCGACGACCGCTGCGGGTGAGGCGACGACCGCCCGGGGCGAGCAGACCCGGCAGTTGATCCTGGAAACCGCGATGCGGCTGTTCCGCGAGCGCGGGTACGCCCGCACCACCATGCGCGCCATCGCCCAGGAGGCCGGGGTGGCGGTCGGCAACGCCTACTACTACTTCGACTCCAAGGAACGCCTGATCCAGGAGTTCTACACCCGGACCGAGGAGGAGCACCGGGCCGCGGCACGACCGGTGTTGGAGCGGGAGACGACCTTCGCCGCCCGGCTGGCCGGGGTGCTGCACGCGGCCATCGACGTGTCGACCCCCTCGCACGACTTCGCTGCCAGCGTCTTCAAGGTCGCTGCGGAGCCCACGTCACCACTGAGCCCTTTCTCGCCCGAGTCGAGCGGCCCGCGCCAGGCTTCCATCGCACTGTTCGACGAGGTGCTGAGCGGCTCCACCACAAAGGTCGACCCGGAACTGCGTCCCCACCTGCCCGAACTGCTCTGGCTGGCGTACATGGGGATAGTGCTCTACTGGGTCTACGACCGCTCGCCGGGGCAGGCCCGTACCCGGGCGCTGATCGACGGCGCGGTGCCGTTGATCGACCGGCTGGTCTCGCTCTCCCGGCTGCGGGTGCTGCGGCCGGTCACCCGGCAGATCGTCGAACTGCTTCGCATCCTGCGCCACTGACCCGTTTGTGCTGGTCAAGTCCACTATTGGACAGCAGTGATCGACGCTGGATGCTTGCCGCGCAAGCAATCGGATACGTAGCGTGATCGGCATCGAGCCGCACGCGGACCTGGGGGGAGGCTGCGGACCGTGGATCCGGCCCGGGATCCACGGTCCGCGCCCTGCCGTCGCAGGTCAGCTGGGGTAGACCCCGTACGATCGCCAGCCCCGGTCCGGGAAGCCGGCCGCCTCGGCGACCCGCGCCGAGGCGACGTTGGCCCGGTCGTGCAGATAGGTCGGCACGGCACCCTCGTCGAGCACCCGCCGGGCCGCCTGGGCGACCAGCCGCCGTGCCAGTCCGCGCCCCCGGGCCGAGGGCACCGTGCCCACCGCCAGTTCGTGCCCGAACTGGTCGTGCCGCTTGATCCCGACACCGGCCAGGTAGCGGCCCTGGTCGTCGCGGACCACCAGCACCGGCCGGTCGAACAGCCGCAGCCAGGACGGCAGGCCGAGGGTGGTGGGGGCGACCCACTCGCCGACCTCGGGCAGCGGCGCGGGTGCCATGGTCCAGCGGAACACGTCGTCGTGCACCGCCCAGCCCGGCTCGCCGACCGCCGCCGGCAGGGCGGGCAGCAGCGCGTCGGGCCGGCGGGCCAGGTCGCGTACCACGGCGACCCGGTCGGTCGGTACGGACAGCACGGTGCTGGTGCCGGCGGTGACCGCGATCGCCGGTCGCAGCCGACCGTCCCAGGCCGGCTGACGGCGTCGCCAGGAACCGACCACGTGCAGCCCCGCAGGCGCCGGCCACCGCCCCAGCCAGGTGGCCAGGTGCAACTGGAGCCGCCGGTCACGCACCGTCCACCTCCTGCGCCGTCGCTGCCGCCCGCCCACCGTACGACGGATGAGGGCTGCGACGCCGACCGTCCGGCCGGAAGACGCGTCGGCGCGAGACCTCGGGCACGAGTGACCTCGGCGTGATCTTCGCCGGGCATCGGAACCCCGGTCAGCGGTCTACCGTCATACCCAATTCCATACATGTACAACTTTCTCTGGAACGGTGGGCTCATGCCGATGCAACCGCACGACCGTCACCAGCAGGACCTCACCCGGATCTGGCCGGACGGCCGCACCGCGCGACGCTTTCCCGACCAGCCGCCACACCGCAGTCGCCGTACCGGCCCGCTGTCCTGGGAGGCGCTGAACCGACTTCCGGTGGGCAGTTCGGCCCGCCATCTCAACACGCACTGACCCGGCGGCGACCGCCGTTTTGTCCCGCCGCAGCCCGAGTGGCCGCGCCGACTCCGACGGCGAGCCAGCACCGCCGTTCGCACACCTGTCGGGTAACGTCTGCTGGTCCTCCGACCGGGTTACGACAGGAGCTAGCGCACCCATGGGCAAGAAGACGATCCGCGTCTCCGACTTCAGCGGCACGGTGCTGGGCCCCGACGACGAGGCGGTCCGCGTCGTCGTCCTCGAGCACCCTGACCTGGTGGCCGGGCCCGTGCAGCTGGACGCGACACCGGTGGAGGTGGAGAGCCTCGACGACGCCGCGCTGGACGTGGCGGTGGTCGAGATCCATGACCGGCACGGCCACGGCGAGCCGCGCCGGGTGGTGCTGACCGCGAGCGAGTTCGACGCGATGGCCACCGACATGCCGATGGCCCAGCTGCTCAAGACCGCCGAGCGGGTACGCCCGCCCAAGGCGCGGCGGGCCACCGAGAAGATCGACTACGGCACCATCGAGCACGCGGGCAAGCCGCACCGGGGACGGGTCACCGAGGAGGAGGCCCGGCTGGTGCGCGAGCACCTCGACGAGGTGAACAAGCGCCTCGCCGACACCGGCCTGCGCCAGATCGACCCGGCCGACCCGGAGCACGCCGCCCGGTACGGCTTCCCCACCGCCGACTGATCGCCTATTCGAACACCCGGAGCTTGTCCAGGGCCGCCACGATGTTCGCCTCCGTGGCGGCCTTGGTCACCCCGAGCCCGGTCAGCACTCCGTCGCCGTCCTCCTGCTCCAGCAGCGCCAGCAGGATGTGCTCGGTGCCGATGTAGTTGTGCCCGAGCCGCAGCGCCTCCCGGAAGGTCAGCTCCAGCGCCTTCTTGCCCGCTGCGTCGTACGGGATCAGGTCGGGCGCCTCGTCGGCCGCCGGTGGCAGCGCGGCGGTGGCGGCCTCCCGTACCGCCTCGGCCGACACACCGGCGGCGGCCAGCGCCTTCGCCGCCAGGGCCTCCGGCTCGGCGAGCAGCCCGAGCACCAGGTGCGCCGGGGTGGTGTGGGCGCTGCCGGCGGCCTTCGCCTCGTTGTGCGCGGCAGCCACCACGTTGCGGGCGCGCGGGGTGAACCGCTGGAAGCCCTCCTGCGGGTCCATCGTCCCGGCGACGAAGCGCTTCTGCGCGGCCTGCTTGCTCACCCCCATGCTGCGGCCGATCTCGGTCCACGACGCGCCGGAGCGTCGGGCCTGGTCGACGAAGTGGCCGATCAGATGGTCGGCCACGTCGCCGATGTGATCGGCGACCAGGACCGCGCCGGCGAGTTGGTCGAGGGCATCGGTGTGGGTCTGCTTGATGGTCTGGATCAGGTCGTCGAGCCGGACCGTGCTGGTCATCTGGACAGGATTCGTCATGCGTCAACCGTAGGTTGACGCATCGTTCCCGTCAACCCCAGGTTGACGCTGCAAGCCCGGGCAAGATCGCTGTTAACAACCTTGACTAAATTCGTTCATATCGACAGACTGCGATAAGGAGAGCGCTCTCCCCCCCTCGCCGGGCGCCCGCTCAGTCCGTCCACCTCAAGGAGATCAGCCATGTCCGTCATCTCCCGCAGGCTCCGACGGCCGGCCGCCGTCCTGGTCGCGGCCCTCGTCGCCAGCACACTCGTCGTACCCGTGAACGCCGCACCGGCCGCCGCCGCCATCGGCGGGCTCACCTGGCAGGACGAGTTCAACGCCCCGGCCGGCACCCCGGTCGACCAGTCCAAGTGGCGCTTCGACATCGGCGGCCACGGCTGGGGCAACAACGAACGGCAGTACTACACCAACAGCACCAGCAACGCCGTGCACGACGGGCAGGGCAACCTGGTCATCACCGCCCGGCGGGAGAACCCGGCCAACTACCAGTGCCACTACGGCCGGTGCGAGTACACCTCGGCGCGGCTGCTGACCGCGGCCACCTTCAACCAGGCGTACGGCCGGTTCGAGGCCCGCATCAAGATCCCCCGGGGGCAGGGCATCTGGCCCGCGTTCTGGATGCTCGGCAGCGACTTCGGCACCGTCGGCTGGCCGGCCTCGGGCGAGATCGACATCATGGAGAACGTCGGCCGGGAGCCCAACACCGTGCACGGCACCATCCACGGGCCGGGCTACTCCGGCGGCGGCGGGATCACCGGCAGCCGCACCATCGGGCAGCCGCTGGCCGACGCCTTCCACACCTACCGGGTCGACTGGGAACCGAACATCATCCGCTGGTACCTCGACGGCCAGGAGTTCTTCCGGGTCGACCCGAGCCGCCTCGGCGGCAACCGCTGGGTCTACGACCACCCCTTCTTCATGATCCTCAACGTGGCGGTGGGCGGTAACTGGCCCGGCTACCCGGACGGCAGCACCCAGTTCCCGCAGCAGATGCTCGTCGACTACGTCCGCGTCCACGGCTACGTCCCGGACGGCAACACCGGCACCACCCGCATCCGCGGCCAGCAGAGCGGTCGCTGCATCGACATCCCCAGCGCCAACCCGTACGACGGCGCGCCGCTGCAGATCTGGGACTGCAACACCACCGCCGCCCAGGCGTGGACCTTCGCCGCCGACGGCACCATCCGCGCGATGGGCAAGTGCATGGACCCGGCCTGGGCCGGCACCGCCAACGGCACCGAGGTCAACCTGGTCACCTGCAACGGCAACCCGGCCCAACGCTTCACCCTCAACGCCGCCGGAGACCTGGTCAACCTCAACGCGAACCGCTGCGTCGACGTCCGGGACAACAACCCCGCCAACAGCGGCCGACTGCAACTGTGGGACTGCACCGGCGCCGCCAACCAGAAATGGTCGCGGGCCTGAGCAGGCACCCTCGCCGGGGGCGCATCGTCGTCGAACGATGGTGCGCCCCGGTACGTAAGCGTCGGTGACGGGCGCGGTGGGTAGTAGCCCGCAACAGTCACCGAGGTGCGGGAGGCGAGATGGACGACGCGCAGACGAGCGGCGGGCGACAGCTCTGGTGGTGGCTCGGTGGTGTGCTGGTGCTCGTGGTGGTGGTGCTGGTCGCCAGTTGGACCTGGGTGACGGTACGCGGCGACGGGCGAGCCGGGCACGTCGTCACCGGCGCCGCCGACGATCTCCAGGAGGCCACCTTCGTCCTGCTCGACGGCGCCGACGTGATCCGGGTGCGCACCGCCGACCTGGGCGAGGACGCCTACCGGGTGTCCACCCCGCGCGACGCCAGCGTCCGGCCGGCCGTCTCGCGCACCGACGACACCCTGATGACCAGCCTGCGCGGCACCGGCAAGGACGGTCCGGCGATCGTCGAGGTGGTGCTGCGCGAGTCGGTACGCTGGCACATCCGGCTCGACGGCGGGGCCAAGGAGCAGCACCTCGATCTGAGCGACGGCCGGGTGAACGGGGTCGAGTTCACCGCGGGCGCGAACCGGATCGAGTTGACGTTGCCCGCGCCCACCGGCACCCAACGCGTCGTGCTGGGCGGCGGCGCCAGCCAGGTCGTCGTACGCCTCGGCACCGATGCGCCGGTCCAGGTGCGCGCGGGCGGTGGCGCCGGCTCGGTCACCATCGACGGCACCACCCACTCCGGGGTGGCCGGCGGCAGCACGTTCACCGCCCCGCAGTGGGAGGCGGCGACCGACCGCTACGACATCGACGCAACCTCCGGGGTGTCCCACCTCTCCGTCGAACGCGCCGACGCCGGCCGCTGAGCTCGTGAGCCGGCGCATCCTCGACTTCGTCGCCTCGGTGGGTAGGCTCGCCGGCGAGTGAGGGGAGGTCGCCCGGATGCGGCTGCACGTCGGCTGTGCCATGTGGACACACAAGGCGTGGCAGGGCCGGCTGCTGGCGCATCCGCTGCCGGCCGAGGAACGGCTGCGGCACTACGCCGGCTGGTGCGACGCCGTCGAGGGCAACACCACCTTCTACGCGACCCCGGCACGGGACACCGTGGCCTCCTGGGCGCGGCAGACCGACGCGAGCTTCCGATTCGTGCCGAAGCTGCCGAAGGTGGTGACCCACGACCGTCGACTCACCGACGTCACCGAGCCGATGCGCGCCTTCCTGGACGCGATCGAGCCGCTGGGCCCCCGCGCCCACGCGCTCTGGGTGCAACTCCCCCAGTCGTTCGCGCCGACGGACGTGCCAACTCTGGCCCGCTTCCTGCGCCGGATGCCGAGCAGCCACCGGTGCGCCGTCGAGGTACGCCATCCCGAGTTCTTCACCGACGCCCGGGCGGCGCGAGGGCTGGCGGAGGTGCTCGCCCGGGCCGGTGCCGAGTGGGTGCCGTTCGACACCACCGCGTTCTTCGCCAGCCCGCCGACCAGCGACGCCGAGCGGGACGCCTGGGTGAAGAAGCCCCGCACCCCGCTGCGTACGGAGGCGCTGACCGACCGGCCGATCGTGCGCTATCTCGGCCGTGACGACCCGGACCGTACGGTCGACGGGTGGCAGCGCTGGGTCGACATCACCGTCGGCTGGCTGCGCGAGGGACGTTCACCGACCGTCTTCATCCACACCCCGGACAACGCGCAGGCGCCGACGCTCGCCCGCCGCTTCCACGACGAGGTACGCGCCCGCCTACCCGACCTGGCGCCCCTACCGAGGCCGATCCCGGTCGAGCCCACAACCCTCTTCTGAACGCTCCGTGCGCCCGCTGACCGCCGGTGGCGGCACCGGCAGCGACCGGCCACCCGGCGAAGCGTCGCCGGACCGCCCCGGACCGCCACCGGAGCGGCGGGTCACCCGGTAGGCGCGGGCGAGCTGGCCCGGCCAGCCCAGGAAGCGGTCGAACATGTCGACGGCGCTGCCGGTGACGCTGGGGCTGAGCCGGTGCAGATCGTCGATGGCGTCGCACAGGCAGCCGGCCAGGTAGAGGCGCAGGCTGACCGGGTTGCCGGCGTAGTCGGCGAGCAGGGCGAGCTTGGCCTGCGTGCACGGCCATGGTTGACCGCACCGGCGACACAACCACAGCGGGCGCATCGGTGGATGTTCCGCGGGTTCGGTGGCCGGCAGCGGCGGGGGCGGCTGCTCGATGTGCTCAGCCACGACCGCCCCACCCCCGGAGTTCGTTTCCCGGGGGACGGAACTGACACGTCCACTCCGGGACGTCCACGCGTGACCGACGACACCTCACACAGTGGGAGACTGCGTGACCGACCCGTGGATAACGGAAATCGGGTCAGGCCCAGGGATCGCGTACGACGAACGAACCGTCGGCCGCGAAGGCCGAGCTGCCGTCGGTAACGTCCAGCCAGAAACCCCCGTCGCGGTGGTGCACCACGTGCGACGGGTAGTTGTACGACCGCAGGGTCACCGATCCGCTGCCTGCTCCCGGTTCGGGGCAGAAGGTCGCGTCCTCGCGGAAAATCGTCGAGTTCTCCTCGGGGCTGAGCTGCACCTGCATCCCCCAGTGCCGCAGGTAGCGTCCGTCGGTGGCGAGCAGGGTGACGCAGTTCGGGTCGGCCAGCCCGCGTTGGACGGCGAAGGTGGCTCGCTGCCGGGCCGATTTCGGGCTGGACCCGTCGACCGTGCCGAGGGTGGCGTACTTGCCGTCGTGGCTGAGGTATCGGCCGGCCTTCCTTGCCGACTCCAGTGACCAGACGCCCACACCGATGGTGCCCGGTGCGATGGCCGGCCGGCTCGACGGCGGCGCGGCCGACGACGGCGGTGGCGCGGGTGGCGCCGGTGGTGGTGCGACCGGCGCCGACGGGACCGGGGACCGCCGGGCCAGGGACGGCTGGGCCGGGGAAGTCGTGGGCGACGGCGCGATGCTCCCCGCTGCGGGCGCCACCGGGGTGGGTGCCGCGATGGCCGGTGGGGTCGGCGTCGCCCCGGACTGCACCACGACCGCCACCGCACCGGCGAGCAGGACCGCGCCGGCGGCCAGGCCCGCCATCGGGTGGGCACCGACCACCTGGGAGATCTTGCCGAACAGCAGAGCGGGCGTACCGCCGTTGGTGGTCGTCGCGGTGGAGGCCGCCACCAGCGTCGGCGTGGCCACGGTGGTCGTGGCGGTCGTGGTCAGCAGTCCCTTGGCGGCGAGCGCGGCGACGAGCCCGGCCGGCACCGCCAGCGGCGCGATGCCCAGCAGCAACCGCTCGGTCGGCACCTGGTCCCCGGTGCACGTCGAGCAGGTCGGGCAGGCGCGGGTGTGCCGGGCGATCCGCTTGCGCCACACCGGCGTGGGCGCGCCGTCCCAGCCGTCGACGGCGCTGGCCAGCCCGGCGCAGCGCGGCTGCGCGGCGAGTGCCGCGACGATGCCACGGCTCAGTTCGAGTTGTTCGCGCATCCGTTGCAGGCGTACGCCGACGTGCGCGACCCGGGTGTCACAGGCGGCTGCCACCTCCTGGCGGGTCAACTGGCCGGCGCACTCCTGCCACCACAGGGCCAGCATCGGGCGGTGCGCGGGGTCGAGCCAGCGGCTCGCCTCGACGACCTGACGGCGCTGGTCGGTCAGGTGCAGCCGCAGAATCGCCTCGTCCGCGACGTCGCCACCGGCGGCCAGCAGGTCGGCAGGGTCGACGGCGCTGGCCCGGTGGGTGGCGGTGCGCACCCGCTGGCGGTGGCTGGCGATCTGCCGTACCGCGATCGCGACCAGCCAGGACCGGAAGCTCTCCGGGGCGCGCAACGCGGGCAGGTCACGGATCACCCGGACCAGGGTCTCCTGCACCACGTCGTCGATGTCGGCGTGACCGTGCAGGGCCCGACCGACGATGTTGTAGAGCAGCGGCAGATGCGCGGCGATGAGCTGCTCACGCGCCGATCTGTCGCCCGACCGCGCCGCGGTGACGAGTGCCACGTCATTCGCAGTGATCGTCATCCAGCACCCGCCCCAATGTGGAGTCTTCCGCCGAGCACGACGTCACACCCTAACCAGAACCGCCCCGATGATCGAGTCATCCTCGGCTTTCATTCAGTGAAAGCTGTGGTCCCGATCACGCGTGGGTCACGGGATGATCCGGCTGGTTCGTCTCAGGAGGAGGTCCCCATGGCGTTCGCACGTGACCAGTGGTACGTGGCGGCCTACGGCAGCGAGGTCGGGCGGGAGTTGCTGGCCCGTACGGTGCTGGGTGAGCCGTTGGTGCTGTACCGCACGGGTGCCGGGGAGGCGGTGGCACTGGCCGACCGGTGTGTGCACCGGCGCTACCCGTTGTCGGAGAGCCGGCTCGACGGCGACACCATCGTCTGTGGATACCACGGCTTCACCTACGACCAGACCGGCTCCTGCGTCTTCGTGCCGGGTCAGCAGCGCATTCCGCGTACCGCCCGGGTGGCGGCGTACCCGGTGGTGGAGCAGGACTCCTTCATCTGGGTGTTCATCGGCGACCGGGACCGGGCCGATCCGACCACCATCCCCCGCGCTCCCTGGCTGACCGACCCGCGCTACGCGGTGGTCCGCGGGATGGCGCCGCTGAACGCGCGGTACGGCCTGCTGGTGGACAACCTGATGGACCTGTCCCACGAGACCTACCTGCACGGCGGCTACATCGGCACGCCCGAGGTGGCGAACACCCCGATCACCACGGAGGTGGACGACGAGCGCGGCATCGTCTACGTCAGCCGGCACATGGACGACGCCGAGTGCCCGCCCTTCTACGCGCGTTCCACAGGCATCCAGGGCCGGATCACCCGCTGGCAGGACATCGAGTACCACCCGCCGTGCCTCTACCTGCTGCACAGCCGGATCGCCCCGCAGGGCGTCTACCCACCGGCGCAGGGCGAGGACACCGAGGCGTTCCACGCCGAGATCGTGTACGCCATCACCCCGTCGACCGAGCACACCACGTACGACTTCTGGGCGGTGGCGCGGGACTTCGCCATCGACGACGAGTCGGTGAGTGAGTACCTGCACCAGAGCAACCACACGGTGGTCATGCAGGACGTGACCGCGCTCAACATCCTGGAGCAGGTGATCGCCGCCGAGCCGGAGAAGTACCAGGAGCTGAGCATCAACATCGACACCGGCGGCCTGGCCGCCCGGCGGCTGCTGGCCCGCCTGGTCGATGCGGGGAGGGTGGAGGCGACCCGGTGAGCGGGTCGGTCGGCATGCTCACCGGTGACCGGGTCTACCGGATCCACTGGATGCCGGGCACCGACATCCTGCGCGGAGTCTGCCACTGCGGGGCCGAGCGGGTCGCCGAGGAACCGGTGGAGCTGTGGGAGTGGCTGCTCGCCCACCCGCAGGGCCACCGCTCCCCCGCCCCGCCCGCGCCCGAGGTGCCGACCCGGACGGCGGTGCCGGCGTGACCGAGTTCGACCTGGTGGTGACCGCCCGGGAGCAGGTGGCCCGCGACGTCGTCGCGCTCACCCTGGGCCGCCCCGACGGCGGTGACGTTCCGCAGTGGACTCCGGGCGCACACCTGGATCTGCTGCTCGGCCCGGACCTGGTCCGCCAGTACTCGCTCTGCGGCGACCCGGCGGACCGGTCCGGGCTGCGGATCGCGGTGCAGCGCGAGCCGGACGGGCGCGGCGGCTCGCGGCAGGTGCACGACCGGCTGACGCCCGGCGCCACCGTCACGGTGCGCGGTCCCCGGAACAACTTCGCGCTGGTCGCGGCAGCGCGGTACCTCTTCATCGCCGGGGGCGTCGGCATCACCCCGATCAGCCCGATGGTCGCCGCCGCCGACGCCGCCGGCACCGACTGGCGACTGGTGTACGGCGGACGCAGCCGCGCCACCATGGCCTTCGCCGACGCGCTGCGGGAGAAGTACGGCGACCGGGTGACCCTGTGCCCGCAGGACGAGACCGGCCTGCTCGACCTGCCGGGACTGCTCGGCCGCCCGGAGGCCGGGATGCTGGTCTACTGCTGTGGCCCGGAGGCGCTGATCGCGGCGGTGGAGCAGCACTGTCACGGCTGGCCGCCCGGCTGCCTGCACGTCGAGCGGTTCACCCCGGTATCCGCCGACGGCGGCGTCGACACGACCGTCGAGGTGGAACTCTCCATCTCCGGCCGGACGCTGACGGTGCCGCCCGGTACGCCGATCCTCCAGGCGGTCGAGGAGGCCGGCGTGCAGGTGCTCTCGTCCTGCCGGGAGGGCACCTGCGGCACCTGCGAGACCACCGTGCTGGCCGGGGTGCCGGACCACCGGGACAGTCTGCTCACCGAGGAGGAACGGGCCGCCGGGGACACCATGATGATCTGCGTGTCCCGGGCCCGTACGCCCCGGCTCGTGCTGGAGCTGTGACGCGCCCGGCGCAGGCGGGATGATGGCGGGGTGGACGCGCAGCCCGGCCGGTCGGTCACCAGCAAGGTGCTGGCGCTGCTGGACGCGTTCACCCCCGCCACCCCGGCGTTGACCCTGACCGAGCTGGCCCGCCGCGCCGGGCTGCCGCTGCCCACCGCGCACCGCCGCGCGGCGGAGCTGGTCGCCTGGGGCGCGCTGGAGCGCGGCGACGACGGGCGGTACCGCATCGGCCTGCGGCTGTGGGAGGTGGGTTCCCTCGCGCCTCGGGGTCTGGGGTTGCGGGAGCTGGCCCTGCCGATCATGGAGGACCTCTACGAGGTGACCCACGAGAACGTCCAGCTCGCCGTCCGGCAGGGCCTGGAACTCGTCTTCATCGAGCGGATCGCCGGGCGGCACGCGGTGCCCGTGCTCACCCGGGTCGGCGGCCGGTTCGCGCTGCACGCCACCGGGGTCGGGCTGGTCCTGCTCGCCTACGCGCCGGCCGAGGTCCAGGAGCAGGTGCTGGCCGCACCGCTGGAGCGCTACACCGAGCTGACCATCACCGACCCGAGACGGTTGCGCCGGTGCCTGGCCGAGGTGCGTCGGGTCGGGTACGCGGTCAGCGACCGCCAGGTCACCATGGACGCGCTCTCGGTCGCCGCGCCCATCCGGGGATCCGACGGTGTGGTGGCCGCCATCTCGCTGGTGGTGGCCCACGACCGCGCAGACCCGCTGGCGCTGGCGCCGCTGGTGCAGGCCGCCGGCCGGGTGCTGTCCCGGGCGCTGGGCACCTCGTACCGTCGGTCACCCGGTCGGGTGCCGTCGCCGTCGCGCCCCGAGACGCAGTAATTTATCCGGATGTCCGACCTTCATCATGCGCTGGAGCCGCCCACGGACGGCGCGGCGGCGGTCGGGCGGGCGCGGGCGCAACGGCTGCTGGTGACGTTGCTCGGGGACTACTGGCGCGCCGGGCACGCGCCGCTGCCCTCCGGTGGCCTGGTCGCGGTGCTTGCCGAATTCGACATCGCGCCGGCCAACGCCCGCGCGACGCTCAGCCGGCTGACCCAGCGCGGGGTACTGGAGCGGACCAAGGAGGGCCGACGGACCAGCTACCGGTTGACCGAGTCGGCGGCCCAGATCCTGCGGCGCGGGGGCCGACGCATCTTCGCCAGCACCGACGAGAGCAGCTGGGACGGCAGGTGGACCCTGATCGCGTTCACCCTGCCGCTGGACGACGCGAACCAACGTCGGCTGCTGCGGGCCCGGCTGCGCTGGTTGACCTTCTCGCCGTTGTACGACGGCACCTGGGTCACCCCGCACGACCGCTTCGACGAGGTACGCGAGCAGTTGAGCGAACTCGACGTCAGTGATGCGGTGGTGTTGCGCGCCACCGACCTGGACCTGCTGCCCGGTGGCCGGACCCGGCTCGAGGCGGCGTGGCGGATCGACGAGCTGGCCGCCGGCTACCAGTCCTTTCTGGAGCGTCACCGGGATCTGGTCTGGCCGGCCGCCGCGGGCGAGGTGTCGCCCGCGCAGGCGCTCGTGCGGCGTACCGAGATGGTCAACGACTGGCGGGCGCTGGTGGGTGAGGACCCCGACCTGCCGGCCAGGTTCTTGCCCGCCTCCTTCCCCCGCGCCCGGGCGCGGGCGATGTTCCTGGAGATCTCCGCGGCGTTGGCCCGACCGGCGCAGCAGCGTTTCGAGGAACTCGTGCAGACTCCCGAGCACGCGGCAGACAGCGCGAAGTCGCGTCTGAAGTAGATACATTGCAGATTCGTTGACGCGCGATCAGAATTCGCATTAGGTTCCCCGTGCACATGTGACCAGGAGGTCCAGCCGCCCGTTCCCGGCTGAAAGGGGCCCTGCTATGCACTCACATCGATCCCGGGAGAAATCACCGCAACGACCCTGGAAACTCGCCCTGACCGCGATCGTCGCCAGCACACTGGTCGGCGGCCCCGCGGTGCCCGCCCTGGCCGCACCGCCGCCCCAGGCGGGCGTCGACCGCACCTTCGACGTGGAGGTCGTCTCCACCCGCGCCGACCTGGTCAGCGGCGGGGACGCCCTGGTCCGCATCGACGTGCCCCGCAACATTCCACCGCACCAGGTGAGGGTTCACCTCGACGGCCGCAACCTGACCAGCCAGTTCCGCCCGATCGGCGACGGCCGTACGCTGCTCGGCCTCGTCGACGACCTGGCGCTGGGCGACAACACCCTCCAGATCCGGTCCAACGGCAACGGGCAGGGCCGTCCCACGGCCGACGTGACGCTCGTCAACCACCCGGCGCAGGGCCCGGTCTTCTCCGGCCCACACATCCCGCTGTTCTGCACCGCCTCCGGCAGCCCCTGGAACCTCGGGCCGGTCGACGAGAACTGTCACGTGGCGGCACCCCGGGTGACGTACCAGTACCGCACCACCGCCGGCAGCTTCGCCGCCCTGCCCGACGGCCCGCTGCCCGGCAACGTGGCCACGACCACCACCATCGACGGCCGCACCGTGCCGTACGTCGTACGCATCGAGCGGGGCACCATCAACCGGGCGGTCTACGAGATCGCGCTGCTGCACCAGCCGGGCACCGCCCTGCCCGACCCGTGGACGGCCACCGACGGCTGGAACGAGCGACTGGTCTACACCTTCGGCGGCGCCTGCGGCATCGGCTACACCCAGGCCACCAGCACCGGCGGGGTGCTGGACCACGGCCTGCTCAGCCGGGGCTACGCGGTGGCCAGCTCCACGTTCAACGTGTTCGCCAACAACTGCAACGACGTGACCTCCGCCGAGACCGCGATGATGGTCAAGGAACACTTCATCGAGACGTACGGGGTGCCCGCCTTCACCATGGGCTGGGGCGGCTCGGCCGGCACCATGCAGCAGTTGCTGATCTCCAACGCGTACCCCGGCATCATCGACGGCGTGATCGGCCAGATCGGCTACCCGGACGAGCGCTCCACGACCGTCAGCGGTCACGAGTGCCGCTTCATCAGCCAGGCCGCCTCCGCCGCCGGGCTGTCCACCGCGCAGCACACCGCGGTGACCGGCTTCGCCAGCCCGAACACCTGCTTCGGCTACCAGTTCTTCGACGGTGTCGACTGGCCCGCCAACTGCCCGAGCCACGTCCCGGCGGCGCAGCGGTACCACCCGGTCACCAACCCGACCGGCCTGCGGTGCGCGATGGCCGACTTCATCTCCAACGTGTACGGCGTCGACCCGGCCACCGGCTTCGGTCGCCCGATCATCCCGGACACCGTCGGCGTGCAGTACGGCCTCCAGACGCTCCAGGCGGGCACGATCACCCCGGAGCAGTTCGTCCGGCTCAACGAGGGCATCGGCGGTCTCGACGTCCAGGGCAACCGCACCCCGCAGCGCACCTCGGCGGACGTCGACGCGATCAAGGTGGCGTACGAGACCGGCCGGGTCAACCAGTTCGACGGTGGTCTGCGCTGGACGCCGATCATCGAGACCCGGGGCTACACCGACCCGTCCGGCGACTTCCACGACCGGTTCCGGTCCTGGACGATGCGGGAGCGGATCGTCGCGGCCAACGGCAACGCCGACAACCACATCAGCATCACCGCCGCACCGGGCGCTGCCGCCAACACCGCCTCGACCCTCGCCCTGGAGGGTATGGAGACCTGGCTGACCGCCCGGACCGCGCTGGCCGCGGCGCAGCCGGAGCTGGACGACGTGACGTTGACCCGGCTGTCCCGGCCCGAGGGCCTGGCCGACGGCTGCATCGCGGCCAACGGTGACCGGATCACCGAGGCGCTGACCCTGGACCCGGCGGCCCAGTGCAACCAGCTGTTCCCGTTGCACCGCAACCCGCGTGTGGTCGCCGGTGGGCCGACCACCTCCGCCGTGCTCAAGTGTCAGCTCACGCCCCTGAACCGGGAGTCGTACGGGGTGAGCTTCACCGACGAGCAGTGGCAGCGCCTCCAGGCGGTCTTCCCCGGCGGCGTCTGTGACTGGTCGAAGCCCGGCGTGGGTCAGGTGCCGCTGGCCGACACCTGGATCCGCTGGTCCCCCGAGCCCCAGGTGCGACCGGTGCTGCCGGTGACGGTGACCGTGCAGGCCCGGTGCATCGCCGGCCGGGCGTACGTGGCGGTGCAGGCGCGCAACGACCACGTCGCGCCGGTGGACATCGCGCTGGAGACCGCGTACGGCGAGCGTTCGTTCGCGGGCGTGGCGCCGGGCGGCAACGCCTTCCAGCAGTTCGCCACGCGGGTGGTGGCCCTGCCGACGGGCACGGCGACGGTCCGCGTCACCGGGTCGCTCGACGGCGAGGCGGTGACGACCGCGGTGATCCGCGGACACGCGGCCGTCGACTGCGCCGTCTAGCGGCCGCACGGCTGAGGACCGGGACCGGGCGGTGCCATCGCAGGTGCCGCCCGGTCGCGGCGTCAGTCGGGGAAGGCCAGCAGCCGCAGCAGTTGGGCCAGCCGCTCATGGTCCTGCGGCGTGACGGCGGCCAGCAGACCCAGTTCCACGGCCCGCGCGGATTCCTGGGCCTGAGCGAACAGGGCCCGACCGGCGTCGGTGGCGACGAGGACGTTCGCGCGGCGGTCGGCGGGGTCGGTCTGCCGCTCGACGAGCTGCCGTTTCTCCAGCCCGTCGACGAGCGCCACGACCTGACTCGGATCCAGCCGCAGGAACTCGGCAAGTTCCCGCTGGGTGGGACGGACGTCGTCGGCAGCGAGCGCCAGCACGGAGTAGGAGCGGGCCTTGAGCCCGTGTTCGGCCAGCGCCGCGTTGGCCGCGGCGAGGGTGAGGGCGTTGGCGCGGGCCAGCAGGAAGCTCAGGTCCCCGGCGAGCACGCTGTCCCGCAGCCGGTCGCGTCCGGTCGGCCGGGTCTTTCCGATAGGGGACATGACGACGATGGTAGCAAGCTTCACAAATAATTGACTTTTTCAACGATTCGTGCTCAGATCGGCCTGGACGCAAAGGAGCACCTCTATGTCACCACTGGACGGCAAAGTCGCGATCGTCACCGGATCCGGTCGGGGTCTCGGTCTCGCCTACGCCAAGGAGCTGGCCCACCGGGGGGCGTCCGTCGTGGTCAACGACGTCGACGCCGCCGTCACGGCCGACGCGGTCGCGGCGATCCAGGCCTCCGGCGGGCGGGCCGTCGCGGTGACCGCACCGGTCGGCCCCACCGAGACGGCGAAGCAACTGGTCACCGCCGCGGTCGAGGAGTTCGGGCGACTCGACATCCTGGTCACCAACGCGGGCGTGCTGCGCGACACCGTGCTGTGGAAGATGAGCGACGACGACTTCGACACGGTGATCAACGTGCACCTGCGCGGCACCTTCACCACGGTGCGCGAGGCGGTGCTGCACATGCGGCAGGCCGGCGAGGGCGGCCGGATCATCTGCATCGGCTCGCCCACCGGGCAGCGGGGCACCTTCGGCCAGACCAACTACGCGGCCGCCAAGGCGGGCATCGTGGGCATGGTCCGCACCTGGGCGCTGGAGCTCAAGCGGGCCGGCATCACCGCCAACACCGTCGTACCGGTGGCGGCGACCGCGATGACCGCGACAGTGCCCTACTTCGCCGCCGCCGTGCAGGCCGAGGCGAACGGCGAGCCGATGCCCGCGTTCTTCCGCCACGACCTCGGCTTCGGCACCGCCGACGACGTGGCCGGGCTGATCGCCTTCCTCGGCTCCGACGCGGCGGCCGGGGTGACCGGCCAGGTGATCGGCGTCGGCGGCGACCGCCTGCAGATCTGGACCCACCCGGAGGCGGCGCTGACCGCCTACCACGAGGGCGGCTGGAGCTACGAGGCGCTGGTGCAGGCCTGGCCGACCGAGTTCGCCACCGCTCTGCAGAGCGTCGGCGAACGCTTCCCCGAACTCCCCGAGGAGTTCAAGCCCGCGGCCTCCTGACCTGCCTGACGCCACCCCGCCCGACGAAGGTGCCCCTCATGTACCAGCCCGCGATCGACCTCGACGCCGTCACGGCAATCGACATGCACGTCCACATCGAGGTCGACGACCACGGTCACGCCTCGCTGCCCGAGCCACTGGTGGCGGCGGTGTCGAAGTACTTCCGCACCGACGGGCCGCGACCGGCCGTCGACGCGGTGGCGCAGTACTACCGCGAGCGCAACATGGCCGCCGTCGTCTTCACCGTCGACGCCCGTACGCAGCTCAAGCACCCGCCGTTGTCCAGCGCCGACATCGCCCGCGCCGCGGCCGAGCACGCCGACGTGCTGATCCCCTTCGGCTCGGTAGATCCGCGTACCGGCGAAGCGGCCCTCGAACTCGCCGCCCGACTGATCTCCGACGAGGGCGTACGCGGTTTCAAGTTCCACCCCACGGTGCAGGGTTTCGACCCGAGCCACGAGACGTACGCGCCGCTGTGGGCGCTGATCGAGCGCGCCGGTCTGCCCGCCATCTTCCACACCGGACAGACAGGCATCGGCGCGGGCACGCCGGGCGGCTACGGTCTGCGGCTGGGGCTGTCCAACCCGATGCTGCTCGACCCGATCGCCGCCGACTTCCCGGACCTGCAGATCATCATGGCCCACCCGTCGGTGCCGTGGCAGGACGAAGCGCTGTCGGTTGCCACCCACAAGCACAACACCTGGATCGACCTGTCCGGCTGGAGCCCGAAGTACTTCCCGGCCGAGTTGGTGCGCTACGCCAACTCGATGCTCAAGCACCGGGTGCTCTTCGGCACCGACTATCCACTGATCACCCCCGACCGCTGGCTGCGCGATGTGGCGGCCACCGACCTCAAGCCCGACGTGCTTCCGGGCATCCTCAAGGACAACGCGGCCCGACTGCTGCGCCTTGCCCGGTGACGACGAGAGGAACCGCCATGACGACCACCATCGCCTACGACCAGCTCGCCGACCTCGCCGGCACCGACCTCGGATACACCGAGTACCGGACGGTCACCCAGGACCAGGTGAACCTCTTCGCCGACGCCACCGACGACCACCAGTGGATCCACGTCGACCCGGAGCGGGCGAAGAGCGGTCCGTTCGGCGCGCCGATCGCGCACGGCTTCCTCACCCTCTCGCTGGCCGTTCCCTTCTGGACCGAGCTGCTGGAGGTCAAGGGGGTGACCACGAAGGTGAATTACGGCCTGGACAAGGTGCGCTTCCCGGCACCGGTCACGGTCGGTTCGCGGGTGCGCATGCGGGCCACCATCGCCGAGGTCACCGAGGTCCGGGGCGGCTACCAGATCGCCGTCGACCAGACCATCGAGATCGACGGCGGCACCAAGCCGGCGGTCGTCGCCCGGGGGCTGTACCGCTTCTACGCCTGAGCCGGCGCTGACCGGCTTCACGCCCGAGCGGGGGGTCAGCCGGGCCGGGTGAGCACACCACCTCCACCACCAGGAGACTGATGATGCACCAGCACGGAATCGGCGTCTGGATGGCCAAGCGTCGACTCAAGTCCCCCGACAAGGTCGCCCTCGTCCACGGCGAGGGCTCGACGTTGACGTACGCCCAGCTTGCCGACGCCACCGACCGGGTCGCCGCCGTGCTGCGCGACCAGGGCGTCGGCAAGGGAGACGCGGTCGCGTACCTGGGTGAGAACAGCCCCGAGTTCCTCCAGGTGATGTTCGGCGCGGCGCAGCTGGGGGCCGTCTTCGTCCCGGTCAACACCCGGCTCGCGGCGCCGGAGATCGCCCACGTCCTGGACGACTCCGGTGCCCGGGTGCTCATCCACGACCCCGAGTTCGCGTCGCGGGTGGCCGCGGCCGTGCCGGCCGCGCGAACGCCGCGCGTGGTGGTCACCGGCGACGGCGACACGGACCGGCCGGGGCTGGCGCGACTGGCCCGCACCGCAACCGCCGAGGCCGCCGGTCCCGTCGCCACCGATCACGGGGACCCGGCGGCGATCGTCTACACCTCCGGCACCACCGGCCGGGCCAAGGGCGCGGTGCTGACGCACGGCAACCTGACCTGGGTCGCCATCAACTGCGTGGTCGACTACGACGTCGTCTCGACCGACGTAGCACTGATGATCTCGCCGCTGTTCCACGTCGCCTCGCTGGGCATGGGCGCCCTGCCGGTCATCCTCAAGGGCGCCACGATGGTGCTGGAGAAGGGCTTCGAGCCGGGGCGTGCGCTGGCCCAGATCGAACGGCACGGCGTCACCATGCTCAGCGGGGTGCCCACCACGTATCAGCTGATGGCCGACCATCCGAACTGGGGCTCGACCGACCTGTCCACGCTGGCGAAGCTGACCTGCGGGGGTTCGGCGGTGCCGCCGCGCATCCTCAACGCGTACGAGGCGCGGGGGTTGTCGTTCTCCCAGGGTTACGGGATGACCGAGGCGTCACCGGGCGCCACCTCGCTGCCGCCGCACATGACCCGCGCCAAGCAGGGCAGCGTCGGGCTGCCGCACTTCTTCACCGAGGTACGGATCACCGACGTGAGCGGGGAGCCGGCGCCCACCGGCAGCGTCGGCGAGATCGAGATCGCCGGGCCGAACGTCTTCCCCGGCTACCACGGGCTGCCTGAGGCGACCGCCGACGCGTTCACCCCGGACGGATGGTTCCGCTCCGGTGACCTCGGCTACCTGGACTCCGACGGCTACCTGCACATCTCCGGCCGCCTCAAAGACATGATCATCTCCGGTGGGGAGAACATCTACCCCGCCGAGATCGAGCAACTGCTCGGCGAGTTGGAGGGGGTGACCGCGGCGGCGGTCATCGGTGTGCCCGACGAACGGTGGGGCGAGGTGCCGTGGGCGATCGTGACGGTACGCGACGGCGCGGCGGTGGACGTCGAGGCCGTACGGGCGTACCTCGACGGTCGCCTCGCGCGCTACAAGCTGCCGAAGAACGTCATCATCGTGGACGAGTTGCCGCGGACGGCGTCGGGGAAGGTGCGGAAGGCGGACCTGCGCGCCCGTTTCGGCGTCTGACCGGGGTGCGGGCGGCGACGAGTTCGGCGAACTCCGCGGCGGACGCCTCGGCCAACTTCTCGTGCATCCGACGGTAGGTCTCCGCCGACCGGGTGGCCGGCCACTGCTCGTCCATGAACTCGGCCGGCAGCCGGGGATCGGCGCGCAGCAACGCCAGCCAGTCCGCCACCAGCATCGTGCGTACGGTCAGCGCGCTCGGTGCCAGCGCCACCGCGGCGGGGTCGTCCCACACCTCGATGAAGCCCAGATGTTCACGCCGGATCGCCTCGATGTCCCAGGCGGCGCGCACGCTCTCAGCGATCGGGAAGCCGTCCAGCTCCCGGGCATGGAACGCCATGACGGTGTGCGGTGGCAGATCCTGCCGTAACGGCTCCAACGACCCGGCGAGGTCGACCTCCCCGGGCGCGAGCCACAGCCCGTCCCGGATCGGCGCGAACCCCTCCCAGGTCAGGGTCGAGCGCAGCCGGTGCCGCAGCATCCGCTGGCCCTCGGGGATGGAGAAGGTGACAAGGGTCCACCCGTTGCCCTGCGGGTCGAACGGCCGAGGGCCACGGACCCGGTCCGTCGCCTCGCGCAGCACCGCCGCGCCGTGCTCGGTCAGCGAGAACAGCGTCTCCCGACCGTTCCTGGTGCGGGCGAGGATGCCGCTGCCGACCAGGCGGTCGAGGGTCGCGCGGGTGGCCGGCGCGGCGACGCCGGCCGGCTCCAGCACGCTGATCAGGGCACTGGCCCGGATCGGCCCGGTGGCGGCGTCGACCACATGCTCACCGAAGAAGGCGAGCAGCAGTTGCTTCGGCTGACGGCTACGCACAGCCCTCCCTTTCGGCGAATCCGTCGTGGCGGCCGCAGCGGTCACCGCGCCGGTTGCGCGTCGACAGTCTTGCCACGCTTGGCCCGCTGGATCTGGTCGTAGACGTGGGTCCGCAGCTCGGTGAACCGGGGCAGGGCGCGGGTGGTGATCTGATCACGCGCAGGCGGCAGATCGATCGCGAGATCCTCTTGAACCCAGGTCGGCGACTTGGACAATACTAGAACCCGTTCTCCCAGGTAAACCGACTCGTCGATGTCGTGGGTGACGAAGAGGATCGACATGTTGCGGCTGGTGTGCAGCTCGCGGACGAGGTCCTCCAGGTCCGCCCGGGTCTGCGCGTCGACCGCCGCGAACGGCTCATCCATGATCATGACTTCGGGCTGGTACGCGATGGCCCGTGCGATCGCCACCCGTTGCTGCATGCCCCCGGAGAGCTGCCACGGATGGCTGCGGGCGGCATGGTCCAGCCCCACCGCGACGAGCGCGTCGGTGACCAGCTTCTCCCGCTGGGCGCGGCTGAGCTTCTTGTGCCGCAACGGCAGTTCGACGTTTCCGCGTACGGTCAGCCACGGGTAGAGGCTGCGGCCGTACTCCTGGAACACCACCGCCATGGCCGGGCTCGGCCCGGTCACCGGTGCGCCGTCCATCTCCACCACGCCGCTGGTCGGGCGCAGCAGACCGGCCAGGCACTTCAGCAGCGTGGTCTTGCCACAACCGGACGGCCCGACGATGCAGACCAGTTCGCCGGCGTTCATCGTGAAGCTGATGTCCCCGATCGCCTCGACGTTGCCGGTGGCCGATTCGTAGACCTTGCGCAGATGCTCCACCCGCAGCAGGGTGCTCCGGTCAGGCACGGTTGACCTCCCTGAGTCCGTGGTACCAGCGCAGCACGCGCCGCTCGACGATTCCGAAGACGACGGCGAGGAAGACGCCGACGAGACCGAGCAGGAGGATTCCGCTCCACATCTCGGCGATGAGGTAGTTGCGCTGGAAGTAGGCGATGCGGTAGCCGAGCCCGGCGGACGAGGCGAACATCTCCGAGATCACCATCAGGATGAGCGCGACCGACAGGCCCTGCCGGACCCCGGCCATGATGCGTGGGCTGGCCGCCGGCAGCACCAGGAACCAGAGCCGCTCCCACCAGGTGACCTGGAACGAGTCGGCGGTCTCGGTCATCACGCTGTCGGTGGCCCGTACGCCCTCGATGGTGTTCAGCAGGATCGGCCAGACCGCGCCGGAGACGATGACCACGACCTTCATGGTGTCGGTGATGCCGAGCAGCAGCATCACCACCGGGATCAGCACCGGCGGTGGGATGGCCCGGAAGAACTCCAGCAGCGGTTCGAGCAGTTCGCGCAGCCACTGCACCAGGCCGATGATGGTGCCGGCGGCGATGCCGACCACGATCGAGGCGGTGATGCCGAGGCCGAGGCGGTACAGGCTGGGCAGCACGTCCTCGATGAACGCGGGCCCGACCCAGGTGTCCACGAAGGCTTCGAAGATGGTCAGCGGGTCGGGGAAGAACCGGTTCGTCGACCTCGTGGCGAGCAGTCCCCAGACCACCAGCAGCAGCATCGGCAGCCCGAGCGAGTAGCCGAGACTCGCCGCGATCCGGGAGCCGACCCCCGGCCGACGCGCGACGTCGGGCCCGGCCGTGCGCTCGGCGACGGCGATCCGGTCAGGGCGCTTGATCACCGGGTCTGCTCCCCTCGGATCGACTCGTGCCAGGACAACGTGCGCCGCTCGACGAACCGGAAGACCAGGTTGACCGCGAGGCCGAGCAGGCCGGTGACCACCACGAAGGCGTACAGGCCGACGGAGTCCCCGGCGGAGCGGGACAGCTCGATCATCCGCCCGAGGCCGGGGTTGCCGATCACCATCTCCGCGGTGATGGCCAGGATGAGGGCGACCGCCGCGGCGAGCCGTACCCCGGTCATCAGGTACGGCAGGGCCGTCGGCAACACCAGGTGGGTCAACTGTTCGCGGCGGGTCAGCCCGAAGCTGCGGGCGGTGTCCCGGGCGACCGTGTCGACGTCGGCCACCCCGTAGATCACCTGCACGAACACCTGCCAGAACGATGCGTAGATGATGATGACCAGGGCGGCCTGCATCTGGATGCCGAACATCAGCACGGCCAGCGGGATCAACGCCACCGACGGGATCGGCCGCAGGAACTCGATCATCGTGTGCGTGGCGCGTCGGAGGAACGGCACCAGGCCGACGACCGTGCCGAGGACCACGGCGGCGAGCGTGGCCACCGTCAGTCCGATCGCCCAGGACTTCATGGTGGACCCCAGCCGCCGCCAGAACGCGAGGTCGACGGACTCCTCGGCCAGCCGCGCGAACACGTCCGTCACGTACGGCAGGTACTGCGGGTTGATCAGGCCCAGCGTCGGGATCAGCTGCCAGACGACGAGGAATCCGGCCAGGCCGGTGAGGCCCAGCAGCGCCTTGCGCAACCCGCGCAGGCGTCGGGTGGATGGGACAGCCATGTCACTCCCGTGAACAAGCGGCGGCGACGCCCTCCCCGGTCTCGGGCACCGGGGAGGGCGGACGATCGCGGCTACTTCTGCTGGATGAGCCGGTCGAGGTTCGGCTGCTTGTCGAGCACGCGGTACTTCTGGGCGAGTTCCGCGAGCGTCTGCAGGCTCGTCCGGTCGAGGTCCCAGCCGAACTCGGGCAGCTTCACCGAATCCGCCACCGGCTCCGGCAGTTGCAGGTTGTCCTTGATGGCCTGCCGGACCGCCGTCTCGTTGGCGGAGTCCTGGGCCCACTGGAGCGTCTCCTTCATCGCCGCCGCGAAGTCGTCGACGAGCTTGGCGTCTTTCTCCGTACGCTCCTTGGTGGTGATCGTGGTCAGCGTGGTCAGACCCGGCACGACCGCCTGGTACGGCGCCACGATGAAGGTGTCGCCGCGGCTGCGCAGCTGCGTGACGAACGGCTCCGGCACCCAGGCCGCGTCGATGTTGCCGGCCTCCAACTGCGCCGGGGCGTCCGGGAAGGCGACCTCGACGAACTTGATGGTGGACGGGTCCCCGCCGTCCTTCTCGACCGCCGCCATGATCGTCACGTCACCCGCCGCGCCCAGGCTGTTCACCGCGACCCGGCGACCCGCCAGCTCGGCCGGCCGGGTGATGCCGGACTTCGCCGATGCCACCACGGCGTTGATGTCGTCACCCTCGGCGTACGAGGAGGCGTAGTTACCGATCATGACCACGCCGAGGTCCTGGAGGTCGGCCCGGAACGGGCCGAAGGGCTGGCCGATCGCGAAGTCGATGTCGCCGTTGAGCAGTGCCGGAATCGCCTGCGCGCCACCCTGGGCGGGCAGCACCTCCACGCTGAGGCCGCGCTTGGCGAAGATGCCCGCCTTGATGCCGCCCCAGAGCGCGGCGGTCTCGGTGATGGGCAACGCCGCAACCCGGACCTGGCGCAGGTCGCCGTCGGCCGGGTCGGACGGGGAGGACGCATCGGAATCAGTACATGCGGTGAGGGCGATCGCGGTGGCGGCGATCAGCCCGAGTGCGATGACCTTCTTCATTGACGAGGCCCTTCCTGGGCGGGGGTGGTGGGGTGCGTCAGAAATCGGCGGATGCCACGGATCGGCAGGTGACCTACCACTGTGTGAGAGGTCACGTCGCTGTGTTGGCCATGGTCAGTCACCCAGCACCGGAAGTCAAGAAATTCTGACGCCCGTCATGAATAAGTTGAACAACGACGCAGCACCACCCGGCCGCCCCGGCACCCACACCCCCTTACCGCGAGGCTCCCCGCGCCCTCGGTCAACCACGACCGTCGACAGTGGCCTCAGCGAAGCCCGACGCAACAGAGGGCCGCGGCGGACGGGCACTCCTCCCGTCCGCCGCGGCCCCCGCTGCGTTCAGAGCGACCAGCCACAGGCCTCGCCGACCCGGCCTTGCTAGCAGTTTCGGGGAAAGTGCTGTCTCGCCGACTGGCAAGGCAGCACTTTCCCCGAAGTTGTACGGACTTCGACCGCACCCTCCTGGCGGACACTGCGTCCCGCGTCAGCGGATCTTGGAAGCGGAAGGGCTTCCACACGACCAAGATGGTCTAGGGGGTGGCGGTTGGCTGTGCCTTTTCAGGCTCGCAGGTCGCGCAGGGCCTTGAGTTCCTCCTCGGTCAGCGGGCCACGGGCCTCGGCGGCGAGGCACTCGGCCAACTCGGCGCGGTTCTTCACGCCCAGCACCACGGTCGCCACGCCGGGGACGCTGAGCGCGTACCGGTGGGCCAGGGAAGCCGGCGACTCACCGAACTCGGCGGCGAGCGCACGGAACGGCTCGGCTCGGGCGAAGTCGACCGCGACCGGCGAGTCGTCGTCCACGGCCCGGTCGATGCCCTCGGTGAGCGCCCCCGCCGCCACCGCGCGGATCGCGATCACCGAGACGCCGTCGTCGACCGCGGCCTGACGGATCTCGTCGTTGCGGGGTTCGGCCGAGGAGCCGAGCAGCCACATGTCGCCGCTGAGGTCGAGGGCGTTCACCACCGCCTGGACCGCGTCCGGGCGCGGCTGCCGGTGCATCGCCTCGATCACGGTCTGTGGGTGACCGACCCCGGTCAGCCCCCAGGCCCGGATCTTCCCTTCGGCGCGCAGTCGTTCGAAGGTCGGCACCACCTGGTCGAGGTAGAGGTCCCAGCCCAGCGTCCGGGGGGTGGGGCCGGTCCAGCCGTGCGGGTGCAGTTGAGAGTGGAGCAGGAAGAGATCCAGGTGGTCGCGGCCGATGCGGTCCAGGGTCGCGTGCAGGCTGCGGATCATCTTCTCCGGAAGGTCACCACCGTCCTGCTCGGGAAGCTCGATCTTGCTGGTGACCAGGACGTCGGCGGCCGGCATGGCGCGTAACGCGGCACCGGCGACGTTCTCGGCCGCGTAGCCGTCACCGTAGGTCGGTGCCAGGTCGAGCATCGTGACCCCACCGTCGATGGCCGCCTGGACGGTCGCCACCGCCTCGGCGTGGTCGGTCGCTCCCCAGACGTTACCGATCCCGCCCCCGCCCAGGGTGAGCGCGCTGACGCTGCCGAGACGACCGAAATCCCTGCTCTGCATGCCTACCTCCGCGGCTGATTCCCGCCACACTCCGGGCGGGACGATGAATCACATCAATGCGCTGGCCCGTGCGCCCTGAGCCCGGAACAGCGTCGCATACCGGTCCAGACAGCCCTGGACGCTGAACTCCTCGATGGCCCGCTTCGCGCCCTCACGCCGGGTTGCGGCGTCCCAGCCGAGCACGTCCAGCAGCGCCGCGCGCAGCCCGACCGGGTCGCGCGGTTGGACGATCCGGCCCATCCCGGTGGCCAGCACCGGATACCGTCCGCCGGGCAGGTCGGTGGTGACCGACGGGATGCCGCACATCATCGCCTCGGCCTGCGCGATGCCGAAGGACTCCGCGATGGAGGGCAGGGCGAACGCGTCGATCGAGGCGTAGAAGTCATTGATCTGCTGGCCGCGTAGCAGACCGAGGATCCGGATCCGGGGATCGCGTTGCGCGGCGGCCCGGATCCGGTCGATCACGCTGCCGCCGGCGACGGTCAGGTAGTCGCCGCCGAGCAGCAGCCGCGCCTGCGGGTCGGTGATCTCGGCGAACGCGGCCACCAGGTAGTCCAGGCCCTTGTCCGGCACGATCCGGCCGAGGAAGCCGATGTGCGGGCCGTCGGTCTCCCGGAAGGTCGGCTCGCCGCCACGGCGGTCCAGGCAGGGTGCCGGAATCGCCGAGCGCTGGCTGGACCGCAGGATCGGCCAGAGTTCGGAGTACTGCGCCTGGTCGTCGCTGTTGACGACGACGGCGTCCGAACGGCGCAGGGTGATCCGCGACGACACCCGTACGGCCGCCATCGCCGCCCGGGTCACCAGGGTGGGCGGCAACCAGAGATCGATGTGGTACGTGCTGACCACCGGCACCCCCAGCGGCAGGGCGGTGATCAGCGCCCCCTCCAGCATCGGCAGGTGCAGGTTGACCACCTGCGAGCGGCGGGCGATCCGGCGTACCAGGGTGGGGAAGCCGGGGCTGACCGGGCCTCGGCTGATGGAGGCGACCACCGGGCTGCGGTAGACGTCGACGCCGTTGCGGCTCTCCCGCAGCGGCAGCGCCGGGTCGTGCCGGACGGCGACCACCGCCACCCGCCAGCCCCGTTCGACGAGGCCCTCGGCGAGCACCCTGGCCACCTCGGTCAGCCCGCTGACGTACGGCGAGTAGTAGTTGACCGCGACACAGAGGTCGTATTCACGGGAGTTCTTGCTGCTCACGGGATTCTCCAGGGTGTCGTTCGGTTACCAGAGCTGCCAGATGCTGGTCAGCATCGCCTGGGCCAGCACCGCGGCCCAGAGACCGACGTTCACCAACATGGCGCGGTCCCGGAAGAGGTCCTCGACCGGATCGCCACCGGAGCCACCCATGGCGATCATCTGCAGGTAGCGGTGCACCGCGAAGGCGGCGAACGGGAAGGTCAGCCCGGCGGTGACCGGCCCGTACGGCGGCGTCTGCGCCCAGATGAACGCGACGTAGCCGACCAGCGCCGCCACCAGGTTCACCAGCACGACCTGATCCAGGAACGGGACCGAGTACGCCCGCAACGCCGGCCGGTGCTCCCCCGCTTCGCCACCGGCGGCCGACAGGGCGGCGAGTTCGTGGCGGCGCTTGCCGAGGGAGAGCGCGAGGCAGGCGCAGTAGACCCCGATCAGCAGCGCCGGTTGGACGGCGATGCCGACGGCGATCGTGCCGGCCAGCACCCGCAGGACGAAGCCGACGGAGACGACCGACACGTCGACCAGCGGCTGGTGCTTGAGCGCCAGGCAGTACCAGAGGTTGATGGCCAGATAGCCGGCGACGATGACGCCGACCAGGACGGGCAGCAGCATCAGCAGGGCGGCGGTGCCGGCGAGCAGGACGACCAGCAGCGTCACCGCGGCACTGGCGCTCACCCGCCCGCTCGCCAGGGGACGGTTGCGCTTGACCGGGTGCAGCCGGTCGCGCTCACGGTCGTGCAGGTCGTTGAAGATGTAGACGGCCGAGGAGGCGGCCAGGAAGCTCAGCAGGGTGCCGAGCAGCGGCACGACCTGGGTCACCGCGGTGGCCGGGGAGGCCACGAGCGGTGCCAGCAACACCAGGCTGCCCTTGATCCACTGGCGAGGTCGGAGCAGGATGAACAGCCCGCCGACGCGGGCCAGGGGTCTCAGCGCCTGTACCGCGACCACCGGGTCGACGGAGACCACAGGCAACTCGGGTGACGAGGGGCTCGGCGCTTCCAGGGCGTGCTTCATGGCGGACCTCTCCTTGCTCCGTGGAGTGTCAGAACAGCGCCTTCGCCAGGCTCAGGGCGCCCTGCTTCCAGGGGTCGCGGTGGGTGCGTCCGGCGCTGCGCCGCGTCCCGGCGGCGTTCGCCCGCCACCAGTCGTACGTCTTCAGCAGGGCCTGTTCGTTGCTGAACCGGGGACTGAATCCGAGCTGCTGCACGGCCCGGTCGATCGAGACGTACGAGTCGCGGGTCAGCTTGTGCACGAGTCGCTTGTAGACCGGGGACAGCCGCGTGGCCGCGAGAACACGCAGCACGGCGACGGCCGGCCCCACCGGCATGGCCAGCACCCGCTTGCCGTGGCCGGCGGCGTCGAGCACCGCCTGGAAGTCCTCCCGCAGGGTGCGGAACTCCCGTGCGCCGATGTTGAATGTGTCGTTCGCCCTGTCGTCGGGTGCCTCGCAGATCAACTGGATCGCCGCGCAGAGATCCTCGACGTCGAGCATCTGGGTGGCGACGTCGCCACCACCGATCAGCGGAAAGTGGCGGCCCTCGTCGGCCCACTCGAAGAGCATGGCGAACAGGCCGAGACGCTCCTCGCCGAGGAAGGTCTTGGGTCGCACGATCGGTGCGCAGAGCCCTTGTGCACGATGCCGGAGCACGGCGTTCTCGGCGCCGAGCTTGGCGGCCGAGTACGGGTCGACCGGCTCGCAGGGGTAGTCCTCCGGAGTGGGGCAGTCCCGGGGAAGTCCGTAGACCGCCGTGGAGGAGATGTGCACGAAGCGGTCCACACCTGCCCGTCGGGCCGCCTCCAACGCCGACACGGTGCCGTCCACGTCGACGGATCGGATGTCCGCGGAGCGGTGGCTCGGCAGGGCGGCGGCGGAGTGGATGACCACGTCGGCACGGCGGAAGGCGCGGGCCATGGCGTCGGTGTCGCGCACGTCGGCCTGGATGAAGCCGGCCCGATCCCGCACCCTCGGTGCGAGAGGTCGGATGTCCACTCCGGTCCAGGTCACACCCGGCCAGTCCCTGGCCAACAACGCGGTGCCCAACATGCCCGCGGCCCCGGTCACCACTGCGTGCACTTCCACCTCCCGTGTCGAGAAAATGCCGTTTTCTTGACGGCGACGTCACGTCACAACGACGGCCGTGTTTCCGGCATTCGTCGCTATCAACTATTTACCTGCGGATCATCCACGGCGGGCTTCCCCGACCGATCCGACCGGCTCACCGGATACCGCGCAATTCGCACACCGACCGGCCGGTAGCACGTCTTCGACGCCCCACCCAGTGAGCGCCGATAAGCTGCATGTACGCCCATCACCGCTCCTTCCAGGTCGACAGAATCCGGTATTGGCACTCGTGACGCTAGCGACCGACGATTGCCCCCTCCTTGGCATGCGGAACAAGCTTCGAACAAGGTTCCGGTCGATACCTTTTCCGAGGCCGGTACCGGCAGGAACCGGGGTGACGTAAAGGAGTTGCCATGGCGGAAGCGGCGGCAAGGACGACCACAATAATGGACGAAAAGGAACCAGCGCCGTCGCCGGAACCCCGTACCCCAACGCGTCGCCGACGGTGGGGAGTGCGCCTCGCGGCGGTGGCCTGCCTCGGCTGGCTGGCCGTCGTCGTGCTGCACCACCTGCTCAGCGCCAGGACGTACGTGTGGGGGCCGATCGACCTGCTCCCGCCGATCACCTGGGCGGCGGTCCCGGTGCTGCTGCTGCCCGTGGCCTGGCTGGCCCGCTCGATGCGTTGGCAGCTGGTCGGGGCGTCACTGCTGGCCCTGGTGCTCGGGGTCGGCTACAGCGGGATCAACTTCGCGACGATCTTCCACACTCCGCCGCCGGCGCCCGCCGACGCCGTCAAGGTGGTGACCTGGAATACCGAATACTGGGACCAGGATCGGCGTAACGGTGGTGAGCAGCGCACCACCACCGAAGAGTTCTACGACTTCCTGCGGGACATGGACGCCGACGTCTACATGCTGCACGAGTACGCCAACGTCGACGACTCGCTCGTCGACATCTTCGCGCAGGCGTACGAGATCGACCAGACGGCGGAACTTCAGGCGGCCTTCCCCGGCTACACCGTGGTCCGCGAGGGCCGGAACATGACGATCACCCGGTTGCCGGTGGTTGGGCATTCCTGGCTGGACTCGACGCCGTACCTGCCGGACGACCTGAAGCCCGTGCCGCCGGCCCTCGTCGACCGGCCGCTCTTCTACACCTCCCAGGCGCTGCGCACCGACATCCAGGTCAACGGCCAGGTCGTCTCGTTCTACAACACGCACATCTTCCAGCCGCCGGTGCGGATCCTGCTGCTGCGCAACGACGACGACCGGAACATGTTCGAGATCGACCGGTTCAACTTCGAGATCCGCCAGGCCAGCTACCAGGCTGTCGCGGAGGATCTGGCGACCAACCCGAACCGGGCGGTGATGGCCGGCGACCTCAACACCTCACCGTCGATGAACCTTCTCGACATGGTCTCCGACCGGCTGGTCGACCAGACCAAGGTGCTCTCCTCGCTCTACCCGGTCACCTGGCCGGTGGGCGACAAGCCACGGATGTGGCGAATCGACTGGCTCTTCACCACCCCGGACATCACGGTGCACAGCTACGACCTGACCATGCCCCGGGGCCTGTCCGACCACAAGGCACAGCAGTTCGTCATCTCGGCACCCTCATCGAGATGAGCGTCACATTGACACCGAGCAGGCGAACGGGACCAATCCCGGCCTTTTAACGCCCACCAGCTTGATCAACGAGTGTCTACGGATGTCGGACGTGTACTAGGGTGGTCGACGGATCTTCTCGACGATGAGAAAACCGATGAGCGGACGCGTCGTCCACCTCCCAGCGCAGCCGAAATCCTGCCCGAGGAGCATCAATGAAGCCCGAAAAAACGCCGCTGGTCTCGGTGGTTATACCCTGCCACAACAGCGCGAAGACCATCACTCTGAGCGTGCTCTCCGCATTGCATCAGACCTATCCCTCGGTCGAGGTCATAGTCGTTGACGACGCAAGCACCGACGACACCCCGGAGATTGTCAGAAAACTCGATTGCACCCTCATCGAACTGACCGAGAATGTGGGTGCCGGCCCGGCTCGCAACCGCGGCATAGCGGCAAGCCGGGGCGACATCCTCTTCTTCCTCGACTCCGACGTCGCTCTCGCACCCGAGGCGGTCGCCAACGCCGTGCAGATCTTCGAGGAGAACCCCTCCTACGGCGCCGTCTGGGGGGTGTACGGCGACCGTCCCCTGGTCGACGACGGCGTGGTGGAGTGGGTGCAGGTGCTCTACGGCCACTACCGCGCCACCCGCAAGCTGGGGGCGGCGCGTACCGGCCACTTCGCCAGCGGTGCCATCCCGCGCGCGGTCATCGACAAGATCGGAGCTTTCGACGAGCGACTGCTGGGCCAGTACGCCAACGAGGACCACGAGTTCAGTCTCCGCATCGCGGAGCACTATCCCGTCATCCGCACCCTGTCCGTGGTCGGGTACCACGACGACGACGATCAACTTTCATCGATCCTGCGTAAGCTCTACCGGCGGTCCGGTTCGCTGGTCCCGCTCGTACTCAAGCAACGTGAGTTGAAACCCGAGCGGGAGGCCACCCACCGGCCCGCAGAGGTGGCAGCCGCCGCCCTGACCACCGCCAGCCTCCCCCTGGTGTTGGTCTCGCCCTACCTGGCGGTCGTACCCGTCCTCTTCCTGGCCTGGTTCATCAGCGTCGACCTGCCGCTCTTCAACTACGTGCGACGCACTGCGGGCTGGCGGATGGTTCCGCCCAGCGTGTTTCTCAGTTTTCTGTACAGTCTCGCGATTTCCGCGGGCGCGTTGAGTGGTGGCCTGCGCTACGTGCTCGACGCGCGCTTTCGACAGAGGTACCGGACGCCGGCCGGAGTCCATTGAGGACTCCGGCCGGGTCCGACGTGATCAGGGGGAGAGCGTGTGAGGATCCGACTACTGGGGCCTGTCGAGGTGGAGTCGGCTGACGGCCCGCTGGACGTGGGACCACGTCAGCGACGGGCGGTCCTGGCGGCCCTGGCCGTGGACGCCGGTACGCCGGTGTCGATCGACACTCTGACCGAGCGAGTGTGGGGCCCGGCGGCTCCGGAGGCGCCCCGTAGCGCTCTCTACGCGCACGTCGCGCGGCTCCGCCGGGCCCTGGCGCAGGTCGACGACGACTCGGGCACGCCGATCAGCCTGAGCCGCCACGGGGACGGATACGTTCTCAACGTCGACCGTCAGCAGGTCGACCTGCATCGACTGAACCAGCTCATCGACACCGGCCGCGCCGGGACGCAGACCAGCGACGTCGAGCGGATCGCCGCCCTGCGGGAGGCGATGGAGCTGTGGCGGGGGGACCCACTGGCCACGCTCGCCGGTGACTGGGCCAACCGGGTCCGGCGCAGTGTGGCATCACAGTTGATCAGCCTGGCCGGCGCCTGGAGCAACGAGGAGCTGCGACTGGGCAACCCGGAGGCGGTGGCCGATCGGCTGGCGCGGATCCTCGGCTCGTACCCGCTCGCCGAGCCGCTGGTGGCGCTACAGATGCGGGCGCTCTGCTCGATGGGGCGTACGCCCGAGGCGTTGCAGTACTACGTCGACACCCGGGCGCAGATCGTCGAGCAGTTCGGCGCCGAGCCCGGGCCCGAGCTGCGGAACCTGCACGTGGCCATCCTCCGCGGCGAACTCGACGAGCCGTACGCGGTCAACGTCGGCCCGGTGGCCGCGCCGGTCCGGCATGTGCCGCGGCAACTGCCCGCCGACATCGCCCGGTTCTCCGGCCGACACGACGACCTCGCGCCGCTGCTGAAATTGCTGAACCCCGCCGGCACGGCGGACTCGGCCCCGGTCGTGTCGATCTACGGGGCGGCCGGGGTGGGCAAGTCGGCCCTGGCCATCCACGCCGCGCACCGGCTCGCCGGTCGGTACCCGGACGGCCAGCTGTACATCGATCTGCGCGGCACCAGCGTGGACGCCGAGCCGCTGACCCCGGTCGACGCGCTCGCCCGGCTGCTGCGCACGCTCGGGGTCAGCAGCATGAGTTCCGACCCGGAGCAGGTCGACGAGGCCGCCGCCCTGTTCCGGTCGGTCGTCGCCGGGCGACGGCTGCTGCTGGTGCTGGACAACGCCGTCGACGCCGCCCAGGTGCGACCGCTGCTGCCCAGCGGCGCGGGCTGCGGGACGCTGGTGACCAGCCGGCAGCCGCTGGCGGGGCTCGGCGATGTCAGCCAGTTGCGGGTCGGGCCGCTCACCGTCGCCGACGCCATCGCGTTGCTCAGTCACTGGGTCGGCGCGGAACGGGTGGCCGCGGAGCCGGAGGCCGCGACCGCGATCGCCGAGTGGTGCGAATGCCTGCCACTGGCGCTGCGCATCGTCGGTGCCCGGCTCGTGGCCCGTCCCGGGTGGCCGCTGGCCGAGCTGCGCGACCGGCTCGCCGACGAGCGCCGCCGGCTGGACAACCTGGAGTTCGACGGTGTCGGGCTGCGCGCCAGCATGGCCGGTTCCTACGACCGTCTCTCCGGCAGCCCGGATATCTCCGAGCGGGCCATCGCCGAGGCCTTCAAGCTGCTGGGCACGTCGCCGATGACGGAACTCAGTCGGTCCACCGCCGCCCGGCTGCTCGCCCGATCGGAGGCACACACCGAACGCATCCTGGAGCGTCTCGTCGACGTGCAACTGCTGGAAACCTCGACACCGGGCAGTTACCGGATGGGCGAACTCCTGCGACTGTACGCCCGGGAGCGCTTCGCCGGCCTTCCGGAGAAATGACCAGCAGCCGGTCGGACAAGGAAGAAGCAAGCGGTTCACCGTTAGCGTTGGTCACCCAGGTCGAATCCTTTCCATGATCGGAGAAGGTGGCCAGTGTCGACAAAAGAACTGGACGCAGAGCGGGCCTTCCCGGAAATCGCCGAAACAATCACCGCGGCACCCCGGAAGCGGTGGCGGGCGGTTGCCCGGAAGGTCGTCATGGGCCTTCTGCTGGCGGTGACCGCGATCTTCATAGTGATCACGCTGCGTGGTCAGGACTGGTCCACGGTCGCTGCCACGTTGCGCGGTCAACGGCCCGGTTTCGTCGCGACGATGGTGGTGTTGGCCGTGCTGGCCAACGCCGCCGGGCTGGTCGCGACGATGATCTCCTGGCGGGCCATGCTCGCCGGCGTCGGCGAACGGGTCGCCGCCGTGGACGCGGCCCGGATCTTCTACTTCGGCCAGTTCGTCAAGTACGTGCCCGGCAAGGTGATGGGCTTCCTGGTCAGCGTCGAGATGGGCCGACGCATCGGCGTACCGGCGGCGCGGATGGGTACGGCCTGGCTGCTGGCCCTCGTGGTCAGCCTGCTCACCGGCGCCACCGTGGGGCTGGCGGCCGGCCCGGAGGTCTTCGGCGCGTCCGCCGCCTGGCTTCTGCTGGCCGTCGCGCCGGTGGCGGTGGTCCTGGTCCGCCCCGAACTCGTCGGCCGGGCCGCGACCCTCGTCGCCCGGGTGCGCCGTCGCCCGGAACCGTCGACGGCGATGTCCGGCCCCGGCATCCGGCAGGCGGTCGTCGCGCAACTGCTGGCCTGGCTGATCGGCGGCGCCCACCTGTGGCTGCTGGCCGTGGCGATGGGCGCGCCGCCGCTGCGCGCGCTGCCGCTCTGTCTCGGCGCCTTCGGCCTCGGCGCGGTGGCGGGCGTGATCGCTGTCTTCGCCCCGGACGGCATCGGCGTACGGGAGGTGGTGGTGACCGCCGCGCTCAGCGTCATCCTGCCGGTGCCGGTGGCTTCGGTGGTGGCGTTGGTGAGTCGAGTAGTCGTCACGGTGAGTGAGCTTGCTACCGCCGGCATCGGCCTGGGTGTCACCGAGGCGATCCTGCGTCGCCGCGCCCGGACGTCGCCCGCCGCAGCGGCCGAGGCGGTGCGCGTGAATGTCGCCGCACCGGCTTCCAAGAAATCGCCAAGCTGCCTGCCACAGGCAGACCGCTAATGTGCTCAGGGATCAGGGAATTCTGCCGTAGACCTATCTCAGAGAATGCGGTACTGATGCCGGACAGGAATTACGATCTGACGATTGCGTCGCCCTTCTACGAGCCGTACGTCAGTGGCTTGACGCAGACGGCGCGCAGCATCGCCGAGGGCATGGCCAATCGGGGTTGGCGGGTCGCGGTGGTCACCGCCCAGCACGAAGCCGGGCTGCCCCTGCGCGACGCCGTCGGCGGCGTGGACGTCTACCGCTCGCCGATGCTGACACGGTCGAGCCGGACCGCCATCGTCCCCCGCTACCCGATGCTGGTCGGGCAGTTGGCGCGCCAGTCGTCGGTGCTGCACCTCAACCTGCCGATGCCGGCAGCGGCGCTGCTGATGCCGCTGGCCCCTCGCGTACCGGTGGTGAGCATGCTGCACAGTGATCCGCACCTGCCGCCGAGCTGGTTCGGCCGGGCCGTCGCGTACGCCTCGGACGCCGCCGCCCGATCGGCCATCCGCCGTTCCGCCGCCGTCGTGGCGGCCAGCCGCGACCAGGCGTACGCCTCGCGGTTCTGGCCGGTCATCCGGGACCGCACCTTCACCCCGATCGCGCCGCCCTGTCTGGACCGGCGGGGCGGCGAGCCGAGGTACCGGGAAACCCGCGGCCTGCACGTCGGATTCCTCGGCCGGATCGTCGCGGACAAGGGCATCGCCTACCTGGTACGGGCCTTCCACCGGATCGCCGACCCGGACGCCCGGCTGCTGATCGCCGGCAACTACCACACCGTCGCCGGGGGCAGCAATCTCGCCGCCGTCCAGGCGGAGATCGACCGGGACAGCCGGGTCCGGATCCTCGGCGAGCTACGCGGCCGCGAGGTCAACGACTTCTACGCCTCGGTGGACGTGTTCGCGCTACCGGCGGTCGCCGGATCGTTCGGCACCGTGCTGGCCGAGGCGATGATGAGCGGCATTCCGTCGGTGACCACCGATCTGCCCGGCAACCGGTACCCGGTCACCGCGACCGGATTCGGCCGGGTGGTGCCCCCTCGGGATCCACGAGCCCTGGAACAGGCCATCTCCGAGCTCGCGACCGTGCCGCGGGACTGGAAGGAACGCAAGGCCCGGGCGGCCCGGGCGCGCTTCTCCGTGGCCACCTCGTTGGACGCGCACGAGGTTCTCTTCAGCACCCTTCGCGGACGCACCGCGGCACGGCAACACCGATGAAACAAGGGAAAGGTTGGAGTCCGATGAACGAGCAACCGCTGGTCTCAGTGATCATTCCGAACTACAACTACGCCAGCACCATCGGCGAGTGCATCAAGGCGGCGAAGAACCAGACCTACCCGGCCGTCGAGGTCATCGTGGCCGACGACGCGAGCACGGACGACTCGGTGGCGATCGCCCGCGCGCTCGACGTCACGGTCCTTCAGGTGCCGGTCAACAGCGGCGTCTCCACCGCCCGGAACCTGGGTGCCCGGCACGCCAACGGTGAGGTGCTCTTCTTCGTCGACTCCGACGTCGCGCTCGACCCGGACGCGGTCGAGCGGGCGGTCGAATACCTGCGGACCGAGCCGGGGCTCGGCGCGATCTGCGGCATGTACCGGGCCGAGCCGATGTTCCCCGACAGCCTGGTCAAGCGCTACCGCGCGATCCAGCAGTACGTCTGGTTCTGCGAGGTCGAGGGCGCCATCCCGGGTCTGCACTCGGCGCTGTTCGCGATGAAGAAGGAGACCTTCCTGGAGGTCGGCGAGTTCAACGACCGGCTCCGGTGGACCGAGGAGCAGGACTACGGCTTCCGGCTCAACGCCCGCTACGAGGTCAAGGCCGTCCCGACCATCCGGGGGCGTCACGACCACGACGGCACCCTGCGGGTGATGCTGACCAAGGTCTTCAACCGCACCCGGCTGGGCGCACCGAACTGGCTGCGGCTGAACAAGCTGCCCGGCGGCGCCGGCACCGGCTACCGGGCGTTGGGCAGCGCCTTCATCCTCGCCGCGGTGTTCGCCCTGATCTCGGCGGTGCTGCTTGGCCCGTGGGCGCTGCTGGCCGCCGGGGTGCTGACCGCGGTCGGCATGCTCCTCGACAAGCGCACCTACGCGTACGCCTTCCGTCACCACGGAGTCACCTTTGGACTACAATTCACGGTGCTCCATCTCTTGGTGACGCTCACGTCGGCGGTGGCAGCCAGCATCGGCATCCTGCAGGGCCTGCTGTATCCGAGCATGACCCAGCGGCTCTACCGCGTCGAGACGCCCGCCTGACCCCCCTTCGCGCCAGCAACAGTGGTGCCCGACCGGAAAGTGGAAAATGACTGTTTCTGACCAGCATGACGACCTGAGCTTCGGTATCGACAGCACCGCGACAGAGGTGCTCGCCGGCATCGACCTCTCCGGCAAGGTCGCCATCGTCACCGGCGGCTATTCGGGCCTGGGTCTGGCAACCACCCGTGCGCTCACCGCCGCCGGCGCCCGGGTCATCGTCCCGGCCCGGCGTACGGACGTCGCGCGGGAGGCGGTCGCGGGGATCGACGGGGTCGAGGTCGACGAGCTCGACCTGGCCGATCTGGACAGTGTGCGGGCGTTCGCCGAGCGGTTCCTCGCCTCGGGCCGCAGCATCGACATCCTGATCAACAACGCGGGGATCATGGCCACCCCGCTGACCCGGGTCGGTCCAGGCTGGGAGGCCCAGTTCGCCACCAATCACCTGGGGCACTACGCCCTGGTCAACCGGCTCTGGCCGGCCCTGGCCGCCGACGGTGGGGCGCGGGTCGTCGTGCTCTCCTCCGGCGCCGGGGAGAACCCCCGCATCAACTGGGACGACGTGCACTTCGCCGACGGCTACGACAAGTGGGCGGCGTACAGCCAGTCGAAGTCGGCGAACATCCTCTTCGCCGCCGAGCTGGACCGGCTGGGTCGGGCCGCCGGTGTCCAGGCGTTCTCGGTGAACCCCGGCTACATCCTCACGCCGTTGCAGCGCCACCTCGCCAAGGAGGAGATGGTCGGTGCCGGCTGGATCGACGAGGAGGGCAACGCCCTGCTGCCCGAGTTCCGGGCCCCCGAGCAGGGTGCCGCGACCCAGGTCTGGGCCGCCACGTCACCGGCGCTGGCGGGTGACGGCGGCGCCTACCTGCAGGCGTGCAAGGTCGCCAAGACCTTCGACGGCCCCGAGGACCGCGAGGCGGCCGAACGGCTCTGGGCGCTCTCGGCCGAGTTGACGGGCGTCGACGCCTTCGGCAAGTCGGAGTGACCCGATCCGGTCCGGTGCGGCGCACCGGACCGGTTGGGCAAGGGCCCGGGGGCCAGGCATCCTGCCTGGCCCCCGGGTCGGTTCTCAGCTACGTCGGCTCCACTGCTGGTTCGTGCCGCCGTTGCACGACCAAAGAATGATCTTCGTGCCGTTGGCGGTGGCGGCACCGTTGGCATCGATACAGAGTCCGGACTGGACGCTGGTGATGGTGCCGTTGGCGTTGACGTTCCACTGCTGGTTGAGCCCGCCGTGGCAGTCCCAGATGATGACTGCCGTGCCGTTGGTCGTGCCGTTGCCGAAGGCGTCCAGGCACTTGTTGCCGTACACGGTCAACTGCTTGCCCGCGGTGTAGGTCCACCGTTGGTGGGTGCCGGCGCCGCAGTCCCAGAGTTGCACCTGGGTGCCGTTGGCGGTGGCCGCGCCGGGCACCTCGATGCACCGGCCCGACTGGCCGCCCACGAGCTGGACGCTCTGCCCGCTGCTGGTGCCCTGCCGCCGCGCGATCGACACGGATTCGGCCGACCGGTTGCCCTGGGCGTCGACGACGTAGAGCCGGTAATCACCCGATGTGGTGGGCACGGCGATGCTTGTGGCGTTGCCGTCCGCCCTGGTCATCGTCGGGCCGGCCGCGAAGCTGGTGGTGCCGGAGGGGGCCAGCCAGAGGGACCTGGCCGGGTCCCCGGTGCTGCGGATCGGAATCGAGGTCACGCCGCCGGCGGCGGTCGTGCCGGCCGGCAGGACGTAGTCCTGCATCGGCACCCCACGGGCCTGGACGATGTCGCGGAACGCGTCCTCCGGCCCGGAGTTCACCGCGATCTGGTACGCCGCCGCCGGCCACACGTAGTCGGAGGAGACGATGATGTCGTCGATGGTGCTGTTGGGCAGGTTCTTCTCGGAGACCTTGTTGATCGGGCCGTACGTCCGGGTGATGGTCAGGTCGTGCTTGCGCCCGAAGTTGTCCGAGTTGATCATCCAGGTGATGTTCTTGTCGACGCTCAGGACGTTGTCCCGGAAGGTCATGTACGCCGAGCCCTCGTCCGGGTGGAGCCCGTACTTGTGGCCGGCGGGAACGCCCTGGAGGTAGTTGTTGCTGACGACGGTGCCCGGCTGGCTGCCCAACGTGTAGATCGGGGCCGTGTCGCTGAGCCGCTGCACGGTGTCGATGATGTGGTTGTGGCTGATGGTGTTGTTCTTCGCCGTCGTGGTGGGCCGGTTCGGCACGATCGATCCGGATGAGCCGTCGAAGTTCCACCAGCCCCAGCCCATGGTGATGCCGGCCCAGGGTGCCTTCTCGATGCGGTTGTACTGCACGGTGAGGGCATCGACGAAGTAGGCCGCGACCGCGCCGTGCCCGTTGAACAACACCGCGCTGTCATGGATGTAGTTGTTCTTGATCTCGATGTTCCGCGGTGCCCCCTCGACCTGGGGCGAGTACTTCTCCCGGTTGCTCGACGTGTGGTCCCCGATGTAGACGTGCTGCGGATGGCCCACGCTGACCGCGGTCCCCGCGACGTCGTTCGTGTAGTTCCCGATCAACCGGGTGTTGATCACGTCGTTGACCATGTTGATCCCGTCGGCACCGGTGTGCTGGACGCGGTTGCGTTCCAACAGGATCCCGTCGGCGTTATGCAGGTGGACGATGCCGGGCGTGAGGTCGACGTTGCGGTAGTGGTAGACGTGGAAGTTGCCCCGGGCGTACGCGAAGGCGCTGAGGTTGCCCTGCTGCGCCTGCTTGAACACCGAACCGGCGACGTTCACCAGGTTCCAGTCGGAGTGCTCCACGGTGAGCCCGGAGAAGGTGATGTTCCGCGCCCGGTTGCTGGTCGACGTGCCGGCGATCCGCAGCACGGTGGCCACGTTGTTCGGCGCGAAGACCGAGGCGGTCGCCATGTTCTCGCTGCTGGCCTTGTAGTAGTAGACCGTCCGGCTGGACTTGTCGAAATAGAACTCCCCCGGCGCGTCCAGGAACTCGTAGGCGTTCATGACCTTGTGCGTGCCACCGGTCTGGGCGTTGCCGTTGAACGCGCCCTGGGCGATGGCGGCACCGGGTTGCTGGAACAACGCCACCCGGTTCCCGCCGTCGGTGATCACCTGTTGGACGCCCACGATGGCGGTGGTCCAGGTCGTCGCCGTTTCGATCTCGATGTCTTCCTGGTTCCGGGCCACCGCGGGGAAGTCCGCCTGGCTGTATCGCGCGCCCGCGCACTGCGAGCCGGATTCCCAGGCCCAGTCGGCCTGTCCCGCGGTGATGGCGTACGACCCGTGGCAGCCGGCCGAGTTGATGGTCTTGGCCGCCATGAAGGCCCGCTTGTCGTTGACGTAGAGCGACCGCAGCTTGTTGGCCCGGTCGAGCGGGGCCTTCCAGATGTTGCCGCTGTGCTGGGTCCAGCCGGAGACCTGCACACCGCCCTGGAGCACCGGCGTCTCGCCCGGGTAGGCGGCATAGCTGATCCGGTAGCCGTTGGTGCCGGAGTCGCTCGCCCCGAACTCGATCGTGCTGCTGACCGGATACGTTCCGCCCCGCAGGTAGACCTGGATGTCGCCGGTCATGTTCGCATTTATCGTCCGTACGACGTCCCGCGCCCGCTGCACGGTTCTGAACGGTGCGGCGATCGTGCCCGGGTTGTTGTCGTTGCCCCCCGGAGCGACGTAGTACGTCGCCTGGGTCGCCGCCGAAGCTGGAGCTTGATCGGCGACCACGGCAGGCAGTACCGCGGAGACGAGAACTCCCACCGCCAGCAACAGACTTCTTCCGGCCCGAACGAATGATCTCATTGCTGCCCTTCCCACCTTCGTCGACCGGCCGCCGCCTGAGCCATCAGGCGAACCGGGCCTGCTGGTCAGATGTTCACTACCTGCCACTTCTGGTTGTCGCCGCCCCAACACGTCCAGAGCTGGACCTTCAGGGTGGTGGTGTTCACGTCCAGGCAGAGGCCGGACTGTGCGCTGCGGATCGAGCCGTCGCCGCCGATCGTCCATCGTTGGTTGTCGCCGCCGTTGCACACGTACGTGCCGACGACGGTGCCGTTCGCCGTCCCCCGGTTGTACGCGTCCAGGCACCGCTGGCCGGCGAGCGCCGTGAGTTGTCCACCGCCCGTCACGGTCCATTGCTGGGCCGTGCTGTTGTTGCAGGCGTACACCTGGACCTGGATGTTGGCGGTGGTGGCGCCGGGGATGTCCAGGCACTGCCCGGTGCCGACGTTGCGTAGCCGGCTCACCCGGTCCGGGACGCCGCCGTCGGTCAGGCCCCAGGCGTACCGAAGGCGATCGAGGCCGCTGGCGTTGGGGGTGCTCAGGGTGAGGTTGGTGCCGGTGCCGTGCAGCTTCTGCATGGCGTACCAGTCGTCGCCCTGGCCGGCGGTCACCTTGCCGCCCAGGCCCGGCCAGTAGATCGAGCCGATCCGCAACTCCCGCAGCACGTCCGTGGTGGCACGGAAGTAGCGCACGAGGTTGTCGCTGCTGGCGGCGTCGTGGTAGTTGAGCCCGGTGTCCATGGGCGCGCCGAACTCGTCCATGACGGTACGCCCGGCGCAGGGACCGATCGCGTCCCGCAGGAACGCCACCCACTGGTCATAGTTCTTCGCGCCGCTGAAGAAGGTGTAGTGGTGCAGCGACACGATCGTCCCGTCGAGCCGGCGGTCGGCACACATCGACTTGATGTCGGTGTTCAGGCCGGCGCCGCTGACGAAGACGCGGTCACGGGGAATTGACGGGCGGGCGTTGAGCCAGTTGACGACCACGTTGGCCCAGTCCGCGGCGGTGTGCCCGCCCGGCTCGTTCATCGGCTCGAAGTAGACCAGGTCGTTGCTGCCGTACCTGGCGACCACGGTGTTCCACATGGTGTTGAAGGCGCTCGTGTTGACGATCCGACCGCCGCTGGCGGCCACCCCGTCGTCCCAGTAGGAGAGGACGACCTTGAAACCCTTCGCTGTCGCGGCGTCGATCGCACCGGTGTACGAGTTCCACCAGCTCGTACCGACGGTGTAGGTGTTGATCGGAAGCCGGACCGTGTTGGCACCCAGGTTGTTCTGGAATCCGGTATAGATGGCGTTGGCCTTGGCCTGGACCGTGGCATAGCTGTCGGAGCTGCTCAGCCCGTGCAGGACCAGCGGTCCGCCGTGGAAGTTGTCTCCCAGCCGGGCCCAGTTGACGCCGCGGAACGCGGTGGTGTCCGCGACGGCAGGCGAGGCGCCGGCGAGCACGGCGGTCGGCACCGCGCCGAGCGCGACCATGGCGCAGGCGAGCAGCCGGGTCAGGTAGCGACTCGAACAGGATCTGGGCATTGTCGTCCCTTCTCTACGGTGCCGACCGTCGTGCCTGCTGGTCAGCTCAGGCCCGGGACCAGCGTTGGTTGCCGCCGCCGTGGCAGCTCCACACGATCACCGCGCTGCCGTTGGCGGTGGCGGCGCCGTTGACGTCGAGACACAACCCGGTCTGCGCGTTGCTGATCGTGCCGTTGCTGTTGAGCACCCACTGCTGGTTCACCGCGCCGCTGCAGTCCCAGATCTGCACCCGGGTCCCGGTGCCGGCGTTGTTCGGCACGTCCAGGCACCTGCCCATCACCTGCAACGCCCGCCCGTTCTGGGTGAACTGCTGGTTGGCGTTGTTGTGGCAGTCCCAGATGATCATTTGTGACCCGTTGGCCGAGCTTGCCCCGTTGACGTCCAGGCATCGGCCGGAAGCCTCGTTGCGCAGCCGGTTGCCGGTCGGGTTCGGATTCGGGTTCGAGCCGCTGTTGAGGGCGTCGAGGACCGCGTTGTACGCGGCCTTCTTGTTTCCGGCGCAGTCGAAGAGCAGGGCGTTGTCGCCGCCACGCCAGGAGTCGCAGTCCCGTACGCCCCACACGGTGATGCCGGTGCAGCGCGAGATCGCCAGGCAGGCGCGGGTGACGGTGGCGTAGATGTTGGCCTGGTTGCCGCCCTGGGTGACGTCGAGTTCGGTGATCTCCACGTCCACGCCCAGATCCGCGAAGCGCTGGAGGTTGGCCTGGTAGTCACCGGGGATGGTGGTGCCCAGGTGGGACTGGAAGCCGACGCAGTCGATCGGCACGCCACGGGACTTGAAGTCGCGCACCATGTTGTAGATGCCGGTCGACTTCGCGTTGATCCCGTCGGTGTTGTAGTCGTTGTAGCAGAGCTTGGCGTTCGGGTCGGCCGCCCGGGCGGCACGGAACGCCGCCTCGATCCAGTCGTTGCCGGTGCGCTGCAGGTTCGAGTCACGTCGGGCGCCACTGCCACCGTCGGCGAACGCCTCGTTCACCACGTCCCAGGAGTAGATCTGCCCCCGGAAGTGGCTGGCCACCTGGGTGACGTGGTTGATGGCGGCGTTGCGCAGGTCGCCGCCGGACAGGCCCTGGGCCCAGCCGGGCTGCTGGGCGTGCCACAACAGGGTGTGCCCGCGTACCTTCATGCCCCGCGACCGGGCGTGGTTGACGATGCGGTCACCGGCGCTGTAGTTGAACACCCCGCGCTGCGGCTCGGTCGCGTCCCACTTCATCTCGTTCTCGGCGACCAGGCTGTTGAACTCGCGGTTCAGCACGGTCATGTACGTGTTGTCGTTGAACTTGTACGTCCCCACCGCCGCGCCGAAGTAGCGGCCGCCCTTCTCGGCTGCCGAGGCGCCCAGTGTGGAGGCCGCGCTGGCGGCCGTGACCGGCGCCAGGACCATGCCGCCCGCAAGTGCGGCGGCAGCCAGCGTGCGCAGCGTCGCGGTGATGAACCGCTTGCGTCGTGGAGAACCACTCGGTTGTACGAGATTCATGTGCCAGCACCCTCTCGGAGTCGACTACTTCCGACGGGTTAGCGCTAACATCACCAGCCGGCTGGGGCCGTCCACCGGGGCGACACAGGAGACGAGAGAACGCTAAGCGTCGATGAAGCTGAGATTGCCACAAAGTTTCGGCGCGCTCAAGAAGCCCTGCATGTTCGACTCAACTTAATCATGATCATCGACATCTGCTGAATCTTGTCGAGCCCTCTCGACACCCCACGAGCACGACCACGCCAGCCGAGGTGAGCGATAACGCAACGATTTCGATCAACGCCTCGACCAGGAACGCTGCGCATGATCTACGACACTTCCGCGTCGGCCGATGAGATCCCGACCGGACCGGTCGTCGTCCAGGGTGGAACGACGATCTCCAGGAGGAAAAGCGTGGAGAACAACCTTCAGCGGCGTACCGTGCTCGCCGCTCTGGCGGGCGGGACCGTCGGCCTCGCCGGCACCGCCGCGACGGCATCGCCGGCTTCGGCAGCCGTCACCGACCCCGAACGACTCAAGGGCTACACCCTGCCGCTCAGCGCGCGCGGAGTGGCCAACCTGGCCGGTAAACCGCCGTGGCACTACGTCGGGGACGCCGTCGGCGCGGAGTTCTGGACCAGCCCGGAGGCAGCCGCCGCGTCGCTGCCCACCGGCCTCGACCCCGACCCCGACAACCCCGGCCACGGGTACGGCGTCTTCATCGACTGGCAGTTCAACGGGGACACCGACGACTACCTGGACCCGCCCTACAGCCAGTACTCCGAGTTCCTGGTGCTGCTCGACGCGCACTGGCGGGGCACGCCGGTGGCCTGGTGCCCGTTCATCTGGGTGGACAACGACTCGTCGCTGGCCCGGGGCTGGGTCCAGGGCTTCCCGAAGAAGCTGGGGGCGATCAAGCAGACCCGGGCGTTCGCGGTCGAGAGCCTGGCCGGTCCGGTCGTCGGCAAGGGTGGACGCTTCGCTGCGGTGCTCTCCGCGGGCGGCCACCGGCTGGCGGAAACCACTGTCACCCTGGACCGGACCGCCGAGCGGCTGCCGGCCCTGACCCGGCCGATCGTCAACCTGCGGCACTTCCCGCAGCTCGCGGCCGGGCAGCACCACCGGCCACCGGTCCACGAGCTGACCATGTCGGTGCTCGACAGCCTGCGGATGGCGAACACCTGGGTCGGCACCGGCGACCTGCGGTTCCTGCCGTCACCGCGCGAGGAACTCGCCGACCTGGCACCGCAGCGGGTGGGGGTCGGCTTCCGCGGCTCGCTCTCGTACACCGTCAAGGACCTGCGGATCCTCTGACCCGCACGCCGGCCGGGGTCACGGGGCTCCGGCCGGCGTCCGGCCTCGCGGTTGAGGTGCTTTCCGGTGCTACCCGGTATCGGCCGGCGGGTCTGCGGCTGTCGACGCCGCCGCTGTGGGCTCGTTGAACTGGATCAGGAAGTCGGGCACGCCGACGAGTTCGATCACCTCGGTGCTGGGCTTGCCCTGGCCGCTGATGACCACCGTCCCGTAGTCCCCCGGCGTGAACGGCCGACGGGAGTCGAGCGCCGCCCTGACATCCTCGATCTGCTGCTCCGATACCCGCAGATAGCTGTAGACCCCCTCGCCGGCCATGTTCCGACCCAGGACCAGCAGCAGCGACGATTTCGGCATTCCGCTGCTCTCGGCCGCGGCTTTCGCCAGGCGTCCCTGACCCTGCTCGCCGGCCGCTCGCGGCGAGCCGGATCCGCGACCCGGGCCATCGGCAGCCGACGGCACCAGGGCGACCAGCGGCACCTTGGCACCGGCGGCGGCAGCGGTGACCGCACCGAGTCGCTGGGTCAGCGCGGCCGGCAGCTCGATGCTCTCGGTCTGCTGGAGATAGTCGATCTGGTAGCGGACCGGCTCGTCGATCGGCACCTCGCCGGTGAGCCGCAGCGTGACGGGCTCCCCGTTGACACCCTCGGCCGGAAGCACCACACCGGCGTGGACCGCCTCCGACTCACGCAACCGCCGGTCCGACTCGATCCAGCCGATGGCCTGCCGGCAGGCATCCGCCAAGGTGCCCAGGCTGCTGATCCGGCCGTCGCGTTCGAGCAGGACGTGCCGGGTGGCGTCCGGACGACGGATCGCGCCGGCCACCGCGGCCAACGCCGTCCGCTGCTCGTCCGGCCCGAACACACCCTGCCTCGCGAGCGCGGCGAGCATCTGCACGGCGAAGTAGGCCCGGGCGACGAACGGGTCGGCGGTGGCCCGGACGAGTTCCGCCAGGCCCTGCTCGGTGACCCGGTCCAGCCACCGGAACGACCCGAGCACCCGTTCCCCGACCGCGTCGGTGTCCCAGGCCATGTCCAGCAGCGTCCGCAGCGACGGCGCGTCACCGTCGCCGAGGATGGCCAGCAACGCGCCGGCGACACTACGGGTCGCCCACCCGGGCTCGTGCCCCAGCAACGTCAGCAGCAGGGCGGGCAGGTCACGGGGTTCACCGGCGACCGCCTCCCGCAGCGCCGCCGGTTGTTGCACGGCCACGGCGTACAGCACGGACAGGTAGTCGGCACCGGCATTCCAGCGAGGCCTGTCGGGCGCCTCGGCCTGCTCCACGAGCTGCGCGACGACCTGCTCCAGCAGCAGCGCGAGCAACGGGTTCGGGTCGGCGCCCTCCCCCACCGGGGCACCGTGCAACACGAAACGCGCGGCCCGCCGCAGATCGGCCAGCCACTGGTCACCGACCACGAACGGGTCCACCGCCCCGACAAGGCCGCGCAGGACGAGGTCCGGCGCGATGGAGACGTCGTCCTCGATGGTCACCCCGGCGCGGGCCAACGCGGTCAACGCGGCGACCGCGATCGGCTCGTGCGGATCACGGGCGAGCAGCCACAGCTCCGTGACCGCCTCCGCGGCATCCAGCTCCGGCGCCTCCCAGCGGGCCCGGTGCAACAGGAACCCGAGGCCGTCGCAGGCGGCTTCGGCCAGCCCGTCACCGGAGAGCGCCTCGCCGAGCAGCGCGTCGACGGAGAGGCCGGTCACCGGCAGGATCAGCCCGAGCAGGCGCAACGCCTGTGCCGCCGGCCCGTCGCCGCTCTCGTTGACGCACCGTCGGGCCGCGCCGGCCGCCCGACGCAGCCGGGTGGCCTCCATCCCGAAGCGGCTCGGCGTCCAGGCCACGGTCTGCAACGCCCACAGGAGCTCCATCTGCTCCTCGTCGGGCAGCCGCGGCAACTCGGCGAGCAGCATGTCCAGGACCGGCAGGCGAAGGTGATGGAGCGCGACGAGGAGCCGCCGCCGGGCAGCCGGTTCCCCGGCGAGCAGGTCCAGCGCCGACCGCAGCACGCCGGGTGCGTCGTGCACGATGTCGGCCAGCGCCCACGACAGGTCGCCGTGCAGGTGCGGGTGACGATCGCGTGCCGCGCAGACCAGCCGTACGAGTGCGACGATCGACTCCGCGCCGAGCGCGCTGGCCCGCAGCCTCGGTGGCCCCTGCCCGCCTCGGGACACCGAGGCGATGGCGGTTCGGGCGCGCAGCCGGATCCGGTCGTCTTCGCTGCGGAGCAGGTCCGCCAGGCGGGCCACGGCAGGTGGATCCAGTTCGCCGGACTCGATCGCCAGCAGCGTCGCCACCCCCGCCAGGTCCGCCCGGGGATGCTCGCGCCACCGACGCAGGCGCGACACCGCAGTGGTGGCCCGGCCGGCGGCCAACAGCTCCACGGCGTCGTCGACCTGCTCCGCGGCGAGCAGCGCGTCGATGCCGGCCACCGCCTCCTTCTCCAGTCGAAGGGCGGTCACACCGGCTGCTGCCCGCGCCCGGAGGGCGGCGAGCGCGGCGGGTCGTCGTTCGAGGTCGGACAGGGCGGACCAGGCGGCGCGTTCCGAGGTGAACCAGCCCGTCGTGTCCCGGAGCAGGTCCAGGCCGCGTCGGCACAGCATCGCCGTGGTGAGCGCGGCCCAGGCCTGCACCGTGTCCGCGTCCCGGTCGAGCCGGTCGTGGCTGAGCAGCGCACCCGCCGCGTCGCCGCGGGCGATGCTGCGTTGGCGACGGAAGGTCAGCACCGCCTCGCACCGTCGGCGCAGGGCCCGCGTCTCGTCGCTCGTCGGCGGCGGCAGGGCCGACAGCACGCGGGCAACCTCGTCGGGCGGCGCACCCCGCAGCGCGACGAGCGCCTCGCGCAACAGTCCCTCTTCGGTGTCCAGGTCGGTCCACCGGGCGGTCCGGGCCAGGGCACTGGCGCGGGCGGCGGGGTCGTCGACCTGCCGGGCCGCGGCCACCGCCCGCTCCAGAAGCTCGGGTCCCGGTGCGACCAGCCGCTCGCCCACCGCGAGTTCGATGGCCCGCAGCCGTTGATGTGCGTCGGTCAGACCGCCGAGCGCCTCGTCAAGGACCCGCACGGTCCACCGGTCGCCGAGCAACGCCGCGAGCCGGATCCGCCCGCGAAGCTCGGCGTACGCGGATCCGGACCGTCCGCTCGACCGGTCGAGGCGGGACAGCGCCACCGGGTCACCCGGCAGCCCGCTGCCGGCGAACGGTGCGTCGCCCGGCTGCGCTTCGACGTCACCGGTCTCCTCGTGCTTGTCGCTGTGCTCCGCCGTCGACCCGCCGGCGGCCGTGCCGAGGCGTTCGAGGGTGCGCCGGGCGCTGGGCGGGTCGGTGACCAGCACCTCCAAGGCCAGGCAGGCCGCCTCGGTGCGGAATCCTTCCGCGATGATCTGCTCGGCGAGCCGATCCAGACACCAGCACCGCAGGAAGCCCCAGCGGGGATGCAGACCCGCGAGCACCGTCAGCGCCTCGGCGAGATCACCGGCGGGCGGCGAGAGCGGGTCGAGCCGCCAGTCGTCGGTGCCGGCAGCGGCGACGGACTCGGTCCGCGCCACGTCGGCCAGCGCCGAGGCCAGGCCGCCCGCGACGTTGACCATGTCCCGCCCCTTGACGTCGAGGGTGACGGCGAGGGCGTACTCCTTGTCGTCGTTCGCCCCGCAGACCGCCAGCGCCAACTCCTCCGACAAGGGCCGACTCGTCGAGTCGCCGTCGGGCCGAGGAGTTCCGATCATCCACAGTGCACGGACCACGTCGCTGAACGTGTCCGGGAACAGGCCGGTGAAGGGTTCCCCGAACACGTCGCCGGAGGCGTCACCGGTGAACCCGGCACCGGCCGCCAGCGGGTTCAGACCGGCGAGCGCGTCGCTGAGCAGCATGTCCGTACGACCCAGCCGCCACCGGGCCCGCCGCCGAACCGCCTCCACGGTGGCGATGTCTTCCTCGCTCACCGGCTCGACGAACGGCGCCGTGGCGCCGACCTGAGCCTCACCGGTGTCCAGCACCAGCCAGGCGGCCAGGGCGTCCCCGCGTACCTGCGGATCTGCTCGACGATCGGTGAGGATGCCGGCGAGCAGATCCGGCAGGTCGTGACCGGGCACGCCTGCACGCAGCCAGGTCAGCAGGTGATCCGTCAGTGGGCTGTCGATCGCGATCTGTTCCGGGCGGAACGCCACCGGACGCGGGCCACGGGCTGCGATCGCCGGTCGGATGAGGGTGTCGAGCAGGACCGCCGCCCGGTAGCGTTCCGCCGGCTCGCTGGTGGGCGCGGCGAACACCGACACCGCCTCGTCCTGGCGACGCAGCCAGTGGATCATGTCAAGGAAGGGGATGCCGCCGTAGAGGCAGAGCAGCACCCGCAGCCAACCGAGGTCACTGCCGACCCGCTCGCGCAACACCGCTTCGGTCGTCAGGGCCGTCCGCATCTGGTTGCGTACGCCGATCGTGGTGGCGGCACGGATGCCGGCCCGGCGTCGGCCGCTGCCCGCGGCGATCGTCGGCGGCGCGACCCTGACCATCGTGTCGACAAGCGCTCGTTGTTCCGCATCCAGCCCGGCCCGGACGGTCTCAGGGTCACCGCCGCCGATCGCGGCCATTCGCCGATGCAGGACGGTGAGCAGTGCCCGGGTCACCTGCCAGCCGTGGTCCGCGCTGTCGCGGTACTGCGCCTCCAGCAGCGCCTGCACCACCGATCGGTTGTCGAGGCGCAACGCGTCGATCAGCCGGGCGGCGGCGGCCGCCATCGCCGGGGCCGGGTCGCGCAGGTGCTCGCAGAGAGCTTCGCAGATCAGTCGAGGTGCGGTGTCGCCCTGCACGCTGACGGTCCAGCGCAGCAGCGGCGCCAACATCCGGGCACCATCCGGGTGCAGCGTGACGACGGTGCCGGTCAGCTCGGCCTCGGTCTGCACCGCCACCTGGACCAGTGCCCGCAGGTGCTGCCGGCGCAGCCCGGCGATGTCGGACAGGCTGTGGCTGAGCATCTCGGCGGCCAGCCGTCTGCCGGGCCCAGCGAGCAGCCTGTCGACCACCGACGCGAAGACGCTCTCGGAGACCCGACTGAGCTGCCCGAGGGCGAGCCGGACCGCTTCCAGCCAACGCGGATCGCCGAGGCGGTCGCCGATGGCGGTGACGATCGCGTCCACCGTCCCGGCATCGATCAGCCACCGGCCCGCGAAGTACTCCTGCACGGTCAGGTGCCGAAACCCGTACAGCTCCTGCCCGCGGGCGGTGAGCAGGTCGATGCCGGCGATCACCGGATCCACCTGCTCGGCCGCGACCGGCGGCGCCGGTTCACCGAGCAGTTCCAACGCCCGCCGGCACAGCTGGGTGAGCCTGGCTCGGTCGATGAGCCCACTTCGCGACACGTCGTGCATCTGGTACGCGACCGCAGCCTGAAGCCGGATCAGCGTGTCGACCGGCACGTCGGGAAAACGCAGCCCGCCCCGTCGCACCGCATGCTCGACCATCGCGGTGTAGAGATCCACCCGCAACCACCGGTCGCCGCGCACACCGGGACGCCCGGAAAGCCCGGACAACACCACCGAAACCAACGACACCAGCAGGTACGGGTTGGCAGCGAGCTGCCGCACGGCGGCACCCCCGCCGGTGATCAGCTGTTCGATCTCGGTCCGACGCTGCACCTGGGTCAGCTCGGGCACCCGGGCCAGGGCGAAGTAACCGCCGAGCCAGTAGTCGACGACAGCGGCGGCCCCGTCACCGTCGAGCGGGCCGATCAGGAACTGCTCGAACCGGTCGCCGAGCGCGGCGGCGTAGTAGCCCGCGATCCGGCTGGTGATGATCGTCTGATTGCCGGGGGCCCGGGCGGGATGGTCCAGCCGGACACCCCCGGAGGCGGCGAAGACGTCCAGCGCGGCGGCGACGGACCGACGATCGGCCAGCGAGGGCACTTCGTCGAGACCGTCGACGATCAGGACCAGTCGTCGGCCACGCAACGCGACCCGGGCGAGCCTGGCCAGCTCGTCAGGCGGCAACCGGTCGCCGCTGGCCGGGTCGGTCGGGAGCGCACCGGCCCAGCCGAGCTGGATGGCGAGGGCGGCCAGTCCCTCCGCCGACTCCTCGGCACCGGCCAGCCCGACGGCGAGGTCGGCGGCCCGGCAGAGCACCGGCAACCGCCGTACCTCGTCGCGCTCACCGTCGTCGGCGAGCTGCCGGGCGGCGGTGTCGTACGCGAGCCGACGCACCATGCTGCTCTTGCCGCTGCCGGGCTCACCGAGCACGATCGCCCGCCACACGGTGCCGGCCAGTCGGCCCGGGGACAGTTCCGGCAGCCCGGAAAGGTCGAGCCGGTCGATCGACCGGGTCGGTGACAGGTACGTCGGCAGCGGCCGGTCGGCGAGCACCGAGAACTCGGCCCCGCTGTCCGGCGTCGTACCGCCGTCCCCGGCCACCTGACGGGCCCGGCTGCGCAGATGGTCGAGTTCGGTGCTCCGGGTCCGGCCCGACGAACCGTCGCGGACCAGCGGACCTGGTGGCGGACACTGCGCCAGCGGCATCGTCACCGACACCCCGGCGACGACGGTGTCGATGGCACCGTGCGTCCGGCACACCCACCGCAGGTACGCGTCGCGTACCGGCCCGAGCGCATCCTCGTCGACCACCCGGTCCCGGGTGGCGACCGGCTCGGCACGCGGCGTCAAACGGATGGCCCGGACCAGCCGGTCGTCGGCGGCGGCCCGGGACGCCGCGGTCACCTCGCCGACCGGCATCGCGACCATCGGCAGGCCGGCGAGCCGATGGTCGATCGCCTCAGGCCGACTGTCCGGCTGGCCGACCAGCACCACCCCACTGCGGTCCGGATGGTTGTCGAGCCAGTAGGCGACCTGGTCGCGCACCCGACGGTCACGCACCACCGAACTGTCCCGACCCACCACGATGAGCAGCGACGCCTTGTCCATGACGGCGTACACCATCTCCCAGTCATCGGGTTGACTCAGGTGACCGCCGGAGTAGAAGAGTTGCATCGGCAACGGATCGAGCGCCGCCAACAGCGACTGCTCCACCCAGTCCCGGTCGCTCTCCGGGTAACTGACGAAGGCGGTGGTCGATGGTTGCGGAGGCGCGGCCGACAACGCCACCGTGAGACGTTCGATGACACCACTGTTGGCGATGTTCGTACCGCCCGTGTTGGCCTGCCCGGTGGCGCCGGTGGTGCCGCCGGACAGGTGGCGAAGCACCCCGGCGAGAGCATCGGCGGGCGGCTGCTGCGGTTGACTCACGGGTGGCACATCATCCTGCGGCGGTGTCACCGCTTCAGAAAACCCGGCGCGCAGAGACCGCACAACCATACGTGGCGCGACCATTACTGACCGAACGGCTTACCGAGCCGGTGAAGTGACAGGCCACGATGGAGACATGTGGGGTAGTCGACGAGCCGCCGGATGGGTCACGGTCTATGTGCTGGCGGGTGCCATCCTGCTGGCCATCGGCGTGATCTTCCTGGTCGACGAAGGGCTCGAACGCGCGAGCTGGTGGGCCGGTCTGGGAGCGTTCGTGATCACCGTGGTCAGTGCCGCGGTCGCTGTGACGCGTACCCGACAGCAGACACCCACCGACGCGGAACCAACACCTCCCGCCGAACAGGATGGCTCGCCCCGCATCGACGAGTCCCCTGCGCCATTCCCGCAGACCGGCACGGTCGAACAGCGCAACACCGGCGGCATCAACATCGCGAACACCGGCACCATCGGCGAGGTCGACGTCCGAGCGGACGGAGAGTCAGCCCGGTGATTACCTTCGTGATCCAGTGCCAGTTCGGGACGGTACACGCGCCATTCACCTTCCACATCGGCGAGCCGGCAATCGGCACCAACCCGATTGAACAACAATCCGCCTGGCTACAGCGCGTACGCGGCGGATCGGTCCCGATAGAGGTGATGGACGCGTTCGAGACGCTGCTCACGAGCGCGTTGGAGAACAACGTCTCCTTCGAGGAGCTGTACACGTACGCGATGGAAGAGGCCACCAGCGACTCGGAAGCGGCGGACGAGAACGACGCCGCCCCGACCGAGACTGACAACAACTCCGCCGACACCTAAACCAAACGGGACCGGTGCACAGCAACATCGACCAACATCCCGGCGCGATCGAGCCCGACACCCCCGCTCTCTGCACACCGACAGCGTCGATGCGATTGACGATGATCCCGTTACCGCGAATCCTCAGGTTCCTCCGAGGCTGATTCGTCGGCCTCGACCGGGTGACGGGCGGCTCTCCGGGCCGGCCAACCGAGGAACCGCTCGAACAGATCCCTGACATCGCCGGTGGAGCGCGGGTCGAGGCGGTGCAGGTCATCGATTGCCTCGTGCAGAAGGCCGGCCAGGTAGATGAAAAGACTGAGCGAGCTGTTCCGGTAGCTGGCCAGGAGGTCGAGTTTCGCCCGTCCACAGGGCCAGGGTTGACCGCACGTCCGGCACAGCCAGAGCGGACGCAACGGCAGATGTCCCAAGGAATCGGGCCCAGACCGGCCGGCCTCGGCGGCAGGCATGCCGTCACCGCTCATCGGCGTCGTTCTGCCGCGCCTGCCGCTCGAACACGATCCGCCAAACGTGCGTCAGCAGTGGCGGGTCGTCCGGGTCCGGCCGGGTCGACGCCGAAAGTCCATCTTCGGCCTCTGACGTCAGCTCGCCGGTCGCGGCGTACCGCGATACATACACCGTCATGGCCGCCTCCCGGCCCGCGCTGGCTTCGGCCCGCGGTGGGCCTGCCGGCACGCCGACAAGCCCACCGCCACCGGCCAGCAGCAGGGAACAGACCGCCGGCCACCCGCCCCCGCAGCCCCGATGGCGGTACGCGAACGAGGAATCACCCGTACGGTCGACGGACCGCCCGGCGCGAGCACTTGCCGGTGCGTCGGGTCGAATTCCGACCTGCCGCCGTGAGGCGCGTCCATCTCGATCTCCCTGGCGTGACATTGCCGCTGGCCTGCCGACGCGCCGCTGGGGGTCGGCGCGTCGGCACATCCAGGTTGTCCTGAGCGGTGGAGGGACGGAATGTCCCGCCGGTGCACCGACGGTGCACCAGCCGTCACCCTATGTACGGCTACCATCACCTCCACCGGTGACTGTCCGTTCCGGAAGGACGTGTGATGGCTACGGTGACGACCTGGACCGGCCAGGACGCGAATGCGCTGCGGAATGCGTTGCGGATGAGCGTGACCGCCTTCGCCGAGCACCTCGGCGTGGCGCGGCGGACCGTCGCCAAATGGAGCAGCCGGGGTGACAAGGTCCTCCCCCGTGCGGACATGCAGGCCGCGCTGGACACCGTGCTGTCCCGAGCGACGCCTGAGGTCCGGGAACGTTTCGAGGCCCTGCGCGCGAAAGGCACCAGCGGTGCAGCCGCAGATGCAGCCGGGCCGCCTGCTGATATCCAGGCGGATACTGGCGCTGACGGTGATGGCGACTCGGGCTCGGATGGTGACGTGCGACGCAGGGATCTCCTACGCGGAGCGGCGATCGGCATCGCCGCCACCCCCAACGTCGCGCCGCTACTCGACGCGCTGTTCACGTTCACGACCTCGGACAGTGCGGCACTGTCTATCCCACACTTCACCCGAGCCGTCGCCGCAGCCAAGGTCGACTACCAGGCATGCCGATACGAGCGGGTGCTCGATCGGCTCGTGACGCTGCTGCCCAGCCTCGAACCGGTCAAGTTCGGCACGGAGGGCGAGCAGCGACAACGGGTCGAAGCTCTGGCTGCCGACCTGTACCACGTCGTCGGCAGTGTCCTGCTCAAGGTGGGCGATCGCGGGATGGCCCTGATAGCGGCCGAACGAAGTGCTCGGGCCGCTGCTCTGAGCGAGGACCCGGTGGCGATCGCTGCAAGCGCTCGGATCATGACCCATGCGCTCATGGGCAACAGCCACGACGCCCAAGCGGTGACCCTCGCCGGAAACGCGGCCCAGTCGCTCGACCGGGACACCCGTTTAGCGTCGAGCGATGCGGTGGCTGTCTACGGTGCCCTCGTCCTGCGCGGAGCCATCGCCGCCGCCCGCCGCGACGACCGGGACACTGCACACACGATGCTCGATGAGGCAACCCGCGCGGCATCCCGCCTCGGCTACGACGGCAACGACCGGTGGACCGGCTTCGGTGCCACCAACGTCCAACTGCACCGAGTCAACATCGCCCTGACCCTCGGCGACGCCGGGACAGCCATCGCGATCGCCCGCACAGTGGCGTTGGAGAAGGTGACCCTGGCCGAGCGCAAGGCGTCCCTGTTCGTCGACGTGGCACGCGCCTACACCCAGTGGGGACGTTACGAGCACGGCCTCAACGCGCTGCGCACCGCGTACGAGGTGGCACCCGAAGAGATCCGCTGCCGACCGACGGTCCAGCGCATCGCCAGCGACCTCGCCATGCGTGCCAACGGCTCGGCCCAGATCTCCGCTGTCGCTTTCGCCCAGAGCGCTGGGATCCGGCTGTGACCGGCGGTCACCTCCAGATCGTCGTCTGCGGTGCCGGCCCTGCTTCCGACGTGGCCCACCTCGTCAGGGCAGCGCAGCAGCAATCCTGGACAGCCGCGGTCACCGCCACTCCGAGCGCCATGGACTTCATCGACGTGCCCGGGATCGAGGAGCTGACCGGCGCTGCGGTGAGATCCAGCTACCGAGCATCCCCAAGCGAACGACGGTCCCTGCCCATCACAGATGCCCTGGTCATTGCCCCCGCGACGTACAACTCGATCAACAAGATCGCTCTCGGCCTTGCTGACAACTACGCCATGACCTCGGTCGCCGAACTGATCGGCAGGCAGGTGCCGACCGTCATCGTCCCGTTCGTCAACGCCGCCCTCGCCGCGCGGGCACCATTCCGGAGCGCCGTAGCCAGCCTCCGCGACGAAGGCATACGTGTCCTTTTCGGACCTGACGACCAATGGGAACCACACCCGCCCGGCAGCGGCAATGAACGGCAGCAAGCCTTCCCCTGGACGATGGCTTTCGAAACAGCGGGCCAACTCGCGCGCAGATCGTGACCGGCACTCGGGAACAAGCACCGCCCATAACCGGACTCTCGTACGCGGAAGACCCGGCGGGCGGGAACTGCGCCAAGCATTGCTAGGGGATGCGCCACCGCTGGACCCGAGCCCGATCCGGCGGATTAGGAGTGCTGTCACTCGATCCGGCCTGTTCAGGCTAGCCTCGCCATGTCCTACCCGGTGGACGTGCTCGCGATGCTCATCTTGCGGCCCGTTGGGATCGGGTAGCGGTCGGCGACCGGCCGCCCTTCTAAGCCGACTTCGCCCGCAGGCTTGGCTGTACTGATGGCTGCACGACCAACGTCTCTCTCTCGATGGGATCGCCTCTCTCCGGGCGCCGACGGTCGAAGGTCTCTGTCACCTATCCGTCACTGCTACACCGCTCGACGGAGCGGCAGGGGATCTGTGCAGGCGACCAACCCATACGGCTTCAAGTGGTTGCCAAGTGGATGCCGCCACGGCGCGACCCGCACCGGCCACCACCCCGTCTCCACCACGCCTCAGTGGCCGAGTGGGCGGTAACGGAGGTGAACGACGCCGTTGTGGAATCGGCGTTCGCCAAGCAGCGCGAAGTCGGTGCGCCCGCCGGTAGGCAGCCCCGACTTGCCGCCGCCGACGGCCTTGGGCCAGACGAACAACTGGCTCGTCAACCAGTCCGGCTCGGATGGCTTGCGCCGCCAGGTTGGCGCCGCCAATGGTGATGTCACGGTCGGCCGTGGCCTTCAACTGGCGTACGGCCGCGGGGTCGAAACGGCGCTCCAAGCTGGTGACGGCCGTTGACACTTCGGTGAGAGTCGTGGAGTAGACGACCTTGTTCGACGCTTGCCAGGCGGTTGCGAAGTCAGCCATGAGGTCGGACTGCGCGGCCAGAGCAGCGTCGGTTTCCCAGACGGCCATCATCTCGTGCAGACGCCGCCCGTATAGGAAGGTTCCCGCCGACCGCACGAGGCCGGTGATGAACGCGAACACCTCGTCGTCGGGCAGAAACCAAGCGGAAACTCCACTTTCATCCTCCATATAGCCGTCAAGCGACACGTTATTGACGTAGATCAGCTTTGCCATACCTCTACCTTCCGGCGCACGTAGGACCCACGGGATGTGACCTCTGGCCCGCTGGCTCAACGAAGCATCACGGGTCGGGCTGACGTCTTCACCTCTCGCCCGTTCTACGAACGACTCGGCCCGGATCCGACGCCCTGCCGCGAGGAAGTCCCAACCCGCGTACGCGAAAAGGCCCGACCGGTGGTAACCACCAGGTCAGGCCTTGCTCATTGCCCTGGTGATCAGCGATACGCGGCCGCCTGCAGGCTGAAGAACTCGGCGTACATCCCGTTGAGCGCCAGAAGCTCTTCGTGGCTGCCGGACTCTGCGATCCGCCCGTCCGACACGACCAGGATCAAGTCCGCCATCCGGACGGTCGAGAACCGGTGTGACACGAAGACGGTGACGCCGCCGGTACGGATCCCCACGTCACGCGCCGCGTCGGAGTACCGGTCGAACAAGGCGTGCTCGGTCAGCGGGTCCAAGGCGGCGGCGGGCTCGTCGAGCAACAGCAGCAGCGGATCGTCGCGCATCATCGACCGGCTCAACGCGATGCGCTGCCACTGCCCGCCCGACAGTTCAGCGCCGTTGTCGTAGGACTTGCCAAGGTAGGTCTCCAGGCCGATCGGCAGCCGGTCGATCACCTCCTCAGCGTCTGCACGCCGGATTGCCCGCTCCACCGCGCCCGGTGCATCGAGTCGCGGCAGGTCACCGAGGCCGATACTGCTTCTGGCCCGCAGTTCCAGCCGGAGGTAGTCCTGGAAGCTGGCGGAGATCCGCTGGCGCCATCCCAGCGGGTCGAGCCGCCGCAGGTCGGCGCCATCGATGGTGATCTCACCCGCGGTGGGCCGGTAGAACTGGCAGAGCAGCTTGACCAGGGTGGACTTGCCGGAGCCGTTGTCGCCGACGATGGCGACGATCGTGCCGGAAGGGATGCGCAGGCTGAGGCCTTGCAGCACGTCGGTATCGGTGCCCGGGTAGCGGAACGCGACGTCACGCAGCTCGATGCCGTCGGCGAGGACGGCGGGCGGCGCCTGGTCAGCCGGCGGACCGGGTTCCGACGGCGTGGCGTCGCGGATCCAGCTCAACCAGCCGATGGCGCGGGCGTTGCGTTGCAGCGCCTGGGCGAGCGCGACGGCTCCGGCGGCCTGCGCGTTGGTTTGCACGGCCAGCGTGATGGCGAGGACAACGTCGCCGACGGTGCGCTCGCCGCTGATGGCGGCGCGGACGACCAGGACGATGGAGCCGATGTATCCGAGCGCGAAGATCAGCTGACCGGTGAACCGCAGGGCCGCGCCAGCACATTCAGCCCGGCGCAATCGGCTGTCCACCTCGCGGCGGACCGTCCCATGGCGGCGGCGGAGCTCTCCGCCGAGCCCGAAGAGCCGAATCTCCTTGGCGGCGATCGAGCTGAGGGCCAGATCGAACAGGTGCCAGCTCATGCGGGCCGACTCGGCGGTCACGAGTTCGGCACGTTCCAGCCGCTTCTCGGCCAGCCGCCCGGCGATCAACGGGGGGACACCGAAGATCGGCAACAGGAGCAGCCACGGCTCGATGCGGGCGAGGAGCACGGCGGTCAGGGTGAACTGGGTGACCAGCACCCCGATCGTCAGGACGGTCTGCACGCTCTGACCCAGCGTCCACGACTGCTGTCGGAGCAGCTCGAAGCGATCCGCGGCGTCCCCCCGTTCGTGCAGCGCCAGTCCGACCGGCCCGTGCGCCAGGTCGCCGAGTTGGCGTTCGGTGTCCTGCTTGTGCAGATCACCGAGCTCGAAGAAGAAGATGTGGGCGAAGTGCTCCATCGTCAAGCTGAGCAGGATACTCACGGCGGCGGCCGTCGCCGTCCAGACCGCGACATCGGTCCGCCGGTCGAGGGCCGCATCGACCGCCACACCCAGAAAGAGCGCCAGCAGGGGTCCACTCACCGCGCCGAGCATCATCAACAGGGCGGCGGTGATCAGCCTTCCCGGGCTGAGCCGCCACGCCGACGCCAACGTCGCGCGGACACTGCGCAGGACTCTATGCACAGCCTTCCACCTCTTCCTCGGTGAACCGCGCGGCCTGCAGCCGAAACAGCTCCGCATAGCGGCCGTCGAGGGCGAGCAGCTCTTCGTGGGTGCCCTCCTCGACGACGCGACCGTGTTCCAACACGACGATCCGGTCGGCACGGCGCACCGTGGAGAACCGGTGCGAGATGACCACGCTGGTGACTCCTCGGGTGAGGTCGAGGAACCGCTCGAAGAACGCCACCTCCGACCGCACGTCCAGGTTGGCGGTCGGCTCGTCGAGGACGAGAATGCTCGCGCCACCCTCGACGGCGACCAGAGCACGGGCGATCGCGATGCGCTGCCACTGCCCACCGGACAGTTCGGCGCCGCCGGCGTATCGCCGTGACAGTGGAGTCTCCAGGCCGCGGGGGAGCTGGTTGACGAAATCCGCCGCGCCGGCCTTTTCCAGGGCGGCCCGGACCACCTTGTCGGCACGCTCCGGCTCGGCGAGCAACTCGATCGCGCCGAAAGCGACGTTGTCGCGCACCGGCAGCTCGAAGTGGGTGAAGTCCTGGAAGATGGCGGCAACCCGGCGCTGCCACGCCGTGGCCGGGAAGGTCCGAATGTCGACGCCGTCAGCGGTGATCGTCCCGGCCGTCGGTTCGTAGAGCCGGGCCAGCAGTTTCACCAGGGTCGTCTTGCCTGCGCCGTTAAGGCCGACGATCGCCAGCGACCGGCCCGCCTCGATGGTGAGGTCGAGGTCGTTCAGCACCGGTAGCCCGCCCGGGTAGGCGAAGGACACCTTGTCGAATCGCAACAGCGTCCTGGGCAGTCCCGCCGGATCGCCCCTGCCGTTCTCGGTGGTGCGGGCGTCGGCTTCGCTCATCCTCTCGATCCGCTCCACCGACCGGTAGGCATTGAGGCCCTGCTCGGTCGCCACATCGGACTCGGCGATGAAACCGCCGATCCTCATGGCGGCCAGGGACGCCTGGAATACGAGTATCAACCCGCCCAAGCCGAGCAGTCCGGACGCCGTTGCCTGAGCCGCTCCCGTCAGCAGCGCGCCCAGCAGCACGAAGGCGACAAGAACATAGAGTATGTAGGGGCCGTAGAACAGCCTGCGTCGGGCCCGCCAGACCGGGAGCACGGCGTCCATGGCGGCCGTCGTGTACTCCTGCTTCAACCAAGGTAGAAGGCCGAAGACCCGCAACTCCTTCGCCGCCGCGGGCTGGAGCAGCATGGTGCGGAGATATTCGCTGCGGCGCCGCAGCCGGGCGGTGCTGCGAAAGACCTCGGTGAACACCGACAGGCCGAGCCGGTAGCCGAAGCGGATCGTCAGGGCCGCGAGGAGCAGAGCCGGCCCCGCCCACCACACGAAGGCAACCGACGTGACCCCGGCAGCGAGAACGGTCTGCAGGTACCGCGAGATCAGCGCGATCTGACCGGCACCCGCGGCACCAGGCGACCACATCTCGGTCCGCAGCCGGTCCTTGGCGTCGGCGACGTGATCGAGCAGCTCCGGATCCTCCATCACGGCCACGCCGCCGCTCGCTTGGGAGGCCGCCATCAACCGGTCACGGACGAGATCGTCGAGGCGACGGCGGATCAGGTTGCCGAGCAGTTCCTGTACCGGCAGCAGCAGCTGCACTCCGAAGAACGCGGCCGCCGCGAGGATCAAGTTGGTCCGAAGATCGCTCCAGGCCGCCGACCCGAGCCCGCCGGCTACCGCGTCCGGCACTCGGGCGACCACGGCTGAGGTGGCGAGGATGAACGCGACCGGCAGGATCCCCGCGGCGATCTGGATCATCACGGCGGACGAAACCAGCGACCAGCCGGCGTTGGGTACCAGGTGCAGGATTCTCATTCGCCCGTCGAGGCGCGATCTGTGGCCGCGAACAAGTTCCGCCCACACAGACCTTTCGTGCGTCGTCACCACCAGGCGCCTCCCGTGCGGCCGTGAATGAGGTAGGGAGATATGGGCGTGCCGTCCCCCAACTCTGCCTACGCGGCAGGAACGGAAAATCCGCTTTCCTCAACCTCGGCAGGTGACCCAGGAGAGGCCGTGGGGGTGGACCTTGCGCACATTTCGAACTGCTCGTAAAGAGCGACCCAGTTGGCGCCGACCGCAGGGTTGAATATCGGCGCAAGCATGGCCTGCAGGATCACCTCGGGAGCTTCCTCGTGTAGCGCGATGAATAGGCTCAGGTTCTTCAGCCAGCCCTCGTAGACAGTCTTGTTGGGGCTCAGCGGCGGCCCTTGATGATAGGCGAAGCTATCTTCGTCGAAGACGAGCTGCGTGCCGGAGCGCTCCAGTCTGTACCCCAACTCGGAATCCTCCAGGCCCCATCCCCGGAATTCCTCGTTGAATCCACCGACGCGCATGAAGTCGACGCGTGGAACAGAGACGTTGCAGGTGAAGAACAGATGCCACGATGTCTTCAGATCACCGCCGATATCGCTCAGGCGACTCAGCAGGTCCAGCCTGATGTCGCTCTTGATCACGCCGCCGAGGAATTCCTCGCCGCCGTACTCCATGAAGCGGTCGTCGAACGCCTCCGGAGTCCGCAGATATTTTCTGAAGCCGATGACGGCCTTCTTCGCGGAAATGCCTTGGTAGCGCCGAAGATGCTGTTCGACAAAAGTGGGCGGAACCAGTTGATCACCATCGACGAAGATCAGGATGTCGCCGGTCGCTTCTTCTGCACCGCGATTTCTTGCGGCGCTTCTGGACGACGTTGCAGACCGAGGCAGATGCAGGTAGCGGAACCGGGAGTCCGCCATCACGTGACGCCGCACGGTCTCTGCTGTCGGGTCGGTCGATCCATCATCGACGACGAGCACTTCGAGAGAATCGGAGACAGCCAGATTCTGTGCACGGAACGTGCGAAGGCATCTGTCCAGCAACACGAACGAGTTGAATGTCGGCACAACCACTGATGCCTTCATCGACGGACGGTCTCCGTTCCAGAGCAGAAAGCGGGTTCCCGACGTGGGAAGCCCCGCATCACGTTCTTGCAAGTTCGATGTCGAACCGACAGCCGACGACCGACGCCCCACTGTCGGTTAATCTACGGTTCCGCCGCGGTCAGGTGGCCCGTCCGCATCGCCCTCTGAGGCGTGACGGGATTCCGCGCGCCAGGTGCATCCGTCGCCTGCCTGTTCGCACGACACCGTGACGTCCGATTCGACGTAGCGGGCGGCGATGGCCGTGTTGAGTTCCTGACAGTACGGGCATGGTGACGCGAAAGTCAGTTTGACGCCGGCACCGGCGGCCTGTTTGCGGTACCGCAGGATCCCGCACTCCGCGTTGCGCAGGACGGTGCCAGAAGGCTGGGGCTCGCTGGTCACCGCCGAGTCGTAAAGCAGCAGTTGGCGCTGCAGCCGATTCATGAAGTGCACGGTGGCTGACTCTCCGGCGGGTCGCTGCGACTGCAGCAGGTCCGCGGTGATGCGTGAGTTCGCCTGGATCCACGCGGACACGCCCTCATCGCCGTGCACGCCCTGAATGAACTCTTCGGCCGCCGCCTGGGCCTCGAAGAACCGCTGGCGCCAGAGATCGACCTTGACGGCGGGGTCGAGGGCAGCAGGGTCATTGGTCATGGTCGGCGTCCTTGCCGGTGGCGAGCTCGGCGAATACCTCCTGGGCGATGCGCAGCCCGTTGTTGGCGACCGGCCATCCCCCGTAGTAGGCGAGCTGGATGATGATTTCGACGATCTTCTCTTGTGACATCCCCAGGTGCAGGGCGGCGCCGATGTGGCCACGCAGCTCCCAGTCGGTCCGGGCCAGGGTGACCGCGGTCAGCGCGATCAATTCGCGCTCCTCGACGCTCAGGTGCGGGCGGGTCCAGATCTCACCGAACAAGTGGTCGATGGTGAGCTGGAGGAAATCGGGGTAGGAGCCTGGGCGGGGTTCGCGGCCGAAGACGTGCTTGAACATGGCCTCACCCCGCTCATGTCGGGCAAGCGGCTGGTTCATCGATCACTCCTTCGTGTTGCCAGGTGGCCTGTCGGACAGTGGTGAATTCCTACGACGCCACGAAGGCGGCGAGCAGCGGCGCGGGGCAGCCTGAACCAGACCCACCCCTGCGCCGGAGCTGTGCGGAGGGCCGTGTCTCGGTCAGACCTCAGAGGATGATGCTGAGCTTTCCGTGTTCGCGAAGACTCTCGTGGTCGAGCACCACGAGACGTCTCCGGACCCGGAACGACTCGCCCTCGACGGCGAGTTCGAGCCGATATTTTCCGACGTATGAGTCAGAGCGCCCGTGTCCGAACCGGTACACGACGACATTCGCCGCCACCTCGATGTGCGTGCCCCGATCAGCCAGGATCTCCACGTTGGTGATCATCCGATTCGTTCGCGACAGGGGATTCTCGCACCACACCTCACCGTTGAGGAGTTGCTCGATCCGCTGGCGCAGCCGGGCGGCGTTGTCGTCGATCAGCCCGAGCGCGGTGGCCGACTCGCCCCGGACGTCGGTGGCCGGCACCAGGTAGCGGATGTCGTCGGTCAGCATCTCGTCGTACCACTCGCGCAGGCGCCACTCGTCGAGCAGTCGCGCCTCACGGAAGAGGAACTGGCTCACCCGGTGCCACAACCGCAGCTGGGCCGTCTCGTCGACCGTCGGATCGGTGTCTATCGTGTCGGTGGTCATCGCCGTTGCGCCCCTTGCCTCTCGGCCCGCTGAGTGACGTCTTGAGCTTCCTCGTGGTCGTCGTCGCCGTCGTGCATCAGCCGGTCCCACTGCCGCCAGAACTCGCGGGCGGGGAGCTCGTCGGTGGTCTCGGGGACCTCTTTGGCCATTCCGCGTGACAGGTCCGAGAAGCGGAGCGTGCGATTGAGGTAGCCCCGTTGACAGGACTCGACGATCTCGATGTCGTCGGGGGTGGCGAAACCGGCGGGACCGAGGAAGGTCAGGTAGTGACTCTTACGCAGTTCCCGGATGTCCGGATCCTCGTCCTTGGGGGCCAGCGCGACCGAGGTGATGGACATCTGGCCGGCGCTGACCGGGTCGATCTTGCGGATGGTGATCCCGATCGCGTCGATGATCATCAGGTTGGGGAAGATCATCAACGCCCGATTGGCACCGGTGATCCGTTGGGCGCGTTCGGCGCCGAACCGTTCGACGAACCGTGCGGCCGTCGCCTCCATCCGTGACCTGACCTCGGGGGGGAACATCGGCGTCCAGTAGGCGAGCGGTCGGGCTGCCGCCGGTACCAGCTCGTTGGCGCCATGCCCCCGCCCAAGAGCGCGGGCGAAGCCGCCTCGTCGTCGCGGTGCCATTGTGCCGAGCGACTCGATGTAGCTGACGTAACGCTTGTGCAGGGCGCGGAAGTGGTAGATATCGACGCTGTTCTCCATCATGAGCTTCCAGTTGGCCCGGGCCCCGTGCAATTGCGCACCTTGGATCACCTCCATTCCCACTTCGGACTGGTCGGCGATCAGATCGAGGTACTCCGTCGCGCCCGCCAGATACTCGGTCAAGGTGCGTGGCTGCTCAGGATCGAAGGTCGCGAACACGAAACCCCGGTAACTGTCGCTGCGGTGCCGCGCCAGGCCGAAGTCGGATTTGCGGAAGCCTGGACCGTACCCGTCCGGGAGCGGAACTCCGACCAGGTCACCCTGGTTGGAGAATGTCCAGTCGTGGTACGGGCACCGGAACGATCTGGCCTGCCCGGCTGGCTGCGAGCAGATCAGGGCCCCCCGGTGCGGGCAGCTGTTGGCGAACACTCGAATCACCCCGTCGGAGCCGCGCGCCATGACCACCGGGCGCCCTCCGACGTCTCGTGACACGTAGGAGCCCGGCGCGGGCACCTCCGACTCGTGCCCGACGTACAGCCAGCAGCGATCGAAGATCTTGGTCATCTCCTGTGCGGCCACGTCCTCGTCGGTGTAGGCCCGGTGGTCGACCCGGAATGAGAAATTCTCAAGATCATCGAACACGATCCGGTCGCCCACCGGCCGCTGTAGTTCTATCGTCACTGCTCCCCCTTTCGCGGTAGCTTCTCGCCCATGCTGAGAACGATTTCCGCCGTGCGCGCGGCGGAATCGCCGCACTCGGGCTGCGCCGCGCGCAGCCGCGCCCGATAGTCCCGGCCGGGATCAAGCAGATCGGTGACCGCGTCAGCGACCGCCCGTTCTGTGACGTCGGCCGGCTCAATTGCCGTCCCGAAGCCCGCGGTTTCCACGAAGTACGCCTGGATAGGCTGATCCACCGCCAGCGGGATCACCAGCATCGGTGTCGCCGCCCGGATCGACTCCGCCACCGAGTTGTAGCCGCCATGGGTGATGAACACATCGGCGCGCGCAAGGACCTCACGTTGTGGCACGTACGGGGCGGTGAGCACGTCGGCGGGCAGCGCGAGTTCCTCAGCGAGATCTCCCACCGCGGCGATCACCTGTGCACCGGTCTTCACCGCCCCCATGATCACCGTGCGGAGGAGGTCGGGCCGCCGGAAGAAGATCGTGCCGAAGGAGACGAACACCAGCGGACGACCGGGGTCGATCTCCTCCAGGCCGGGAAAGGCGACCTCGTCGCCGCGCTTTCCGGCCGCTCCCGGCAACCCGACCAGTTGCACACCGTCGTCGGTGACCGCTTCATCCCCGACGAGCGAGGGAATCGTCGGCATCAGATTGAGAATCGGCGAACGCGCCGAATGAGTCCGGGTCGACCACAACACCCCGCGCCTGGTCAGATAGTCGCCAACCTGTTCGTCGTACAGCCAGCGACCTCGCCGACGTTCCTTTGGGCATACTCCGCCTAGGTTTGCCCAGATCATCCCGTACGGCACACCGGACGCCTGCGCCCCGGCCATCGCCGCCGCCAATACCGGCAGCGAATCGAGCAGCGCGAAGTCCGGCGCCGTCGCCCGCAGCGCATCAGCCACCTGGTCCGCCAGCGGTGACGATTCGAGCATCGGACCGATCTTTGCCGGATCGTCGCTCCACGGCGCCATCTGGACCTGCCCGACCATGTGGACCTCCGCCGGACCCAGGGCCTGGCGACGCTGTTCGCCGAGCACACCACCGTCCGCTGACAACAACAGCAGCACAACCTCATTGCCGGTGGCTTGGAGCGCATTGACCACCGGAATGTACGGGTTGAGGTGACCATGCTGAGTGGTGGTGAGAAAGACGATGCGCACTAGGTCTCCGATCCATGGGAAAACAAACAAGCCGACTCAGATCTGGGCCGGGATCGACCGCATTGGGCACGATTACGACACCCGGCCTTCGAAGACGAGTCGGCACCGCGACGTACGAGCGGCATAAATCCGCCCGCAGGCACGCGAGAACCCCGGCAGTGCGACGGAACCCCGACGTCCCAAAACTGTTACGAGGATCTACGCAATCCCCTCCATCATTGTGGGGACGCGGACCCGTCTACGTTTACTACTCGGAAACAAACTTGCAACAAGGGGTCCAACGCCTGCACGGAGGCGACTGCGGAAAGTTTGCCGGACAGCGTGATCAATGTCAATGCCTCAACGCTGTCGGCGCACCCGCAACACCGCCGCTTTGACCGAACTCCGCCTCGACCCGCAGCAGGCGGGGCAGGTTCCTCGGCAGCGAAGGCGGGAAGGCTGCGGGTTCACAACCCTTCCGGCCGAGTCGCCAGATTTCATGCAATGGTGTCAATGAAGTTTGAAATGTCACCCTGGGCGGAGCTGCGAGCCATGGTCACCGGCTATCCGTTCCGACTCACAGACGAGGCCCCTACCCGGGGTCCCCGTTGTTCGACAGGGGGCCTTTCCCTGCCTTATTCCCGATAAGGCGACGCGATCGGCCCGCAGAGCACACGCTCTGCGGGCCGATTTGGTGCTCCGCCGGACAAAGGAGGCTGACTATGAACACCACTGTCACGCGCGCAGCGCGCGCCGCCCACGATGTCGAGCCCCGGACGGCGTAGCGTCAGCTGTTGTACCAGCGCCGTAGTCGACGGCGGCGAGGATCAGGTCGTGTCGCAGCGGTCGGAGGTCTTCCACCCGACGATCCGCGCTGGTGGGGTCCCATCCGGGCCCCACTCATGATCAAGGCCGCATAGCCAGTTGGCTATGCGGCCTGATCAGAGGTGGTGCGCCGCCAGGGACTCGAACCCCGAACCCGCGGATTAAGAGTCCGCTGCTCTGCCAGTTGAGCTAGCGGCGCTCGTTGGCAACGGGGAGAACACTAGCATGGCCCGCGAACCGGGTTCCAATCCGATCCCCGGGTCGTCCCTTCGGACGACCTTGTGCGGACATTTGGCACCAAGCACGCACAAGGCTTGGGACGGGCTGATGCCGGATGGCTCTGGTACGGCACGATGTCCGCCAGGTGCGTGAGACAGGGGTGGGGATGGGCAGGTTCGCGCGGACCGGGACGTTGCTGGGTGCTCTGGGCCTGGTGGCGTCGCTGGCGTTGTCGGGTTGCAGCGGCGATTCGAGTGGTGCCCAGTTCGTGGAGGGTACGCAGCCGGCGACGACCGGTTCGGCGGCTCCGGGCACCCCTGAGGTGACCGCTGGGCCGCCGTTGACGGTGAGCCCGGCCGACGGTGCGAAGGACCGCCCGGTCAGCGCGGAGATCGGGGCCAAGCTGCCGGACGGAGGCAAGGTCACGTCGGTGACGTTGACCACCGACAACGGCAAGAAGGTCAAGGGCAAGTTGCGGACGGACGGCTCCTCGTGGGTGCCGTCGGCGCCGTTGAAGTGGTCGACGCGCTACACGGCCACGGTGACCGCGAGCCAGCCGGACGGCTCGGTCAGCGAGGGCACCAGCACGTTCACCACGATGGCCAAGCCCGCCTCGGTGATCAATTCCGGGTTGTACCTGTTCGACGACCGGACGTACGGGGTGGCGATGCCGGTGGTGGCGGAGTTCCACCCGGGCATCGCGAAGAAGGACCGGGCGAAGGTGCAGAAGCGGATGTTCGTGCAGACGGATCCGCCGCAGCCGGGTGCCTGGCACTGGGTGAGCAACGGCACCCAGGCGTACTACCGGGCGCCGGAGTTCTGGAAGGCGGGCACGAAGATCTCCGTACGCATCGCGCTGGCCGGCATTCCGCTGAGCAACGGTCGGTACGGCAACGTCGACCGGACCGCCACCGCCAAGATCGGCTCCGCCTTCGAGATGAAGGTGACGAACTCCGACAAGCAGATGCGGGTGTACGAGAACGGCAAGCTGATCAAGACGCTGCCGGTGAGCCTCGGCAAGACGAAGACTCCTTCCTCCAGCGGCACCCTGGTGGTGATGGAGAAGAAGGAGGCGACGGTCTTCGACACGATGGACGACCCCGACCCGGAGAACCGCTACGTCACGGACATCCAGTTCGCCCAGCGCATCACCTGGGGTGGCGAGTACATCCACGCCGCGCCCTGGTCGGAGCACGTGCAGGGGAGGCAGAATGTCTCCCACGGCTGCGTGAACGTCTCGATGGCGAACGCCAGGTGGCTCTTCGAGCGTACGAAGATCGGCGACCCGATCACCATCACCGGCACCGAGCGTAAGTTGGCAGCCGGGAACGGGTGGACGGCGTGGGATCTGAGCTGGGCGGAGTTCGTCAAGGGCAGCGCGCTGCCGGTGCCGGACGGTGGTGCCGGTCCGGCTTTGTGACCGGGCCGAATATGTCACTATCCGGACATCCGCTTTCAGGTGTTTCGGTTCACCCTGTGCAACGGGTACGTGAGCTGATGCGTCTGTGATGTGGATGGGCAGCGGACCACGACTGTGAGGACACCATGCGAGTTCGGGACCAGCGCAACCGGCGGCGGGGGGTGCTCGCCGCGGGGATGCTCGCCGTGGCGTTGGCGCTGACCTCCGCCTGCACGGGCGGCGGTAATGGCGGCGACAACGCGCCGGGCTGGCAGGGCGGAGCCGATCAGCCGGCCGCGAAGGCGTCGGTGACCATCAGCGAGCCGGCCGCGGACGCGACGAACGTGCCGGCGGCCACGGCCATCACCTTCGCCACCGAGCAGGCCGAGGAGACCTCGGTCGAGTTGACCGACTCCGCCGGCAAGAAGGTCAAGGGCACCCTGGCCAAGGACGGTAAGAGCTGGTTGCCGTCGAAGGCGCTGTCGTACGGCGAGTCGTACACCGCCACCGTCACCGCGACCGGGGACGACGGCCTTCCGGTGACCGCCACCAGCGCGTTCACCGTGATGAAGCAGCCGAGCAAGCAGGTCCGGATCACCAGCTTCCTCGGTGACGACCAGACCGTCGGGGTGGCCATGCCCCTGATCGTGAAGTTCGGTCGGGCCATTCCGGAGCAGTACCGGCCCGAGTTGCAGCGGCGGATGACGGTGACCTCGTCGCCGGCCCAGGAGGGCATCTGGCACTGGGTCAGCCCCACCGAGGTCCGCTACCGGCCGAAGGAGTTCTGGCAGGCCGGGAGCAAGGTGTCGTACCGGGTGCAGGCCGGTGGGCTGCCGCTGGGCGACGGCTGGTACGGCCGGGCGGACCTGACCGTCGACATCAAGATCGGCCCGAAGCTGGTCATGACTGTGGACAACAGCACCAAGCGGATGGTGGTCACCCGCGACGGCGAGACGATCAAGACGATTCCGGTGAGCCTGGGCAAGAAGAGCACCCCGTCGTCCAGCGGCACGATGGTGGTGATGGAGAAGCTGCGCAAGACGGTCTTCGACACGTTCGACGAGCTGGGCCCGGAGGACGGGTACCGCACGAAGATCGACTACGCCCAGCGGTTGACCTGGGGTGGCGAGTTCATCCACGCCGCGCCGTGGTCGGAGGGGCAGCAGGGCACCACGAACGTCTCGCACGGCTGCGTGAACGTCTCGATGGCCAACGGTGCCTGGCTGTTCAACAACACCCGGGTCGGTGACCCGATCGTGGTGAAGGGCACCGAGCGCAAGCTCCAGCTCGGCAACGGCTGGACGGACTGGAACGTCAGCTGGGAGCAGTACGTCAAGGGCAGCGCCCTGCCGTACGAGCCGGCCGACGACGAAACCGCCGACGACGAGGCCGCAGACGAGGAGACGACCGAGGACGAGGCGGCCGATCCGGACGTCACGGCCAGCGCCACCCCCTGAGCCTGCCGCGCAGAATCAGCTGCTGCGCCCCATCGAGCCGACGCCCGGGTACCGGTCAATCACCGGTACCCGGGCGTCGGGCCGTTGTCGGAGCAGCATGGTCACCGGCTGGGCTGCGGGTCCCCACCTCGGCTGAGCTTCAGGGTCAGCACGTCGGTGCGTACCGTGAAGTGCCCGTGGAAGAGGGCGGCGCCGTTGCTGCCGTACCCGATCTGGGTTGCGGTGATCAACGGATGCCCGAGCGCGACGCCGAGCCGGGCCGTCGACTCCTCGTCGGCGAGGACGGCGGCGAGTTCGATCTCGGCCCGGCACACCGGCATGCCGGTGGCGCTGGCCAGGAACTCGAACATGTCCAGGTCGATGCTGACCAGCCCGGACGGGTCGAGGTCACGGCCGTCGAAGCTCAACGGCAGGTGGTCACGGATCCAGGCGGCGGGGACGCCGTCCACGGCGAAGAGACGGTCGACCCGCCACACCGGTGCCTCCGGCGCCAACCCGAGGACCTTCGCGCAGTCAGGCGGGCAGGTGGCCCGGCTGACTGCGGCGTCCTGAAGGGTCGGCCGGTGGCCGGAAGCGGTGATCCGGTCCCGCAGCGCGGTGACGTCGCTGATCGACACCGGCACCCGCTCGGCGCCGTCGTGCACGAAGGTGCCGATCCCCCAGGTACGGGTCACCACTCCCTCGGCCGCGAGCTGGCCGAGCACCTCGCGTACGGTGGCCCGGCTGACCTCCAGCCGCTCGGCCAGGTCCCGCTCGTTGGGCAGCTTGTCGCCCGAGTGGAACTCACTGCCGATCAGCTCCCGGAGTCGGCCGTGCGCCGCTTGTAGCGCGGTTTCGCGCCGAGCCATCCGCCCTCACCTCATCGTTCCCGCCGTCGACGGCCTAGGGAGTTTAGTTCGTCGGTGCCCGCCCGGCCGATCGGCCGGAAGGTCACCAGACCTGCTCAAGCACCCTGATCGTGTTGCCGCCGATCACCTTGGCAATCTCGTCGTCGGAGTAGTCGTGCTTGACCAGCCAGCCGACGATGTTGCCGAACGCCTCGCCCGGGTTCTCCAGTCCGGACACGTACTCCACCCGCGGGTGCTCCGGCCGGTTGCCGGCATCGTGGGCGTAGTTGCCGGCGTAGGTGTTGTGCACCCCGACGTGGTCACCGAACATCGTGTCCGGACCGAACGTCACGTGGTCGATGCCGACCAGGTCGACGCAGTACGTGAAGTGGTCCATCACCGACTCGATCGAGTGGTGCTTGTGTGCCTCGGAGAGCGTGGTGTGCGGGGCGGCCTCGATGCCGATCACGCCACCGCGCTCGGCGCAGGCCCGGATCACCTCGTCCGGCTTCATCCGGGAGGTGTCCCACACCGCGCGGGCACCGGCGTGGGTGATGAACACGGGCACCCGGCTGGCCTCGATGACGTCCAGACAGGTCTGGTCGCCGGAGTGCGAGATGTCGATGGCGATACCGAGCTTGTTCATCCGGTCCACCGCGCGCCGCCCGAAGTGGGTCAACCCACCGTCGTGCTTCTCCGACAGACCACCGCCGAGCATGTTCGCCTGGCTGTAGGCGATGCCGAGCTGGCGGACACCGAAGCCGTACAGGATGTCGATGCGGTCCAGTTCGTTCTCGATCGGGCTGCTGCATTCCAGGCCGGCGACCAGGGCCAGCCGGCCGTCCCGCTTGGCCGCGTGGATGTCGGCCAGCGAGGTGGCCAGGAAGACGTGGTCCTGCTTGTAGAGGTCACTCATCCGCATCCCGAGGGCGTAGATGAGGTCGTTCCACTTCCAACCGTTCTCGCTTGTCACGCAGGAGGCGCCGGCCATGAAGTTGTCGAAGACGGCGGTCAGGCCGGAGCGGGCCAGGCCCTCGTAGCCGGTGCGCTGGCGCGCGGTCCGGTTGTAGGCGCGCAGCTCACGGACGTCCTCGGGCAGGATCACCGGGTGCTCGTGCAGCGAGATGGCGGTGTGCTCGGTGAGCAGCCGGGTCACCCGCGCACGCTGGGCGTCGGTCAGTCCGAGGTCGTGCTCCGGCACCCGACCGACTTCCTTGGCCAGCGCGAACACCCGGTAGTCCGAGTGCGGCTCCAGGTACGAGTACGACCTGTGGCCCTGGTACCGGGGGGCGGGATCTAGCAGCAAGACACCTTCTCCTTGTCAGGACGGGTAGCCGGCCGTCACGCGGCCAGCGGATAGTGGCAGGCGACCGGATGTGCTCCGGCGGCCAGCGGGGGTTCGGTCGTGGCGCAGGTGTCGGTGGCCTGCCAGCAGCGGGTCCGGAACCGGCAACCCGACGGCGGGTTGACCGGGCTGGGCGGGTCACCGGCCAGCAGGATCCGCTGCCGCTGTCGGCGGCCGGCCGGGTCGGGCACCGGCACCGCGGAGAGCAGCGCGCTGGTGTACGGGTGCTTGGGCGACTCGTACAGGTCGATCTCCGGCCCGGTCTCCACCAGCTTGCCGAGGTACATCACGGCGACCCGGTCGGAGATGTGCCGCACCACCGACAGGTCGTGGGCGATGAAGACGTACGCCACGCCCAGCTCGTCCTGGAGGCGTTCCAGCAGGTTGACCACCTGGGCCTGGACGGAGACGTCAAGTGCGGAGACCGGCTCGTCGCAGACGATCACGTCGGGGTTCAGGGCCAACGCCCGGGCGATGCCGATGCGTTGGCGCTGACCGCCGGAGAACTGGTGCGGGTAGCGGTCCAGGTGCAGGCTGGCGTCGAGGCCGACCAGGTCCAGCAGTTCCTTGATCCGCTCGACCCGGCGGCGGCGGTCCAGCACGTCCGGGTGGATCTCGAAGGGCTGGAGCAGGATCTCCCGGATCGTCCGGCGCGGGTTCAACGAGGTGTACGGGTCCTGGAGCACGATCTGGATCCGCCGGCGCAGCGCCCGCAGCTCCCGCCCCTTGGCCTGGTGCACCACCGACTTGCCGAAGCGCACCGCGCCGGAGGTGGGCTGCTCCAGCCCGACCAGCATCCGCGCGAGGGTGCTCTTGCCGCAGCCGGACTCCCCCACCACGCCGAGGGTCTCGCCGCGGCGCAGGTCGAAGGAGACCCCGTCGACGGCCTTGACGACCCCGCCGGAGACGAACGGGATGCGTCCCTTGACGGGGAAGTGCTTGACCAGGTTCTCGACCCGTAGCACCACGTCATCGCTGGGTGGCACCGAGCACCTCCTCGTGGTGGTGGCAGGCGCTGGCCCGGTGGGCCGGCAGCGCGTGCAGCGGCGGCAGGGTCACCAGGCATTCGTCGGTGGCCCGGGGGCAGCGCAGGTGGAAGGGGCATCCGGTGGGCAGCCGGGCCGGGTTCGGCGGGGCGCCGGGAATCGCGTAGAGCTGCTCGTCGCGCCGGTCCACCCGGGGCATCGAGGCGAGCAACCCTTCGGTGTACGGATGCGCCGGCCCGGCGAAGATCTGCTCGACCGTGCCGCGTTCGACGATCCGGCCGGCGTACATCACCGCCACCTCGTCGGCGACCTCGGCCACCACACCCAGGTCGTGGGTGATCAGCAGCAGGCCCATGCCGCTGTCCCGTTGGATCTCCGCGAGCAGCTCCATCACCTGGGCCTGCACGGTCACGTCCAGGGCGGTGGTGGGTTCGTCGGCGATCAGCAGGTCCGGTTCCAGGGAGATGGCCAGCGCGATCATGATGCGTTGGCGCATGCCGCCGGAGAACTGGTGCGGGTAGTCGCGCAGCCGGTCCTTGGCCGCCGGGATGCGTACCCGGTCGACGAGTTCGATGGCCCGGCGGCGGGCGTCGGCGCGGGACATGCCCCGGCGTACCCGCAGCACCTCCATGATCTGGTGGCCGATGGTGAAGACCGGGTTTAGGGCGGCCATGGCGTCCTGGAACACCATGCCGATCTCCTCGCCGCTGATCCGCTCCCGCTGCTTGCGGGGCAGACTGAGCAGCTCCCGGCCCTGCAACCGGACCGATCCGCTGACCGTGGCGGGCGGTACGTCGAGGATGCCCATCACCGCCTGCGCGGTGACGCTCTTGCCGGAGCCGGACTCGCCGAGGATGGCCAGGGTCCGTCCGGAGTCGACTTCGAGCGACACCCCGTTGACCGCGTTGACCGGCCCGCTGTGACCGGGGAACGCGACCCGCAGGTCGTCGATCTCCAACAGGCTCATCGCAGTACTCCGGCTCGGTGCAGGAAGTCCCGCACCACCTGCTGGAACAGCTCGGGCTCCTCCAACTGCGGGGAGTGGCCGGAGTTCTCGAAGACCACCAGCTCACCGTTGGGCACCAGGTCGGCGATGACCTGCGAGGCCTCCACCGGCGTACGCCAGTCGTGCCGGCCCACGGTGACCAGGGTCGGGCAGGTGATCGAGGGCAGCTTCGGCTTGAGGTCGTACCGGGGCATGTTCTGCCCGAAGGCGGCGTTGTGGGTGCGGTAGTGGAAGCGGGTGGCGGCGAGCCGCGCCTCGTCCTTGGCCGGGTCGTGCTGGTGGTCGTAGAGCGGCAGGATGGCCCGCCAGTACTCGCGCAGCTGCTCGTTGCTCTCGAACCGGCCGGTGCCGATCCGGTCGATGACCCACTCCGGGATCACCGACCGATCGGTGTTGCGGGCCCGCTCCACCGCCAGGTAGTCGTGCGAGGTGTCCGCTGCGGTGTCCCGCAGCACCAGCGCGGAGACCCGGTCGGGGTGCGCGATGGCGTACTCCATGGCGATGAAACCGCCGTACGAGCCGCCGGCCATGACGATCTTCTCGTAGCCGAAGTGCTCCCGGATCGCGTCCACGTCGGCCACCCACTGCTCGTGGGTGAAGGGCTCGTCGTCGCTGGACTCGCCGGAGCCCCGGGCGTCGAAGACGATGACCCGCAACCGGTCGGAGAAGGGACCGAAAGACCGCTTCGGTTCGCTGCGCGAGCCCAGACCCGGTGCGCCGTGGTGCACGATCATCGCCGGGCCGTCCTCGGGGCCGAACGCCTCGACGACCAGTTCCGCTCCGTTGATTTTCACCGGACCCCCTCGATGATGTTGGACGCCAGGTCGCGCGGGTAGCCGGTGAGCCGGCGCGGACCGTCCTGCTGCACCAGGACCGTGTCGGAAATGCGGTAACCGGCGTGCCCGGGCACGTAGACACCGGGTTCGCTGGAGAGCAGCATCCCGGGGGCGAGCACGGTGTGATCGCCGTCCTCGACCCACGGCGCCTCGTGGTTCTGCAGCCCGATGCCGTGCCCCTGCCGGTGCCGGATGTAGTCCCCCAGCCCCTGGTCACGCAGCACGTCCAGGCAGATCTTGTTGACCTCGGCGCAGGTCCGCCCGGCGACCATCGCCTGGGTGCCCACCTCCTGCGCCTGCCGGTCGGCCTCGTAGTAGCGCACCTGTTCGGCGGTGGGCTCACCGATGATGAAGGTCCGTTCGCTCTCCACGAAACGGCTGGCCACCGCCGCGCCGAGGGAGAGGATCAGGGTGTCGCCCGGCCGTACCCGTCGACGGGTCGGCAGGCCGTGCGGCAGCGCCGAGTTCGGGCCGGCGTAGACAAGTCCCCCGGCCAACTTGGTGGTGTAGACGACCAGGTCGTAGTGGGCGTACATCTGATCGGTGCCGTAACCGATCACGTGCCGGGCGATCTCGTCCTCGCGGGGCAGCGGGCCACCGGAGGCCAGCGCCTCCTCGATCAGAGCGCGCCCGGCGGCGAGCATCTCGTCGCAGATCCGGGCGGCGGCCTCGTGGAACGGGATCTCCTCGGGGAACTTGCACAGTCGCAGCTTCGCCACCGCGTCGGTGGTGACCAGTTCCGCACCGCCGATGGCCCCGGACAACGCCCGGAACGCGGCCACCGACACCCCGGCGCTCACCCCGATGCGGCGGCCCGCCCCACCGGGCCGCGACAGGGCGGCGGCCAGGGTCTCCTCAGCGCTGACCACACCCGGGTACTCGAAGTAGGTGACCATCGGCAGGGTCACCCCCTGCTGCGCGGCGTACTCCTCGTCGAGGCGGGGGATGACCAGCAGCGGCTCACCCTCGCGGGGCATCCACAGGTAGACCGGTCGCTCGGTGGCGATGTAGAAGAAGCCGCTGAGGAAGGCGACCTCCGGCGGCGAGGTGGCCAGGTAGCCGTCCAGGCCACGCTCGTCGAGCGCCTCGCTGAGTCGGGTACGGACGCTTGTGTAGAAGCTGTCGGGAAGTCGCACTGGTCAGCCTCCGTTGCGGCGGGGGTCACGGGAGTCGTTGAACCGCATTCCGGCGAGGGTCGCGGCGAGCACCAGCAGCAGGATCGCCAGGGACGGGAAGAGGGTCTGCCACCAGGCGATCGCGATCGTGCCGCTGCGCTGGGCGTTGAGCAGGATCCGCCCCCAGGACCAGGCGTCCGGGTCGCCGAGGCCGAGGAAGCTCAGGCCGGCCTCGGAGATCACCGCCCGGGAGGCGGTGAGCAGCACGCTGACGATCATCAGCGAGACGACGGCGGGCAGGATCTCGCGGGTGACGATCCGCCAGCCGGTGGCGCCGAGCACCCGGGCCCCGTCGATGTACGGCATCGCGCTGATCACCAGCCCCTGCGAGCGGATCAGCCGGGCCACCTCGGGCCAGGCGAAGAACCCGATGATCAGGGTCAGGGTCACCACGCTGGGGCTGACCACCGCGGCCAGCATGATCATCAGGGGCAGGGTGGGCAGCGCCAGCATCACATCGGTGATCACCGTGGCGACCGCGTCGATCGGCCGGAAGTACGCCGCCGCCAGCCCGATCGTGGTGCCCAGCACGATCGCGATCAGCGAGGCGGCCAGACCGATCACCAGGCTGGTCCGGGTGCCCCAGACCACCTGGGCGAAGACGTCCTGCCCGAGGTCGTCGGTGCCGAACCAGTGCGCGCCCGACGGCGACTGCAACACATCCGGGCCGGCGCCGCTGGGCTCGTCGGCGATCAACGGCGCGAAGACCGCCATCAGCACCATCGTCAGCAGCACCAGCACCGACAGCGCCACGGTGGGCTGCCGCAGGTAACCCAGCAAGGAGGACCGCTTGGAGGCCGTCGGCGCCGACGGCGGTGCCGGCTCGGTCAGCACAGGGGCACTCACGGCACCCTCCCTTCGTTCACGGTGGCGGGGACGCGCACGTCTGCGGCGCTCACAGGCGGATGCGGGGGTTGAGGACGGCGTAGAGCATGTCGGTCAGGGCGTTGGCGAACACCACCGTGACGGCGAGCATGATGAATGCGCCCTGGATCACCGGGTAGTCCTGCTGACCCACCGCCTCGTAGATCAGGCGGCCGACCCCGGGATAGGCGAAGACCGTCTCGGTCAGCACCGCGCCGCCGACCAGCGTGCCCAGTTGCAGGCCCATCAGGGTCAGCGCCGGCAGGATCGCGTTGCGCAGACCGTGCTTCCAGACCCGCCGGCGGGCCGACAGGCCCCGGGCCTGGGCAGCCCGGATGTAGTCCTCACCGAGGACCTCGATCATGTTGGTCCGCAGCGTCAGCGCGTACGGGCCGAGTTGCACCAGGACCAGGGAGAGCACCGGCAGCACCAGGTGGTGGGCCAGGCTCAGGTAGGCGCCCAGTCCCCGGGTGTCCGGGTCGATCGCCCCACCGATCGGGAACCAGCCGAGCTGGGCGCCGAAGAAGACCAGCAGCAGGATCGCGACGCTGGGCACGAAGAGCGCGTTGGCGCTGATGCCGAAGCCCTGTAACGCCCGGTCGAGCCACTTGCCCCGGTTGACCGCGGCGGTCACCCCGATCGGGATGCCCACCGCGACGGTCAGGACGAACGCGCTGCCGGCCAGCAGCAACGTCCAGGGCAGGCGGTCGACGATGATGTCGGTGACCGGTTGGATCTGCCGGAACGAGATGCCCAGGTTGCCCTGGACCAGCTCGCGCAGGTACGACACGTACTGCTCCCACAACGGCCGGTCCAGGCCGTACGTCTTGAGCAGTGCCGCCTGCATCTCCGGCGTCATGTCGCCCTCGACCATGAGGGTCGTGGGGTCCCCCGGCAGCAGCCGGAGCAGGAAGAACGTCGAGGTGATCGCGATCCACACGGTCAGGACGGCCTTCAATGCCCGGCTGAGCACGAAACGCACCACGGGGGACCCCTCCTTTCCCTCTGGTTGGGGGTTACTTGACCGGAGTGACCTGGGCCAGCGAGTACGCGGTCACCATGCCGAGCAAGTCCGACGGCGACGGGACGAAGCCGGTGAACTTGCTGGCGTTGTAGGCGAACTGGAAGTTCTCCACGTACAGCGGGGTCAGGTACGCCTGCTCGTGCACGACCTTGTCGATGTTCTTGATCTTGGCCTTGAACTCTTCGGGGTCGGTGGTGCCGGCCGCGTCGTTGATCAGGGCGTCCATCTCGGCCGACTCGAGCAGGTTGTAGTTGATGCCACCCGGGTTGCTGGACAGGTAGGTGCTGCGCAGCTGGTCCATCGGGTTGTCGAACACACCCCACTGGGAGGCGTCGATGTCGTACTCACCGTTCTTGGTGCGGGTGAGGAAGGTGTTGCGCTCGACGCACTCGTTCTCCAGCTTGATGCCGGCCTTGGCCGCGCTCTCCCGGAAGAGCTGCACCACGCGGGTGATGTTGGCGTTGGACTGGTCGCAGGCCACACCGAAGGAGAGCTCGTCGAAGAAGCCGTCGTTGTTGGCGTCCTTGTAGCCCGCCGCGCTCAGCTTGGCCTTCGCGCCCTCGGGGTCGAACGGGTACGGCTGGAGCTCGGTGTTGTCGTACTCCGAGAAGATCGGCGAGATCGGACCGGCCATCTGCTGGCCGTCACCCTGAAGCACCGCGGAGATGATCGCCTTGGTGTCCACCGCCATCGACAGCGCCTGCCGGACCTGCTGGTCGGCCAGGTACTTGTTCTTCATGTTGTAGGTCAGGTGCGCGAAGCCGAGCGCCCCGACCTTCTCCAGCTTGATCTTGTCGTCGCCCTCGAAGGTCTTCGCCGCCGAGATCGGCACCGGCGTACCCATCAGGTCGATGTCGCCGTTGCGCAGCGCCAGCATCATCGTGTTCACGTCCGGGTAGACCCGGTACTCGACCTGGCTGACCGCGGCCTTGCCACCCGGCGCGAGCGGGTAGTGCTCGTTGCGCTTCATCACGTAGCGCTGGCCCTTGGTCACGCTGTCCAGGACGAACGGTCCGGCGCCGACCCAGTTCGAGTCGTTGGCGAACTTGGAGAGGTCACCGGCCGGCTCGAAGATGTGCTTCGGCACGACGGACATCCAGAAGCCGACGCCCTCGGCGAACGGCGCGTACGGCTGGGAGAGCTTGAACTTGACAGTGGTCGCGTCCGGCGCCTCGATCGACTCGACCCAGGTCAGCTTGGCGGCGACGTTGCCGAGCTTGTACTCCATGATCTTCTCGGCGCTGAACTTCACGTCGTCGGCGACCACCGGCTTGCCGTCGGACCACTTGAAGTCGTCGCGCAGCACGAAAACGGCGGTCTTGCCGTCGTCCTCGTAGCGGTACTCCTTGGCCAGCTCCGGGGACTTCTTCGCGTTCTCGTCGATCCGCAGCAGGTGCGGGTACATCGCGTTGAGAATCCACGAGTCGGTCTTGCTGAGCGACTGGAGCGGGTTGAAGTTGCTCACGTCGGTGGTGGTGCCGATCCGCAGCACCGTGTCCGACGACGAGTTGCTGGACGACGAGTTGTTGTCCTCGTTAAGGCCGCAGCCAGACACACCCAGCGTGGCCACCACGCCGAGCGCGACAGCGAGCCGCCAACGACCCTTCACTGCCATTTTCACCAAACCTCCTGAAGAACCCGGATGATGTTGCCGCCGATGACCTTGGCGATCTCGTCGTCGGAGTAACCGTGCGTGACCAACCACCCGACGATGTTGCTGAAGCACTCCGCCGGGTTCTCCATGCCGCTCACGTACGGAACCCGCGGGTGGTCCACCACCCCGTGGGCCTTACCGATCGCCAGGTGCTGGGTAAAGCTGTCGTGCAGGCCGACGTGGTCACCGAAGTTGGTGTCCGGGCCGAACGCGACGTGGTCGATGCCGACCAGCTCCACGCAGTACGTGAAGTGGTCCATCACCGACTCGATCGAGTGGTGTGGGTGGTCCGCCGAGAGGGTGGTGTGCGGAGCGGCCTCGATGCCGATCACGCCACCGCGCTCGGCGCAGGCCCGGATCACCTCGTCCGGCTTCATCCGAGGGGTGTTCCAGACCGAGCGGGCACCGGCGTGGGTGATGAACACCGGCACCCGACTCGCCTCGATCACGTCCAGCGAGGTCTGGTCGCCGGAGTGCGAGATGTCGATGGCGATACCGAGCTTGTTCATCCGGTCCACCGCGCGCCGCCCGAAGTGGGTCAGCCCGCCGTCGCGGTCCTCGGAGAGGCCGGAACCGAGCATGTTCGCCTGGCTGTAGGCGATGCCCATCTGGCGTACGCCGAAGCCGTAGAGGATGTCGATCCGGTCCAGCTCGTTCTCGATCATCGTGGCCGCTTCCAGGCCCGCCACCAGGGCGATCTGGCCGTTGCGCTTGGCCTCGAAGATCTGTTCCAACGTGGTCGCCACCACCACGTGGTCCTGCTTGGCGATGTCGGCGAAGCGCAGACCGATGTCGTAGATGACGTCGTCCCACTTCCAGGCGTGCTCACTCGTCACGCAGCCGGTGCCGTTCATGAAGTTGTCGAACACCGCGGTCAGACCGGAGCGGGCCAGGCCCTCGAAGCCGAACGAGTTGCGGCCGGTGCGGTTGTAGTCGCGCAGCTGAGACACGTCGGCCGGCAGGATCTTCGGGTGCTCGTGCAGCGAGATGGCCATGTGCTCCTGAAGCAGCCGGGCCACCCGGGCGTACTGCTCGGCGTTGAGACCCAGATCGTGCTCCGGCACGCGGCCGAGCTGCGGAGCCAGCTCGAAGACCTTGTAGTCCACGTGCGGCGTCAAGTAGTCGAAGGACTGGTATCCGGCGTACCGGGGGGCGGGTTCCTGCACTCGTCAACTCACCTCGTCAGTTAAGAGGCACGAGGAATGAGGTCCGACCTCATGCCTTGCTGCAACCTACCGAGGAAAGTTCAGGTCAGGTAAGACTCCGTGATCAGTTCGTTATCCGAAACGAGCAAGGTTCCCGCAGGTCAGGACGGATATTCGGGCGGCCGATGCGGCGGACGCCGAACACCTGAGACCGGCCGACCGAACAGCGGATCGCGACCGACCGGATCACCGATGATTGGTAGGTGGTCAGACCATTGGCGCTGGAACTGGTGGCGGACAGGGCGGACCACACCGCCGAGATGGTCTGACCTTGGCGCGACGGCACCACTCGCCCTGGGCACCCACACAAAAAGCTCAGGCCCCCTGCGAGAGGGGGCCTGAGCTTGTGGATCTGATCCACTGACTGGGTGACTGATGGGAATTGAACCCACGACAACCGGGACCACAACCCGGTGCTCTGCCAACTGAGCTACAGCCACCATGCCGCCACGCCCGGTCTGCGCCCGAGCGGTGCGAAGAAATCATACCCCCACCACTGTCGAGCGCGTCCAGCGGGTTGCGGGGTGGTTCAGAGGCCGGCCGCGATGCCCTTGGCGGTGTCCACGTCCGGCCCGGGCAGCGGCACGAAGATGGTGCGCCGGTAGTACTCCAGCTCCCGGATGCTCTCCCGGATGTCGGCCAGGGCCCGGTGCGCCAGGCCCTTCTGCGGCTGACCGAAGTACACCCGGGGGTACCAGCGCCGGCACAGCTCCTTGATCGAGGACACGTCGATCATGCGGTAGTGCAGGTGGGCGTCGAGGCGGGGCATGTCCCGGGCGATGAACCCCCGGTCGGTGGCGATGGAGTTGCCACACAGCGGGGCGGTACGGGGATCCTTCACGTGCCGGCTGACGTAGTCGAGCACCATGTCCTCGGCCTCGGCCAGGGTGACCGTGGAGCGGCGTACCTCCTCGGTGAGCCCGGACTTGCCGTGCATCGTCCGGACGATCTCCGGCATGGCGTCCAGCGCCGCGTCGTCCGCGTGGATCACCACGTCCACGCCGTCACCGAGCACGTTGAGATCAGGATCGGTGACCAACGCGGCGACTTCGATCAGCTTGTCGCTGCCGAGGTCCAGCCCGGTCATCTCACAGTCGATCCAGACAAGAAGATCAGCCACCGGGACAGCCTACGCGCAGCCCAAGCCTCGTGGCTGCACGCCGCCGGGCCGAGCGACCGCTAGGGTTTTCCCGTGCCCGCCGATCCCGCCACACCCCGCACCGCCGATGTAGCGGACCCTGGTGCCCGCCGGGACCGCCGGATACTCAGCGTGTTGGTTGTCGCGGCGGCACTACCGGCCCTCTACCTGCCCGGCAGGGTGCACAACTTCTTCGATCTGAAGATCTACATGTCGGCGATGGACTGGTGGGCCGCCGGCAACCCGCTCTACGACTACGTGCAGCCCGATCGGGTGCAGGGCGAGTTGTACTTCACCTATCCCCCGTTCGCCGCCCTCCTGCTGCTGCCCTTCGGTCACCTCAAGCTCGGGATCACGGCCGCGATCTTCACCGGGTTGACCCTGTTGGGCGTACTGGTCACCACGAAATGGCTGCTCGATCCGGTGATCCGCCGACACCGGCTGCCGTACCTGTTCACCCTGGCGGTGGGGGCGCTGTTCGTCCTGGGGGTGGAGAGCACCCGGGAGACCATCACCTTCGGCCAGATCAACATGCTGCTGGTAGTGCTGATCCTGGCCGACCTGCTGTTCGCCGTACCCCGGGACAGCCGCTGGGCCGGCGTGGGCATCGGGTTGGCGGCGGCGCTCAAGCTGTTCCCCGGCATCTTCGTGGTCTACCTGCTGGCGACCCGGCGGTGGCGGGCCGCAGCGGTGGCGACCGCGACCGCCGCCGGAGCGACCCTGCTCGCCGCCGCCGTCGCGCCCGGAGACTCGTGGCGCTTCTGGACGCACGAGTTGTGGGCCACCGACCGCGTCGGCCGCACCGACTACACCGGCAATCAGTCGCTGTTCGGGCTGCTGAGTCGGCTCTCCGCCCCGGAAGATCCGAGCCGCCTGATCTGGCTGCCGCTGGTCGCGGCGACCGTCGGGTACGGACTGTGGCGCGCCGTACGCGCCTCGCAGGCCGGTGACGCGCTGACCGGCCTGACCCTGACCGGCCTGGTGGCGGCGCTGATCAGCCCGATCACCTGGACCCACCACATCTACTGGTTCATTCCGGCGGTGGTGATCCTGATCGACGCAACCCTGAGCACCAACCCACGCACCGCCGAGGGAGCACGCCGCCGCCGTCGACTGGCCGCCGTCGCCGTCGGCACCAGCGCCATCATCGTGTACGGGGTGGTCTCCTTCTACGACTGGGGAATCGCCCCGACACCGACCGACACCCCCTGGGAATTCGTCGGACGCAACGCATACGTGCTGCTCTGCCTACTCCTCCTCGCCGTCCTCCCCATCCGTACCCGCACCGGCACCAAGCCCACAAAATCCCCCCACCCCACCACCCACCCCAAAACCCCCATCCCCCGATAAGCACCCGTCGCGCCCGCTCCGTTGCACCCCGCCCGCCCCGCCTCGTCGATCTTGCACTTTCGGTCGCTCCTATACGGCTTATGCCCCCTTCGCCCCGACGAGAAGTGCATGATCGCGGAGGCAGGGATGGTGCCCGCCACGCCCCGCCCGACCAACCCCGTCGATCTTGCACTTTCAGTCACCGATGCGCGTCTTATACCGCCTTTGCCCCGACAGAAAGTGCAAGATCGCGGGGGCAAGGGGTGCCTGCGAGAGCTAGCTCGGGACGCTGCGGCGAGCGGGCGCGGCGTGGGGGCGTGGGTGTGGGTGTGGGTGTGGGGTGTGAAGGTGTGTCGGGTCGGGGGTGTTAGTGGGGTGGGGCTGGGGGGCGTAGGGGGTGGTGGGGGGCGGGGAGGTCGGCGAGGGTCTGGGGGCGGGGTACGGGGGCTATTGCTCGGGTGGCGGGCAGGGTGCTGCTGCCCACCGCGACGAGTTGTCGCTCGGCGAAACGGTTCGGGGGCGGGGCCCCGAGGCCGCTGAGCGAGCTGATTCCGAGGCGGCCGGCGAGGATCGGCACCTGGTCCGGCTCGACCACGATGATCACCTCGCGGGGGCGTACCGGGCGCAGCAGGAGCAGCGCGGCGACGATCACCAGCAGCATGCCGGCGGTCAGCGAGCCCCAGGTGGCCGGGGCCAGCCAGCCGGGGCGTACCTCGGCTCGCAGGTCCAGGGTCAGGTCGGCGCGACCGTCGGTGCGCATCAGTACCAGGCTGAGTCGCTGCCCGGCCAGCTCGTCGGGGGTCCATTCCAGGGTTCCGTTGCCGGCGCGGGTCCAGAAGGTCTGCGCGCCGGGTCCGGCCGGTACGGTCGGCCGCTCGCCGTCGGACGGGGTGACCGGTGTCAGGCGGACCGGCAGCGGGCCCCGGGCCAGCGCCATCCGCTCGACGACGGCGTACGGCGCGCCGGCCAGCCAGCGTCGTACCTCGTCGGCGGGGGCCAGGCCGACGAAGGCCGGGCCGTCATGGGTGCGGGCGTCCAGTCGCATCCGGGCCTCACCGACGCCGGCGAGCGGCACCTCCTGGCGTACCAGCTCGTCGAGGTCGGTCACCACCACCGCGTGCCCGGTGGTCTGCACGGTCTCGAAGCGAGCCGCGTAGGCACCACCCGGGTCGGCGTGACCGGTCAGCAGGCCGAGCGCGGCAGCGCCGACCAGCGCGGTGATGCCGACGGCCAGCAGCAACATTCCGGCCAGCGTCCACACGAAACGCATCCGCCATATCCCTCTCCGTAGCCAACTACCCGGCCGACCTTACCCACGACGAACGGCTGATCAGTGGATATCCGGCAGGCACGCGGAGAAGACCTGTCGGACCACCAGCCAGAGAGCCAGGGGAGACCGCAGGAGGCAGGACGGCAGCGGAGACGTGGAGACAGCGAGGAGAGCGGAGACAGCGGGAAACGAAGACGGCAGCAGAGACGGTGAGGACAGCGGGAACGAAGAGGGCGGCGGAGACGGCGAGACCCGCCGGAGGATGCCGGCGGGTCTCGTGGTGGGCGGGGTGGGGGTCAGGGGGCCGCCGTCGCCTCGCCGCCCTGGCCGGGACCGCCGACCCGTCGGGTACGCGCGAATGCCAGGCCGCCCAGCACCAGCCCGGCGAGCCCGGCCACCAGCCCGGCGACGCCAAGCCCGACCGCGAGCCCGTTGCCGTCCTCGTCGTCGTCCTCGGCTGCCTGGGCGGGTGCGCCGGGCGATGCGGTGGGCGCCTCGGTCGGGGCCGCCGTCGACGTCGCGGCGGTGAGGGTGAGCACCGGTGCCGGGGTGGCCGGCTCCTCGCCACCGGGCTGCGGCTCGTCGATCCAGCGCACCACGCCGCCGTCGGAGTAGGTCTGCAGCGCCTTGAAGACCATCTGGTCCACGTCGGGCAGCGGGCCCATGGAGACCGGGAACTCCTGGAAGGTGCCCGGGGCGATGGCCGCCGCGGCACCCTCGGCCGTCCAGGTAATCTTGGAAATCACCTCGGAGATCTCGGCGCCGTGCACCTGCACCGGCGGGTCGACCTTGCGCTTCTCCACCGCGACGGTCCAGCCCGGCACCGGCATGGTCGACACCGAGCCGACCGGGGCGTTCTCCGGCAGGAAGATCTCCAGCTTGGTGGTCGAGGCCTCGTCACTCTCGTTCGGCACCCGGAACGCGAAGCGACCGTAGCCGCCCTGTTTCGCCTCGCTCGGGCTGATCGACACGTGCGCCGACGCGGGCGCCGCGAAACCGAACACGGCCGTGGCGACGGTGCCGAGCGTCAGGGCGACGATGGCACCCACGGTACGCCGGTGACGGATCATCGATGGAACCCTCTCTATCGGATGGACACGGTGGCGGTCACCGTGGCCTGGTCGATCTCGGTGGTACGAGCGGTCACCCGCAGTTCCCACTCGCCTGCCGACGGCAGGTTGATCTCGCCGGTGGCGTGGTTGTCGGTCAGGGGCAGCAGCGGTACGTCGATCGCCTCGATACCGGCCGACGGCAGTGCGACGGTGGCCTTCCACTCCTTGATCGGCAACGGCTGGTTGTCGAGCGTGTAGGCGTAGAAGTGCACCGAGTTGTTGCCCCGTTGGGCGGGTGCCATCTCGATCTGCATCGAGTAGAGGCTGCTCTGCACGGTGGTGGTGAAGTAGCCGCTCTCGGCACCGGCCACGTCGGCGCCGGCGGTACGGGCCGGCGGGGTCTGCACCAGCACCGAGGTCACCGCGAGCACGACCGCGGTGACGGCCAACTCGACCCAGACGGCCCGGCGCATCGGTGCCGGTCGGCTGGCCGCGATCCGCTTGCGGACCAGGTGCCGGGAGTACGCGGCGACCGCGATCACCAGCGCGAAGAGCCCGACCTTGGCCAGCACCAGCCGGCCGTACGTGGTGTTCACCAGGGCCGCCGGGGTGGCCACCTCGATCAGGGCCTGGACGATGCCGGCGAGCAGCAGCGCCGACACCGCCAGGGCGGCCCACCGTGACCAGATCGGCAGGATCGCGCCCAGCTCCCGTTCGTCGGCGCGGGGCAGCAGGAACACCACGAGCATCACCAGGCCACCCAGCCAGACGGCCATGCTGCCCAGGTGCACCGCGTCGACGAGCACCGACACCGCCGGGGCGGGCGAGGCGGCCGGGTGCCCGGCCAGCGGCCAGGTGAGCAGCGCCGCCCCACCGAGCACCCCGAGGATGATCAGGTCGGTACGGCCCACCGAGCCGGCGAACAGCGGCCGGAGCAGGACCGCCGCAGCGGCCAGCAGCCCCAACCGGACCAGGTGGGCGGCACCGAACGTGCTGCCGAGCACCAGGCCCAGCCCGGCGCCGGTGATGTCGAACGGGCCGCCACCGTTGGTGTAGGGCACCTGCAACAGGGTCGTCGCGACGGTGGCCAGGGCGACCAGCCCGAGGCCGATCCAGGCCAGCCGGGCCGGCGCGGTCCGGGGCAGCCGACGCGGCCAGAGCAGGGCGAGCACCAGCGTCGCGCCGACCAGCAGGAGCAGTCCGGCGTACCCGACGAACTTGCTGACCTTGACCGCGTTGCTGACCACCGGGTCGGCCCGACTGTCGTTGCCGGCGTCCACCGGCGGCTCGGACGGCGCGCCCACGGAGAAGGTGAACGCCCCGGAGACCGGGTGGCTGTCGGCGGAGATGACCCGGTAGGTGACCAGGTAGGTGCCGTTGCCGGCGGAGTTGTCGACGGGGATGCTCACCACGCTGTCGGCGAAGGTGGGCTCACCCCGGTCGACCCGAGATCCGTCCGGCGCGATCACTCGGATCTTGTCCGGCACCTTGCGGACCGGCTCACTGAAGGTGAGCACCACCTCGGTCGGCGCGTTCGGCACCACGGACGAGGCGGCGGGGCTGCTACTGGAGAGCACGGCGTGCGCCGCGGCCGGGCTCGCCGGAGCGAGCAGCAGGGCCACGACGGTCACCAGCAGACCGGCGGCGGCGGTCAGCCGGGCGAATCGGCGGCGAGGGGCGGCAGTCATGCTGGCCATGCTCGCCGATTCAGGGCCGGGAGTCATGCTCGGGTAGTCGGACGCTGAGGTAAATAAGTTCCCGGCGTGGCGCATTGCATGGGAAGGGCCGAAGGACCCTGCTGCTCAACGCCCTGCCGCGTAACCTGGGTTGTCGTGATCCCCGCCCCACGCGACAGCGCCGCCGCGGCCTCCGACGCGGCCGACCGCCGCGCCCAGGAGTGCCCGGAGACGGCCGACATCGCCACCGTCGCCGCGCTGGCGGCACGCGACGGTGATCCGGCCGCCCAGGCCGACTTCGTCCGGGCCACTCAGGCCGAGGTGTGGCGCTTCGCGGCGGCCCTCGTCGATCCGGACAGCGCCGACGATCTGACCCAGGAGACGTACCTGCGGGCGTTTCGCGCCCTGCCGGCCTTCGAGGGACGTTCCACGGCCCGTACCTGGCTGCTCGGCATCGCCCGGCGGACCTGCGCCGACCACCTGCGCACGGTGGTCCGCCGACGCCGGCTGGCCCAGCGGCTCACCGCCGACGCGTACACCGATGTGCCGCACCCCGACCCGGCCGGGCAGTTCGGCGCGGCCGACCTGGTCCGGCGGCTGCCGACCGAGCGGCGGGGCGCCTTCGTGCTCACCCAACTGCTGGGTCTGTCGTACGCGGAGGCGGCCGCCGTGGAGGGGGTGCCGGTGGGCACGATCCGGTCCCGGGTCGCCCGCGCGCGCAGCGAACTGGTGAACGCCGTCGGTGAGGCGTTGGCCGGGTGAACAGGAAGCTGCTGCCCTGGCTCGGGCTGGTCGTCCGCCTCGGACTGGCCGCCGTCTGGCTGTACGCGGGCGCGACGAAGGTCGGTGACCTGGCCGCCTCCGGCCGGGCGGTGCACGCCTACCAGGTGCTGCCGTACGACGTGTCGGTGGTGGTCGGGGCGGTGCTGCCCTTCGTCGAGCTGGCGCTCGGCGTACTGCTGCTGCTCGGGCTGGCCACCCGACTGGTCGCCGGGGTCTCCGCGGCGCTGCTGGTGGTCTTCATCGCAGGCATCATCTCGGCCTGGTCGCGCGGGCTGGCGATCGACTGCGGCTGCTTCGGCACCGGCGGCGCGCTGCCGCCCGGACAGACCCCGAGCTATCTCCCGGAGATCCTCCGGGATCTGGGTTTCCTGGCATTGGCCGGGTTCCTGCTGATCTGGCCCCGCACGGCCGTCTCGGTGGACGGCGCGCTGACGGGCGAACCGGTGGAGGACGAGGATGAGTAGTCGCAAGGGGCGCAAGGACGCGGCCCGCGTGGTCCGGGAGCAGTTGGCCCGGGAACGGCGGCGCAAGCGGACGCTGTGGGTCTCGATCGGGGCGGTGGCGGTGCTGGTGGTCGCCGGCCTGATCGGCTGGAGCGTCTGGTCCAGTCAGAGTTCCGGAACCTTCGTCGCGCCACCGGGGGCGACCGAGGACGGCACCGGCATCGTGGTCGGCAGCGGGCCGGTGACCATCGACGTGTACGAGGACTACCTCTGCCCGGCCTGCAAGCAGTTCGAGCAGACCAGTGGCGCGACCATCGCGCAGCTGGTCAGCGATGGCAAGGCCCGGGTGGTGTACCACCCGGTGGCCTACCTGAACCGCTTCTCCAGCACCCAGTACTCGACCCGCGCGTCGGCCGCGTCCGGCTGCGCCGCCGAGGGCGGCAAGTTCACCGAGTTCAGCAAGGCGCTGTTCGACAAGCAGCCGCCGGAGAACGGTGCGCAGCTCAGCGACAACGAGCTGATCGACATCGGGGCCGAGGTCGGATTGAACCGCGACAGCTTCGGCAGTTGCGTGCGCGACGGCAAGTTCAAGCCGTGGACCTCGCACGTCAGCGAGGAGGCGACCAAGGCGAACGTCACCGGCACCCCGACCGTCCTGGTCAACGGTGAGCAGGTGCGGGAGTGGACGCCGGAGAACATCACCGCCGCGGTGGAGGCGGCCGGGCGGTGAGCCGTGCCCTGCTGACCCGGGCCGGGCTGCTGCTCGCCGGCATGGTCACCACGCTGATCGCCACCGCCGCCCCGGCGGTGGCGCACGGCGCCGACGCCCCGAACGGGACCGACTACCGGGTCGAGATCGGTGCCGTGGCCCCGGACCGCCCGCACCTTTCGGTACGGGTGATCGAGGCTGGTGCCCGGCTGGAGCTGACCAACACCGGTGACCGGCCGGTGGAGGTGATCGGCTACTCGGGTGAGCCGTACCTGCGGGTGGGACCGGACGGGGTGTACGAGAACACCCGCTCCCCCGCCACGTACCTGAACCGCACCATCGCCGGGGAGACCGTCCTGCCGCCGGAGGTGGATCCGGCCGCCGCACCGCAGTGGCGTCGGGTCGAGTCGGGTTCGACCGCCCGCTGGCACGACCAGCGGGCACTGTGGCGGGAGGCCGGACCGCCCGCCCAGGTCCGCGCCGCACCCGACCGGGAGCATCGGGTACGCGACTGGGTGGTGCCGCTGCGCGACCCGGACGGGCTGGCGGAGATCCGGGGCAGCCTGCACTGGGTGCCGCCGCCGGACGCGTACCCCTGGTGGGTGGTGGCGGTCGTCGGCGCGCTCGCGGTGGGTGCGCTCGGCCTGCTGCCGGCGGCTTCGGCCCCGGGTCGGCGGGCGCTGGTCGGCATTGGCGGTCTGCTGGCCGTCGGCGGGGTGGCGGCCGTGCTGCTCGCGGTCGGCCGGGTGCTGGACGCCGGGGCGACCGGGGTCGGCGCGGTGCTGCTCGGGTTGCTGACCGGGCCGGTGTGGACGCTGCTGTCCGGGCTCGGCGCGCTCGCCGCCGCCGGGTGGGCGGTACGCCGTCGGACCGGTGCCGATTTTCCGCTGGCGCTGGCCGGGGCCTGCCTGGCGTTGTTCGCCGGGCTGACAAACGCGGCCCTGCTCGCCCGGTCCGTCGTGCCGGTGCCGTGGCCACCGACGCTCGCCCGGGTACTGGTGGTCCTGGCCGTCGGGGCCGGGGCGGGGGCGCTGGCCGCCGCCGTCCTGCGGCTGCACGCCGCCGGCCGCGCGGCCACCAGGTCGGCCCCGGCACCCGTGGCGGCGGTCACTTCCGAGCGGGACTGAACGGGTACGGCAGTTCGAGGCGGTGCCGGGCGAGCAGGTCGGTGTCGCCGAGCAGGTCGGCGGTGGGCCCGTCGGCCACGATCCGGCCGCCGTCGAGGATCACCGACCGGTCGCAGAGTTCGAACGCGTACGGCAGGTCGTGGGTGACCATCAACAGGGTCACCGGCAGGGCACGCAGGATGGTGGCGAGTTCCCGCCGGGCCGCCGGGTCGAGGTTCGACGACGGCTCGTCGAGCACCAGGATTTCCGGGTGCATCGCCAGCACGGTGGCCACCGCCACCCGGCGTCGCTGACCGAAGGACAGGTGGTGCGGGGCCCGGTCACGATGCTCGGACATGCCCACCGCGGCCAGCGCCTCGTCCACCCGGGCGGCCAGTTCCGCCCCGCGCAGCCCCAGGTTGGCCGGCCCGAACGCCACGTCCTCGGCGACGGTGGGCAAGAAGAGCTGGTCGTCGGGGTCCTGGAAGACGATGCCGACCCGCCGCCGGATCTCGGCCAGCCGCGCCCGGTCGCTGGTCACCGGCAGCCCGCCGACGCTGACGCTGCCCTCGGTGGCGCTGAGGATGCCGTTGAGGTGCAGCACCAGGGTGGTCTTGCCGGCGCCGTTGGGCCCGAGCAGGGCCACCCGCTCGCCCCGGGCCACCGTCAGGTCCACGCCGTGCAGGGCGACATGCCCGTCCGGGTAGGCGTACCGGACGCCTCGGACGTCGAGGCTGGGTGCGGTCGATGCCACACCGTGAATCATGTCAGTACGGCGGCGGTGGCGGCGACGGTGCCGGCCAGCAGCGGCACGGTCGCCGCGACCAGCCACTGCCCCGTGGTGGCCGCCCCGGCGCCCTGCCACACCGCCGGCATCCGCCCGGTGTAGCCGCGCGACAGCATCGCCAGGTAGACCCGTTCCCCGCGTTCGAAGGCGCGCAGGAACAGCGCCCCGATACCGGCGGCGAAGCCGCGCAGCTGCCACAGGAAGCGCGGGTCGTCGCCCCGCGACATCCGCGCGACCCGCATCCGGCGGGCCTCGCCGACCAGTACGTCGAGGTAGCGCAGCATGAAGGTGGCGATCTGGGTGATAATCTGCGGGCAGCGCAGCCGGTCCAGCCCGACGATCAGGTCACGGGTGGTGGTGGTCGCGGCCAGCAGCAGCGACGCCCAGACCCCGAGCGTGCCCTTGGCGAGGATGTTCCACGCGCCGTAGAGGCCCTCGGCGGAGAGGCTGAGGCCGAGCACGTCGATCCGTTCGCCCGCGCCGATGATCGGCAACGCGAACGCGAACAGCACGAACGGCACCTCGATCGCAGACCGGGTGAGCAGCCATCGGGGGCTCACCCGGGCCAGCGCCGCCACCACCGCAACCAGCAGGGCGTACGCGCCGAAGGCCCAGAACGCCGCCCGGGGGGTGGCGACCACGGCGACGGTGAACGCCACCATCGCCGTGATCTTCACCTCCGGCGGCAGCCGGTGCACCGGCGAGTCGGCGTCCCGGTAGAGCACGTGCGCGTGCCCGGCACCCACCGGCGCTACCCCTGGCTCGACGCGGATGTGCTCGCGTCGAGCGGTTCCTGAGTCGGGCCGACGGGTTGCGGGGTCGGGTCGGTGCCGCGCCGGCGGACCAGCCAGAACGCGCCGCCGGCCAGTGCGAAGGTCAGCAGGACGCCCAGTACGCCGGACAGCCCGGTGGAGAGGACGTCGTTGTCGATGCCGGCGATGCCGTAGTCGGCAAGCGGCCCACCGATCTCGTGCTCCTTCTCCTGCTGGGCCGGGCAACTGCCGCCGGTGATCTCACCGTCGGCGTCGACGGTGCAGCCCTCACGCAGCGAGGAGTCCAGCCCGTCCGGGTGCGGCGAGGCGAAGTTGCTGACCACGCCGGCCAGCAGCAGGGCCACCAGCAGCCCGCCCGCGAGGAAACCCCAGAAACGCTTCACCGGACACCTCCGACGGCGGGGACGGACGCCGGCCCGACCGGCTTACCGGCGGCGCGCAGCGCGTACACCAGATCGGGTCGGACCTTCGCCACGGTGACCACCGTGGTGGCGGTGATCAGGCCCTCGCCGATGCCGATGAACAGGTGGGACACGGCCATCGTCCCGGCCAGCCCGGCCAGGTTGCCGCCGAGGTCGGCGGTGCCGCCGAGCCAGTACTGAAGGACGAAGCCCATCGCCGCGACCACCACGCTGACCAGCGCGGCGACGAAGGCGGTGACGGCCAACCCGGCAGGGGTACGCGGCAGCACCCGCAGCAGCAGCGCGATCAGCAGGTACGCCACCGCGACCGCGATCACCCCCATGTTGGTGATGCTGAGCCCGAGCATGGCCACCCCGCCGTCGCCGAAGACGAGGGCCTGCACCACAAGCACCACGGCTATGCAGAGCGCACCGACCCAGGGGCCGACCAGCATGGCGGCGAGCGCGCCACCGAGCAGGTGACCGCTGACCCCGGCGGTGAAGATCGGAAAATTGAGCATCTGCACGGCGAAGATGAAGGCGGCGACCAGGCCCGCCATCGGGGCCAACCGGTCGTCCAGGTCCTGCCGTCCACGGTGGACGGCGACCGCCATCGCGGCCAGGGCGATCACCGCGAAGAGCGCGGCGACAGGACCGTTGATGATGCCGTTCGAGATGTGCATGGCCAGGTTTTCCACGTGACCTCCCACGGGACGGCGGGCCCGCGCTCGCCGGCAGACCGAGCCTATTTCCCGCCCGAGCTTGTTGCCAATAGCTTGCAAAAACACAGTTGTGTTAATTCCGCTGGAATGGCGTGCGTCCACCTGACCCCGGTCGGCCCGGCGGTCGGCGTGGTCGGCTCGGGCCGGCGGTATGGTCGGGCCATGACCGCACCCGCTCGCCTCTCCCCCGGTGACCCGGCGCCCGAGTTCACCCTCCCCACCGACACCGGCGACCAGGTCACCCTGGCCGACCTGCGCGGCCGCAAAGTCATCCTGTACGCCTACCCGGCGGCGATGACCCCCGGCTGCACCAAGCAGGCCTGCGACTTCCGTGACTCGCTCGCCTCGCTCCAGGCCGCCGGCTACGAGGTGATCGGCATCTCGCCGGACAAGCCGGAGAAGCTCGCCAAGTTCCGCGAGCGCGACGCGATCACCTTCCCGCTGGTCGCCGACACCGACAAGGCGGTGCTGACCGCCTACGGGGCGTACGGCGAGAAGCAGTCGTACGGCCGTACCGTCACCGGCGTGATCCGCTCGACGTTCGTGATCGACGAGGACGGCAAGATCGAGCGGGCGCTGTACAACGTCAAGGCCACCGGCCACGTCGCCAAGTTGCGCCGCGACCTCGGCCTCGACTGAGCCGGCGTGACCGATTCCGGTATGGCGCGGTGACTGAGCTGGCGTGATCGACTCCGTTACGGCGTAGTGGTGGTATCGGCCCGGCCGGGAGACCGCCACTTCGCCGCAACGGTGTCGATCACACACTCGGAGGCCTCGACAGCGGGCCGGTGCGACGCCCTAGACTCTCCAGTGCCGGCGGGAGTGGCGTAACGGCAGCCGCGGTAGGTTTAGGTCCTATTGTCCGAAAGGACGTGGGGGTTCGAATCCCCCCTCCCGCACCAACACCCTCTGCCCTGTCGGGCGCATCACGATCACGGGCGTCGGGCCGGCGACTTGGCGAGGATGTGCAGGTGACCCTGCGTTTCGTCCTCGATCCCGAACTCACCCCGCAGCTGCGCGCCGACATCGTCGCGCTCTGGGTGGACGTCACCAACGCGGGCGGCGCGGTCGGCTTCGTGGCACCGGTCACCGCCGACAAGGTGCGGACGATCGCCGACCCCACCCTCGCGGGCATCGCCGACGGTCCGGACCGACTGCTGCTCGGCTACGACGACGACCGACTGGTCGCCATGGCGATCTTCACCGACCCACGGTTCCACCTGAAGCGGCACCTGCGGGTCCTCACCCGGGTGATGGTCCACCCGGACAGTCAGGGACGCGGCGTCGGCGAGGCGCTGATGCGTACGGCCGCGCAGATCGGGCGGGACCTCGGACTGGCGGCACTGCACGTGACGGTGCGCGACGGGCTGGGACTGGACCGGTTCTACCGGCGACTCGGCTACCGCGAGGTGGGCCGGTGGCCCGGCGCGATCCGGGTCGCCCCCGGCGACGACCGGGACGAGATCCTGATGTGGCTCGGTCTCAGCGAGGATCAACCCCAGCAGACCACCTCAGACTCGACCCGCTGACCTGGATATCCCACCCGGCCTGCAAAGATGGCCGCCCGGCCGAGGCATGACCCGCGAGGCGCTGCGCCGGCTGGACATCCCGCTGGGTCACCGACCGGCCGGGCCAGACCAAGCGGGGTGACCGCTCAGCCGGGTCCTGACCGGGGCGCGGGTAACCGTTCGGCGGGGTACTGGCTGCGCACGGCAGGCGGCCGACGGTACGAGCTGCGGTCAGGCGCAACCTCGGGGTCCCGCGTCGGGCCGTGTCGACGCGAGCGCCACCGCCTCCCCGTCCGGGGCAGCGATCACCGCCGGTGAGGCTGACGCGTCCACCGGGGCCAGAGTGGACGGGGACGGGCTCGGGCGTGCCGACGTGCGGGCGGTCGGCTTCGGGCTGGACGAGGGCGTTCTGGGAGCGGTCGTCGAGGCGGGCGCGGTGGTGGACCCGCCCGAGGTGCCGCCGTACATCCGGACCGTGCTGCGCTGGACCTGGCCGGGGGTCATCCGGATGCCGGCGGCGGTGACCCGGTGGCCTCGGGTGTCGGTGACCCGGATCTGGAACGGGCCGGGGCCGGCCCCGGAATCGATCAGCCAGTAGTTGTAGCTCTGCCGGCTGGCTGCCCGCCAGTTGCCCGAACTGCCTTGGCGTACCTCGACGGCACGCAGCGGATTGCCGTGCCCGGCGACCAGGACGGCGAACCACCACTGCGACGCACCTTCCTTGATCCGGAAGGTGAGCGGGCCGGTCAGCGGCGGGTCCACGACCAGGCGGTAGCTGACGTCGACGACGCCGCGGACCGGGTCGGCGATCCGGGTGAACGCCTCCCTGGACAGGTCGAGGTGTCCGGGCGCGCACTCCGGGCACTGGTCGGCGACCATGACCCGTACGGTGCCCTTGGGCCCGGTGACGTCGAGATATCCGCCGCAGGCCGCGCCGTCGGCGTACTCGTCGGGGCCGAGTGCGACGTAGAGCCGGCCCGCGGGGGCCGTCGGATAGGAGCAGTTGCCGTCCGTACCCGTCGAGTCGTAGAAGGTCGCCTTGCCCTTGTGGAGGGTGCCGGCAGCCGGCGGGGCGAGCAAAACAGCTGGCGGGGCCGGCAAGGCCGCGGGCGGGGCGAGCAGCGCGGCGGGCGGGGGGATCGGTGCGGCGCAGGCGGGTGCGGCACCGGAGCGCAGCGCCAGGGTGAGGCCGAGGAGCGTGGCGACGACGACCACGGCCCCGCCTGCCAGCCAGCGACCCGTACGGGGACGGTTGGCTGTTGTCCGTGCGGCGGGGCCGTCGGTTCCGTCGGTCACGTGCACCGATGCTGCCCGACGACGGCCATACCGGACAAGCGACCTAAGCGAAAGCTAAGACGGGGTCGCCGACGCTGATCCGGCCGGACTCCAGCGGCACGAGGTTCAGCCCGAACAGCAGCTGACGGTCGACGTTGCGGTGCCGCGCGAGGGTGCGTAACGGCTCCCGGCCGCGTACCCCGGTCTCCTGGTCGGTGGTGGTGACCAGGCAGCGGGCCGACGGGCCGGCGGCCCGGAACGCGACGCCGCCGATCCGCAGCTCGCGCCCTTCCCAGCCGTCCTCCGCCCAGGCGGGTGCCCCGTCGACGACCAGGTTGGGCCGGAACCGGGCCATCGGGACCGGGTCCGCGCCGGCCTCGGTGAGCCAGTCGCCCAGGGCGGCCAGCGACGCGGTGCTGGTCAGCAGCACCGGGTACGCGTCGGCGAAGCTGACCCGGTCGCCCGGGTCGTGCTTCTTGCGGCCCGGTTCGATGTGCCGGGCCGGCTCGGCCAGCCAGACCAGGCGGACCGGCCGGTCGAGCACCTGGCCGAGCCAGGCGTCGGCGGTCGGGCCGGCGGGCAACGCGTCGACCCGCAGCACCCGGCGGCGGAAGGTGCGCACCTGCACCGGGGGGACGCCGACCGGCTCCGGGACCAGCAGGTCCGGGTGACCGGCGGCGCTCAGCCGCAGGCCACCGGCTTCGGGGCGGGCGTGCACCCGGACCAGCGCGGTGGTGTCCCGCTGGGTCACTCCGACACCGTCGGCGTCGACGAGCATCCACCGCCGGTCGCCGTCGAGCCCCCACGGCCGCACCTCGGACCCGTCGTGGGTCAGGCCGCGACAACCCTTGACCGGGTACGTGTTGATCTCACTGAGCCGCACCCGGTCACCATGCCACGCCGATGCCGTCTCCGGGGTACCAGTGGTTCGCCGGGGTCTCCCGGTAGGCGAGGAACTTCCGGCCGGTGCGCTCGGCGTGCCGGGCCAGCACGTTGGTGTGGGTGACGTTGTCGGTGAGCAGCATCGCCCCGGGGGCCAGTTTCGGCTCGACGGCCTCGAACTCGCGCTTCTCGTACGCCCGGCTGTGGTCACTGTCGTGCAGGAACAGGTCGACCGGCTGCTCCAACGCGCCTATCGACTCGACCGAGTCACCGATGACCAGGTCGATCACCTCGGACCAGGGCGCGACCCGGGCGAGGTAGCCGGCCTCGGGGTTGATGTCGATGGAACTGACCCGGCCGGGGTGACCCTCGGCGGCGTTGCGCAGCAGGGCGGCGGCCAGGACGCAGCTGCCCAACCCCTTGTCCACACCGGTCTCCACGATGTGCGCGGGTCGGCGGGCGCGCACGATGGCGTACCACCCGATGCGCCGGGCGTACCGGACCTGCTTGTCGGCCAGGCCGCGGCGCGCGGCGCTGCCGATGGTGGAGGCGATGTGCTGGCGCAGCGCGTCGTCCGACTCGATCTCGTCCAGGTACCCGCGGACCTGTGCGACCGGCAGGTCACACACCACGCTCACGAACCAGGCCAGGTGGCTGCGGCTGAGCTTGGTCAGCTCGTACGTGTAGTTGTGGTGTTCGCGGGAGGCGAGCAGCCATCGGGCCGAGGTGCGCAGCACCTTGGCGTCGTGGCGGGCCACCGTGACCAGCCGCTTCGGAAAAGCGGCAACGGGGGCGAGACGGGTACGGGCGATAGCCCGACGCAGCTTGACGGCATCCACTTGTGGGTTGTACCAGACGGACCGAAACATCGGGGTAACACGATGACCGACGATCGGCAGTTGTTCCCGACCTGCCGGGGCAGCCCGGATACGTGAGGTTCAGTAGCATCGCGCCCATGTCGAGTGGAGAGCAGGCCGGGGCGGTCGTCCCGGAGCAGACGCTGCCGGCGGGGGACACCGACGGGTCGGAGAAAACGGCAGACCCCACGGCGCGGAAGCCGCGCCGACGGTGGCTGCGGATCACGCTGATCAGCGTGCTGGTGTTGGCATTGATCGGGGTCGGCGCAGTGGTGGCCACCGGTTTCTATCTCAAGTCGGTCGAGTCGGACATCGAGCGGCTCGACGCGTTCGACGGCATACCCGAGGAGACCCGGCCCGAGGTCGTCGAAGCGGGTGCCCTGAACATGCTGATCCTCGGTAGCGACTCGCGCGATCCGGAGAGCACCGGCGGTTCCCGCGCGGACACCATCATCCTGGCGCACGTGCCGAAGGACCGTTCCGGCGCGCAACTCGTCTCCATCCCCCGGGACACCTGGGTCTCGGTCCCGCGCACCAAGGAGGGGCGTGGCGGGCGCGACGCGAAGATCAACGCCGCGTACGCCTGGGGTGGCCTGCCGCTGATGGTGCAGACCGTGGAGCAGTACACCAAGGTTCGGATCGACCATGTGCTGATGGTGGACTTCGCCGGATTCACCGAGATCATCGACGCTCTGGGTGGCATCGAGGTCAACTCGGAGAAGAAGTTCACCTCGATCCACCCGCCCTTCCGCACCTTCGAGCAGGGCCGACAGCGGATGGACGGGGCAACCGCGCTGGACTTCTCCCGCCAACGCAAGCAGTTCGCCGACGGCGACTTCACCCGGATCAAGCATCAGCAGCAGGTCATCAAGGCAATTCTGGACAAAGCCGCATCAGGTGGGATTTTGACAAATCCCAGCAATCTCAATTCCTTCGTCCGCGCCACCTCCAGCGCCGTATCCGTCGACAAGGACATGTCCCTTGTCGACATGGCAATGGACCTGCGCGGCCTGCGCGGCAACGATCTGACCTTCATGACCAATCCGACAAAGGGCACCGGACGGGTCGGCAGCGAGAGCGTCGTCTTCGACGATTCGGACAAAGCGGCGGACTTCTATGACGCCGTTCGGCGGGACTCGGTCAAGGAGATTCTCAACCTAGGCAAATAGGGCATGAATTGTTCCGGCGGCTCTGGCGGCTGTCGCCGGAGCCGCCGTATCCTGCGTTCGCTCCGGTGGCCCTCTCAGGCGTCAACGGATGTCACTCCACGGGGGAGGATCCACACATGTCGAGGCAACCTGTCATGGGTTTGCCGGCCACCATCGCACCCGGCGAGGACGGGGCACCGCGCCTGAAGCACCGATCGGAGTCGACGGAGACGGACGACGCGGAGCCTGCGCAGCAGAGCACCGCCGCCGAAACGGGACCGACACCGGTGGAGAACGGCGACACCGCGCGCCCCGGCCTGGACGCGACGGCGGTACTCCCCTACCCCGGCTCCCGTACCTCGACCCGCACCCGGAGCCTGCGCGCCTGGATGTTGACCGCGCCGGTCGACGTCGCCGCGCTGTTGTCGCCGCTGCTGATCGACCAGCGGTACTGGCGCGGCACCCTGGTCATGACCGCCCTGACGGTGGCCATCTTCGCCGCCGGCGGGCTCTACCAGGCCCGCCGGCACGTGAGCATCCTCGATGAGATCCCCAGCCTCTGCGGCCGGCTGCTGGCCGCCGCGGCGATCGTCGTCATCATCGCCGCGCTGCGCCACGACTCCCCGGAATACCTCGTCGAGTTCATCCGCGGCATAGCGGTGGCCGCCGTCCTCGTGCTCGCCGGGCGCCTGCTCACCCGGGAGATCGCCACGCTGGCCCGGCGGCAACGGTGGGTGGAACACAACGCCATCGTCATCGGCAGCGGCCCAACCGCCGTGGAGCTGGCCCGCCTCCTGCGCCGCTATCCCCGGTACGGGCTGCGGTTCGTCGGCCACGTCGACAGCCCGTCGGCGACGGCCACGTCCACCACGCCCCTGATCGGCACGCTCGACCAACTCGAATACCTGGTCCGGCTGACCGAGTGCGACGTGCTGATCATCGCCGATCCGGAGTGCCCCGAACTGGTGCTGATGGAGATCCTCCGCCACCCGAAGGTCGCCACCTGCGACCTGTGGGCGGCACCCCGACTCTGGGGGTCCCGGTCGCACGGTGACCACATCGGCGCCATCCCGATCGTCAAGGTCGGTGACACGACGCTGTCGGGGCCGCACTGGGCACTCAAACGCACCTCGGACGTGATCTTCGCTGCGACGGCGTTGCTGCTGCTCAGCCCGATCCTGCTGCTCTGCGCGGGGCTGGCGTTCCTCGACGGTGGCCGGGGGATCTTCTTCCGCCAGGAACGCATCGGTCGGCACGGCAAGCCGTTCGACATCATCAAGTTCCGCACCATGCGGCCGCTCAACGAGCACGAATCCCAGACGAACTGGTCGATCGCGCACGACCGGCGGGTCTCGCCCATCGGTCGTTTCCTGCGGCGCACCTCCCTGGACGAGCTGCCGCAGCTGTGGAACATCCTCAAGGGCGACATGAGCGTCGTCGGGCCGCGACCCGAGCGGCCGTACTTCGTCGAGAAGTTCTCCGCCGAGTACCCGAGCTACGCCATGCGCCACCGGGTGCCGGTCGGGCTCACCGGGTTAGCCCAGGTCAGTGGCCTGCGCGGGGACACCCCGATCTCCGACCGGGCGCGGTTCGACAACTACTACATCGAGAATTGGTCACTGTGGCTGGACGCCAAGGTGCTGCTGCGGACCGTGGCCGAGGTGTTCCGCGGCGGTGGCCGCTGATCGACCGGTCAGCGCCCGGATTCGGGTGGGCGGTAGGCTCCGCTCCGATCGGCTCCGGGACATGCGCATCGACGGTCCTCGCCGTACGCGCCGCCACTCGGCATGGTGGCGCCCAGCCCAATTCTTGGAGAATCCGATGCCGGACGTTTCGGTGGTCATCCCGACGACGGGTCGCCCCAGTCTCGCGGAGGCGGTCGCCACGGCCCGTGCCCAGCAGGGTGTGTCCGTACATCTGGTGGTGGTCTGCGACCTGGCCGAGGTGCCGACCGGCGTGACAGACCTGCGCGACCAGATCGACGAGATCGTCTGCACCGGCGGTGGCCGGCGGGGCTCGTACGCGCGCAACCTCGGGGTCCAGCATGCCGCGCCCGGCAGCCACATCGCCTTCCTGGACGACGACGACGCCTGGCTGCCGAACAAGCTCGCGGCCCAGCTGCCGGTGCTGGAACGGCTGGCCGGCGAGGGCTGGCTGCCCGTGGTGTCCTCCCGCACGCTGCAACGCAAGGCGGGGAGCAGCCCGCTACCGACCGCCGTACCGACCACGCTGATCGCCGACGGCGCGCTGCCGGAGGACTATCTCTTCCGGCGCCGGCACCTCGGGGTCGGTCGCCAGTCGCTGCCCACCTCGACGCTGCTGACCACCGCCGACCTCGCCCGGCAGTGCCCGTGGGACGAGACGCTGCCCCGGCACCAGGACTGGGACTGGCTCGTCCGGGCCGCCCGGATCCCGCGAGCGAAGATCGTGCAGATCGAGGAGGCCACCGCCATCTACACGGTGGGCAGCCCGGGATCGATCTCGGCCAGCGCGGACTGGCGTACCTCCTGGGACTGGGCGCAACGCTGGGAGGGGGTGTGGGCGCCGGAGACGTTCTCCGACTTCATCGCCGCCCAGACGCTGCGCTACGCGGTGCAGGCCCGCGACCGCGAGGGCGTACGCGAGATGGTGCGCGCCATCCGCCGCAACCGTCCCCCGTCGGCCCGCAACGCCGTCCTCGCGGCGCTCGGGCTGGTGCCCCGGTCGGCGCTGGAGCGGGTGGCGATGCGCGGCTCGCGTACCACGGGTGGCGACCCACTCCAGGCCGACGGGACCCGTTGATGCGCGTGCACTTCGTGCTGGCCCAGCTGGAGCCGCTCTACGGCATGGAACGTGCCGCCGTGCTGCTCATGCGGGCCTTGCAGGACCAGGGTGTCGAGGTCTCGGCGACCGTGCTGTCCCGCTCGGTCCCGCCCGGCCTGGACGACCTGACGGTCGACACCCTCGGGCTGGGTACCCGGATCACCCGTCTGCTGGAGGCGGTGCCGCTGTTGCGGCGTCGGCTGCGGAACCTGCCGGCGGACGTCCGGATCGTGGCGAGCGGCCTGTGGGCAAGCCTGCCGGTCGGTGCCGCCCTGGCCGGTTCCGGTCGCCGCTTCGTCGGCTGGGAGCATTCGCTGCTGCCGGAGCGGCTGCGCTTCGATCGCCGGGTCCGCACGCTCGCCCGGATGGCCCGGACCAACGGGCTCCGGCCGCAGCTGGTGGTCGCCGTCTCCGACGGGGTGGCACGCACCGTACGGCAACTCGCCCCGGGGCAGTCGGTGCTGACCATTCCGAACGTGCTGCCGCCCAAGCCGTTCGTGCCGCCCAGCGAGGTCGCCGACCGCGGTCGGATCACGCTCGTCACCGCCGGTGCGTTCCGCCCGATCAAGAACCACGTCGGCGCGCTCGAAGCCCTGGCGCTGCTACCCGCGCACTACCACCTGACCCTCGCCGGCGACGGCGCGGAGCGTGAACTCCTGCACGAGCGGGCGAAGGCACTCGGGCTGGCCGGGCGCACCACCTTCCTGGGGCGGGTGCCGGAGGTACGCGATCTGCTCGCGGAGTCGGATGTGCTGGTGCACCCGTCCCGGGCCGAGACGTTCGGTTTCAGCCTCCTGGAGGCCGCCGAGGTCGGGCTGCCCGTCGCCGCCCTGCCGGTGCCCGCCGTTGACGAGATGATCCCGAACCTGGTGCCCGGCGTCCTGGCCGCGGACACCTCACCGGCGGCGCTCGCCGATGCGATCGTGCGCCTGACCGGTGACGGACGGCCCACCGTCGCGGACTCCGAGAAAGCGTGGCACGCGAGGTGCGCGGCACTGGGTCCGGCCGAGGTGGGCCGCCGGTGGGTGGAGGCACTGAGGTGACGGCAGTTCCCGGCGACGCGCAGCGGCCAGAGGCCGACGAGCGCGACCGGCCACCACCACCGCGTCGGTCGCCTTCCGGTGCCGGGCGGGGGGACGGTTTCCTGCGCAAGTCCGGCACCTTCTTCACCGGCACCCTGCTGCGTACCCTCGCCCAGGGGGCGCTGTTCGTGCTGCTGGCACGAGAGATGCCGATCAGCACCTACGGCCTGTTCGTCGGTGTCACCGCGCTCATCGCGGTGGTCTCGCCCTTCGCGTCGGCCGGCGCGCCGAGCCTGATCATGCAGAACTACGCGGACGCGCCGGGCGACTGGCTCAAGCACCTCGTCCGCGGCCTGTTCCTCTCCACGATCTTCGGCTGTGCCGCCACCGTACTGGTGGCCGCTGCCGGTGTCGTCATCTGGAACACCGACGTCGCTCTGGTCGACCTGCTCTGTCTCGCCTTCGCCGACCTGGTCGCCTGGCGGCTCATCGAGGCCGTGGCGGCGTCGATCCAGGTCCGTGGCCGGATCCTGCTCGCCGCGTTGATCCCCGCCCTACTGCACGTCTGCCGGTTGGCCGCCGCCGTCGTGCTGGCCACCGCGGCGGAACCGATCACCCTGCACGACTGGGCGGTGACGTCGGCGCTGCTGTCCACCCTCGTGTGCCTGCCCGTGATCGCGGGTGGTCTGCATGGTGGCGGCCGGGGCATGGTCGGCCTCGGTGGTGCGTTGCGGCAGGCACGCACCGGAATGCTCTTCGCCGTCGGACTCGCGGCCCAGTCGATCTACAACGACGTCGACAAGGTCATGCTGTCGCGCCTGGGGACCCCGGAGAGCGCCGCCATCTACGCGGCGGCGTACCGGGTGGTCGACCTCGCGTACACCCCGGCACGATCGATGAGCGCGATCGCCTACCCCCGGTTCTTCGAGGCAGGGCGCGGCGGGCCACGGGCGGCGCTGCGGATGGCCCGTGGCCTGCTCCCGCGCTTCCTGGCGTTCAGTGTGCCGGTGAGCCTGCTGCTGGCCGGCTTCGCCTGGTTGATGCCGCTGGTGTTCGGGGCCGACTTCGAGGCGGCCATTCCGGCGCTGCAAGGGCTCAGCGCGCTGCTGGTGCTCAAGTCGCTGCACTACCTTGCCGCCGACGCGCTCTCCGGGGCCCGGATGCAGGGGCGTCGGACGGTCTGCCAGATCGGTATCGGCGTACTCAACATCCTGCTCAACCTGTGGCTCATCCCGGCCTACGGCTGGCAGGGTGCCATCGCCTCCAGCCTGCTCTGCGACGCGCTGCTCGCCGTACTGCTCTGGGGTTGTCTCGCCGCCGCCGTCCGCCGCGACCGGGCCGGCGCACCTCCTTCGCCGCAATCCATGGAAAGGGTCTGAGGTGACCACACTCTTCGCCGTCCTGCTCAGCGCGGGTGGTCTCGTGGCGGCCGGTTGGCTGATCCACGCGCGTCGGGCCGTCGTGGCCGCCTTCGGCAGCGGTACGAACGCCGTCGCGTTCCTCGGGTTCGTGGTGCTGGCGAACGCCGCGCCCGCGATCGCCGGTGAGCACTCGTCGGCGCTCATCGGCCTGCTGGTGCTCGCGCTTGTCGGCTGGCTGGTGGCCGTGGGCCGGCGGCGGCTGTGGGCGCCGCCCGAGTTCTGGCGGCGGATCTGCCTGGGGCTGGCCGCGGCACTGCTCGTCTGGTGCCTGGGCGTGGATCTCCTCTCCGGTGACGGCGTGTACGGGTCGAGGATGCCGGCGTACGCCACCGCAGGTCTGCTCCTGGTCGCGGCCTGGCTGATGGCGGCCGGCACCGCGGTGAGCCTGCGCGCGATGGCGTACGCCGGGCTGGCCGTCCTGTCGGTGCTGACCATCCCGACCGCCGTCTACGGGCAGGCGTGGCGGGCCTGCACCGGCGGGCAGTTGGAGAAGTGCTCGGTCGCGGGGGCATTGTTCAAGAGCTTCTACAACTCCGAGAACTACGTCGCGCTGATCGCCTCGTTCACCGTGGTCGCCGCCGCCTGCGCGCTACGTGGGGCGGAGCGGGTGGCGGTGCTGGCGTTCGGTCTGCTGATCATCGTCGCCACCGGGTCCCGGACCAGCTATCTCGCGCTCGCCGCGGCGGGCGTGTGGGTGCTGGGTGCCGTGCTGCTGCAACGGCGGCGGCCGTACCCGCACATCAACCTCGCCCTCTGCACGGCGCTGGTCGTCGGGGCCGCCGCGACGGCGACCTACCTGACCTGGAGCGCGTCGCGCACCACCCTGAGCAACCGGGGCAACATCTGGGTCCACGTGCGGGAGTACATCGCCGGGTCGGAGGCCACCGGCGTCGGCGTCTCGAAGTGGTACTACCTGCGGGACATCGGCGAGGCGCCGTACCACTTCTTCCACTCCGGTTACGTACTGGCGATCTTCTCCGGTGGTTTCGTCGGCCTGGCGCTGTTGACCTTCCTGCTGGCCGCCCTGCTGCGCGCGCCGGTCGCCGACGGCCGGGCGTTCACCGCCAAGGCCCCGGTGGCGCTCTTCGTCGTCTACTCGTTCACCGAGGTGGTCTGGAACCCGCTCTCCGTCGACGGCCTGACCTGGATCTTCGTCCTGATGGTCCTGATCACGTCCACGTCAGGCCCGACGGATTCCGCTCCGGTCGCCGCCTCGGCGGCCGGCGGCGACCGGCCGGGACCGCTGGCCCGGCTGCGCCGGACAGCCGCTCGACCGCCCATCGGCCACGCCACGCCCGATGCGCGAGACTGACCGGCCCACGTCCTTGCGTACGGTGCCGGGCGAACCCTTCGTCGCCCGGCAACCCACCGCTGCACGTCCCCGGTTCCGTCCGGACATTCAGGGGTTACGGGCCTTCGCGGTCGTGGTGGTGATCCTCGAACACGTCCTCGGCTGGCCCGCCGGCGGGTTCGTCGGCGTCGACGTCTTCTTCGTGATCTCCGGCTTTCTGATCACCGGCCTCCTGCTCGACGAGCACGACCGCGCCGGTCGGATCTCCTTCGCGAACTTCTACCGTCGACGGGCACGCCGCATCCTGCCGCTGGCGATGCTGGTTCTCGGCGGCACCTTCCTCGCCTCGTCGCTGCTGTTCATCGGCGACCGGGTCAGGTCGACGGCCTGGGACACCATCTGGTCCGCCCTGTTCGCCGCCAACTGGCGGTTCGCCTCCACCGGCACGGACTACTGGCAGACCGACGGTCCGGTCTCGCCGCTGCGGCACTACTGGTCGCTGGCGGTCGAGGAGCAGTTCTACCTCGTCTGGCCGGTGCTGCTGGTGGTGGTGCTGGGCCTGGCCGCCCGCCGGGGCCGGTACGGCAGCAGTGCCCGCTGGGTGACGGGTCCGGTGCTCGGTGCGGTCGTACTGGGCTCGGTGCTGTTCGCGCTCTGGGAGGTCGAGCATCGCCCGACGGTGGCGTACTTCTCGACCTTCTCCCGGGCCTGGGAACTGGGCGTCGGCGCGCTGCTCGCGGTGCTGGCGCCGCTGTTGGCCCGGATACCGGCGCCGGCCCGTCCGGCGTACCAGTGGCTGGGGCTGACCGGTCTGGTCGTCTCGGTGCTCGCCATCACCGCCGAGTCGCCCTTCCCGGTGCCCGGTGCCCTGCTGGCGGTGATCTCGACCGGGCTGGTCATCGCCGGGGGTGTCGGTGGGCAGCGGCTGATGTTCCCGCTGACCAACCGGGTGGTCCGGTACGTCGGCGACATCTCCTACTCGCTCTACCTGTGGCACTTTCCGCTGCTCATCCTCATCGGCGCGGCGATCCCCGCAGGCCCGACGGCCGTCGCGGTCCTCACGCTCGGCGGCACGGTCCTGCTCTCGGTGCTCTCGTACCACTTCGTGGAGGATCCGGTTCGTCGGTCGGCCTGGCTGGAACGCCGGCAGCCGGGGACACCCACCCGGCGGACCAGGGCGACGGTGGTTCGTCGGTACGCCCCGCCGGTGGCGGCGCTCAGCTTGGTGGTCGCGGTCGTCGTGACGGCGACCCGCCCGCCTGCGCCGCAGCCGCCGGAGACCGTGGCGATCACCTCGCAGGACGAGTTGACGGCGCAGATCGCCACCGCGTTGGCCGCCGACGACTGGCCGGTGCTGACTCCTCCCCCGGGTGAACTGGGCAGCCTGCGCTTCACCGACGGGGACGGGCAGGGCTGCCGGCCGGCGATCCGGGACGGCAACGACTGTGCCGTCACGGGCCCCCGCCCGTCCAGGCTGGCCGTGGTCGTCGGCGACTCCATCGCCAGCGCCTGGCTGCCGCTGGTGCGTCGGTCCCTGGAGCCGGCGGGGTGGGTGGTCCAGGATCTGACGTACGCCGGTTGCCCGTTCCTCGCCGCGGACACCGTCTCGCCGATCGAGCGCATCACCCGAGCCTGTCCGGGGCATCGGCGGACGGTACGGACGTTCATCGAGGACCGGCGGCCGGATCTGGTGGTGGTGAGCAACGCCTACCACCAACGGTTCGCCGACGCCGGCGGCCGCCCGTCGCTGCCGGACTGGGAACGGGCCGCCCACCTCGCCCGGGAGCAGTGGCTCGCCAGCGCGGCGAAGGTCATCGCCCTGCAACCGCCACCGTCGGGCAAGGATCCGAAGAGCTGCATCACCCGGCTCTCCTCCCCCGAGGACTGCGTGTCGCGGCTCGACGCCGAATACCGGTCGTACGCCGAGGCCGACCGGCGGGTCTGGGGCAGGCCGGGCACCTGGCACATCGCCACCACGGACTGGTTCTGCCAGGCCGGGCGCTGCCCGATCTTCGTCGGTGGCGTCGTCGTGCGGCGCGACGGCAACCATGTCACTGCCGAGTACGCCCGCAAGTTGACACCGCTGTTCGACGAGGCACTGGCACCGATTCTCGGCAAACCCGACGACTAGAACGAGGCGATCGCCCGCGCCCGTACCGACCGCCGCGGGCCGACGGCCTACCGGTTCGGCCGTCGACGAGACCAGATCAGCACCCCGAGCCCGGCCAGGAAGGCGACGCCGGCGACGACGAGTACCGGCACCGCCCAACCGGGCCGCTCGGAGGTGTCGCCCCCGACGGCGACGGCCGCCTCGCGGTACGCCGCCGCCAACGCGTTGGTGGGGGTCTGCTCCGCGGCCTGGGCGAACTGCCGGGCCGCCTTCGCCTCGTCACCGCCGAAGTAGGTCTCCAGAGCGCTACGGTAGGTCTGGTCCGGCTCGCCGAGCTGGTTCTCCACACCGGCCGCGTCGAGAAGCCTGGTCATCCGCGACACCGGTACCACGAGACGGTTCGGCCGTTCGGGCGCCAGCAGGTCGTTGTCCAGCATCCCGACCACCCGCCCCTGCGTGTCGATCGCGATCCCGCCACGTGAGTACCCCCCGATGTCCGCGTTGATCCGGTAGACCGAGGACTCGATGTCCACCTCGGTCACCTCGACCGGGGCGGAACGCACGGTGTAGGTGGCGGAGCGGTATTCCGCGTCGGTGGTGGCGTAGCCGAGAACGTGCAGCGCCGTCCCCGCCGCGATGGTGGCGGAGGGGTTCAGCTCGGCGACCGGAAGGTCGGCCCGGTCGAGCTTGACCAGCGCGAGGTTGCCCTCCTCCAGGGTGAACGTCCGCACGACGGTGCCCGGAATCGCCGGGTCGTCCTTGAGGTCGCCCTGGGACACGTTCAGCTGTCCGTGCAGGATGACAGCCGGCTCGGTGCCCGCATCCGGGCCGGTGAAGGCGCTGCTCGCCTGGCGGCCCCGCACATATCCGCCGACCTCGCCGGCCTTCAGTTTGCCGTCGGCGACCAGGGTGTCGGCCAGCGAGCCGAGTGCGTGTTCGAGCAGGATGTCCACAGTGGGTGCCACGCACTGGCCGTTGGTGAGCAGATGCCCGTCGCGGTTGACCACGACGCCGGTGCAGCGACGGCTGAAGGTGAAGGGCTCGGGGTGCAGCAGGGCGTCGTCCTGCTTGTTCCGGACGTAGCCGGTGAAGATGGCCTCGAGGAACACCATGGCCGGCGCGGCGGTGGCGAGGGCGTGCTCGGCGGGGCTGCGGGGCGTGGCCTCCGCCCAGGGCTTGAGCCCGGGCTGAGGTGGGGTTTCGGTCGGCGCGGTGGCCACCGGCGGGGTGTCGGTGTCGCCCGCCGAGATGGCCCAGATGCCGGCGCCTCCGCCGATGGCGGCCACCAGCAGCAGTGCGGCGATGGCGATCCAGAGGCCGCCCTGGCGCTTGCGGGAGGTCGACGGTTGGATCCGGCGGGCCGGCGAGCTGAACGGGTCGTGCCGCAGCGGATCGTCGACGGTGGGGCCGAAGCCGGGCGAGGCCGGTGCGCCCGAGACCGGATCCGAGTAGACCGGCTGCGCCGACACCGGCCCGGCCGGCTGGGGCACCGCGAACACCGGCTGCGGCGGACCGGAGACCGACTGCGGCGGACCGGAGACCGACTGCGGCGGACCGGACGGGTACTGCGGCGGACCGGACGGGTACTGCGGCGGGCCGGGCGCGGGCTGCGCAGCACCGGAGACGGGCTGCGGCACACCGGATGCCGGCTGCGGAACGCCGGAGACGGGTTGCGGGACGCCGGAAACCGGGTGGGGAGCGCCGGAGACGGGCGGGGACACCGCCGGCGGGGCGGAGGGGGGCACGGGTTGGTACGCGACACCGAGCGCCTGGAACAGCTTCTCCGCCGCCGGGCCGGCCTCCGGGCCGTACGCGACCCACGGGGCGGCCGCCGAGAAGTCGGCGTACACGAAGGGGGTTCCGCCGGGTGTCTGGGCGAGGTGGTTGACGATCCCGGCGAACGCCTCCCGCCAGCCGGGGGCGGCGGCCACAGTGGCGTCCAGGACGGCGACGGTCACGAACCGGCCCTGCTGGTCGAGGGCCGCCCAGGCTTTGCCGACCGGCGATCCACCCAGCAGATGGGTGTATCGGTAGGGGCCGTCCGGCTGCATGGCAACTCCTCTGCTCAACCGCCGTGCGGATCCTACCGAGCCACCGCACGTCAGCCGCCCCGCCGGTGACCGCACGCCGGGCCATCGCCGCGAAGTCGCAGCTCAGCGACAGGCCATGAGGTCGACCACTTGCCCGGTGAAAGTTTTTATGCATACAGTCTCGGAATGAATGAAGGGACTGCCATCGCGCCGACCGAACGGGTCGTCGGCCTGTTCGACGGCGTCCGACTCACCCCGACCCAGCGACGCATCGCGCACTGCCTGGTGCAGCACGCCCCCGCCGTCGGCTACCTCTCCGCCGCCGAGGTCGCCGAGCTGGCCGGCGTCAGCCAGCCGTCGGTCACCCGCTTCGCCGTCGCGCTGGGCCACGACGGCTATCCCGCGCTGCGTCGGCGGCTGCGCGAACTCACCGCCGCCGCGCCCGGCCCGGCCACCGCCGGCAACGAACTCCAACAGGCGGTACGCGCCGAGATCGGCAACCTGGACCGGCTCGCCGAGCAGCTCACCGACCGGGAACGGCTGGCCGAGACCGGCCGACTCCTGGCCGCCAGTCGGCCCCTGCCGGTGCTGGGGCTGCGGGCCGCCGCCCCGCTGGCCGCGTACTTCGCGTACTTCGCCGCGAAGGTGCACCCGGACGTGCGGGTGCTCGACGACGGGGGCAGCCTGCTCACCGACCGCATCGAACAGGCCGCCGAGGCCGGGGCGAGCGCCCTGCTGGCCCTCGTGCTGCCCCGCTACCCCCGGGAGGCCCTGGACGCGCTGCGCGAGGCGCGCGCCGCCGGGCTCACCGTGGTCGCGATCACCGACTCGCCGGTCAGCCCGGCGTCCGAGCTCGCCGATGTGGTGCTGCCCGCCGCGGTCGGCACCCAGCTCGTGTTCGACCTGCACACCGCCCCGATGACCCTGGCCATGGTGCTGCTCCAGGCGATCTGCGACGCCGCCCCGGCCGAGACCCAGCGGCGGTTGGAGGCGTTCGAAGCCTCCGCCGCCCGTCGTCAGTTGTTCCTCGGTTAGGAGGAGACACACCATGACCCACGCAGCCCCCGGCCCCATCCGGGCCGCCCGAGGCCCGGAACGCACCGCCCGTGGTTGGCCGCAGGAGGCGGCCCTGCGGATGCTGATGAACAACCTCGACCCGCAGGTCGCCGAGCGCCCCGACGACCTGGTCGTCTACGGCGGCACCGGGAAGGCAGCGCGGGACTGGCCGTCGTACCACGCCCTGGTGCGTACGCTGACCGACCTGCGGGACGACGAGACCATGCTGGTGCAGTCGGGCCGGCCGGTCGGGGTGATGCGGACCCACGAGTGGGCGCCCCGGGTGCTGCTGGCCAACTCCAACCTGGTCGGTGACTGGGCCACCTGGCCGGAGTTCCGCCGACTGGAGCAGCTCGGGCTGACCATGTACGGCCAGATGACCGCCGGATCGTGGATCTACATCGGCACCCAGGGCATCCTCCAGGGCACCTACGAGACCTTCGCGGCGGTGGCCGCCAAGCGCTTCAACGACACCCTGGCCGGCACGCTGACCCTGACCGGCGGCTGCGGCGGGATGGGCGGCGCGCAGCCGCTGGCGGTGACCATGAACGGCGGCGTGTGCCTGATCGTCGACGTCGACCGCAGCCGGCTGGACCGCCGGGTGCACGACCGCTACCTGGACGAGGTCGCCGACGGCCTGGACGACGCGGTGCAGCGGGTGCTCGCGGCGAAACGGGACCGTCGGGCGCTCAGCGTCGGCGTGGTCGGCAACGCCGCCACCGTCTTCCCCGAACTGCTGCGTCGGGGCGTACCGATCGACATCGTCACCGACCAGACCAGCGCCCACGACCCGCTGTCGTACCTGCCGGTGGGGGTGGAGCTGGACGACGCGCGGGACTACGCGGCGGCCAAGCCGGCCGAGTTCACCGACCGGGCCCGCGAGTCGATGGCCCGGCACGTCGAGGCGATGGTGGGCTTCCTCGACGCCGGTGCGGAGGTCTTCGACTACGGCAACTCCATCCGGGGCGAGGCACAGCTCGGCGGGTACGACCGGGCCTTCGACTTCCCCGGCTTCGTGCCGGCGTACATCCGGCCGTTGTTCTGCGAGGGCAAGGGCCCGTTCCGGTGGGCGGCGCTCTCCGGCGACCCGGCCGACATCGCCGCCACCGACCGGGCCATCCTCGACCTGTTCCCGGAGAACGAGTCCCTCGCGCGGTGGATCCGGTTGGCCGGCGAGCGGGTGGCCTTCCAGGGCCTGCCGGCCCGGATCTGCTGGCTCGGCTACGGCGAACGCGACAAGGCGGGCGTACGGTTCAACGAGATGGTCGCCTCGGGTGAGCTGAGCGCACCGGTGGTGATCGGCCGGGACCACCTGGACTGCGGCAGCGTCGCCAGCCCCTACCGGGAGACCGAGGCGATGGCCGACGGCTCCGACGCGATCGCCGACTGGCCGCTGCTCAACGCGCTGGTCAACACCGCCAGCGGCGCGTCCTGGGTGTCCATCCACCACGGTGGTGGGGTGGGTATCGGCCGGTCCATCCACGCCGGTCAGGTCTGCGTCGCCGACGGCAGCGCGCTGGCCGGGCAGAAGATCGAGCGGGTGCTCACCAACGACCCGGCGATGGGCGTGATCCGGCACGTCGACGCCGGCTACCCCACCCCCCACACCGACGTGCGCATCCCGATGGCGGAGCAAGGAGGGGCCCCTTGTTAACGCATACGGTAGAGGAAGGGCCCCTTCTTAACAGGTTCCGCAGGCTGTGGGACGAGATCGCGCCGATCGGCCGTGACGCGCGCAGCGGCGGCTACCTGCGCTACGCCCTCACCGAGCCGGAACTGCGCTTGCGGGAGTGGTTCCGGACGCAGGCCGACGAGCGGGGCATGCCGGTCACCGAGGACGGCAACGGCAACCTGTTCGCCTGGTGGGGTGACCCGGACGCCGGTGACGCCGTGTTGACCGGCAGCCACTTCGACTCGGTGCCGCACGGCGGGGCGTACGACGGGCCGCTCGGCATCGTCAGCGCCTGGCTGGCCGTGGACGAACTGCGCGCGGCCGGAGTCACCCCGACCCGTCCACTTGTCGTCGCCGCGTTCGTCGAGGAGGAGGGGGCCCGCTTCGGCGTACCCTGCCTGGGGTCGCGGCTGCTCACCGGGCAGATCGACGTCGAGCGGGCGGGCGCGTTGCGCGACGCGGCCGGGGTGAGCTTCGCCGAGGCGTTGGGCGCTCTGCCGGCGGGCGGCGACCCGACGCTGCTGGGCCGCTTCGGCGCCTTCGTGGAACTGCATGTGGAGCAGGGCCGCGCGCTTGTCGAGCAGGACGCGCCGGTCGCGGTGGCCACCGCGATCTGGCCGCACGGCCGCTGGCGCTTCGACGTCACCGGCGAGGGCAACCACGCCGGTACGACCCGGATGGCCGACCGCCGCGACCCCATGCTCACGTACGCCTTCACGGTGCTCGCCGCCAACAAGGAGGCCCGGCTGCGCGACGCCCACGCCACCGTCGGCCGGGTGAGAGTCGAACCGAACGCCACGAACGCCATCCCGTCGCGGGTGACCGGCTGGCTGGACGCCCGCGCCGCCGAACCGGAGACGCTCACCGGCCTGGTCGAGGCGGTCCGCACCAAGGCCGTCGAGCGGGCCCGCCGCGACGGCACCGAGATCACCCTGACCGAGGAGTCGGTGACCCCGCTGGTGGCCTTCGACAACGGGCTGACCGACCGGCTGGCCCGGCTGCTGGACGCCCCGGTGCTGCCCACCGGCGCGGGCCACGACGCGGGGGTGCTGGCGGCGCACGTACCGACGGCGATGCTCTTCGTCCGTAACCCGACGGGGGTGTCGCACTCCCCCGCCGAGTCGGCCGACGACGTCGACTGCGCCGCCGGGGTGATCGCCCTGGCCCGGGTGCTGGAGGAGCTGGCATGTCGCTGAACACGGTGGGCGAACCGGCACCGGCGACCGTCCCGCCGGGTCATGATCGGCTGATGGCGCAGACCGTTCCGCTCGACAGGGGGCAGACCCGATGACGTCGACCCGCTGGCTCGCCGAGTACGCCTGGTTGCCCGAACGGGCCGCGCCGACCCCGGAGGTGCTGATCGAGACGGTCAACGGCCGGATCACCGCAGTCACGCCGCTGTCGCCGGGCGGCCCACCGGACGCCGGGGTCGACGTGCTGGCCGACGCGGTCCGGCTGCCGGGGCTGACCCTGCCCGGCCTGGCCAACGCCCACTCGCACGCCTTCCATCGGGCGCTGCGCGGACACACGCACGGTGGGCGCGGTGACTTCTGGAGCTGGCGCGACCAGATGTACGCGGTGACCGCCCGCCTGAACCCCGACTCCTACCTGGCGTTGGCGCGGGCGGTCTACGCCGAGATGGCCCTGGCCGGGATCACCTGCGTGGGCGAGTTCCACTACCTGCACCACGGTGCCGGCGGCACCCCGTACGACGACCCGAACGCGATGAGCGCGGCGCTGGTCGAGGCGGCGGCGCACGCCGGGATCCGGCTGACCCTGCTGGACACCTGCTATCTGACCGCCACCGTGGACGGTCAGCCGTTGACCGGTTCGCAGTTGCGCTTCGGTGACGGTGACGCGCTGCGCTGGGCCGACCGGGTCTCCGCGTTCACCCCCGACGGCAGGCACGCCCGGCTCGGCGCGGCGATCCACTCGGTGCGCGCGGTGCCCGCCGAGCAACTCGCCACGGTCGCCGGCTGGGCGCATCGGCGGGACGCGCCACTGCACGTGCACCTGTCGGAGCAGCCGGCCGAGAACGACGCCTGCCGGGCGGTGCACGGGCGTACCCCGACCGGGCTGCTGGCCGACCACGGCGTGCTCGGCCCGGCCACCACCGCGGTGCACGCCACCCATCCGACAAGCGGTGACGTCGGCCTGCTCGGGGAGAGCCGGACCGGGGTCTGCCTCTGCCCCACCACCGAACGGGACCTCGCCGACGGCATCGGCCCGGCCCGCCGGATGGCCGACGCCGGCATCCCGCTCAGCCTGGGCAGCGACAGTCACGCCGTGATCGACCCGTTCGAGGAGGCCCGCGCGGTCGAGCTGGACGAACGGCTGCGTACCCGCAAGCGCGGGCATTTCGCCCCGGCGGAGCTGTTGCACGCGGCGAGTGCGGCCGGACATGCCGCGCTGGGCTGGACCGACGCCGGGCGGATCGCCGTCGGTGGCCGCGCCGACCTGGTCACCGTGCGGCTGGACAGCGTACGAACCGCCGGGGTCGCCCCGGCCGGCGTCTGGTTCGCCGCCGGTGCCGCCGACGTCACCCAGGTGGTGGTGGACGGCCGGGTCCTGGTCCGCGACGGCCACCACCTCACCGTCGATGTCCCGCAGGAACTCGCCGACGCCATCGCGGAGGTGGCACCGTGAGCGCGAGGAGTGAGCTTGCGAGCCCCGCAGTCGCGAACAGAGGCAAGCACAGCGTCGGTAGCGTTCTGGTGCACAACATCGGTGAGTTGGTCACCAATGTGGCGGGCACGGGTGAGGGCGGGCCGCTGGGCATCCGGCGACGCGCGGCGGTGCTCGTCGAGCAGGGCGAGGTGGTCTGGGTCGGTCCGACCGGCGACGCCCCGGCCGCCGACCGGCGCATCGACGCCGAGGGCGCGGCGGTGCTGCCCGGCTTCGTGGACAGCCACGCCCACCTGGTCTTCGCCGGGGACCGGGCCGCCGAGTTCGCCGCCCGGATGGCCGGGCAGCCGTACACCGGCGGCGGCATCCGCACCACGGTCGGCGCCACCCGCGCCGCCTCCGACGACGAACTGCGCGCCACCGTGCGCCGGCTGCACGCCGAGGCGTTGCGGCAGGGCACCACCACGATCGAGATCAAGAGTGGGTACGGCCTGACTGTCGCCGACGAGGCCCGCTCGCTGCGCATCGCCGCCGAGGTCAGCGGGGAGACCACATTCCTCGGCGCGCACGTGGTCCCCGCCGAGTACGCCGACCGCCCCGACGAGTACGTCGGACTGGTGTGCGGGCCGATGCTGGCCGCCGCCGCGCCGTACGCCCGCTGGATCGACGTGTTCTGCGAACGGGGCGCCTTCGACGCCGACCACGCCCGCGCGATCCTCGCCTGTGGCCAGGCGATGGGGCTCGGCGTACGGGTGCACGCCAACCAACTCGGCCCCGGCCCGGGGGTGCAGCTCGGGGTGGAGTTGGACGCGGCCAGCGTGGACCACTGCACCCACCTGACCGACGCCGACATCGAGGCGCTGGCCTCGACGGCCGTCGACACACCGGCCGGGCCGCAGACGACGACCGTGGCCACCCTGCTGCCCGGGGCCGAGTTCTCCACCAGGTCGCCCTACCCGGACGCCCGTCGACTGCTCGACGCCGGTGTCACCGTGGCGCTGGCCACCGACTGCAACCCCGGTTCGTCGTACACCTCGTCGATGCCGTTCTGCATCGCGCTCGCCGTACGCGAGATGGGGATGACCCCGGCGGAGGCGGTGTGGGCGGCGACCGCCGGTGGCGCGCGGGCGTTGCGCCGCGACGACATCGGGGTGCTGCGGCCCGGTGCCCGGGCCGACCTGATCATCCTCGACGCCCCGTCCCACCTGCACCTGGCCTACCGGCCGGGGGTACCGCTGATCCGCCATGTCCTGCACAACGGAGTACCGCGATGACCGTGACCATCCAGCCCACCGGGATCTGTCCCGCCGACGTGCTCGCCGTGGCCCGGGGCACCGCCAAGGTCGTCCTCGATCCGGCCACCCTGGACGCCATGGCGACCAGTCGGTCCATCGTGGACCGCATCGAGGCTGCCGGCCGCCCGGTGTACGGCGTCTCCACCGGTTTCGGGGCGCTGGCCAACACCTTCGTGGCCCCCGAGCGCCGCGCCGAGTTGCAGCACGCGCTGATCCGCTCGCACGCCGCCGGGGTCGGTGCGCCGATGCCCCGCGAGGTGGTCCGGGCGATGATGCTGCTGCGGGTCCGCTCGCTGGCGCTGGGCCACTCGGGCGTCCGCCCGCTGGTCGCCTCGGCGCTGGTGGACCTGCTCAACCACGACGTCACCCCGTGGGTGCCCGAGCACGGTTCGCTGGGCGCCTCGGGTGACCTGGCGCCGCTGGCGCACTGCGCGCTGGTGCTGCTCGGCGAGGGTTGGGTGCTCGGTCCCGACGGTCAGCGGCTGCCCGCCGCCGACGTGCTGCGCCAGGCCGGGCTCGCCCCGATCGAGTTGGCCGCCAAGGAGGGGCTGGCGCTGATCAACGGCACCGACGGCATGCTCGGCATGCTGCTGCTGGCCATCGACGACGCGGCGCACCTGTTCACCATGGCCGATGTGACCGCCGCACTGGCCATCGAGGCGATGCTCGGCTCGGACCGGCCCTTCCTGCCGGAGTTGCACGCCATCCGCCCGCACCCCGGGCAGGGCCGCTCGGCGGCCAACATCCACCGGCTGCTGCAGGACTCGGCGGTGATGGACTCGCACCGCGACGACGTGGACCACGCCGTGCAGGACGCGTACTCGATGCGGTGCGCCCCGCAGGTGGCCGGCGCGGCCCGGGACACCCTGGACTTCGTGCGTACGGTGGCCGGGCGGGAACTGCTGTCGGTGGTGGACAACCCGGTGGTGCTGCCGGACGGCCGGGTCGAGTCGACAGGCAACTTCCACGGCGCCCCGCTCGGCTTCGCCGCGGACTTCCTGGCCATCGCCGCCGCCGAGGTCGGCGCGATCGCCGAGCGCCGGGTGGACCGGCTGCTCGACGTGACCCGCTCCCGTGACCTGCCGGCGTTCCTGTCCCCCGACGCCGGGGTGAACTCCGGGCTGATGATCGCCCAGTACACGGCGGCCGGGATCGTCGCGGAGAACCGTCGGCTGGCCGCGCCCGCCTCGGTGGACTCGCTGCCCACCAGCGGGATGCAGGAGGACCACGTCTCGATGGGCTGGGCGGCGGCCAAGAAGCTGCGTACCGTGCTGGACAACCTGACCAGCCTGCTCGCGGTGGAACTGCTGGCCGCCGTACGCGGACTGCAACTGCGGGCCCCGCTGACCCCGTCACCCGCCGGCCGGGCCGCCATCGCCGCCCTCGGCGGGATCGCCGGCCCGCCCGGCCCCGACGTCTTCCTCGCCCCCCTCATGGAAGCCGCCCGCGAGGTGGTCGCCACCCCCGCCCTCCGCACCGCCATCGAACGCGAGATCGGCACCCTCGACTAGCTCCCTGAATCTCGGCACCGTCGGGATCTTGGTACGAAAGCGCCCCCGGAAGGGCAGTTTCGTACCAAGATCCCGATGCTCAGCGGGACTTCGCGGGGCGGCGGGGCTGGGCGGAGCGGCGGGGCTGGGCGGCGGCGGGGCTGGCGGTTGTCAGAGGACTTTGGCGACCAGGGCGGCCAGTTCGCGTAGGGCCTTGCCGCGGTGGCTGATGGCGTCCTTCTCCTGCGGGGTCAGCTCGGCGTTGGTGCGGTCCTGACCGTCGCCGAGGAAGATCGGGTCGTAGCCGAAACCGCCGTCGCCGCGCGGCGCGCGCAGCAGCCGACCCTGCTGCCGGCCGTCCACCAGATGCTCCTTGCCACCGGGCAGCACCAGCGCCACCGTGCACACGAAGGAGGCGCCCCGGTGCTCGTCCGGCACGTCACCGATCTGGTCGAGCACCAGTTGCAGGTTGGCCTCGTCGTCACCGTGCCGACCGGCCCAGCGGGCGCTGAACACCCCCGGCATACCGTTGAGCGCGTCCACCGCCAGCCCCGAGTCGTCCGCGATCGTCGGCAGCCCGGTGCGCCGGCAGCCCTCCCGCGCCTTGATCAGCGCGTTCTCCCCGAAGGTGAGCCCGGTCTCCGGCAACTCCGGGTACGCCTCGACGTCGTCGAGCCCGACCAGGGCGATCCGATGCGCGCCGAGCGCCCCGTCGAGGATGCGCTGCAACTCGATGAGCTTCTTCCGGTTACGGGTGGCGAGCAGCACCTTGTTCATACTCAGCAACCTTTCGTTCGCGACTGCGGGGCTCGCAAGCTCACTCCTCGCGCTTCACAAGCGCTACCTTTCGTTCGCGACTGCGGGGCTCGCAAGCTCACTCCTCGCGCTTCACAGGAGAGACAGAGCCTTTCGCTGGGCTTCGGCCAGGTCCAGACAGCCGACGACGGCCAGGTCGAGCAGGGCGTCCAACTGGTCGCGGGCGAACACGCCGGCCTCACCGGTGCCCTGCACCTCGACGAAGTCACCGGCACCGGTGCAGACGACGTTCATGTCCACCTCGGCGGCCACGTCCTCGTCGTAGCACAGATCCAGGCGCGGCTCGCCTGCGACGACGCCGACGCTGATCGCGGCGACCGACCGGTGCATCACCTTCTCCGGGGTGCCGGTCAGGGCCTTGCGGGCGGCGAGCCAGCTGACCGCGTCGTGCAGCGCCACGTACGCCCCGGTGATCGCGGCGGTCCGGGTGCCGCCGTCGGCCTGGAGCACGTCGCAGTCGAGCACGATCGAGTTCTCGCCGAGCGCCTTGAGGTCGATGGCCGCGCGCAGGCTGCGCCCGATCAACCGGGAGATCTCGTGGGTACGCCCACCGACCCGGCCCTTGACGCTCTCCCGGTCCGAGCGGGTGTTGGTGGCCCGGGGCAGCATCGCGTACTCGGCGGTGACCCAGCCGAGCCCGGAGCCACGACGCCAGCGGGGCACCCCCTCGGTGACGCTCGCCGTGCAGAGCACCCGGGTCGCGCCGAACTCCACCAGCACCGATCCCTCGGGATGGGTACTCCAGCCTCGGGTGAGGGTCACCGGACGGAGTTGGTCGGGCTGCCGCCCGTCAGGTCGCGCCATGCCTGCACCCTATGCGGTGCCGTGATCGAACCGTCCCCCGGTGCCCGTCCGGCGGCTCAGATGTCGTACGTGGAGCCGGGGCGGACCACTTCCAGCGGCCCGGTGTACGCGGCGGCGGCGGCGGCGACGGTGTGCGCCTCGCTGCCCCAGGCGGCCACCAGATGGGTCAGCAGCAGCCGACCGACGCCCGCCTTGGCCGCCGCCTCGCCCGCCTCCCGGCCGGTGAGGTGCAGATCCGGTGGGTTGTCGACGCCGTCGAGGTAGCTCGCCTCGCAGAGGAACGTGTCCGCGTTCTGGGCCAGCCGGATCAACGCCTCGCAGGGCGCGGTGTCCCCGGAGTAGCAGAGCACCCGGCCGTCGTGCTCCAGCCGCACCCCGTACGTCTCGATGGGGTGCAGCACCCGGTCGACGGTGACGGTGAACGGGCCGATCGGGAAGGTGCCGGGCTCCAGTGCATAGAACTGGTAGACGTCCTCGACGCTGGCGCCCTCCTGCCCGTACGCGGTGGCGAGCCGTTCCGGGGCGCCGACCGGGGCGTAGACCGGCAACGGCGGATACGGGCCGTCCGGGGCGTACCGGCGCACCACCACGTACGACGTGGCGTCGAGGATGTGGTCGCAGTGCAGGTGGGTCAGGAGGATGGCGTCGGGGGCGTGCAGCCCGGCGTAACGCTGCAGGGTGGACAGCGAGCCAGGGCCGAAATCGATCAGAAGCCGGAAGTCCTCGGCCTCGATCAGATAGGCCGAACAGGGGGACTCGGGTCCGGGGAAGCTGCCCGCACAGCCCAGGACGGTCAATCGCATCGAGTTGTCTCGCTGTCACGGTAGGTGGTGATCTTCCGGGCCACCGCTCCGGCGGTGATCACTACCGACGCGTACGCCACGCTGCGCAGCCTACGCCCGCCGATGCGAAGGCAAGAATGATCCGCTGGAAGTTGTCACCAACGTGACACCCACCCCGGCCGTCCGATCGAGTCGACGTTGGCTGAGTGGCCAGTCAGTCCAGGCCGACGGAGGAGGGCCACCGGCGGTACGCCGGTGGCCCTCGGAGTCGTCACTTTCCGCACAGGGTCAGGCCCAGAGCTGCCCCTCCAGGGCCTCCTCCGCGTCGGCGAGGGTGCCGCCGTACGCCCCGGTGCTGAGGTACTTCCAGCCGCCGTCACTGACCACGAACGCCACGTCGGCGCGACGGCCGTCACGGACCGCCTCGTGCGCCACGGCCAACGCCGCGTGCAGGATCGCCCCGGTGGAGAAGCCGACGAACAACCCCTCGACCTCGACCAGCTGCCGGGTCCGCAACACCGCGTCCCGGGTGCCCACGGAGAACCGCCGGTTGAGCACGGTGGCGTCGTAGAGCTCCGGGACGTACCCCTCGTCGATGTTGCGCAGGCCGTAGACCAGCTCGCCGTAGCGCGGCTCGGCCGCGACGATCTGGATGCCTTCGACCTTCTCCCGCAGGTAGCGGCCGGTCCCCATCAGGGTGCCGGTGGTGCCCAGCCCGGCCACGAAGTGCGTGATCGTCGGCAGGTCGTGCAGCAACTCCGGGCCGGTCGTCTCGTAGTGCGCCCGGGCGTTCGCCTCGTTGCCGTACTGGAAGAGCATCACCCAGTCCGGATGCTCGCTGGCGATCTGCTTGGCGGTGGCGACCGCCTGGTTCGAGCCACCGGCGGCGGGCGAGAAGATGATCTCCGCGCCGTACATCCGGAGCAACTGCACCCGCTCGGTGGAGACGTTCTCCGGCATCACGCAGACCAGCCGGTAACCGCGCAGCTTGGCCACCATGGCCAGGGAGATGCCGGTGTTGCCGCTGGTCGGCTCCAGGATCGTGTCGCCCGGGCGAAGCCTGCCGGCCTCCTCGGCGGCCCGGACCATGAACAACGCCGCCCGGTCCTTGATGCTGCCGGTCGGGTTGCGGTCCTCAAGCTTGGCCCACAGCCGCACCGGCGGCGCCCCCTCGGGCACCGTCGGCGACAGTCGGGGCAGACCCACCAGAGGTGTGCCGCCGCAGGCGTCCAGCAGGCTCTCGTACCGCGCCATCGAGCTCGCCTCAGCCGGCGGTGACGGGCGTACGGCCGTGCTGCGCGATCGCCGCAGCGGCGGCGAAGCCGAACGCGCCGCCGGCCACGGCCGGCAGGATGGTGACGCTGTCGCCGTCGGAGAGCTTGGCGTCCAGCGCGCCGAGGAAGCGTACGTCCTCGTCGTTGACGTAGACGTTGACGAAGCGGTGCAGCGCGCCCGCGTCGGTGACCAGCCGCGCCCGCAGCCCGGCGTGCCGGGAGTCAAGGTCGGCGAGCAGGTCGTTCAGGGTGTCGCCACTGCCCTCGACGACCTTCGCGCCGCCGGTGTAGCTGCGCAGGATGGTGGGGATGCGAACCTCGATGGCCATGATGTCTTACTCCTTGATCAGGTGTGCTCGGTGACGTGCCGGAAAGGGTGTGCGGGGCTGGGATCAGCTGCCCGAACACTCGTAGTCGACCGTCGCCGGGCTCTGCCCGAACATGTAGGACTGCACGGCGTGCGGATCCACCCCGGCGTCGAGAATCCGCACCGGCTCCTCGGTCACCACCCCGTCCACGATCCGGAAGGAGCGAATCTCCTCGGTGTCCGGTTCCCGGGTGGAAACGAGCAGGTAGTGTGCGCCCGGCTCGCCGGCGAAGGCGATGTCCGTACGTGACGGGTACGCCTCCGTAGCGGTGTGCGAGTGGTAGATGACGACGGGCTCCTCGTCCCGGTCGTCCATCTCCCGCCAGACCCGCAACTGCTCCATCGAGTCGAACTCGTAGAACGTCATCGAGCGGGCGGCGTTCTCCATCGGGATGTGCCGGGTGGGCTTGTCGCTGCCGACCGGGCCGGCGACCACGCCACAGGCCTCGTCAGGGTGGTCCCGACGGGCGTGGGCGACGATCGCGTCAACGATCGACCGGTCGATGGTCAGCACGTCGCCAAGCCTAGCGCCCGCCGCTGGCGATCCGCGAGGCGGCGCGGGTCACACTCACTCGATCAAGGCGTTGAGCAGGGATTCCTGGAGGTAGCCCAGGTATGCGTAGACCGAAAGTTGGAACACCCGGCTGGAAGAGGGATCTTCGGCCACCGCGTCGTCGAGCTCGGCGCCCAGGTCCGTCCCGTCCTTGATCTCCAGCCGTACGCCCATCGCCAGGCGGGCGTCGTTGAGCGCCCGCAGCCACGCCTCGGCCGCCTCGGCGTCCAGGAGCACCTCGCCGCCGCCCTCGCCGGGCAGCGCCGCCAGGATCGCCCCGGCCTGGTCGATTTTCGCGGTCTTCAGGTCACCTTCGGTGTACCTGCGGAACTCCGCGGTCCCCGCCGCGTCGTCCGGATACACCTCGGGGAACAGCCGGCACACCACCGGATCGGTGTGGTCGAACCCGTCGGTGAGCAGGCCGACCACCTCGGAGGCGACCTTGCGCAGCACGCGTACCTCGTCGACGGCCAAGCTGGCGACGTACCGGTCGCCCTGACGGCGGAACATGCTCACGACCGGTCCACCGTCGCCCAGAGCCCGTACGCGTGCAGCTGCGAGGCGTCGTGTTCCATACGTTCCCGGGCGCCGCTGGAGACCACGGCCTTGCCCTTGTGGTGCACGTCCAACATCAACTGCTCGGCCTTCTCCCGGCTGTACCCGAAGAGCTTCTGGAACACCCAGGTCACATAGCTCATCAGGTTGACCGGGTCGTCCCACACGATCGTCACCCACGGCCGGTCCGACGCCGGCACCTCGTCGGTGGCCGGAGTCTCGACCGGTGCAACCTGTGGAGCCGCCATGCCCCCCATCGTGCCACCGGATCGGCGGAACCGAGGAACCGGAACGCCGGACCGCCTTCCGGGAGCACCCGCAGGCACCCCGTCGGGGCCGCCGACGGGGTGCGCCGACGGGCGGTCAGGCGAGCAGGATGCCGTGTTCGGCAGCATCGGAGAGCACCGTGCCGAGCGAAATGCGGATCGCCTCGAAACGGCGGGCAACCTCTCGGGACAGTTCCAGTTCGATCTCGCGCAGGGCGCGCTGAGCCCAGGCCCGGGCCGCGTCCGGGTCGTTGTTCGCCGGGGTACGCCAGTGCTGCCAGCAGCCACCCGACAGCGCCACCGCCACCGGCGGAAGCACCTCGTTGCGGGCCGGCCCGGGATACGTCGACAGCGCGTCGATCGCTGCGGCGCCGCTCAGCCCCGCGACACCCGCGGTACTGGTGATCAGCAGCACCCGCTCGAGCTCCGGCCCGGGACTGTGCTCGGGCATGCTCCAGGCGACGGCCTGGTAGATCCGCTGCCGGACGCCGGCCGCCAACGGCCCGCCGAAGAGCCGGCCGGCGATGTCGTCGACGAGCACCCGTACGGCGTGGTCGCACTGCGCGGTGGCCAGCAGCGACAACGCCTCCACCTCACGGTCGACCAGTTGCGGCAGGCCGGCGCAGCCGCCGCCGAAGAGGACGTCCTGCACCACGCGCAGGTGCACCCTGGCCAGCTCCAGCGCCAGACACTGACGGATCCGTTGGGCGGCCGCACGCGATTGCCGGTCGAGTTGTTCGGACCAGGCCCCCGGGTCGGCCACCACGGGCACCCGACCGTGCGTACCGGGCAGCTCGGGCGGCTCGCCGCTGGCGCGGCACAGCCCTTCGTCGGCGGCCCAGGCGACCATGGCCCGCTTCAGGTCGGCCGCGTCGCCGTTGATGATCGGGAACCAGCGGGCGTCGGCCAGTCCCGGCACGGCGGCGAGCAGCGCGGCCCGGCACGCGTCGACGGCGGCCGGATCGATCGTGGGGCTGTCGGGGTGCCCGGCCGACTCACCGGTGCCCGGCGTGACCGCGAAGAAGACCCGCACCGGGGTTCCCGCGATCTCGGCGAGCAGGTTCAACTCGGCGGAGCTGAAGGACTGGTCCGCCGCGATCACGAAGAGCAGGGCACCGGCCCGGCCGACCGCGTCCAGCAGGATCTGTCCGCCGGCCGGGCCCATCGTCGCGGTGTCCGGCGTGTCGGCCAGAGCGAAGTGCTTCAGCAACGGCTCGGGAAGGTTCAACTCGACCCGGCGCGGCGGCCGGGCCAGGGCTGGCCCCACCGTGGGCAGGTCCACCCGGTACGAGTGCGGCTGCCGGTAGCCGGGCACGAAGGCGGCCCGGGAAGGCTGTAGGGCATGGCGTACCACCAGCCAGCTACCGGCCAGGGTGGTGAGCATGCCGGCGTCGAGTTCCAGCAGTGCGGCGAGCACCTCGGTGCGGCCGGCACCGGCCGGGCCGGCGGCGATCACCGCGAGCGGCTCGCGCGGGCTGGTGGCGCTGACCCCGAGCCGTTCCGGAAACGGACCGGCGCCCGATGGGCGGGCCGTGCCGTCGGTCGTACCCAGGTGATGGAGAGGGCCCGGCTTCATCAGGCGGCGGCCTCCGTGGCAAGGCGACCGGCAGCGCCGGCCGCGTGAACATCCGGTGGCGACATCCGGATGCCGGAAGAGTACGGCCGCCGGCGTCGCGTACGAGACAAATCGAGTACTCAGCGGTAACTGTGGCACTACTCAACTTCGCCCGCTCGGGCTACCGCCCGGCGCGCAGTAACGTCGATATGCTGCGCGGATGACTCCGTGGAGGTTCGTGGGCCGCACGATGGAACTCGACCGCCTACATGCGGCGGTGACCGGCCCTCAGGGACGGGGGATGTTCTTCACCGGCAGCGCCGGCATCGGCAAGAGTCGCCTGCTGCGGGAGGGCATGGCCGCCCTGCCCGCCGAGAACTACGCGGTCTGGTGGATCGCGGCCAGCGCCACCACCGCGGCGATGCCCTTCGGCGGCCTGGTGCAGGTCCTTCCTGTCGAGCAGCCGCAAGGGCTCTCGCCCGCCGGCATCCTGCGGTGGGCGGTCGACGTGTTGCAACAGCAGGCCGCCGGTCGACGGATCGTGCTCGCGGTCGACGACGCGCATCTGTTGGATCCGCCGTCGGCGGCCCTGGTGCACCTGGTGGCCCGTTCCGAGAACGCCTGCGTGGTGGGCACGCTGCGCGACGGTGAGCAGATCCCGCTGCCGATCAGGGCACTGTGGACGGACGGGTTGGTCGAGCACGCCGAGCTGAGTCCGCTGGCGCCGACCGAGACCGCCGGACTGCTCGCCGCCATCCTCGGTGGCCCGGTCGACGGCGGCTCGTCGGACCGGCTGGGCCGGCTCAGCTCCGGCAATCCGCTGCTGTTGCGCGAGCTGGTGCACGCCGCCCAGGGCAGCGAGGAGCTCACCAGGCGGTACGGCATCTGGACCTGGACCGGTCGGCTGGAACTCGCCCCCAGCCTGACGGATCTGATCGACATCCGGATCGGGCAGCTCAGCCCCGGGGTGTGCACGGTGGTCGAGTTGGTCGCCTTCGGCGAGCCGCTCGGGCTCCAACTGCTCTACAAGGCCGCCAGTCAGACCGATGTGGAGACCGCCGAGGAACGTGGGCTGATCACGATGGTCAAGTCCGACCGGCGGCTCGACGTCCGGCTGGCCCATCCGCTCTACGGCGAGGTGGTACGCCGGCAGTGCCCGGTCAGCCGGACCCGCCGGTTGCAGGCGGACCTGGCCGAACTGCTGGAGGGGGTCGGTAAACGGCGGCGGGAGGATCTGCTGCGGGTGGCGGTCTGGCGACTGGACTCCGGCACCGCACAGGATCCGTCGATGCTCGTCGCCGCCGCCGGGCAGGCGTTCGCCCGGTACGACGTACCGCTGGCGACCCGGCTGGCGCGGGCGGCGCTCGACGCCGACGGCGGCTTCAACGCGGCGGAGCTGCTGGCCACCATCCTGATGTTCGCCGACCGGCCGGCCGAGGCGCTCGGTGTGCTCGACGCCGTCGCCCCCGACGGCGACGACGAGGATCGGCTCAGCCGGTGGCTGACCGCCCGCGGCATGGTCAGCTACTGGGGGCTCAGTCAGGAGTCGACGGTCGAGGAGATCGCCGAGCGTGGCGCCAGCCTGACCGATCTCGCCGCGCAGGCCCGGATCCGCGCCTTCGAGGGGATCATGCGTCTGCACCGGCTGGACGCGCCGGCCGCACTGCGGCTCGCGCAGGGCGTCCTGGACCGGCCGGCGGCCAGCACCGCCGCGCGTGAGCTGGCCCGGTGCACCATCGCCCACCTTCAGGCCGTGCAGGGTCAGCTGTGCCGCAGCGCCACGGCGGTGGACCTGGTGCAGGCGAAGGCGGCCAGTTGGCGGGCGGACATGCCGTACCTGCAACTCGCCGTGGAGCTGGCTCGGGGCACCCGGCTGGCGCTCTCCGGCGACCTGGCCGGCATCGACCGGCTGGTCGCGGACGAGTTCGCCGACCTGGCCGACGCGGGTGACTTCCGGCTCGGCAGCGGCTACCTGGCGATCCTGCGGGCGTACGCGGCACGGCTGCGCGGGCGCAGCGACACCGCGCTGCAGGCCGCGCTCGGCGCCTGCGCGATCCTGGCGACCAGCCGGGTGTACGCCGGACTGGCCCAGGCCGAGCGGGCGCAGGCCGCCGCCCTGCGCGGCGACGCCCGGCAGGCGGCCGAGGCGATGGCCGAGGCCGACCGGATCCACGCGCCGAACATGGCGGTGCTGTACCCGTGGCTGGAGCAGGCCCGGGCGGCGGCGCTCGCCGTCGGTGGTGACCTGCCCGCAGCCGTGGCACACCTGCACGACCTGGTCGGTCGGTTGCGTGCCGACGGTTTCACCGGGCACGAGGTGCTGGCCCTGCACGACCTGGTACGCCTCGGCGAGGCCGGGGCGGCGACCGGCCCGACCTGTTCCGACGACAACCGGCGTACCGTCGCCCAGCGGTTGGCCGAGCTGTCGGAACGGGTCGACGGGGATCTGCCCCCGCTGCTGGCCCGGCATGCGCGGGCGGCCGTCGAGGGCTCACCCGAGCAGTTGCTCTCGGTCGCCGACAACTTCATGGATCTGGGCCTGGCCCTGCCGGCCGCGGAGGCCGCCGCAGCGGCCGTGCACCTGCTGCGGCAGCGCCGCTCGCCGGACATCGCCGTGGCCAGCGAGCGGCTCGCCGTCCTGCTCGGCTGCTGCGACCTGGTGCAGACCCCGGCCCTGCGGGCGGCCACGCCGGCGCTGACCGAGCGGGAGTGGCAGGTGGCCCGGCTGGCGGCGGACGGCGAAACCAGCCGCGCCATCGCCGAACAACTCTTCCTCTCCGCCCGGACGGTGGAGAACCACCTGCAACGGGTGTACACCAAGCTCGGGCTCAACGGCCGTGCGGAGTTGAAGGCGGCATTGCGGACGATCCCGGGGCACGACGGCACGACGAGCACCTGAACTCTAGGCTGAGGGCGTGCACACCCTTCGTCCCGCGCTGTTGACCGACCACTACGAGCTGACCATGGTCAGTGCCGCCCTGCGGGACGGCACAGCGCACCGCCACTGCGTCTTCGAGGTGTTCAGTCGCCGGTTGCCCGCCGGGCGTCGCTACGGCGTGGTCGCCGGCACCGCGCGGCTGATCGAGCTGATCCGCCAGTTCCGCTTCGACCCGGCCGAGATCGACTTCCTGCGGCGTACCGGCGTGGTGGACGAGCCGGCCGCCGCGTGGCTGGCCGACTACCGGTTCACCGGCGACATCGACGGGTACGCCGAGGGTGAGTTGTTCTTCCCCGGGTCGCCCATCCTCACCGTCTCCGGCACCTTCGCCGAGTGCGTGGTGTTGGAGACGGTGGTGCTGTCGGTGCTCAACCACGACTGCGCGGTGGCCGCCGCGGCGGCCCGGATGGTGACCGCGGCCCGAGGTCGCGCCCTGATCGAGATGGGGTCCCGCCGGGCGCATGAGGAGGCAGCGGTGGCAGCGGCCCGGGCGGCGTACCTGGCCGGGTTCCAGTTCACCTCCAACCTGGCCGCCGGGCAGCGGTACGGCATCCCCACCGCCGGCACCGCCGCGCACGCGTTCACCCTGCTGCACGACGACGAGCGGACCGCGTTCGCCTCGCAGGTCGCCACGCTGGGCAGCCAGACCACGCTGCTGGTCGACACGTACGACATCAGCCAGGGCATCCGCAACGCGATCGAGGTGGCCGGCCCGGAGTTGCGGGCGGTCCGGATCGACTCCGGTGACCTGGCGGTGATCGCCCAGCAGTCCCGGGAGTTGCTGGACTCGCTCGGCGCCACCGAAACCAAGATCATCGTCTCGGGTGACCTCGACGAGTACGCCATCGCCGCGCTGGCCGCCGAGCCGGTCGACATGTACGGCGCCGGCACCTCAGTGGTGACCGGCTCCGGCGCGCCCACCGCCGGCCTGGTCTACAAGCTGGTCGAGGTCGAGGGACGTCCGGTGGTGAAGCGCTCCGAGCAGAAGGCCACCATCGGCGGGCGCAAGGTCGCCGTGCGCCGGCACAAGCCGACCGGCACCGCCACCGAGGAGGTCATCGTCCCGCAGGGCGTGCCGGACCGGCACCCGAACGACCGGCTGCTGCAACGGTCGTACCTGACCGGCGGCGAGGCGCTGGCCCTGCCGACGCTTGACGAGTCGCGGGATCACCTGCGGCAGTGCCTGATCTCCATCCCGTGGGAGGGCCTCAAGCTTTCCGCGGGTGACCCGGCCATTCCGGTCACCGTGGTACCGACCGAGTAAGAGGAGCAAGTCCATGGCCAACGCCCTGATCATCGTTGACGTGCAGAAGGACTTCTGCGAGGGCGGCTCGCTCGCCGTCGCCGGCGGCGCGGGGGTGGCCGCCGGGATCTCCCGGTTGCTGGCCAGCGAGCCGCACCGCTGGGATCACGTGGTGGCGACGAAGGATTACCACGTCGATCCCGGCGCGCACTTCGGCGATCCGCCGGACTTCGTGAGCACCTGGCCACAGCACTGCGTGGTGGGCACCCCCGGTTCGGAGTTCCACCCCGAGTTGGCCACCGACCGGGTGGAGGCCATCTTTCACAAGGGCGAGTACGCCGCCGCCTACTCCGGTTTCGAGGGCCATGCCGGAGACGGCGAGGGTCTGGCCGACTGGTTGCGCCGGCACCAGGTCGACTCGGTCGACCTGGTCGGCATCGCCACCGACCACTGCGTACGCGCCACCGCCCTGGACGCCGCGCAGGAGGGCTTCGCCACCACCGTGCTGCTCGACCTGACCGCCGCCGTCGCTCCGGACACCCTCGACGTCGCGCTGCGGGCGTTCGAGGGGGCCGGGATCACCACGCACGGCACCGCTGTGATCAGGGCCGCATGACACGCTAATTCGTTGGCGGTCGCCGCCGCGCAGGTCGAGGATGACCGGCGGAGGTACGGACCGACGTGAACATGAAGCCTTACCGGGAGGCGCTCGCCCTGCCCGGTCTGCGGTCGTTGCTGCTGGTGGCGATCCTGGCCCGGGTGCCGTTGACCGCGACCGGGATCACGCTGACGTTCTACGTCGTACAGGATCTGGGGCGCGGCTACGGCGCGGCCGGGCTGGTCGGCGCGGCGATCACGGTCGGCGCGGCGATCGGTGCTCCGCTGCTCGGCCGCCTGGTGGACCGCCGTGGCTTGCGGCCCGTCCTGGTCCTCACCGTGGTGGCCGAGGCGATCTTCTGGTCCACCGCGCCGATGCTCTCGTACGCCCTGCTGCTGCCCGCCGCGTTCCTGGCCGGCCTGCTGGCACTGCCGATCTTCTCGGTGATCCGGCAGTCCATCGCCGCGCTGGTGCCGGTGGCGAAACGACGCCCGGCGTACGCGCTGGACTCCATGTCGGTCGAACTGTCCTTCATGATCGGCCCGGCGCTCGCCACGGTCGGCGTCACCACCATCTCGGCCCGTCTCACGCTCTACCTGGTCGGTGCCGGCATCGTCGTCTCCGGTGCCGCGCTGTGGCTGCTCAACCCACCGGTACGCAGCGCAAGCGAGGCGACCAGCGGGCCGCAGCCGAGGCTGGCCCGCCGGCAGTGGCTCACCTCCCGGATGATCGCCGTCTTCGCGGTGAGCGCCGCAGCCACCCTGGTCCTCGGCGGCACCGACGTGGCGGTCATCGCCGCACTGCGGGAGAACGACGACACCGCCTTCACCGGCCTGGTGCTCGCGGTCTGGGCAATCGCCTCACTGGTGGGCGGCTTCGCCTACGGCGCCGCCCGCCGCTCCTTCTCACCGGTCGCGCTGATCGGCCTGCTGGGCCTGCTCACCATCCCGGTCGGGCTGGGCGGTGCACACTGGTGGCTGCTCGCCCTGGCACTGATCCCCGCCGGCGTACTCTGCGCACCGACCCTCGCCTCCACCTCCGACGCGGTCAGCCGACTCGCTCCGGCAAGCGTCCGCGGCGAGGCGATGGGCCTGCACGGCTCCGCGGTCACCCTCGGCATGGCCGTGGGCGCCCCACTGTCCGGCGCGGTCATCGACGCCTCCAACCCGCTGTGGGGCTTCGCCGTCATCGGCGCGATCGGCACCCTGGTGACCCTCGCCGTACTCCCCGTCGAACTACGCCACCGCCGCGCCGACGCCGCCGCGCTCACCACCGCCACCACCGACAAGAACACCCCGCAGCCCCTCACCCACACCCCCGCCTGACCACCCACCCCCGCCCCCGCCCCTCCGCCTGACCACCCGCCCGCCCAGCCGCCGGCGTCAGGCCGCCGGTGTCAGGCAGAACCCTCAGCCGCCACCCGGCTCCCAAACGATTCGGCGAACCTGGGGGTACGAGCTGAGCTGGTACGGCGTCCGGGCAGTGACGTAAGCCCACGATCGCGGCGAGAGCAACGACCAGCGACCTGGCGCCCACACATCCTCACCTTCCGTGACCACCCCCTCCCACCCCCACAACCCTGCTCGCCTCCTTTGCTCTGCTTCAACCCACGCACAACTTCGCTCTCCGTGACGACCGGCATGCCAACCACCCTGGCCACCAATCACAGAAGCCCAGGTGAGGAGCTATTGCGTGGGTTGAAGCAGAGCAAAGGGCTTGCAGGTGATGGAGGGCGGCGCAAGAAGAAAATCACGCTCTGCAACCGGACGGAACCCCTCCGCAATTACTCGCGGTGATGTTCGAAGCAGGTCTCCGCACCCAGGTGACGCGATACAGCTGCGGGATCAAACGGCCTGGAGACCTCGGCCGCTGGCGGTGCGGGCCGCGTCGGAGGGGCTGATGCGCCGGGGGCGAGGCGTGCGGAGGGCGAGGTGCCGGGAGCGAGCGTCCGGAGGGGCGAGGTGCGGGAGCCAGGTGTCCCCGGAGGGCGAGCGTCCGGAGAGGGCGAGGCGTCCGGCGAGGTGTCGGGGTGAGGGCGGGCAAACAGGAACGGGCGCCGCGCCCTGGTGGGGGCGGCGCCCGTTCTGCGGGGTACGGAGGGTCAGCGGCGGTCGATGTCGCTGGCTACGTCCTCCTGGTAGCTGGCGCCACCGTCGGACTCGCTGGTCAGGGGCTTGGAGCCGCCTTCGGGAGGGCCGGCGATGGTCTGGCCGGCCGCCAGCTCGGGGAACTTCGCGTCGAAGGCGGGGCGCTCGGAGCGGATCCGCGGCATCCGGTCGAAGTTGCGCAGCGGGGGCGGGGAGCTGGTCGCCCACTCCAGCGAGTTGCCGTGGCCCCACGGGTCGTCGACCTCGACCACCGGGCCGGCCTTGTAGGCCTTCCAGCAGTTGTAGAGGAACGGCAGCGTGGAGATACCGGTGATGAACGCGCCGATCGTGGAGACCATGTTCAGCGTCGTCCAGCCGTCGATGGCCTGGTAGTCGGCGTAGCGGCGGGGCATGCCCTCGTTGCCCAGCCAGTGTTGCACCAGGAACGTGGTATGGAAGCCGATCATGGTCAGCCAGAAGTGAATCTTGGCGAGGCGCTCGTCGAGCATCCGGCCGAACATCTTCGGGAACCAGAAGTAGATGCCGGCGAAGACCGCGAACACGATCGTGCCGAAGAGCACGTAGTGGAAGTGCGCCACCACGAAGTACGAGTCGTGCAGGTGGAAGTCCAGCGGCGGGGCGGCCAGCAGAACGCCGGTCAGACCACCGAAGAGGAACGTCACCAGGAAGCCGATGGACCAGAGCATCGGCGACTCGAAGCTGATCTGGCCCCGCCACATGGTGCCGATCCAGTTGAAGAACTTCATACCGGTCGGCACGGCGATCAGGTAGCTCAGGAAGCTGAAGAACGGCAGCAGCACCTGGCCGGTGGCGAACATGTGGTGCGCCCACACGCTCATCGACAGACCGGCGATGGCGATGGTCGCGGCGACCAGGCCCTTGTAGCCGAAGATCGGCTTGCGGGAGAAGACCGGGATGATCTCGCTGATGATGCCGAAGAACGGCAGCGCGATGATGTAGACCTCGGGGTGCCCGAAGAACCAGAACAGGTGCTGCCAGAGCATCGGCCCACCGGTGTCCGGGCTGTAGACCTGGGCACCGAGCAGACGGTCGGCGGCGAGCGCGAACAGCGCGGCGGCCAGCAGCGGGAAGACCAGGATCACCAGGAGGCTGGTGACCAGCATGTTCCAGGTGAAGATCGGCATCCGGAACATGGTCATGCCGGGGGCGCGCAGGGTCAGGATCGTGGTGATCAGGTTGACCGCGCCGAGGATGGTGCCCAGACCGGAGATGGCCAGACCCATCACCCACATGTTCCCGCCGACGCCCGGGGCGTGCTCGGTGGTGCTCAGCGGGGTGTACGCGGTCCAGCCGAAGTCGGCCGCTCCGCCCGGGGTGAGGAAGCCGGCGGTGGCCATGGTCCCGCCGAACAGGTACAGCCAGTACGCGAAGCTGTTCAGCCGCGGGAACGACACGTCCGGCGCGCCGATCTGGATCGGCACGATGTAGTTACCGAACGCGAACACGATGGGCGTCGCGAAGAACAGCAACATGATCGTGCCGTGCATGGTGAACAGCTGGTTGTACTGCTCGGGCGACAGGAACTGCAGCCCGGGCCGGGCCAACTCGGCCCGCATGATCAGGGCCATCAGACCACCGATCATGAAGAACACGAACGCGGTGACCATGTACATGATCCCGATTTGCTTCGCGTCCGTGGTCCGCAGCATCCGCGCGATGGCCGACCCCTTGACCGGCTCCCGGACCGGCCAGGGCCGGGTCACGACCGGCTTGGGTGCGACGGTGGTCACGAGTGGCCTCCGGTTCTGGGTTGTCCCGCTCGGCACGCTGTCGGGGCGGCCGTCATCCGCAAGGAGGATAGTCCCCGGCAGGTGGCAGCGCCGCGTGGGGTCACCGGGCGTGGATCACAGGGGGCCGAGTAGCAACCGATAGTGCTCGCCGAAGATGCGGTCGCCGCGTCCGCGCAGCAGCGGATCGCGCAGCGCGGGCGGTACGTCGCGGGTCCGGTTGCGGTCGCGGGTCCGGTCCCGCACCCATCGGGTACGCGGCCGACGGCGACTCTCGTACGCGGTGAGCGCGGCCTCCACGCTGTTCGCGGCGTGCAGCGACTCGGCGAGCACCACCGCGTCCTCCAACGCCATCGCCGCCCCCTGGGACAGGGTCGGTGCGGTGGCGTGGGCAGCATCACCCACCAGCAGCACCCGGCCCCGGTACCAGCGCCCGAGTTCGACCTCGTCGGTGGTCGAGACGTGCACCTGGTCGAGTGCGTCGAGCACCTCCGGCACCGGCCCGCCGTAGTCACCGAACAGCTCCACCAGCCGAGCCCGGGGGTCCGCCGGCACCTCGGTGCCGGCCTCGTCGGCGTAGCAGTGCAGTCGGCCGGCGCCGATCGGCACCACGAGGAAGCCGCTGCGCTGCCCGAGCAGCGCCGTCCACTCGTCGACCGCCGGGCCGTCGCGCACGATGCTGCGGTACACCACCTGCCCGGCGGGTCGGGGCGGGCCACCGAGGGCCGCCAGAGCGCGGATCGAGGACCGTGGCCCGTCCGCGCCGATCACCAGGTCGTATTCCGACCAGGTGCCGTCGACGAAGGTGACGCCGACGCTGGTGGGCAGCAGGTCGATGCTGCACACCTCGGCGCCGTGCCGGACCGCGCCGCCGGCTCCGCTGAGCAACACCCGGTGCAGGTCGCAGCGGGACAGTGCCCGGCACTCGCCGACCCCGGCCCAGAGGGCGTCGAGATCAACCTCACAGAGCGGCAGCCCGGCCGCGTCGAGGAAGCGTTGCCGGTGGATGACCTGACCGAAGGGGCGGACCGGACCGTCGAGATCCAGCCGCTGCAGCGCCCGGGCGGCGTTGCCGGGAAGGTAGAGACCGCCGTCGTCGAGCTCGTTCGATGGCGCCTTGTCGGTGACATCCGGGCGGAAACCGGCCAGGCGCAAGGCCCGGGCCACGGAGAGACCGGCGATGCCTGCGCCGACGACAAGGATGCGCAGGGGGGAGCCACGCATGGGGGTGTACGCCTCCCGGAGGGGGTTCGGAACGCGTCGGAGGCAAGACACTACTCGGCGCAATCGCCGCACACCAGAGGCAATCGGATTCACCCCCGGCGCTCACCGATGTACCACGCCGCCCTTCAGACCCCTCCCGGTCCGACCAAGGGACAGTGCCGACACACCACTCGGGCGACGCCTGACACACCTCACTTTCCACCTCATTCTCCCTCGTCGGTTGCGCCAATTGGTCGAGAGATGTAAATGTGACGATGAACATGGGAGCGCTCCCGGTCCCCACCACCCGTCCGCGTTCCCCCACCACTTCCGTCCGCACCTCCCGTCCCGGCGTCCCTGCGACGCCGCAGCGCAAGGAGTACTCATGAGACGTACCCTGCGAGCCCTCGCGGCCGCCGGCCTGCTCGCCGCGAGTTCGGTCGTCGCCGTGGCCCTCGGCGGCACCGCCGCCGCCGACACGGTGATCTGCGAGCAGTACGGCAGCACCGTGATCCAGAACCGCTACGTGGTGCAGAACAACAAGTGGGGCACCACCGCCCAGCAGTGCATCAACGTCACCAGCAGCGGCTTCGAGATCACCACCCAGAACGGCAGCAACCCGACCAACGGCGCCCCGACGGCGTACCCGTCGGTCTTCCTCGGCTGCCACTACACGAACTGCTCCCCCGGCACCAACCTGCCGATCCAGGTCAGCCAGATCAGCAGCGCGACCAGCAGCATCAACTACCGGTACGTGAGCAACGCCATCTACAACGCCTCGTACGACATCTGGCTGGACCCGTCGCCCAAGCGGGACGGGGTGAACCAGATGGAGATCATGATCTGGCTCAACCGGCAGGGCTCGATCCAGCCCATCGGCTCCCCGGTCGGCAACGCCAACATCGACGGGCGCAACTGGGAGGTCTGGCGGGGCAACAACGGCGGCAACAACGTCATCTCCTACGTGGCCCCGTCGGCGATCAGCAGCGCGAACCTCAACCTGCTGGCCTTCATCAACGACACCCGTAACCGCGGTGCGATCACCAACTCGTGGTACCTGACCAGCATCCAGGCCGGCTTCGAGCCGTGGCAGGGTGGCGCCGGTCTGGCGGTGACCAACTTCTCGGCCGCGGTCAACGGCGGTGGCAACAACCCGCCGCCCACCACCACGCCCCCGCCGTCGGGTTCGGGCGCCTGCGCGGTGAAGTACACGGCCAACTCGTGGAACAACGGCTTCACCGCCGACGTGCAGATCACCAACACCGGGTCGAGCACCATCAACGGCTGGACGCTGGCGTACTCGCTGCCGTCCGGTCAGCAGGTGACCAACTCCTGGAACGCCACGGTGAGCCAGAGCGGCTCGTCGGTGACCGCCCGCAACGTCGGCCACAACGGCACGATCGCGCCCGGCGGTACGGCCAGCTTCGGCTACCAGGGCACCCTGAACGGGGCGTACGCCAACCCCACCAGCTTCACCCTCAACGGCACCGCCTGCTCGCGCTCCTGACCTGTCCGGCCGGGGGTACGGCGGACGCCGCACCCCCGGCACGGCTCAGACCGCGGCGTCTCCACCCGGTGCTGACGGCACACACAGTCCGCTCTCGTAGGCCACCACCACCGCCTGTGCCCGGCTGTTCAGGCCCAGCTTCGCCATCAGCCGCTTGACGTGGGTCTTCACCGTCGCCTCGCTGAGCACCAGATGATCGGCGATCTCGGTGTTGCTCCGCCCGGTACCGACCAGCCGCAGCACCTCGGTCTCCCGGGCGGTCAACTCACGCAGACGCTTCCCGCCGATGCCGGCCGCCCGGCGTCGACTGGCGTACGCCTCGATCAGCCGACGCGTGATCTGCGGCGCGACCAGGATGTCGCCCCCGGCGATGGTGTGCACGGCCGTGATGATCCGCTGCGGCGGCATGTCCTTGAGCAGGAACCCGGACGCCCCCGCCTGCAGCGCCGTGTAGACGTACTCGTCGAGGTCGAACGTGGTGAGCACGACGATCCGCGGTCGGTGTTCCCCGACGGCGTCGAGGATCCGTCGGGTGGCGGCGATCCCGTCGAGGACCGGCATGCGGATGTCCATCAGTACGATGTCCGGCCGGGTCTGGGCGGCCAGCGCCACGGCCTCGGCCCCGTCGGCCGCCTCCCCCACGACCTCCGTTCCCGGTGTCACCTGGAGCAGCGACACGAGTCCGGCCCGGATCAGCGCCTGGTCGTCGGCGACGAGCACCCGGATCGCCCCGCTCACCGGGGCGTTCCTACGGGAAGGCGCAGCAGTACGGTGAAGCCGCCGTCCTCGGCGTGTTCGGTGGTGAGCACACCCCCGTACCGCTCGGCGCGCTCGCGCATGCCCTGGATCCCGTAGGACGTCGGCGACAGTTGACGGGGCCGGTCGCCCCGCGCGCCGTTGTCGCTTATCCGGACGGTCAGCGCACGCGCTCCGTATTCGAGGTCGACCTTCGCGACGGCCGGACCGGCGTGCTTGAGGACGTTCGTCAGCGACTCCTGCACCACCCGGTAGGCGCAGAGGTCGGGACCGGGGGGCAGCGGAAACACGCTTCCCGCCACCGAGAGGTCGACCGGCAGGCCGGCGCTGCGGGTGCTGGTGACCAGTTCCTCCAGTTGCGCGAGGCCGGGCTGGGAACGGTTCTCGGGATCGGAGTCGGCTTCGTTCCGGAGCACGTCGAGCAGGCGGCGCAGTTCGGACAGGGCCTGACGGCTCGCCTCACCGGCCGTGGTGATCGCCGTGTGCGCGGTGTCCGGGTCCGTGTGAAGAACACATTCGGCGAGTCCCGCCTGGAGTGAGACGACGGACATGTGGTGCGAGACGATGTCGTGCATCTCCCGGGCGATACGCATCCGTTCGTCGGACGCGGCCCGAGCCGCCTGCGCGGCGAGCCGCTCGGCACGTCGCGACCACATCTTCGTGCTCTCACCGAGGGCCCACGCCCCGAGCACGATGAGTGTCACCTGTGCCACCTGTGACCAGTAGACCGGCTCGGTGAAGTAAACACAGTAGACGAACGCCGTCACCGCCACCGATGCCAGGAACACCAGGCCCGCGACCCGCCGCGAACGCAGGGTGGCGACCGTGAACATCCCGATCAGGATCCCGAGCCCGCCGTTGGGGAAGTCGTCGTAGCTGAACAGACTCAACCCGGTGAGCGCGGCCAGAATCACGACCATCGTGAGCACGGGGGCGCGCTGGCGCAGCGCGATCGGCGCGACGGTGAGAGCCGCCAGCGCGACCGCCATCCAGTGCGGTGCGCCGTCGCGCTGCCCGATCATCGTCGCGACCGTCAAGCCGGTGAGCGTCACCGCCAGCAGCACGTCCACCGGGACGGAACGAAGGAGCATCCGCACGGCCAGACGATAGCGGCCGGGCGACGGGCATCGATGGGTCACTACCCCCATGGGGGTAGTCGGACGTACCACCCCGACGGGACGACGGCGATCGATCACCGCCATAGCGTCGAAGCGTCCCGAGGAAAGCAGGGGTGACCGATGGGTGATACGACGACGATCGTTGTTCCGTTCCACGGCTGTGTCGGCGGCGAGGTGGACCTGACCTGGGGTCAGGCCAACATGTGGCGTGCGGTGGAGCGCTTCGGCGGCGCGGCCGAGCGGTTCAACCTGCCACGCTGGCGGCTGTTGTCCCGCCCGGTGCCGCTGGCCCGCGCCGTGAAGGCGATCCGAGTGCTCGTCGAGCGGCGGCAGGTGTTGCGTACCCGGTTCGTCGCCGGTGCGGACGGTCCTCGCCAGCACGTCGCCACCGACGGAACGCACCGGGTCACCGTCGTCCCGGTACGCCGTTCACAGGCCCACCGCATCGCGGTACGCACGACGGCCGAGCTGTCCACCGGCCGGATCGACCTGGCCCGGGAATGGCCGGTCCGGTTCTGCCTGCTTGTCGAACGGCACGCGGTGATCGGGGTCGTGTTCGTCGCCTCGCACGTCGCGTTGGACGGCTGGGCGACCGATCGGCTCCTCGCCGACCTGCTGCACTGCCTCAACGACCGGCACCGGATGCGACCGGAGCGGTACGGGCCGATCGAGCACGCTCGGCACGAGGCCGTCGGCATCAGGTCCAGCACCCGGGCGTACCTGGAGAAGTGTCTTCGGTCGGTGCGGCCGTCGGTGTTCGTTCCCCTCGTCGGCGAGGCCGACCTGCCGCGCTTTCACGCGCACACCCTGCGGTCGACCGCGATCGTCTCCGCCGCACGGACCATCGCCACGCGGTGCGCAACCTCGACCGCGGCGGTCTTCCTCGCGGCCGCCGCCGCGGCGCTCGCCGCCTCCTGCGCCGACCGGCAGGTGCCGATGAAGATCATCACCTCCAACCGGTTCACCCCGCGCTACCGGTCGCTCGCCGCCGCGATGGCGCAGGACGCGCTCGCGGTGGTGCCGCTGGGCGACACCGATTTCGACGAGACCGTACGGCTGGCGTACCGGTCGGCGACCATCGCGTGCTGCCACTCGCGCTATCCGCCGGCCGAGTTCGACCGTCTCCGTGCCCGTATCGAGGCGGCCTCGGGCACCACCTTCGACCTCAGCGCCTACTTCAACGACGCCCGGACCATGCACCCGGACGGGCGGGCGGTCGAACCACCGTTACGCCGGGACCGGTCGACCGATGCCGGCAGCACGCTCAGTCGGCTCGACGGGTTCGACGACAACGACATGCGGTTCTACGTCCGGATCACCTCGGCCGGCAGCGCGTACGACGTGCTGCTCGTGACGGACTCACACCTGTTCTCCGCGACCGGAAGTGAACGGCTGCTGCTCGGCATCGAGAACCTGCTGCTCGCCGCCGCGACCGGGTCCGTCCCGGTCGCCCGGATACCCGCCCTGACCGGTGCCACACCGCTGTAGACCATCGCGGGACGGCTCCGCGAGACAGTCCTTGGAGGATTGCCATGACATCGGCGAACGTCACCCTGCTCTGCCAGATCTGGAGTCGCCTGCTCGCCACACCCATCGGTCCCGACGACGACTTCTTCGACAACGGTGGATACTCACTGCTGCTCATCGAGATGGTGATCCAGGCCGAGGCGGCGGGGCTGGCCTTCGGGCCCGAGCAGGTCTTCGACCACCGCACTCCGGCGGCGCTGACCGCCGCTCTCGAGGCCGAGATGGAGGCGAGCCGGTGACCGGCTCGCTCGCCCGCCGCTTCGACGACGTCGCCCGCCGGCACCCGGACAGAACGGCCGTGGTGGACAGCGCCGTGACCATGACGTACGGACAGTTGCGCCGGGCCAGTGCAGCGATCGCGGATGATCTCGGAGCCGCCGGAGCCGGGGCCGGCCAGCTGGTCGGCATCAGGGTGGGTCGCAACGCCCAGACCGTCGCGGCGATCATCGGTGTGCTGCGGACCGGGGCCGCCTACGTTGCCCTGGATCCGTCCTGTCCGGCCGACCGGTTCGAGTTCATCCGGGCGGACGCCGGGATCGGCCTGATCGTCGACAGCTCCGGCGATACGGACCGGCCGACGGTCACCGGGGCAGCCGTGGCCCGCCGCGATCCACTGCCCGCCGACCTGGCCTACCTCGCCTACACCTCCGGCTCCACCGGGCGGCCCAAGGGTTGCCTCATCACCCAACACAACGTCCTGGCCTTCCTCGACGCGACAGTGCCGTTGTTCGACCTGACCCCCGACGACCGCTGGACCGTCTTCCACTCGCTGGCCTTCGACGCCTCGGTCTGGGAACTCTGGGGAGCGCTGGCCACCGGCGCAACCGCCGTGATGGTGCCGACACCGGCGCTGCGCAACCCGGCGGTCTTCGCCCGGCTGCTGGCCGACCGCGCCGTGACCGTCGTGTCGCAGGTCCCGTCGGCACTCCAGTATCTGCTCCCGGCGCTCGCCCGACGCGGCTGCACCGGACCGGAAACGGCACCGCTGAACCTGCGATACCTGTTCTCGGTCGGGGAGGCGATCCGGCTGGACCTGGTGGCCGAGCTGCGCCGGATCGTGAGCGGCCCGGAACCGGTGGTGGTGAACATGTACGGCCCGACCGAGACGACGGTCTTCGCGACCATGAAGGAGATCACCGAGGCCGATCTGCGATCCGGGATCCGCTCACCGATCGGCCACCCGCTGCCGAGGACCGATGTCGTCGTGGTGGGTCCCGACGGCAGCGTGTTGCCGCCCGGGGAGATCGGGGAGCTCTGGATCATCGGCGAGACGGTGGGCCTGGGTTACCTGAACCGGCCGGAGCTGACGGCCGAGCGCTTCGTGTCGTGGGACGGCGCGCCCGCGTACCGGACCGGCGACCTCGGCCGGTGGCTGCCCGACGGGTCACTCGCACACCTCGGCCGCCTCGATCAGCAACTCAAGGTACGCGGCTACCGGATCGAGCCGGAGGAGATCGAGGAGGTCCTGCGTCGTACCGGACTGGTCGCCGACGCCGGGGTGTGCCTCGGCGAGGTGGGCCCCGCGAGGTTCCTGACCGCATGCGTCACCACTGCGACCGGGCTGCTGGACCCGCACGGGATCAGGGCGCTGCGCGACGCCGTCGCGACGACCCTGCCGGAGGCCATGTGTCCCGACCGGTACGTCCTGCTCGACCGGCTGCCACAGAACGCGTCAGGCAAGATCGACCGCGCTGCGCTGGTCGAGATCGTCCGAAACCGACTCGCCGCCGTCACGACGGCGTTCCCGCCTGCTGGGAGGCGAGATGTCGACGCCAGGTGACCCGGTGGACCGGGTCGGCCAGGTCGTCGATGCCGTGCTCGGCGCGGCGGTGGCGGCGGAGGACTCGCTGAGCCGACTGGGGGTGACCTCCCTCGACCGGCTCAGGGTCTGCGCCGAACTGGAGCGCAGGACCGGCGTCACGCTCTCCCTGGCCGACGTGATGACGGCACCGACCGTCACCGCGCTGGCCGAGCACTGGCGCAGCGGCGGTGTGCCGTTGCTCCCCCACGGGACGGGTGCCGGGATTCCGCTGACGTCACTGGCTCGCAGCTGCCTGCTCCGCCAGCTCGTCTCCCCGGCCGACATCGCCGGCAACTGCATCCTGCTGTGGACCCTTGACGGCACGGTCGACGCCGGCCTGCTCGCGGAAGCGATCATGGAGGTGCAGCAGCGTCACGAACTGCTGCGGTGCGCGTACACCCTGCGCGGCGGTGCGGTGCCCGCAGGTCCGCCGGTCGCCCCGGCCCGGATGGTCGCGGAGACCACCGCCGAGGCGCTGGCCCGGTGCTGGCCCCTGCTCACCGTCGCGCTGCGGCCCGCAGCAGGTGACGTCTTCCGCTCGGTGGTCGTGAGCACGCCGACCGGCGCGGTCATCGGCCTGGTCGCGCATCACGTCGCGTTCGACGGCTACAGCGAGAGCGTCGTCGCCGCCGATCTCGGTCGGGCGTACCGGGCCCGCCTCGACGGGCGCCAGGTCGACTGGCCGGCGGCCCCGGACGCCCGCACGGCGAACGAGTCCTACCGGCGGCAACGCGCCGCCGGGGACCTGGATCGGCAGGGTGCACGGGTACGCGCCGCCCTGTCCGGTGCCGCCGAACTCCGCTTTCCCGGTGCCACCGGCACCCGTACCGGGCCGGAGGCAACCACGACACCGGCCGTGCTCACCACCGCGCTGGCCCCGGTCCCGGACGTCTGCGTCGCCCTGACGGCCTACGCCCGCGCCGTCGGGACGATCACCGGCCAGCGGGACATCTCGTTCGTGGTGCCGGTGAACCGTCGGGGTGCCGCCGGGCTCGACGTGGTGGTCGGCAACTTCGTCGAGATGCTGCCGGTACGGATCATGCTGCCGACCGGCGCCGATCCGGCCGGGGACGTCACGGCGGCCACGGCCGCCTGGACCACCGCGCTGTCCCGCCAGGACCTGGATTTCGAGGAGGTGGTGCGTGCGGCGGGCTCGGCCCGGCACGTCCACCACCACGTCTTCGCGCTACAGAACAATCCGGCACCGCGGATCGAGCTACCCGGGATACAGGCCCGATTCGTCCGAACCCCTTACCCGGCCCTGGCGAACCGGACCATGACCGAGGTGTGGCCGACCGGCAGCGGATACTCCGACACCACCGACATCGCGATGCTCAGTCACGGACGGGACTGGATCGGCGCGGCCGAGGCCGCCGCGCTGCTGAGCGGCTTCCGGGACAACCTCTCCCGGTACGCGTCCCGGCAACCGGCGCGAGTCGATTCCCTGCCGGTGATCGGCCGATGACCGCGACCGACGCCGGTCGGAGCCGGATCCGCACGGCTGTGCTCTTCTGCGTCAACGGGGTGCTGATGGGCAGCTTCGCGACGCGGCTGCCCGACCTGAAACACGGTCTGGACGCCACGGACGGGCCGTTCGGCCTGGCCCTGCTCGGTGCCACTGTCGGGGCCGTCGCCTTCGCGAAACCCGCCGGGGCGGCCATCGCGCGCTACGGCGAGGGACCGGTGGCCCGGCTTGCGATGCTCGTGACACCGGCCTCGATGTTCCTGTTGTCGTTCGCCGGTGGACTTGTGGCGTTCGGTGGGCTCCTCGTCGCCTTCGGTGTCGCGGCCGTCGCGCTCAACACAGCGGTGAACAGCATGGCGGCCGCCGTGGAGCGGCTGCTGGCCCGGTCCGTCATGTCCGGCATGCACGCCCTGTACAGCGGCGGCGGGCTGCTCGGCGCGGTGACCGGTGGCCTGGCGGCGGGCGCCGGCGCGACGGTGGCCGAGCACTTCGCCGTGCTCGCGGTCCTGTGCCTGGTGACCGGCGTCGTCCTGGGCGGTGGCCCACCGCGCACCGCCGGCGCCGGGGACGAGCCGGCAGCGGACCGATCCGGTGCGGGTGGACCACGGGTGACGCTGCTCCTGGGTGCGATGGCGTTCTGCTTCTACATCGCCGAGGCGGCGATCGACGACTGGAGCGCCATCTATCTGCACGACGCGCTGGCCGCCCCGGCCGCGATGGTCGGTGCGGGATACGCGGCGTTCTGCGTCGCCATGGCGGTCGGCCGCCTGTTCGGCGACCGGATCGTCGACCGGATCGGCGCGGTGTGGGCGGTCCGGGCCGGTTCGCTGCTCGCCGGGGTCGCGCTGACGCTCGGGGTGACCGCGCGGTCGCTACCCGCCGCGCTGGCCGGGTTCACCCTGTTCGGACTCGGCATGTGCGTGGTGGCACCGGCCTGCTACAGCGCGGCCGGACGGCACGGCGGCCGGATGATCGGGACGGTCACGGCCGCCGGGCACGTCGGCCTGCTGGCCGGTCCCGCGATCATCGGCGGCACATCCCACCTGTTCGGCATCCAGACGGCCATGCTGGTGCCGGTCGTGCTGGCAGTGCTGGTCGCCGCTCTGGCCGCTGCGGTAAAGCCCGCACCACGTGTCGCCGCCGACACCGGGCCGCCGGCCCTTCCCAGCACGGTCACGACGAGCGGCGGGCCACCGCCGGCCACCGCCTGATGCCGATCGCCGACGGGTCAGGTGTTGCCGAGGGCATCGATGTCGCGCATCTCCTCGGCGGTCAGCGAGAAACCGAAGACGTCCGCGTTGGCCCGGATCCGCTCCGGGGTCACCGACTTCGGGATGGCCACGATCTCGTGGTCGAGGTGCCAACGCAGCACCACCTGGGCCGGCGAGACGTCGTGCGCCGCGGCGATCCGGACCAGCACCGGGTCGGACAGGTCGCTGGTCTTGAACGGGCTGTATCCCTCCAGCACCACCCCACGGTCCCGGTGCTCGATGTGCCGCTGCCGGTCGTACAGGAACGGACTCCACTTGATCTGGTTGACCGCCGGGTTCTCCTCGGTGGCCTGGATCAGCTCGTCGATCTGCCCGGTGCTGAAGTTGCTCACGCCCACCGCGCGGGCCAGCCCTTCGTCGCGCGCGGCCAGCATCTCCCGCCAGACCGGGATCAGCGCTCCCGGCTCACTCGGCGGCCAGTGCACCAGCCAGAGGTCGACGTGGTCGACGCCGAGGGCGCGCAGGCTCTCCTCGATGGTCCGCCGTTCCTGGCCGACCCGCTCGGGCGGCAGTTTGGTGGTGAGGAAGACGTCCTCCCGACGCAGGCCGCTCTCCCGGACGGCCCTGCCGACCTCCTCCTCGTTGCCGTACATGGTGGCGGTGTCGATGTGCCGGTAACCGGCGTCGAGCGCGGCGAGGACGGCCTTGAAGGCGGTTTCGCCGGTCGCCTGCCAGGTGCCGAAGCCGAGCAGGGGGATCCGGACGTCGCCGGGGAGAAGTGCGGTGGGATGGTGAGCATGCTCCATACCGCCCGTTTTACCCCTGATTTTGCATACTTCGCGCGGGAACGGAGACGCCAGCCGGATCGGGACGGCAACTGGCACCCCATCGGGGTGGGGACGGGCCGAACCGGGCACAACTGGCCGGCTTGGCGGAGAATGCGGGTGTGGCTGACCGGCTGGAGGAGTACCGGCGCAAGCGCGACGCGACACGTACCCCGGAACCGGTTCCGTCGGAGCGACGGCGCCGTCGGGCCGGCGGCGACCGGAGCCGGTTCGTGATCCAGCAGCACCACGCGCGCAGCCTGCACTGGGACCTTCGGCTGGAGCACGACGGGGTGCTCGCCTCCTGGGCGGTGCCGCGCGGCCTGCCCCGCGAACCCGGCCGCAACCACCTTGCCGTGCACACCGAGGACCACCCGATGGAGTACCTCGACTTCGCCGGTGAGATCCCGGCCGGCGAGTACGGCGGCGGACAGATGATCATTCACGACCGGGGCACCTACCACTGCGAGAAGTGGCAGGAGCGCGAGGTGGTCGTGGACCTGCGCGGCGATCGGACGGCCGGCCGGTACGTGCTGTTCGCCACCGGCGGCCGGGACGGCCGGGACTGGATGGTGCGGCGTACCGATCCGGCGCCGCCGGGCTGGACCTCCATGCCCGACCTGGTCGCGCCGATGCACACCACGTCCGCCACCCGGCTCCCGAACGACCCGGCGGACTGGGGGTACGAGCTGAGCTGGGACGGTGTCCGGGCGGTGGCGTACGTCTCGGGAGGCCGGTTGCGGCTGCTCTCCGCGACGGGTGCGGACATCACCGGCGAGCACTCCTGGCTGCGGCCGATGGCCGAGACGCTGGCGCCCACCGAGGCCGTACTCGACGGTGTGCTGGTGCGCATCGACCGGGCCGGGCGGGTCCGGCCGGCCCGCGGCGGACGTGGCACCACCGACGCCCAGTACCTCCTGGTCGACCTGCTCTGGCTGGAGGGGTCGACAAGCACGGACCTGCCGTACCGGCAGCGCCGGGAACTGCTCGAGGCGCTGGCCCTGACCGGCCCGCACTGGCAGACTCCGCCATGGTTCCCCGGCAGCGGCGCCGAGGCCCGGCACGCCGCCCGCGAACAGGGCCTGCCCGGGGTGATCGCGAAACGGTTGGACTCGGTCTACGAGCCGGGTCGGCGCAGCCGGGCGTGGCGTCGCATCGAGGCGAGCTGAGACGGCGAGGAGCATCGTGTACCTGACCCATCTCGAATGCCCGGGCTGCGGCCGGGAACACGACGCCGACGTACCGCAGAACCTGTGCGACTGCGGTTCGCCGCTGTTGGCCCGCTACGACCTGGCCACGGTCGGCGGGGTGCTGCAACCGGAGCGGTTCGGGTTGCGCCCGGCCACCCTGTGGCGTTACCGGGAGTTGCTGCCGGTGGCCGACCCCGCCCACGTCACCACCCTCGGTGAGGGGTGGACGCCGATGCTGCGCGCCCCGACGTACGGCGCCCGGATCGGCGTGGACGAACTGCTGGTCAAGGACGAAGGGCTGACCCCGACCGGCTCGTTCAAGGCACGCGGCGCGGCCGTGGGCGTCAGTCGCGCCCGCGAGCTGGGCATCCGCCGGATCGCCATGCCGACCAACGGCAACGCCGGTGCCGCCTGGGCCACCTACGCGGCCCGAGCCGGGCTGGGCGCGATCATCGCCATGCCGGTGGACGCGCCGAGCATCTGCCGCCGCGAGTGCGTGGCCGCCGGCGCGGACCTGCGCCTGGTCGACGGGCTGATCGGCGACGCCGGGCGGCAGATCGCCGCGCTGGTCGCGGCCTCCGCCGGCACCATCTTCGACGCCGGTACGCTGCGCGAGCCGTACCGGCTCGAAGGCAAGAAGACGATGGGGTACGAGATCGTCGAACAGCTCGGCTGGCAGGTGCCCGACGTGATCATCTACCCGACCGGCGGTGGGGTGGGGCTGATCGGCATCCACAAGGCACTCGGCGAGCTGCGCGAACTGGGCTGGATCGAGGACCGCCTGCCCCGCCTGGTGGCGGTGCAGTCCACCGGCTGCGCGCCGATCGTCCGGGCCTTCGCCGCCGGTGAGGACCGGGCCCGCCCCTGGCCGGACGCGCACACCGTGGCGTTCGGCATCACCGTGCCCGCGCCGCTGGGCGATCAGCTGATCCTGGCCGCGCTGCGGGCGAGCGCCGGCACCGCGATCGCGGTCGACGACGCCGAGATCCTGGCCGACCTGCGGGACTTCGCCGCCCGGGAGGGCCTGCTGCTCTGCCCGGAGGGGGCCGCCTGCCTGACCGCCGCCCGCAAGCTACGGGCCGGCGGCTGGATCCGGGCCGGGGAACGGGTGGTGGTGCTCAACACCGGAGCGGGCGTGAAGTACCCGGACACGGTGGACGTCACCGACGTGCCGGTGCTGCCCAGTTGAGGGCAGCTCACTGCCCGTCCGACTCGGTCAACCGCCACGCGGCGTTGATCAGGCCGATGTGCGACAGCGCCTGAGGCGTGTTGCCCAGGTGCGCCCCGCTGTCCAGGTCGATCTGCTCGCTGAGCAGCCCCAGGTCGTTGGCGTGGCCGGAGATCTGCTCGAACAGCGACGCCGCCCGCTCCCGCTCACCGGCCATCACCAGGCACTCCACCAGCCAGAACGAGCAGAGCAGGAAGCCGCCGGGTTCGTCCTGCCAACGGCGGATCAGTCCACCGGGGCCGCCCAACTCCCGCTCCACGGCCGCGATGGTGGCCCGCATTCTCGGATCGTCGGCCGGCAGGAAACCCATCACCGGCAGGTACAGCGCCGAGGCGTCCAGTTCCGACGAGCCAAAGGCACCGGTGTACGCCCCTCTGCGTTCGTCGAAGCCCTCACGCAGCACCGTGGCCCGGATCTCGTCCCGGATGGCCACCCACCGTGGCACGTCGGCCCGTTCCCCGAGGTGCGGGGCGAGTCGCACCGCCCGGTCCATCGCCACCCAGCAGAGCACCTTCGACGACAGGTAGTGCCGCTCCTGGTCGCGCGGCTCCCAGATGCCCCGGTCCGGCAGCCGCCAGGTGGCCGCGACCTGCTCGGTCAGGCCGAGCACCATCTCCAGCATCTCGTCGTCGAACTCGTCACCGAGGTAGTCACGCAGCAGCCAGGCCGCCGAGACGATCTCGCCGGGCACGTCCGACTGCCGTTGCTGCCAGGCATCGTTGCCGACGCGTACCGGTGTGCTGCCCGCATAGCCGGCGAGGCGGGGACATTCGTGTTCGTAGGCGTCGCGTTCGCCTTCCAACCCGAACAGCACCGGGATCGGCTCGGCGCCGATGCGACCGATCGAACGGGTCGCCCAGGCGAACAGCCGCGACGACTCGGACGGGCAGGCCGCCACCCACAGCGCGCGCAGCGTCATGGCGAAGTCCCGCAACCAGGCGAAGCGGTAGTCGTAGTTGCGGTCACCGCCGATCACTTCCGGCAGCGAGGTGGTCGCCGCCGCGGTGACCGCGCCGCTGCGGGCGTACGTCAGGCCGGTGAGCACCGTCGCACTGCGGCGGACCAGATCCTGGTAGCGGCCCTCGTACCCGTGCAGCTCGCGGAACGCCTGCCAGGCCTGCCCGGTGTCGGCCACGGCGGCGACCGGGTCCAGCTCGGCCGGAGGATCGCCGTAGGCGGCGCCGTACGCCAGGTCGAAGCCGAGCACCTGCCCCTCGGCGATCTCGAAGGTCTGTCGTACCCGGTCGTCATCGACGCGCAGCCGCAGGCCGTGGCAGCGCAGCACCAGGTCGACCGGGCCGGAACGGACCAGCACCGCGCCGTCGGCCCGTTCCTTCAGGTACGGCGCGGTCAGGCTGTACTGCGGTCGCGGCCGGAACTCCACGGTCATCGGCACCCGACCGGACAGCCCTGCGACCACGCGCACCAGCACCGCCGGCGAGTTCATGCCGAGTTCGTGAGCCCGCGCCCCCGGTTCACCGGCCAGCGCGTCGGTGACCGCGACACTGCCCTCCGGGGTGTGGTGCACGGTGCGAAGGACCAGCGTGTCCGGCAGGTACGACCGGTGCACCCGGTGCCCGGCGGACCCGGCGGCGGCCGGTGCGAGACGCCAGTGGCCGCCGCCGGGGTCGAGCAGTCGCGCGAAGACCGACGGGGAGTCGAACCGCTGCGGGCACCACCAGTCGACCGATCCGTCCTTGCTCACCAACGCGCTCGAACGGAGGTCGGAGAGGAACCCGTAGTCGGAGATCGGCGGCTGCATCCGGTCTGCGTACCCGGTCTCCGGGACGCCTCACGTCGGGGCCGGACCGCGTCGCGAACCGGTGCCGGCCGATGCCGAAGTACCCCTGCCTCCGGTCAGGAGGTCGGCGGTTCGTCCTTCCCGGCAGCCTCGGCCGCGTCGGCCTCCTCCTTGGTCCGGTGCACCGCCTGGTCGGCATGCTCCGGCGGACCGTAGACGGTGTAGAGCACCAGCGGGTTCGGGCCGGTGTTGACGAAGTTGTGTTTGGTGCCTGCTGGTACGACCACCAGGTCGCCCTGCACGACCTCACGCTTCTCGCCGGCGACCCGGGCTTCACCGGTGCCGCTGACGAAGGTGAGGATCTGGTCGATGCCCTCGTGGACCTCCTCGCCGATCTCACCACCGGCGGGGATAGTCATGATCACCAGCTGGGTGTTCTTCCCGGTCCACAGCACGCGGCGGAAATCCGGGCTCTTCTCGGCGACGGTCGCGATAGTGAAGTGCTCCATGCCTGGGCACATACCCCGTTACCGGCCCCGCCACGCCGGGACTGGCACATGGTGGAAATGACCACGGATCGAGGGTTTGCCACGCCATCGAACGGGGATCGACACCACGGCCGGCAAGCTCCGGCGATGCCAGGTCCCCGCTGACGTACCGCCGTCGGGCTGCGGTGGCGGGAGACGGCCGAGCGCGGCGACGTTTCGATCTCGGGTCGAACGGCGCCGCGCGCTCGTGCGTGCCTGCCGGGTTTCAGGAGAGTACGGCCAGGTGGAACGGCCGGTCGGCGGAAACGCCGGCGCTGTCGTGGGTGGTCACAAAGACCGCGTTCGGGATGCCGGTGCGGCCGGCGACGGTGATCTGTCCGGTCGGGGCGAGGCCGATGCTGCCGGACAGGCCGACCGTGCCGACGCAACTGGCCCCGGTCACATCCTGGTCGAACACCACCTGGTACATGCCGGTACCGAGGCGGTTGGCGGTGGCCGCTCCCAGCCCGCGAACCAGCACACCCTGGGCGTTGACGACCGCGAACAGCACCCGGGCGGTCAGTGGCATGCCCGCACCGGCGCAGGTGGTGTGTTCGGCATCAGCACGGTCCGTCGCGCCCTCCTTGGGCACGGGTTGCACCCATGACCTGCTTCTTGCTTTCGCGCTGGACATCAGACTCCTTTCCGGCCGGCCGCCGCCTTGGCGGGATGTGTGGTCTGAACGGAAACCAGTTGTTCCTCCCAGCCGTCCGGCCGGGAGGTTCACCGCTGAATAGAGGGTCAGGCGTGCCCCGACACGCCTCGCCTTTCCGGGCGACCAGGGACAATCGCACCGTTTCCGTCTCCGAAGGTATGTCGCTCCACCGGCCCGCAGCCACGCGAGGAGCTGTCCGATCAAGGACACCAAAACGACATGATCATGCCCTTGACCTGGGCGTGAGACCTAGTCGTCGGTTTCCAGGACCGGCACGCCGCCCTGGCAGCGCAGCGACAACTCGTGCTCTCCGCTCGGGCCGACGAACGTCACCTCGGCGTCGTCGTCGGGCCCCCGGTCGTAGTCGTCGACCCGGTAGCCCTGCCGCGGCGTCCAGGACACCAGGTACACGCCGCCCGGCACGCACTCGGCGACCACGCTGCCACCGGGGCTGGTGAAGCTGCGCCGGCTACCCGCCTCGACGCTCGGGCTCGCCGTGCCGGGCACGCTCGTCGTACCGCTCGGGTTCGACGGCGTGCCGCTCGGGTTCGACGGGGCGGCGGTCGGGTTGGCGGACGGGACGACCGGCGGCGGCTCGGCCAGGGCGCGGGCAACTTCCTGTTGGCTGCGCACGCCGCCCGGCGTACCGGTGAGGCTCTCCCCCACCAGTTGGATCGCGGCGACCCCGATCAGCGTGGCGAGCACCGCGGTGGCCAGCCATCCGGCGGCGGCGAGAAAGGTACGACGGCCCATGACCCGACTATCCCCGATCACCGGTTCAGATGAGCTTCAGGCAACCCTAAGAGTGGGTTAACGCGACCCACCGAGCGGCGTGGGCAGGGATACTCTGCCTGCTGTGGCCCGCCTGCTGCTGATCGAGGACGACCTGACCATCCGTACGCCACTGGTGCGGGCACTGCGTGAGCGGGGCCACGCCGTGGCGGCCGCGTCGACCGCGATGACCGGTCTGCGCGACGCCCTCGACGACCGACCGGACCTGGTCGTCCTCGACCTCGGCCTGCCCGACCTGGACGGCCGGGAACTGCTGCGGATGCTGCGCGCGGTCAGCGCGGTGCCGGTCATCGTGGCCACCGCCCGCGACGACGAACGGGAGATCGTCCGGGTCCTCGACGCGGGCGCCGACGACTACGTGGTCAAACCGTTCACCGCCGCCCAACTCGACGCACGGGTACGGGCGGTGTTGCGCCGTGGACCCGGCGGACCGGCCGACGAGGACCCGACCCTGGTCGTCGGGGGTCTGCGGATCGACCCCCGCTCCCGGCAGGTCAGCCTGGACGGCACGCCGATCGAGCTGACCCCCCGCGAGTTCGACCTGCTGCGGCACCTGGCCACCAAGGTCGGTGAGGTGGTGACCAAGCGGGAACTGCTGACCGAGGTGTGGCAGATCCCCTACGGCGGGGCGGACAAGACGGTCGACGTGCACCTGTCCTGGCTGCGCCGCAAGCTCGGTGAGAACGCCCAGCAGCCGCGCTACCTGCACACCGTACGTGGAGTCGGGGTGCGCCTGGTCGTCCCGGAGGTGGGCGGATGAGGGCGCGCCTGGCGCTGCTGGTCGCGGCGGTGAGCGTCCTCATCGTGATCGCCTTCCTGGTGCCGCTGGCGCTGCTGCTGCGTACCGCCGCCGAGGACCGGGCCACCGTACGCGCCACCGGGGACGCGCAGAGCCTCGCCACGGTGGTCGGCACCGCCGACCCGGACACCATCCGGCTGACCGTCGACCAACTCGTCGCCGAGTCCGGTCGCCCGGTCAGCGTGTTCCTGCCCGACGGCACGGTGCTGGGCTCACCCGCCGAGCCCACACCGGCGGTGCAGCTGGCCGGGCGAGGTCAGAGCCTCACCGCCGAGACGTCCGACGGCCGGGAGGTGGTGATCGCGGTGCAGGGCCGAGCGGACGGCACGGCGGTCATCCGCACTGTCGTGCCGTACGCCGAGATGACCGCCGGGGTGGGTCGGGCCTGGCTGGTGCTGGCCCTGCTCGGGGTGGTGCTGGTGCTGATCGGCCTGGCCGTGGCCGACCGGCTGGCCCGGACCCTGGTCCGGCCGATCGGTGAGCTGTCGGCGGTGTCCCACCGACTGGCCAACGCCGAGTTGGACGCCCGGGTCCAGCCGGCCGGGCCGGCGGAGCTACGCGAGGTGGGCGGCGCGCTCAACCACCTGGCCGGCCGGATCCAGGAGTTGCTGGTGCAGGAGCGCGAACAGGTGGCCGACCTGTCCCACCGGCTGCGAACCCCACTGACCGCGCTGCGGCTGGAAGCGGAGTCGCTGCGCGACCCGCAGGACGCGGCCCGGATCACCGAGGCGGTCGACGGGCTGGAACGGGCCGTCACCGGGTTGATCCGGCAGGCCCGCTGGCGTACCCCGGCCGACGGTGCGGTCGCCACCGACGCCGTGGCGACGGTGGCCGAGCGGGTCGCCTTCTGGTCGGTACTCGCCGAGGACACCGGCCGCGCGGTCGACCTGGACCTGGCACCCGGTCCGCTGCCCGTCGGGGTCCCCGCCGACGAGTTGGCGGCGGCGGTCGACGCGCTGCTGGGCAACGTCTTCGCGCACACCCCGGACGGCACCGCCTTCGCGGTACGGCTCGCCCCCACCGGCCACCACGTCGCGCTGACCGTCGCCGACGAGGGCCCCGGCATCGCCGCCGACTCCGTCCGCCGAGGTGCCAGCCAGGCCGGGTCGACCGGCCTCGGCCTGGACATCGCCCGTCGGGCCGCCCAGGCCAGCGGCGGTCGCCTGGAACTGGGCGAACGCCCCGGCGGCGGCGCCGAGGTGACCCTCCTCCTCGGCTCCCCCAGGCCCTGACCTCGCGGCTGGTGCGTGATCGACTCCGTTTCGCCGAAACGGCGGTATCCCAGCGCCTCGGACACCGCAGTTTCGGCGATACGGCGTGCGCAGACCCCCCGACGGCGGTCCTTAACCCGGCCTTAGCGTTCGGACAGCGCGCGGCTATCCCGCCGGCACCGATCCTCTATGCAAGAACCGAGGAAGGGTGAAGACGATGAAGCGCAACCCCCTGATGTTGGCGTCGGTCGGCGGCGCGGCGGCGGTGCTCGCCGCGGCCGGAGTGTTCCTGGGTGTCACCGCCGCCGACAGCGACCGGACCCAGCAGACGACGCTGACCGCCGCGACCAGCGCCCCGACGACCGCAGGGGTTCCGGACGACGACGCCAGCAGCGCCGCGCCCGCCGTGCCCGCCACGCCGAGCGACCCGACTGTCACCGGCACCCCGGTGGCGCCGCAGTCCCCGGCGACGCCGACCGAGGGCGCGACGTCGGGCAGCCAGGACGCGGTGAGCGCCGAGCGGGCCGGTGAACTCGCGCTGGCCAAGGCGGGCGGCGGTCGGATCACCGAGATCGACCGGGACCGGGAGGACGGCCGACCGGTCTGGGAGGTCGAGATCGTCAACGGCGACGTCGAACACGAGATCGAGATCGACCGGGAGACCGGTGCCGTGCTCAAGGCCGAGCAGGAGCCGGTCGACGACGACGATGACGACCGGGACGACGATGACGACGATGACCGGGACGACGACTGACCGGACCATCTGATCGGGCCCTCCGATCGGGCCTCCGATCGGGCCTCTGATCGGGTCTTCTGAACCTACTGACGCCTCGGCACGGCACCCGCCGCGCCGAGGCGTCTTTTCGTCGGTCGGTCCCACCGGGCCGCGTCCAGCCCCAGACAAATCCCTGCGGGGCGCGGTCGCGTCGGAACCGTCCCCGGTCGACGACCGCGACCCAGGTGAACGTTGAGTGAGCCAGCGCCACGCCCTCGCGTAGCACGCTCCCGGCCAACGACCGCAGTACAGCGCAGTGAGCAGACCGAGCAGGGCCAGCGCGTGGTCCGCCCAGCCAGCGACCGCACCGAAGCCAGGTGAGCATGCCGAGCGGGGCCAGCGTGGGAGAGCACGCGCGTGGCGCCGGCACGGTCAGCGGCCTTGGTGCAGCCAGGCGAGGAGGTCGGGTGGGGCCAGTGCGGCGGCCCGCGCGTGGTAGCGGGCTCGGTCGGCGGCGCTGAGCAGGGCGCTGCCCTGGCCGGAGCGGCCGGTGCGGAAGAACGCCTGCCGGTCCTTCAACACGCCGGCCGGGTCCGGGGCGAGCCGGTCGGCGCGACTGCGCATCCGGTCGAAGGTGGCGGCCTCCACCAGATCCGGGCCGGGCGGTTCGAGATCCAGCGTCTCGGCGAGGCGACGCATCTGTCCGGCCAGGTCGGCGCGGAGGTCGTCGTAGTGGATGAGGTGGACGTTGGGCTGGTCGCGTCGTGCCCAGGCGTCGCGCAGGTGCCACAGGACGCCGGGCAGCGAGTCCAACTCCTCGCGCGGGTCGGGGTCGGCGTCGATCCAGCGTACGAGCGCCTCCTCGACCGACGGGCGGCGTCGGTCCGGGTCCGGCGGCCCGGGGTGGCCGGTGAGTTCGGCCAGGCGGGCCCGATCGAGGTTTCCGCTCTGGTGGTGCAGGGAGACGGCCATGTCCAGCGGATGGCGGGCCACCACGAGATAGTGCACCCGCGGGTCGGCCGGTACGCCGTCGAGTGGGGTGTGGGTCTTGATGAACCGGCGGTGGCGCTGGGCGGCCAGCCGCGCGTACACCTGATCTGCCGGCTCGACCAGCCAGTCCAGCCAGGGTGAGAGCGTGGTCAGCGGCGCCGGCAGATCGGGGGTACGCAACACCAGCAGGGCACAGATCATCTGCATCCAGGTCGTACCGCTCTTGGACCGCGTACTGATCACGATGTCGCCGGGGCGCAGCGGGAAGTCGCGCCAGCGGATGCTGTCCTCGTCGGCGGACCGGTAGCGGGTCAACGGATCGGGCACCCGGTGACGATAGTCCGACAGCTGACACCGGTCCGGGTATTTCCCCGCCGTTTACCCTGTGAGCTGGGAAATTGGCTGGCTACATTGAATTATGATGCCCGCCCGCGGAGGCCGGGTGACAGAGCCGGTCTACCGCCCGGTGCTCGCCGCCCGGCGCGGTGAGTTGGAGGCACTCGGTCACCTCGACGGCGTCCACGTCCCGCTCGTCGCTCCGATTTTCCAATTGTCCACAGCAGATGTGTCGACGGTGGACTCGCTCGGTCGACTACCGGCGGGGTTGCTGCCGGCCGTCGACGTCAGCGCCCTGCCCGACGGGGCCGAAGCCGAACTGGCCCGCTGGGGCGTACCGCTGATGCCGGTGATCTGCCTGACCGACGGTGAGCGACGGCTGGTCGCACACGGGATCACGGCTCGGGCCTACGCCGGGCGGGCCGTGGTGCGGCTGCGCATCGGCCAGGACCGGGCCGGCCCGCACGCCACCAACGCGGTCGTGGAACGGATCTGGCGGTACGCGCGCCTGGCCCCCGAGCAGTGCGATCTGCTTGTCGACTGCGGGGAGGTGGGCTGTCCCGCCGACGTACGGGCGGTCGAGCCCCGGGCCCGCCGGGCGCTGGAGTGGGCGCGTCGGCACGCCTGGTGCTCGGTGAGTGTGGTGGCCGGGGGCATGCCACCGGCGCTGTCCCGGCTGCCCACCGACGAGCCGGTGCGGTTGTGCCGCTGGGACTGGCTGCTCTGGCAGCGGTTGGCCGACCTCGGCGTCGGTTTCGGCGACTACGGCGTGGCGTCGGCGGTACCCGACGTGGATTCCTCCGCCGATCGGCTGCCGACGGTCCGCTACACCGGCGACGACGCCTGGTGGATCTACCGCTGGTCGCGGCGGGGTGGGCGGGGCGACCAGCGGGTGGCTGACCTGTGCCGTGCGCTGGTGTCGGCACCGCACTGGCCGCCGGCCGGGGCGACCTTCTCCTGGGGCGACCACGAGATCTTCCGGCGGGCCCGACGGGTGGCCGGGGCCGGGTCGACGGCGAACTGGCTGGCCTGGAGCACCTCGCACCATCTCGCTCAGGTGCTGACGGCGCTGCATCAGCCGGCCCGGGGTGGGGAGCCACGATCCGGCCCGCCACCACCGCGCAGCCGCGCACCGCGCGGCGGGCAGCCCCGCCGCGTCGGTTGAGCTGCGGGCCTACTGCTTCTCGGTGAACCCGAACTGCACGATGCCCTCGTCGTCGACCGAGGCGTCGACGGAGGCGTCGCCGAGCAGGTCGGCGGCGTCGGAGTCGAGGAAGATCCGGGCACCCTGCGTGTCGACCACCTGGTCACCCTCGACGGGTTCGGCGACCAGCTCGACGGTGAGCGATCCGGCCTGGGTGTCGGCGGCGATGCGCACCCCGCCGCCCTCACCCACGTCCTGCTGGGCGGCGAGGTCACGGATCACCAGGACTGCGTTGTCGGTCATCGTGAGCATGGTGGGACTCCTCGTTGGCTTTCACTCGGCTCCGGCGCGGACGCGGGCTGCGTCGCCTCGCGGGCGGATCACACCACCACCCGCACGCCGGAGGTACGTCGGCGGCCGGGGCTGACCACTGCCGGCACGGTCGCCGGACGGCAACCAACCACCGTCGCATCGGGGCAGCTCAGGGCCCCCTCCACTGCCCACGTTGCCCCTCCCCGGGACATCCGTCAAATAGGCAGCCGCCGATAGATTTGCCGAGTTTGAACCCGCCGCGAGCGGGTACCACAACGGGTTCGATTCAGGCCTGGAGTGCTCAGGCCTGGGAGTGTTCAGGCCGGCGTCGAGGGTGGCAGCGGGGCAGCGGGGTCGCCGCGCTCGATCAGCGCGGCGATGTCGGCGTCGTGCAGGCCGCGCAGCGCCAGCACCCGGGTGCCCCACCGGTGCAGGCGGCACGGGTGCGGGCTGGCGTCGTTGCGGCAGACCGTCCCCCCGGACCATCTCCTGGGCGCGTGCACCACGACGGCCCGTACGGCGAACTGTGCATCCTCGGCGGTCACGTACGGCGGCAGCGGGATCTCCCGCATGGCCGCTCCGGCCGGCTCGCCGGTGGGCGCGGTCGGACGGAGGGTACTGCTGCTCGGCATCGGCCAAACCTCCACTCAGGACGGTGTATCCCGGACAGCAGCACGGTACGAGCCGTTCACCGTGCCGCGACGGACAAACTGTCCCGGTAGCCGATCAACTCAAGCGCGCTCCAGCACCACCACCGGAATGTCCCGCTCCGTCTTCGCCTGGTAGTCGTCGTACGCGGGCCAGATGTCGGTCATCATCGGCCAGAGCCGGGCCTTCTCCTCCGGTGTCGCGGTCCGCGCCCGGGCGGTGAACCGGTCCGCGCCCACCTGCACCTGGGCGGTCGGGTCGGCTTCGAGGTTGAGATACCACGCCGGGTGCCGGGGGTCTCCGCCCTGGGAAGCGACGATCACGTACGCCTCACCGTCGCGCCCGTAGATCAACGCGGTACGGCGCAGCTTCCCGCTGCGTCGGCCCCGCGTGGTCAGCAGCAGCGTGAAGACACCCGGTTGCCACTCGTGCCCCTCGTCGCCGTCGGTGGCGACGTACCGGTTGATGTGCTCGGCAACCCAGCCCGACGGGCTGTCCAGCACCTGCTCACTCGTGCTCATCGGTCCCCCTGGATGTTGGTCGTCATCCCGCACACGCTACTGGGGATTCGACGAGTCGACCGCCGGACCCGGCGTTCACCGCAACGCCATCGCCTGGAGCCCGACGTTGCCGCAGTGCGGAGTAAAGGTCTCCTCCACCGTCCACGTGAACGCCAGACGGGTCCCCCTCGGCGCCTGGAACCGGACCGTGACCTGGGTGGACGCGCTGGTGTGCCGTTCCTCCAGTCGCACCGTCCGACTCGGCCCGCCACCGGACATCCGCACATCCAGTCGACCCCGGGCCATCCACACCCCGAGATAGGCGGTGACGGTACGCGGCTGCCCGTCGGCGACGACTGCCAACTCGAAGCCGTTGCCCCGGCCGCAGACGTAGACCCCGTCGGGTGTGGGGTCGGCGGACCTCACCGGCGCGCCGTCGCGCCACCGGAATAGTTCCTGATTGCCGTCCCAGCCGCTGCGGTCACCCTTGCCACCCAGGTCACGCAGCTCGCCGGAACCGTCGCGCTTGCGCACCGCGACGTCGGCACCGCCCCACCCCCAGTGCAGCCAGTCGCGCCGGCCCGAGGAGGTCAGGTCCACCGTGTCGGGGATGTCTGCCTGGCTGACCGCCAGGGTCATCGGCGCGGCCGCCGGGGTCGGGCTGTCGCTCGGACTCGGGCTCGGACTCGGGCTCGGTGACCGTTCGCGGGGTTGCAGCCCGGGCACCGCCATGGCGGTGGGCACCGGACTGGGCAGGGTCGGTCGACCGACCACCGCCGGCAGGCCGTCAGGCTCCGCCGGATCCTCCACGGCGGGCTCCGACCACCTGTCGACGAACGCGACCAGGGCCAGCAGCCCGGCGAAGGCGGCGAGGACCTCCACCGCGTACCGCCGCCGTCGACGGGCCCGCGCCATCCGGCGAGCGACCCGGGTGGCACCGTCCGGCCTGGGTTCCTCGGCCACCGACTCTCCACTTCTGCCGGACCGGAATCCCACCGGCATCCGCGACCCGGATGCGGGGCCGACTCACGTAGACATTACGGACACCTTTCACGCGAGTCGATAGGAAGCGCCCGATACGTCAGGCCCGGACGTCGAACCCGAGCGCCTGCGCCAGCGCCATGGCCTGCCCGAGGTCCACGATGGTGCCGGTGCGCTGCACGGTCGTCGGGTCGAGCCCGGTCAGGTCGCTGCCGCGAAGATCCGCCCGGGTCAACCGGGTGCCGCGCCACTGCGCGCCGGACAGGTCACTGCCGCTGACCGTCGCCCCGGTCAGGTCGGCACCGGCCAGATCCGTCTCGCGCATCCGGACGCCTGTGAAACGGGCGCCGCGCAGGTCGGCCCCGGCGAGCGTGACGAAGGACCAGTCGCCGCCGGTCACGGTCAGCGGACGCAGGTCGCAGCGGTCGAAGGTGCTGCCGATGAACTTGCAGCCGGTGAACTCGGCCTCGAACAGGTTGCACCGGACGAACGTGCAGCGGGTGAAGGCCGAGTCGGTGTGCCGGGACACGTTGAACCGCACGTCGCCGAAGGTGCAGCCGGCGAAGGAGGCACCCCGGCTGGTCGCCTCGGTCAGGTCGACCCGGTGGAAGTCGCAGTCGACGTAGTGCCGGTCGCCCAGGTCCTCGGCATACCAGTCCTCGTCGTGAAAGGTGACACCCTCGATCGGCTCCGGCATTCCCGCAGGCTAACCACACCCACCGACAGACACCTTCCCGACGCGGGGACCGGTCGGTAGGTTCGACCGGGTGAGTATCGCGCGCAGCATCGACCCGGCACAGGTCGGCTTCGACCCGGCACGGTTGGCCCGGATCGACGAACACTTCGGCAGGTACGTCGACGACGGCCGGTTGGCCGGCTGGCAGGTGGTGGTCACCCGCCGCGGCGAGGTCGCGCACTGCTCGACGTACGGGCTGCGCGACCGGGAGTCCGGCGCGGCGGTGCAGGCCGACACCCTGTGGCGGATCTACTCGATGACCAAGCCGATCACCTCGGTGGCCGCGATGATCCTCTGGGAGGAGGGTCGGTTCGAGCTGACCGACGAGATCGGGCGGTGGCTGCCCGAGTTCGCCGACATGCGGGTCTACTCGAAGGGGTCGACGCTCAAGCCGTACACCGTTGCGGCGGTCGAACCGATCCGGGTCTGGCACCTGCTCACCCACACCGCCGGTCTGACGTACGGCTTCATGCAGACCTCGGTGGTCGACGGCCTGTACCGCGCCGCCGGCTACGACCTGTACCCACCGTCGGACGTCGACCTGGCCGGGGCCTGCCGGGCCTTCGGCGAGCTGCCGCTGCTGTTCCAGCCCGGCACCGCCTGGGGTTACTCGGTCGCCACCGACGTGCTGGGCCGGTTGATCGAGGTGGTCTCCGGGCAGAGCCTGGACTCCTTCCTCACCGAGCGCATCCTGCGCCCGCTGGGCATGGAGGACACCCGGTGGTACGTCGACGGCGCGGACGCGGCCCGCCTCGCCGCGCTGTACGCCGCGGATCCGAAGACCGGCCGGGCGGTACGCCACGACGCGCTCGGCGCGCTGGCGTACGAGAAGCCCGCGCTGCTCTCCGGCGGTGGTGGCCTGATCTCGTCGGCCGCCGACTACCACCGCTTCACCCAGATGCTGCTGCGCGGCGGCGAGCTGGACGGCGCCCGGCTGCTCGCGCCCCGCACGGTGCGCTTCATGACCCGCAACCATCTGCCGGGCGGCCGGGATCTGGGCACCCTGTCCACCGGCGGGTTCGCCGAGACGACCCTGGACGGGATCGGTTTCGGTCTCGGCTTCGCGGTGGTGGAGGACCCGATCCCGAGCCGGGTGCCGAGCAGCGTCGGTGAGTACTACTGGGGCGGCGTGGCCAGCACCGCGTTCTGGGTCGACCCGGTGGAGCAGATCACCGCCATGTTCTTCACCCAGCTGATGCCGTCGAGCACCTGGCCGATCCGTCCCCAACTGCGGCAACTGGTCTACTCGGCGCTGGTCGGCTGAGCAGCCACCCGGGTCACCGGGATCGGGCGTTCCGCCGACGGTGACCCGGCCCGCTCCCTAGCCTGGGATCGTGAGCGACATCGTCGTGTTCGGGGCGGGTGGCACCGCGGGTTCGCGGATCGTCACCGAGGCGTTCAACCGGGGTCACCGGGTGGTGGCCGCGGTACGCCGACCGGAGGCCACCAGCTACCTGCCGGCCGGGGTACGGGTGGTCACCGGCGACGCCACCAGCGAGCGCAGCGTACGGGAGTTGGCGCCGGCAGCGGACGCGCTCGTGGTGGCGATCGGCGGCGGCGACCGTACGCTCTGGCCGGACGCCGCCCGTGCCCTGCTCGCCGGGCTGCGGCAGATGCCGGCCGCGCCCCGGATCATCCACGTTGGCGGCGGGGCGACCCTGCTGTCCCCGTCGGGACGCCGACTGCTGGACGAGCCCGACTTTCCCGCTCAGTACCGTGACTCGGCGCTCGGCCAGGCGGAGGCGCTGGACATTTACCGTTCAGATGCCGACGGCGTGAGCTGGACGTACGTCTCACCACCGCCGCTGGAGTTCCATCCGGGTGAACGTACCGGGCGATATCGGATCGGAACCGACCACCCGGTTACCGACGCGGCCGGGCGATGTGCACTCAGCTATGAGGATCTCGCTGTCGCCGTCATTGACGAAATCGAAAATTCGCAATTCCGGAACTCTCGTTTCACCGTTGCCTACTGACCCCTGATCTTGAGTAACGGCAGCTCGCGCGTTAGATTCAAGCCTCCTTGGTCCGGGTTGCATACCCCCTGCGCCCGGTTCCGACCTCAATTCAGGAGGCGCAGTCTTGTCTTCATTCGACGACACCGTGACACCCTCGCACGAATCGTCCAACCCCATCGGGTCCGGGTTCCTCAATCGTCGCCGGGTGCTGACCGTCGCCCTCGGTGGCGCCGCCACCGTGGCGCTGCCCGTGCCGGCGTGGGCCGCCGACGGCCAGCGCCCCGGCTCGCACCAGGCGCCGAAGCTGACGTCGGACGACCGGAAGGTCATCGCGCAGATCTCGTCGCGTCGGGCCCTGGAGCACCTGGTCCAGCTGTCCGAGGGCATCGGGCCGCGCATCGGTGGCACCGAGTCCGAGCGGCGTGCCGCCGACTACATCGCCGCCCACTTCGACAAGCTGGGCTACGACACCACCCTGCAGCCGTTCACCGTGGCCGACAAGTTCACCGGCCAGATCAGCGCGCAGGGCCGTAGCCTGCCGACGGACCTGAACTGGCAGACCGGTGCGAGCGCCCACGCGGCGCTGAACACCAGCGCCACCGGTGCCGTGGTCGACGTCCGCGCGGGCGCGGCGAGCGACTACCCGGCCGACGTACGCGGCAAGATCGTGCTGGTGGACTACGTCGCGGCCCGGCGTGAGCAGGTCGTCGCCACCGCCGTCGCGGCCGGTGCCGCCGGCGTGATCCTCCTCGCCGCCGACGCGGCGCCGCCGCGTCTGGCCGGGACCTTCTCGCCCACCCTGCCCGGCTCGGCCAACTCGCCGGTGCCGATCCCGGTGCTCGGCGTTGCGCAGTCCCAGAAGCACCGGCTGCGTGAGCTGCTGGCCGCCGGTCCGCTCACCCTCACCGTCGCCACCACCGCGCACCGCAACCTGACCTCGAACAACGTGCTGGCCGAGCGGCAGGGCCGGTCGGGTGCGAACGGTCCGATCGTCATGATCAGCGCGCACTACGACACCGTCATCGGTGCCCCGGGCGCCAACGACGACGGTTCCGGCACCGCGCTCTGCATGGAGCTGGGTCGGGTCCTGAAGGCGATCCCGACCAACGCCACCATCCGCTTCGGCCTGTGGGGCTCGGAGGAGCAGGGCCTGATCGGCTCGCGCTACTACGTCCGCCAGATGCCGCAGGCCGAGCGGGACCGGATCCTCGCCGTCTACCAGAACGACATGGTCGCCACCAGCTGGGACCCGGCGACGAAGTACTGGCTGCTCTCCTTCGACGGCCAGGACAACCGGGCCACCTCCGAGGTCGCCGCTGCGGCCCGCCGCCTCGGCTACGAGCCGCAGATCTCCCCGGTGACCCAGCGCGGCTCCAGCGACCACCAGTCCTTCCAGGAGGTCGGCATCGCCAGCGCCAACTTCTCCTGGCGTGGCGAGGAGTCCCCGGCGCTGCTGGAGCCTCCGTACCACACCCCGGAGGACACCATCGCCAAGAACATCAGCCTGGAGCGTCTCCAGGTGTCGATGGAGCTGATCGGCACCGCCGCGTACGCGACCGCGCGGGCCTGATCTGTTCGTGAACGGGGGTGCGGCCACCCGGCCGCACCCCCGTTTCGCGTCTGCCGCTCGACACCGGACGCGAGGACGCCGTCCTCAGTCGGCCAGTCGTGCCGGGAATCCACCGGTGGCCACCGGCCCCCACGAGGTGATGGTGACCCGGATCAGCGACTTGCCCTGCCGGATCATCGCCTGCCGGTACTCGTCCCAGTCGGGGTGCTCACCGGAGATGCTGCGGAAGTACTCCACCAGCGGTTCGAGGGCGTCGGGCAGGTCGAGCACCTCGGCGGTGCCGTCGACCTGCATCCAGGGGCCGTTCCAGTCGTCGGACAGCACGCACGCCGACACCCGCGGGTCACGACGGATGTTGGCGACCTTGGCGCGTTCCGGATAGGTGGAGATGACCAGGCGGCCGGCGTCGTCCACCCCGGCGGCGACCGGCGAGGACTGTGGTCGGCCGTCGGCGCGGGTGGTCATCAGCAGCACCCGGTGCCGGGGGCGGAGAAATTCGACGAGGCCGTCCCGGTCGACCCGGGTATTGCGGGCGATCATGCGTGCCATCGCTCGTTTCTACCAGCCCGGACCAGCGGCCCGGCGATACGGCGTGCGCAGCGCGGTCGCGTGCCGGGGTTCAGCCGGCCCGGCCGGCCGTCGACTGGCTGGGCACCCTCGGTCGCACCGACGGCCGCCAGGCCCGGCCGTTGGCGTAGATGATCCGGAAGCCGAGGTACGACGCCAACGGCGCCCAGTGCGCCGACCCCATCCGCAACTCGGCGGCGTTGTGCCGCTGACCGTTGGCGAGCACGTCGAGCAGGACGGTCTCGAACGCGGCGGACTCGACCCAGTCCACCTCGCGGGTGAAGCCGCAGATCAACGCCGCACCGGTGACGGCGAGGAACTCGCGCAGCGCCGACTCGGGGGCGCGCAGCACCGAGCAGCTGCCGAAGTAGAGCCGCCGTCCCTCGCAGCGCCCGGCCATCCGCTCGGCCACCTCGGTGAGCTCGACGGAGTGCCAGTCGGTCAGGCAGAGCCGGTTCGGCTCGCCGTGCATGGCGAAGAAACCCAACCGGTGGTCGGCGTACTGCTTGAGCAGCCAACGGTCGACGAAGTAGAACAACTCGTCGCGGGTGGCGGCGTCCTTGTGGATGAAGCGGATCTTGCCGAGCCGTTCGAGCAGTTCGAGGGTGGGCAGCACCGAGCCACGTTCGTTGAGATCCCGGTGCCACTGACCCTCGACGCAGAAGATGCCACCGCGCGCCACGCCGCCTCCCCGTCGTAACCCGCGCTGACGTTACCGGGATCACTGCGGTCAGGGAACCTCGCCAACCCCGGTGGCCAGCTGCGATGTTCCGCCCTCGGAGAGCCTTCTGGGTCGTACTGGGGGTCAATGCCCGGTTGCGAAAAGCGACCAATTCTCAGCAAGTCCCCAGGCAAGCCGATTCGTGAGGACATTTCTCATTAATAGCCACGAACACCCACGATCGGTGCGAGGGTGGATCTGCGGGACCACCCTGACCAAACGCCCGCACGCCACCCCAATCGCTCTTATCGGGAGGACTTCTGTGCGCGTACACAGCTTGAAACGGGTTCTGGTCGCCCTCGCCCTGGCTCTGCCGGGTGCCGCGATCGCCTCCGTGGTCGCCGCGCCAGCGGCCCATGCCGACGCCTGTTACACCTGGGAGCGCACCCTCTCCCAGGGGCGTTCCGGCAGCGACGTGCGTGAGCTGCAACTACGGGTGGCCGGCTGGGCGGGCAACCGCGACATCGTGGAACTCGACGGCCGGTACGGCCCGAAGACCGCCGCCGCGGTACGCCGGTTCCAGTCGGCGTACGGTCTCACCGCCGACGGGATCGCCGGCCCGCAGACCTTCGCGAAGCTGTACCAGCTCCAGGACAACAACTGCACGCCCCGACACTTCAACTGGGCCGAGATGGACGACGGCTGCGGCCGGGGCGGCTGGACCGGTGGCCCGCTGACGACGGCGCAGACCCGACAGAACGCGCTGCGCACGATGTGGAAGCTGGAGGCGCTGCGCAAGAGCCTCGGCGACAAGCCGCTCATCGTCACCAGCGGCTTCCGCAGCCGCACCTGCAACAACCAGGTGGGCGGCGCGTCGAACAGCCAGCACCTCTACGGCAACGCGGCCGACCTGATCTCACGGGACGGTTCGCTGTGCGACATCGCCCGCGCCGCCCGCAACCACGGGTTCAGCGGCATCATCGGGCCCGGCGTGTCGGGCCACAACACCCACGTCCACGTCGACTCGCGGCGGGAGAACAACCGCGACGGCGTCACGAACAACACCTACTGGGCCGCCCCCAACTGCGGAATCCCCGCCGGTAACCGCTGAGGGGAGCGACGCCGGCCCGGGGTCAGGCGGGGGAAACCAACCCGCACCCCGGGCCGGCGTCGTACCGCCGGCGGGCGAGCCCTCTCAACTCGCCCGTGGCCAGCGCGGCGCGGTGGCGGGGGGTGCCACCGGCCGGCCGGTACCGGCGGTGCGGGCGCCGGCCCGCACCGGGGGAGCCGCCACCCGGGGAACCGGACCCCGCGCCGGATAACCGGCGGCGAGGCCCTGGCGTGGCGGATACCCGGCGGCCCGGTCGGCGGTCCGCCCTGGGTGGGAGGCGGCCCGGTCGCCGCCCGGCGGACGCGCCGCCGGGGTACGTCCCGGGTTGGGTCCGTTCACCAGGAACGGGAACGGCACGTGTACGAACGGGTTGCCGTGCCGGATGAGGGCGTCGAGCTGTCGCTCGTTGAGCCCGTGGTTCAGCAGCACCTGCCGACCCCAGCGGTGCAGACGGCAGGGGAACCGGGATCCGTCGTTGCGGCACAGCGCCCCGGAGGGCCACTCCTCGGCCGCGTGTACCACCACCGCCCGGACCGCCAGCCGGACATCCTCGGGGGTCAGCGGCGTCGGCACCGGCAACTCACCCAGAATCTGATCGATGGGATCCGTCGACTGCTCATCAACTCGCACGGCAGGCCTCCCGCAACTGAGGTGGCGGTGCGCTTGAGCAGCGCACCTCAACCATTGGTACGGCCCTCGGGGCGGGATAGTTCAACGCCGTGCACCGGCCTTGGCCGAATTCGACTCAGACCAGTCCGGCGTCGTGCACGAGCAGCGCGACCTGCACCCGGTTGTTCAGGTCGAGGCGGGTCAACAGCCGGGAGACGTACGCCTTGACGGTGGCGACGCTCATGAACAGCTCGGCGGCGATCTCCGCGTTGGTACACCCACGCCCGAGGGCCACCGCGACGGCGCGCTCCCGTTCGGTGAGCCCGGCGAGCAGGTGGGCCGCCCGGTCCCGGCGCGGATCGGCGGCGGTGCCCGCCGTGACGTGCGCGATCAGGGTGCGGGTGACCGTCGGGGACAGGGTCGCCTCCCCCGCCGCCACCCGGCGTACCGCCCGGACGATCTCCGCGGGCGGCGTGTCCTTGAGCAGGAAGCCACCGGCGCCGGCCCGCAGTGCCCGCAGCACGTGCTCGTCCGCGTCGAAGGTGGTCAGCACGAGCACCTCGGGCGGCTTGGGCAGCGCCCGCAGCAACTCGGTGGCGGCCAGCCCGTCCAGCCGGGGCATCCGGATGTCCATCAGCACCACGTCCGGCCGGCAGGCCGCGGTCGCGGCCATCACCTCGCTGCCGTCGGCCGCCTCCCCGACGACCGTCAGGTCGGGCGTACCGCCGAGGATCATCGACAGCCCGGCCCGGACCAGGGCGTCGTCGTCCACGATCAGGATCCGCACCGGCCGCAGCGCCGCGTCGGGCGACTCCGACCGGGCCTGCTCGCCCACCGGTCCGCCGCTCACGTCGCCGGCCAGGGCAGCCAGGCGGCCAGGCGGAAGTCGCCGCTGCCGTCGCGGCCGTGTTCCAGCCGCCCGCCGGCCAGGTGCACCCGCTCGGCGATGCCGATCAGTCCGGTGCCGGCACCGGGGATGGCGTCGGTGTCCGGCTCGCCCACCGGCCACCGGTTACGGATCTCCACGCTCAACCCCTCGGCCGGTGCGCCGCGCAGCCCCACGGTGACCGCCGCGCCCCGGGCGTGCTTGCGGGCGTTGGTCAGCCCTTCCTGCACGATCCGGTAGGCGGTCCGGCCGGTGGCGGCGGGCAGTTCGTCGGCGGCGGACACCTCGTCGTGCAGATCGACCCGGACCCCGGCGGCCCGGGATTCGGCGACCAGGGTGGGCAGGTCCGCGATGGTGGGCTGGGGACGTTCCGGCTCCGTGGCGAGCGAACCCTCGGCCCGCAGCACGCCGATCACCTCGCGCAGGTCCTGCAACGCGGCGTGGGCGCTGGTGCGGATCACCCCGGCGGCCCGGGCCACCTCCTCGGCGGGCGCGTCGGGGCGGAACTCCAGCGCACCGGCGTGCAGGCTGAGCAGTGAGATCCGGTGGGCCAGCACGTCGTGCATCTCCCGGGCGATGCGGGTGCGCTCCACCTGCTGGGCCTGGGCCACCCGCAGTTGCTGCTCGGCCTCGGCCCGCTCGGCGCGCTCCCGCAGCGACAGCACCAACTGGCGGCGGGCCCGGACGAACATCCCCCAGGCCAGCACCAGCAGAGTGATCACCACGCCCCAGATGGTGGTCGGCCAGTACGTCAGCTCGGGATCGGGACGCAACAGCGCGAAGAACATGTTCGCGACCAGGCCACCCGCGGTGACCGCCAGCGCCACCGCGGTACGCCGGTGCACCACGACCGTGAAGTAGATGACCAGCAGCGAGACCACGGAGGTCATCGAGAACGCCGACATCGGCAGCGTGACCACGGCCAGCCCGACCGGCCAGCGGCGACGGAACCAGAGCGCCACCGCGAAGGCCACCCCGATCACCGCGTCCGCGAGGATCATCCACGGGTACGGCAGCCGCTCGGCGTAGCCCGGTACCGGGGAGGCGGCATCCAGGGTCGCCACCACCACCCAGCCGAGGGCGGCCACGAAGCAGAGGCTGTCGACCAGCCAGTCCCGGGCCGTACGGCGGGCGTGCGGGCGCGTCGGGTCCAGCGCCCCGGGCAGCAACCCGGGGTGTTCGAGGACGGCGGCGCTGGTCACAGGCGCAATGGTAGGCAGCCGTCCGGGGGCGAACCAGCTACCAAAGTCGAGACCTCGGCGTCGACCTTGGTCGACGCGACGGCAGACCGTCGGCCGCTGCGCTCGACCGGGTGGCCTGGGCAGGCTGACCGGCATGATCGCGGTACAGCAGCTCACCAAACGGTACGGACGGCACACCGCCGTCGACGATGTGTCGTTCCACTGCGAGCCGGGCACGGTGACCGGTTTCCTCGGCCCCAACGGAGCCGGCAAGTCCACCACGATGCGGATGATCTGCGGGCTCACCCCACCGACCTCCGGCACCGCCACGGTGGCCGGGCACCCGTACCGCCACCTGCCCAACCCCGGCCGTACGGTCGGCGTCCTGCTGGACGCCTCCGCGCAGCACGCCGGGCGGACCGGGCGGGAGGCGCTGGCCCTGTCCGCCGCCACGATGGGCGTGGACCGGCGGGCGGTCGGCGAGTTGCTCGACCGGGTCGGCCTCAACGGGGCGGCGGCCCGGCGCCGGGTGCGGGCGTACTCCCTGGGCATGCGCCAGCGGCTCGGCCTGGCGCACGCGCTGCTCGGCGATCCTCAGGTGCTGGTGCTGGACGAGCCGGCCAACGGGCTGGACCCGGAGGGCATCTTCTGGATGCGCGGGCTGCTGCGCGACTTCGCCGACCGGGGTGGCACCGTGCTGCTCTCCTCTCACCTGCTGCGCGAGGTGGAGGCGGTCGCGGACCGGCTGGTGGTGATCGGGGGTGGCCGGGTCGTGGCGCAGGGCAGCAAGGAGGAACTGCTCGCCGGCAGCGGCACCCTGGTGCGCGCCCGCGACCGTGCGGCGCTGCGCGACGCGCTGGAGCGAGCCGGTCTGCCGGTCGGCGACAGCACCGACGGGCTGCTGGTGAGCGCCGACAGCGAGGCGGTCGGGCTGGCCGCCGCCGCGGCCGGGGTCGCCTTGACCGAGTTGCGGCCGGCCGGCGCGGGCGGTCTGGAGCAGCTCTTCCTCACCCTCACCGCCGAGGCCGCCACCGGCCCGACGTCGACCCGGTCCGTCGAGACCGCCACCGGCCCGGCCTCGGCCCGGTCCGCCGCCGTCCTGCCCACCGAGGAGATCGTCCGATGACCGCCACCATCGCCCCCGCCGTGGGCCGGGATGTCGCCGCCGCACAGCCCCGGCCGCCCATGAGCCGGCTGACCGTGGTCGAGCTGCGCAAGCTCGTCGACACCCGGGCCGGCCGCTGGCTGCTGATCGCCATCGGGGTGGTCGCCGCCGGCATCATCGCCCTGCAACTGGCGTACGCGCCGGACGACGAGCAGACCTTCGCCAACTTCTTCGTCCCGTCGCTGTTCCCGGTCGGGGTGCTGCTGCCGGTGCTGGGCATCCTGTCGATCACCACCGAGTGGTCGCAGCGCACCGCGCTGACCACCTTCGCGCTGGTCCCCCGTCGGGAGCGGGTGATCATCGCCAAGCTCGCCGCGGTGGTGCTGGCGGCGCTGGCCTCGGTGCTGGTCAGCCTGGCCGTCGCGGCCGTCGCGACACTGATCGCCGAGGCGACCGGCGGGGCGGGCACCTGGCGTCTCGACGGGATGCTGATCGTGCACGCCGTCGTGCTCCAGGTGTCCACCGCCCTGATCGGGGCGGGCTTCGGCCTGCTGTTGCTGCACACCCCACTGGCCATCGTGGCCTACCTGGTGCTGCCGATCGCGTGGTCCATCCTGGGCGCTCTGGTCCAGCCGCTGTACCGCGCCGGCGAGTGGCTGGACACCAACCGGACGATGGAACCGCTGTTCACCCCCGACATGACCAGCGGCCAGTGGCAGCGGCTCGCGGTGTCGTTGCTGGTGTGGCTGGTCGTACCCTTGGTCGCCGGGCTGGTCCGCACGATGCGCCAGGAGGTGACGTGACGGCGTACGGGGAACCGACGGTGGTCGGCGACGGTGTCGGGGAACTGGTGGTGCTCTGGGGCGGATTCCCGATCGTCGGTGCCGCGGCGGGTGGACTGCTGGCCGCCGGGGCGGGCTGGGTGACGGGTCTGGCCTGGGCCCCCGCCCAGGGTCTGTTCCGGCTGGTCGACGGCCTGCCCGACGGGTACGCGATGGCCGGCGGTGTGGGGCTGGGAGTGCTGGCCGGGCTGGTGATCGCCGCGCTGGGCACCGCCGACCGGGTGCTTGTCACAGTGGACGGCACCCGGATCCGGCTGCGGCACGGCGACACCGAGCAGGAGGTCGCCCGGTCGCGTACCCGGGTGGCGTTCGTCGACGGCAAGGATCTGGTGCTGCTCGACGGCGACGCCGGTGAACTGGTCCGGCAACGGTCCGACCTGCCGGCCGACCGACTGGCCACGGCGTTGAAGGAGCACGGCTGGCCGTGGGCGGACGCCGATCCGCACCGGGACGAGTACCGACGCTGGGTGCCCGACCTGCCCGGCCTGCCGACCGGCGCGGACGCGCTGCTGCGGGCCCGGCAGGAGGCGTTGGAGCGGGACCGGCGCGACGAGGCGCGGGAGTTGCGCGCGGAACTCGGCCGCTACGGCGTGGTGGTCCGCGACGACGCCAAGCGCCAGTACTGGCGGTTGACCCGATCGGGCCGGCCGCCCATCGACGGCACCTGACGATGGAACAACCGGGCCGGGCCCCCTGGCGGGGACCCGGCCCGGTCACGGGCGAGCCGGCCTACTTCCAGTGGTGCTTGTGGCCGTGCTTGTGGTGGTGCTTGTGCCCCTTGCCCTTGCCCTTACCCTTGCCCTTTCCAGGTGCCTTGCCCGGCACGCCGTTGACGGCCGAGGTGTCGAAGGCAAAGGTGATCACCGAGGCGGCGACCGCGTCGGAGTTGACGTCGAGCGCGAACACGTTGACGTTGCCGTGGAGCTTGTACTTCTTGCCCAGCGACTTGTACACCGCCGCGTCGGCCCCGTCCTTCACCGGCGTACGGCTGTCGCAGGCCAGGTGGTAGCAGGGGTCGTAGGCGACTCCCGCCACACCCCCGAAGAGGGCGGCTTCCTCGGCCGTCTTGACGCCTTCCGCCCCGGTGAACAGACCACCGGCGGGGATGTTGACGTCGATGAACGCGCCGTAGTCCGAGCGACCGGTGAAGTCGGAGGCCACCGTGGGCAGCTTCCGGGAGGCGAAGAACTTCTCGAAGACCTTCTCGATCTGCGCCGAACCCTCCGGCCCCGGGCCGGAACCCTCCTGCGCCGAGTCGTCACCGTCGTACACGCCGAACGTGTAGTTCGGCGAGCCGATCATGTCGAAGTTGAGGTAGAGGGCGATGTCGGCGACCTGCTGCTCGCTGAGGCTGTCCACGTAGTACTGCGAGCCGATCAGACCCGCCTCCTCCGCACCCCACCAGGCGAAACGGACCGCGTTGTACGGCTTGACCTTCGCCATCTGCAGCGCGACCTCCAGCAGCGCGGCGCTGCCGGTGGCGTTGTCGTTGAAGCCCGGGCCGGCCGGGTCCGAGTCGAGGTGCGCCCCGGCCATGACGACGTTGTCGGTGCGGCCGTGCTTGCTCTGGGCGATGACGTTCTCGGTGCTGCGGATCTCCGAGGTCGTGTCGGCCTCGATCCGCACGGTCAGGCCCGGCGTGGTCGCGAACTGCGCACCGGTGTTGTAGGAGACCGAGACCGCCGGGATGCCGACCGGGGCGCCGAGGGTGCCGGCGAACAGGTCGTAGCGGTCGGCGTTGGCCTCCGGCGTACCGTTGCCCTGGTTCATCATGATCGCGCCGATCGCGCCGGCGGCCTCCGCGTTGGCGACCTTGTCGCCGAAGGCGCAGGTGCCACGCTGCACCAGAGCGATCTTGCCGACGACGTCCACGCCGGCGAAGTCACTGGCCTCGCAGCCCGACGTCGACGCGCGCGGCGGTTCGAGGGCGAGGTCCACCGGGACGACGAGAGCCTGCGCGACCCCCGCACCGGAGTAGTCCATCAACTGGTAGTCGACCCCGTCGACGTACGTGGTGGCGGTCGGCGCCACCTGCGCGAACGACGAGCCGAACTCCTCGTAGAACGCGAAGTCGAACTGCTGCCGGCTGACCTGGTAGCCGGCCTTCTTCAGCAGCCCGACCACATAGTCGGCGCTCGCGTCGTAACCCGGAGTCCCGGAAGCGCGGGTGCCGTTGTTGGCGTTGGCGATGTCCTGGAACTTGTCGAGGTGCTTGAGTACCCCCTTGACCGTCACCGCCTTGGTCAGCTTGGCGACGGTGTTGTTGTTCGGGCTGGCCTGCGCCGGGCCGGCCAGCGCCATCGTGCCCAGGAGCGTGCTGGCCGCGATAGCGGCGACCACCCTCCTACCTGAGAAAGGCACCACGATGTGCCACGTCCTTCCTCTGTGGATATCCGGCTCCCCGCACCCCCGTGCGCCGGATTGTTCGTCAATCCTGCTGCACCGGGGCGGCACCGCAAAGCACCTGTTCAGCCGAGTCACATAGACGTTCGTCCCAGGAGCTCATCTGCCCCGATGATTGCTCCGGAGTGACGGTATCCGATGTCGCCGATCGGCGCAGGTCAGCGCGATCTCAGCGGTGCGAGGTCCGCAGACCCGCCAGCAGCTCGTCGAGGGCGTCCGGGTCGGCCCACCCGTTCACCGCGACCCGTCCGGCCGGGTCCACGGTGATCTCGACCCGGTCGGGGTTCGCCGGCAGCTCGTCCAACAGATCCGGAAACCGGTCGCTGAGCACCACGAACTCCTGATTCGTGGAGCCCACCCACGGGCGGCGGGTGTCGATCCGGTCCGCCTGGAACGGGCCGGCCACCAGCAGGTCGGTCGCCGCGAGCAGCGCGGTCACATCGGTACGTCCGGCATCCACCGCCGCATCCAACTGCGACCGGGTGTAGCCGGTGAAGGTCATCACCTAGCGTCCGGCCCTTCAGCGCACACACCAGACGGTCCCGCAGCCGGGCGTACTCGTGCGGGGCCAGCCCGGCGGCGGCGAACTCCGACAGGCTGCCGAATCCCCCGCGTCGATCCCGCTCGGCCAGCACCTCCCGGGCGCGCTGCGAATCGAAGCCGGGCAGCGCCGCGAGGTCGCTCAGCCCGGCGGCGTTCACCTCCGCCCGGTGTTCGCCGCCTGCTCACCTGTGCCGATGCTCGGGAGCAAGCGCGCGAGCGGCACCGACAGCGGCGGGTCGACGTGCAGAATCCGACGTCAACGGGTATGCCGATGCGATGGCGAACAGCATTCCGACCGTCACGTTGAACGACGGCAACACCATCCCGCAGCTCGGCTTCGGGGTGTTCCAGATCTCCCCGGCCGACACCACCGAGGCGGTACGCCGCGCGCTGGACATCGGCTACCGGCACATCGACACCGCGCAGGGTTACGGCAACGAGGCCGAGGTCGGTCAGGGCGTACGCACCGCCGGGCTGGCCCGCGAGGAGGTCTACCTCACCAGCAAGCTGAACAACAATGTCCACCGACCGGCGGACGCCCGCGCGGCGTTCCAGGCGTCGCTGGACGCGCTGCGCACCGACTACCTCGACCTGTTCCTGATCCACTGGCCGGTGCCGACCCGCTACGACGGTGACTTCGTCTCCACCTGGAAGGTGCTGGAGGAGTTCAAGGCCGACGGCCGGGCCCGGTCCATCGGGGTGTCCAACTTCCAGGTGCCGCACCTGGAGCGGCTGGCCGCCGAGACGGACGTGGTGCCCGCCGTCAACCAGATCGAGGCGCACCCCTATCTCCTCAACGACGAGGTGCGGGCGTACGGCGCGAAGAACGGCATCGTCACCGAGGCGTGGTCGCCCATCGCCCAGGGTGCGGTGCTCGACGACCCGACCATCACCGACATCGCCGCGCAGCTCGGCCGTACGCCGGCCCAGGTGGTGCTGCGCTGGCACATCCAGCGCGGCGACGTGGTCTTTCCGAAGTCGGTCACGCCGACGCGGATGGCGGAGAACTTCCAGATCTTCGACTTCGCGCTGGACGAGGCGACCATGGAACGGATCACCCGGCTGGACCGGGGTGAGGACGGACGGACCGGCCCGCACCCGGACACCTTCGCCTGATCTCAAGGTTGTTCGCCGGCCGCCGCTAGATCGGATCTAGCGGTGGCCGGTCGCCGTCTCGCGCCAGTAAGGCGAAGCTGGCTACAACCACCGCCGGCCGCCATCGTTGTAGGAGTGGTCGGCCACGCTGCGAATTGTCGTAGGCGTGCGCTGTGGTGGGGCAGCATGCGAGTCGAGCGTACGGGCGTACCGCCGGTGCCCTGGCGACCCGCAGAAGTCCCGGACGGAAGGAAGAACAAGATCATGAGTAGACGCGCCACCGGCCTCGCCATCGAGGCCGCGGGGCTGACCAAGTCGTTCGGCGAGACCCATGCGCTCGCCGGACTGGACCTGGCGGTGCCCGCCGGTGCCGTGTACGGGCTGCTCGGCCCGAACGGCGCCGGCAAGACGACGGCGGTGCGGGTGCTGGCCACGCTGCTGCGCCCGGACGGCGGGCAGGCCCGGGTGTTCGGCCACGACGTGGTCGGCGAGGCCGACGCGGTCCGCGCCCGGGTCAGTCTGACCGGCCAGTACGCCTCCGTCGACGAGGACCTGACCGGCACGGAGAACCTGGTCCTGCTGGGTCGTCTGCTCGGTCTGGGCAAGGCGGCCGCCCGCGCGCGGGCCGAGCAGTTGCTGGCCGCGTTCGGGCTGACCGAGGCCGCCGGTCGGCAGGTCAAGAAGTACTCCGGCGGCATGCGACGGCGCATCGACATCGCGGCGAGCATCCTCAGCACACCCGACCTGCTGTTCCTCGACGAACCGACGACCGGGCTCGACCCGCGCAGCCGCAACCAGGTGTGGGAGATCGTCCGGGCGGTGGTGGCGCACGGCACCACCGTCCTGCTGACCACTCAGTACCTCGACGAAGCCGACAAGCTGGCCAGCCGGATCGCGGTGGTCGACCACGGCCGGGTGATCGCGGAGGGCACCCCGGGCGAGTTGAAGTCGTCGGTCGGCTCCGGCACCATCCACCTGCGCCTGCGGGACGCGGCGAAGCGGCCGGACGCCGAGCAGCTGCTGCGGACCACCCTCAACGTGCCGGTGCAGCTGGATCCGGATCCGGTGGCGATCACCGCTCGGGTCGGCGGCGACGGCAGTGACCTCGACGCCAGCGCCCAGGCGGCCCGGGCGCTGGGCGAGTTGTCCCGCGCCGGGATCGTGGTGGACGACTTCTCCCTCGGTCAGCCCAGCCTGGACGAGGTCTTCCTGGCCCTGACCGACCGTCCCGCCGTGCCGGCCGAAGCCGAGCCGGAAGCCTTGGAGGCAGCCCGATGAGCAGCGACACCGCCACCTCAAGCGGCCGGGCGCCGTCGGTCTACGTGCCGTCGACCGAGGCGTTGGCGACGATTCTCGCGCCGGGGCAGCGACCGCCGCGGCCCAGCCCGCTGGCGGCGTCACTGGCCTTCAGCTGGCGCGCCCTACTCAAGATCAAGCATGTGCCGGAGCAGCTGTTCGACGTGACGGCGTTCCCGATCATCATGGTGCTGATGTTCACGTACCTGTTCGGTGGGGCGCTCGCCGACAGCCCGCGTGACTACCTCCAGTTCTTCCTGCCGGGCATCATGGTGACAAGCGTCGTGATGATCACCATGTACACCGGGGTCGGGCTGAACACCGACATCGAGAAGGGCGTCTTCGACCGGTTCCGGACGCTGCCGGTGTGGCGGCCCGCCGCGCTGGTCGGCATGATCGTCGGGGACGTGCTGCGCTACATCCTGGCGGCGATGGTGATCCTGACCGTCGGGCTGGTGCTCGGCTTCCGCCCGGACGGCGGGGTGCTCGGCGTACTCGCCGGGATCGGCCTGCTCGTGATCTTCTCGTTCGCATTCTCCTGGGTGTGGACGTTCTTCGGGCTCATCCTGCGCAGCGAGAAGTCCGTGATGGGGGTCAGCATGATGGTGCTGTTCCCGCTGACCTTCCTCAGCAACGTCTTCGTCGACCCGTCGACCATGCCGGGCTGGCTCCAGGCGTTCGTCAAGGCCAACCCGATCACGCACCTGGTGTCGTCGGTACGGGCCGCGATGGGCGGTACGACGGACGCGTCGAGCATGACCTGGATGGTGGTGTGGAGCGCCCTGTTCATCGTGGTCTTCGGCACCCTGACCATGTACCGCTACAACCGCCGCTGATCAGTACGCAGCGCCCGTGCCGTGGCGGGGACCGGCAGACCGGTCACCGTCACGGCCCGGCCACCACGGCCACGACCCGGTCGGTCACCGTCGCCACGGCACGGGTTCGGTGGGCTGGTAGCGGCAGGCGGTGCCGGTGGAGATGGTCTGACGCAGGTGCGCGGCGAGCGGCGGGTGTTGCTGGTCGAGCCGGCGCAGCGTGTCCCGGATCCGGGCGGTGACGGTCTTGCGGGCCCGTTCCGCCTCGTCGCCGAGGCGGCGGTGGCGCCCGGCCAGGCCGGCAGCCGAACGCAGTTGGCCGATCAGGGCCCGCCGCTCGTCGTCGAGGGTCGCCACGCGCGCCATGTCGTCCCGCAGGGCCGCCCGGTCGATCTCGTCGTCGAGCAACGCCAGGTGCCGCCGGTAGCGGTTCCTGGCCTCCTCGTCGAGGATCTCGTCACCGCCGAGCCGTCGAGCGGCGACGAGTTCCGGCCCGGCGGCCGGGTCGAGCAGCCCGACCGCCGGCACGTCGACACCGGGGCAGCCGAGCAGCAGATGCAGATCGTTGAGCCCTTTGGTGTCCGGCAGGTACGCGGTGGTGCCGCCGTACGTGAGTCGCCAGACCGCCCCGTCCCGGCAGAACTCGTACGCCGGGGTGGTTGTCGCCGCACCCGACCCGGACTCGGACGGTGGCCCATCGGCCGGTGCCGGAGACGAGCCGACGGGTGTGGGGTCGGCCAGCCGGGCGAGCACCTGCCGCATGTCCAGGCTGCGCGCCTCGCGCTCGGCTTCACGGCGCAGACCGGCGGCGACCGCCGAGTCGCCGGGGCCGTCGCGGGCGATGAGCGCGTCGGCCAGTGCGGTGCTGGCGATCAGCGACCAGGGCCGTGAACCCATCCGGTCGGCGTTGTCGCGGGCGGCGGTGAAGCCGGCCACGGCGTCGTCCCAGCGCTTGTCGGCGGCGTCGACCACGGCCAGCCAGTGGTCGACGGGGCCGCTGATGTCACAGCCGTACACGGCGACCAGCCACTGCCCCCGGTACGGCAGCAGGGCCTGCCGGGCGGCCTCGCAGCGACCGGGGTCGGTCACCGTGACCTGGGCCTGCAACCGCAGCCACAACGGCAGGATCACCGACGGGTACGCGCCACCGGCCGCTGCCAACCGGGCGGTGATCCGGGCGGCGTGGCGGTGGTCGCCCCGCTCGGCAGCGGTGACCCCGTGGAGCAGGTCGAGGAACTGATGCTCGGCCGGATCAAGCCCGTCGAGCAACGCCTGGGCCTCGTCGAGGCGCCCACGCAGCAACAACAGCGACCAGATCAGGTGACGATCGATGAACAGGTGTTTGTCGTCCTCCCAGCCCTCCCACCACAGGCCCGACGACGGTTCCGCGTCGGGGCTGCGCAGTTCGGCGTAGCAGGCTTCGGCGGCCGCGAAGTCGCCCCGGAAGGCGCTGACGATTCCGCTGTCGATGTTGGCGGCCATCCGGTGCCGGACCTTGCCGGCCTGCCGGCCGGCGGTCACGAAGGCGGTGAGCTCGTCCAGGTAGCGCGGATCACCGAGTTCCAGTAGCGCGACCCAGCGCAGCGACGTGGCCCAGAGCGGGGTTTCCCGGTCACCGGAGCGGCGGGCCACCTCGCGGATCTCGGCGGTCAGCGCGGCCCGGTCGGCCGCCGTCCCCGGCCCCCATGCGGCGTCGTGGCGGGCCCAGAGGCTGACGCTGAGCGCCTCGTCGTCCTGGTTGCGGCGGGCAAGCTCCTCGGTGGCGTTGATCAGGCCGACCTCCAGGGTTTCGACCGGCACGTCGGACCCCGGCTCCCCGACGAGCCGCCGGTACGCCTCCCGCACCAGCGCCTCCGTGTCGATCGCCGGCCGCGAGGTGAGCTGACAGTGTCGGTAGACGCTGAGCGCGAAGCGGGCCAGCAGCGCCGGTTCGTCGACCGCCAGCGCCTGCACGGTGGTCTCGGCGAGCAGTCGACTCGCCTCGGCCTGGTCGCCGGTGTGGAAGAGGCGATCGGCCAACTCGATCATGATGCGTACCCGTTGCACCTCGTCCCGGCTGATCACCAGCGCCCGACGCAGGTGCACCGTCGACTCCTCCAACGCGAGCCGGCAACTGGCGTCCCGGGCGGCGGCGATCAGCAGGTCGGCGCAGCGGTACGGGTCGAGCCGGTCACCGGCCAGCCAGGCGTGCCGGGCCAGGTCGGCGGGGACCAGCCGCTCGGCGAGCGCGGCGTGCTCGTCGACGGCACGGACCACGGCCGCGTGGTGATCATTGCGATCGTCGTCGGTGAGCCCCTCGTAGAGCGTCTCCCGGACCAGGTCGTGGGCGAAGGCGTACCCGCCGTCGGGCTGGGCGAGCACGAGGCGCGCGCTCACCGCGACGTCGAGCAGCTGGTCGAGGCGGGTCGGCGGCAGCCCGGCGCTGGCGGCGAGGACCGCGCGGTGGAACTCCCGGCCCAGCACCGCGGCGACCACGAGCGCGTGGACCACCGCCTCCGGCAGATGATCCAACCGTCTGCGCACCACCTCCCGGACACCGGGCGCGATGCCGCTCGCCGCGCCGTCGACGTGCCAGAGCCGAGCGGTCTGCTCGACGAAGAACGGGTTGCCACCGGTGCGCCGGTAGACGTCGTCGACGCAGTCGGCGGTGGGTTCCTGCCCGGTGACGCGGGCGATCAGCACCCCGACCTCGTCGCGGGACAGGCCGGTGAGGGTGATCGGGGTGGCCTTGGCGGTCAGCGACATCAACAGCGGGCGCAGCGGATGATCACCCGCTTCGACCTCGGCGTCCCGGTACGTGCCGACGAACAGCAGACGCTCGAACCAGGTGTGCTGGGCGGCGAACTGCAACAGCCGCATGGACGCCGCGTCGGCCCAGTGCAGATCGTCCAGGACCACCACGACCGGCCGATGCTGGGAGACCGCGACCAGGGCGGTGGTGACCGCGTCGTAGAGGGCGAACGCCTCCTGCTCGACCGCGTCACCCTCGCCGTGCGACCCACCGACCATGCGGTGGCCGGCCGGCTCGCCGTGCAGCAGGGCGAGGGCCGGCTCGGCGGACTCCCGGGCCACCGCCCAGTCGGCGGCCGACCGGCGCAACCCACGCAGCACCTGCAACCAGGGCCAGTAACCGGGGGCGCTCGCCGAATCCCAGCAGGCGGCACCGAGGACCAGCGCGCCCTGCCGGCGGGCCTCGTCGGCGACGGCGGTCACCAGGGTCGTCTTGCCGATGCCCGGCTCACCGCCGACCAGCACGAGGCCGCCGTGGCTGGCGGTGGCGCGGTCCAGCTCCGCCCGGAGCAGGCCGGCCGGATGTTCTCGCCCGATCAGCGCCGCGCCGGCCTGCGTCCCCATGAACCGACGGTAACCGACACCACCGACACCACGGGCAGGCCCGGGGCGGCACTGCGACGAGCCGATCAGCCTGCTCGCTGGTGCGGAACCGCCGTCGCGGCCAGGTGGGCCAGGATGGCCTGGTTGGCCTCCCAGCCGTCGGGGAACTTCACCGGCACGTCCAGTTGCGGCACGTCGGTCGACGGGTGGGCGTCGAGCAGTTCACCGATGCCGGCCCGGGCCACCACCACGCAGGCCTGCCGGTGCCGGGAGGCGAGCACGCAGAGCCGCCCCGACTCCAGGTGGAAGGCGGTCGCGTCGCGTCGGCCGGAGAGCGGGTGCAGCACGATCGTCACGTCGTACTCCCGGCCCTGGAGGCGGTTGGCGGTGTCGACGGTGATGCCCGCTCCCGCCTCGCCCAGCTGGGCCCGGATGGCCGCGACCTGGTCGCGGTGCGCGGCCCCCACGGCGATCCGGTCCGCGGTGACCGGCGCGCCGTCGGGCGCCTGCTCACAGACCGCGACCGCGCCGCGCGCCAGCACCCGCAGCGCGAGCGCGGCGCACGCGGCGGCGGCCTCGGCATCGGTACGCAAAGTGTGCCGCGCCGGCAGCTCGTAGAGCGCCCAGCCGGTGTCGGTCGCCAACTCCACCGCCCGGTCCACCGCGTCACCGCGCCCGGCCCCGGTCAACCGCAGGGCCCGGTCGGCGGAGCCGGTGCCGGCCCGGAAGCCGCTGAACGGGTAGAACGCCGTCGACACCACCGGGGCCGCCGAGGCGGGCAGCCGCCACGAGACCGGCAGCCGATGCACCGGCAGCTGCGGGTTGTGCCGCAGCAGCACCGCCACCGCCGACTGCATCGGATCCCAGGTCAGCCCCGCCCACCGACCGACCTCCACCGTGGAGAACGGGTCGAGCTGCCCCGGATCCCCCACGAACAGGGCCCGTTCGAACCTGCCGGCCACTCGCAGCAGGGCGTCCGAGCGCATCTGGTACGCCTCGTCCACGATCGCCCACGGCCAGCGGCCCTCGGTGACCGTGGCCCACTTGGCGGCCGTACCGATGATGACGGCCGAAGCCGCGAGGTCGGTGACCTTCGCGGCGACCCGGACCTGCTCGTGCGCCCGCACCCGGGCCGACGGCCGGTAGTCACCCGCGGAGAGCCGCCCGACCCGCAGCTCGGGTGCCTTGCGGGCGAGCCGGTCGATCAGGTCGTCCACCTGCTCGTTGGTCTGCGCGATGACCATGAGCGGCTCGCCGGCGCCGGCCAGCTCCACGGCGGCCCGCACCACAAGTGTCGACTTGCCCGCCCCGGGCGGCGAGTCGACCACCACACCCCGATGCTCCCCGGAGCGCAGGTCGGCCAGCACGGCGGTGATCACCCGCTCCGCTTCGACACCCGGCGGCACGTCCCACTCGGCCCGCATCCTCGCCCACCTTCCGACCGACTCCTGCCCGCACCATAGTCAGCGGCACCGACATGACCGGGTCCGCCAGCGCCTGAATAACCGCCGGCGCAGCGGGTAGGCGCGTCGCCGAACCAGGCGGAAGGCGGTGCCGGGATGGCGAAGTTCCTGCTCACGACGAACTACACGGGCGGCGGGCTGGAAGGGCTGACCGCAGACGGCGGGACGGTACGCGTCGAGGTCGTCCGGGCGCTCGTCGAGAACGCGGGTGGCCGCCTGGAGGCCCTGTACTTCTCGTTCGGCCAGTACGACACGTACGTCATCTGCGACCTGCCCGACGAGGTCACCGCCACCGCCGTGGCGATCGCGGTGCGGGCGGGCGGCCTGGTGAACGCGCGCCTCATCCCGCTGCTCACCCCGGAACAGGTCGACGCCGTCGTCAACCTGCCCGTCGCATACCGACAACCCGGACACTGAACCCGCTGCAGATCCTGGTACGCGGCCCTGCGGGGGCGGTCGTACCAGGATCTGCGCGTCAGGTGTGCAGCCCTCTGATCAGGATGGCGACCAGGGGGCGGGGGTCGTATCGGGGGTCGGCGCCGATGCAGAGGTTGCCGATGCCGCGTAGCAGGGCGAACGGCTCGATCGGGGTGATCTGACCGGCGTCGACGGCGGCGTCCAGCAGCAGCGTCACCGCGGGGATCAGATGCTCCAGGAAGTAGGCGTGCAGGGGCTCGAAGGCGGCCGCGTCGGAGCGCATCGCCTCGGCGAGGCCGTGCTTGGTGATCAGGAAGTCGACGAACAGGTCGACCCAGGCGGCGAGCGCGTCGTGCGGGGTCGGGCCGGTCACCAGCAGGGTGGGGGCGGCCTCGGCGCAGGCCTGCACCTGGTGCCGGTAGACGGCCACGATCAGATCGGCACGGGCCGGGAAGTGGCGGTAGATCGTACCCACGCCGACACCTGCCCGGGCGGCGATGTCACGGACCGGGGCATTGACCCCGGCGTCGACGAAGGCGGCGGCGGCAGCCTCCAGGAGCGCCTGCTTGTTGCGCTCGGCGTCCGCCCGTTTGCGCGGGGGCGATGAGTCGGTGTTGCGGGCCGGCACGGTCCTGTGGCCTCCGTCACGATGACTGAGCAAACGGAACATGGTTCCGTATCGTCTAAACGGAACGCCGATCCGCTTACCTCTCTGCTGAGGAGCAACAGTAATGAGCATCCCCCAGCACCTGCCCAGCCCGGTGGTCTCGGTACGCCCCGTGGTGCTGCCGGCGCCGGCCCGGGGCACCGACCTCCAGGTCCGCATCACCGCCCCGATCTCCGGGAGCGGGCTGCCGATCATCGTCTTCGCCCACGGCTTCGGCGCCGACATGGACAGGTACGCACCGCTCGTCGACCACTGGGCGGGCCACGGCTTCGCCGTCATCCAGCCCACCCACCTCGACGCGCGGACCCTCGCCATCGGCCCGGACGACCCGCGGTACCCGGAGATCTGGCGCATCCGGGTCACCGACCTCACGCAGGTCATCGACTCGCTGAAAACGATCGAGGCAGCCGTCCCCGGCCTGGACGGACGACTCGATCACCAGCGCATCGCGGTCGCCGGCCACTCCTGGGGCGGCCAGACCGCAAGCATGCTGCTGGGCGCCCGGGTTGTCGACGCCGACGGCCTACCCGGCGAGGACATGACCGACCCACGGGTCACCGTCGGCGTCCTGCTCGCCACCACCGGCACCGGCGGCACCGACCTGTCCCCGTTCGCCGCCGAACACTTCCCCTTCATGAGCCCCGACTTCGCGGGCATGACCACGCCCGCCCTGATCGTCGCCGGCGACCAGGACGACTCACCGCTGTCGGTACGCGGACCCGACTGGTTCACCGACCCGTACCACCTCAGCCCGGCACCGAAGAGCCTGCTCACCGTGGTCGGCGGCGAACACTCGCTGGGTGGCGTCTCCGGCTACGGCGTCACCGAGACCACCGACGAGAGCCCGGAACGGGTCGCCCTGATCCAGCGGGCCACCACGGCGTACCTGCACAGCGCCTTCAACCCGCAGGACCCGGCCTGGTCGACAGTCGATCCCGGCCCGCTGGGCCAGATCGAATCCCGCTGACCCGTCGCCGCGTCGCTGGTGATCTCGGCTGTTCCGCCGATGAGATTCCCCAGCGACGCGGCGACGATCAACCGATGCGACCAGAGCACCCGCAGCACGTACCCGATCGCGCCGGCCCGTCCGGCGTCGAGGGCAGGTGGCAGGTCGTCCGCTGGCGGCACGCCCTGGCGGTTCCCGCACCGCTGATCGCGATGGTTCTCGGCGCCGCGATGGCCACCCAATGGGAGGTCGGCGGCGGCCGAGCCATCTGGTCCCTACCCGCTCCGGCGCGATGGATGGCCGAGAACCTCCCGTTGTTCGCGGGGTCGGAGCCGGCGTGGATCTGGCGCGGGCCCTTCTTCGTCTCGATGCTGCTGACGCTGCCGCTCGTCTGGACGGTGACCCGCCACGCCACCGCGACACCTCGACGCCTCACCAGGTACGGGCTCCTCGCCGCGACCATCGCGATCGGCCTCGAATACAACAGCCCCGGGTACGGGTGGGTGTTCGACCTCGTGGCCCTGTTGACGGCGCTGGTGGGCACCGTCTGGTGCGGGGTGCAGGGGCTGCGTCGCGGGGTGCTGCCACGCCGGGTCGCGTGGGCGCTCGTCGCCGCACTGCCGCTGACGCCACCGGCCGGCTTCCTCACGTTCTGGTACCTGCCGCCCGGCCTGACCATGGGCATCCTGCTCGCCTGGGCGGCTGCCGCCATCGCCGCCGGTCGCGACGAGCGCGACACCCCTAACCATTGATAAACATGCATGTAACTCTCTAGCATTCTCACCATGCGTGCTCGTCGCTTCACCCTCGTCGCGTTCCTCGCCGCCACGCTGGGGCTCACCGGCACGGCCATCGCGTACGCGGCCGACGACCCGGTCATCCTCACCACCCCCGGCGCACCGGTGGTGGTGACCAACGAGTCGCACCTGCTCACCCTGAGCTGGGCACCATCGACCTGGATCGGCGAGCCCGGCGCGACGCCCATCCGGCACGAGGTCCGGGCGTGGCTCGGCCCCAACACCTACCGCAGCCTCGGCACCACCACCGGCACCGAGCTCACGCTCACCGACCTGGCACCCGGCACCGAATACCGGCTCACCGTCTGGGCCTCCACCAACGGCGGATACTCCCTCGACTCACCGCAGATCCCGGTGCGCACCGCGTACGGGAAGGCCAGAGTGAGCTACCACAACATGGACTGGTCACCCACCGACAACCAGATCCAGCACGCCCTCCAGATCGTCAACACGGGCACCACCCCGCTGGACCTGACCGAGGTGCGGGTGCGTTACCACGTGACGTTCGAGGGCGGGAACACCTCACTTGTCACCAACTGCGACTGGGCCGCGATCGGCTGCGCCAACGTACAACGCCACGTCCAGTTCTTCCCGCTGCCCCAACCGCCACCGCCGCCCACCCGCACCCCGACCCCGACTCCGACTCGGACGGTCCTGCCGCCGCACGGTACGTCGATCCCCGGCTGGATCGAGCTGACCTTCGCCAGCGGGACACTGGCCCCCGGCGCCTCGACCGGCCCCATCCAGCTACGCCACCACCGCCAAAACTGGACGGCCATCGACGAGCGCGACGACCCCAGCTGGCAGCAGGCCACCGGCGGCTGGACCGAGAACAGCCGCATCACCCTCGACGTCAACGGCACCCGCGAATACGGCGACACCAACGCGTGAGCCGCCCACCGCGGCGAACCCACTTCGCTGTAAATCCTGGCAGGAAGCTGCCCTTCCGGCACTCTCGTACCAAGATCTGAGTTGCGGGCTGCCGAGGGCGCGGGCAATGACGTTGCTTCGGGGCGCTCCGCGTCGGTCGTCGGGATCGGCCTGACCCCATCCAGCGGATGCAAAGTTGTTGCACGGTCGGCGGCGGTGTTCCCCGGTTCGAGCAGCACGCCCTGGCAGCGGATGGGGGCCGGGGAAGTCAGTTCAGCGTGAACAGGTCCTCGGCCGGCCCCCACTCCAGCCTTTTGCCCGGCGCGAGCGCAGCCTCACCCCAAGAGACGGCGAGCAATCCCTCGTCGGAGTTGCAGGCGAAGCCGATGAGCAGAACCTTCGGTCGAGGTGCCAGCTGCTCGATCGCCTGTCGAAGGAGGGTCCGGTCTCGCGCCTCGTCCGGGCTGAGCGGCATGTCCGGCAAGGTAGGTTCTTCGTAGTCCGGCTTCGGCCCGAAGAGGATCAGCAGGTCGCGGATCAGTTGGCCTTTCACCCGCCCACCGACCTTGCACATGTCGACGCCGCGACGCTTGGCGTACAGCCAAGGCAGCAGCAGGTGGTCACGGCAGATGGTGACGCGCACCTGTGCGCCGGGCGGGTGCACGTCCGTTACGCCGGGCAGGTCCCGCAGGTTCTCGTGCAGGGACTCGTACTGCTGCTTCCAGCGGACCGGGCCGAACGCGTGGTCGGTGTCCAAAGCCGACGCTTCTCGAGCCTGCTGCGCAAGCTCAACGGCACGGTATAGGGCCTTCGGAATCCGCGACCGGAGGTCGCGCGCCAACTGCGGCCCGAACTTCTCGATCGACCATTGCGACGGCTCGCCAACAACCCCCATGCCGCTCACCTCACGTGTCAAAGCGATCACGCACCGGCACAACGGTCTCATACATCTCGATGTCAGCACAGGCCCCCAACCGTGGGCCCTGCCAGTTGATCCGCCCGAACTCTCGCCGACGGACGGGTCAGGGGCTGAGTCTTCGTGCCGTCTCGGCCGACTGCCAGCTCCGCAGCGCGTTCTTGATCCGCCGGTTCTCGGCGCGTACCTCGGCGAGCTGGCGCGACCGCTCCCCCAGCTCGTAGGCGAGCCGGTGCAGCAGGGCGTCGACCTCGTCGACCTGGTAGCCGCGGCGGGCCAGCCGGGTGCGGGGCAGGGCGAGTTCGGTGATCCCGTCCGGGGTCAACGGGCCGCAAAGGGCGTTGCGGCTGCGGTAGACCGTCATTGCCACGGAATCCGTTCCGGCAGGTGGATCCGCTCGCCCGGCACTCCGGCAGCGAGCAGCCGCAACCGCGACCCGGCCAGCATCGCCGGCGGTCCGCACACGTACACCTCGTGCTCGGGACACAAATGGTCGAGGGCGACGGTGAGCGCGTCGCCCCGCTCCCCCGGCTCGGCCAACTCGTCGTGGGAGAAGGTCGGCACGATCGTCAGCCAGTCGTGGCGCAGCTTGTCGAGGGTGATGGCGTCGTACAACGCCTCCACCGAGCGGGCTCCGACGACCAGGGTCACCCGCCGGCCGTCCGGGTCGGCGGCGACCTGCTCGACCAAGGCCCGCAGCGGCGCCAGCCCGGTGCCGCCGGCCACCAGCAGCAGGTCACGCCCGTCGCCCAGGGTCAGCCCGGTATCCGTGGGCGGGCCGAGGTGGAGCAGCTCTCCGGGGCGTACCTCATGGACCAGACCGGCGGAGACGGCGCCGCCGGGGACCGCGCGGACGTGCAACTCGACGGTGCCGTCCGGGCGCGGTGCGTTCGCCGGGCAGAGCCAGCGCCACCGGCCGGGCCGACGCGGCGTGCACACCGGCACCGCCTGGCCACACTGGTACGGCAGCCACAGCCACGGCCGTACCGTCAGGACGGCGACCCCGTCGCAGGGCCGGTCGTGCCCGATCACCTCGGCCGGCCACCAGGCCGGGCCGTCGCCCGCCCGCGCGGCGGCCCGCTCGACCTCCGACCAGGGCACAACGGTCTGTAACGCACCATCGATGACCGCGGCGTGCGCCGGGTGCAGGCCGTAGCGACGGTACGCACGGCCGAGCACCGCCAGCAGAGCCGACCCGTTCGGGCCGTCGCCGCTGATCGTCAGCTGGCGCAACGCGGCGTACAGCAGCGGGGCCGCCCGCTCCGGCAGCAGGCCCGGACAGCGATCCTCCACCGCCTCCCAGAAGCTCGCGACACTCAGATCCCGGCGCGTTCTCAGGACCCCCATGAGGTAGTCGACCGCCCGCCGATGCTGCGCCTCCGACCAGCCCAGGCCCGGAACCTCGGGCTCGCCGCCGGTCCCGCTGGTCAACGACCGCGCCAGGTGCGCCTTCAGCCGATCCCAGTCCACCCCGATCAGGTACGCGGACAACTCCGCGTCCGCCGCCACCAGACTGAGCCAGCGGCCGACCGCCTCGCGTGCCTCCGCCTCGGTCATCGTGCCTGGACCTCGGCCATGCTCTGGTCATCGGCTTGGCGCTGGTCCCCGTTGATCTGCTCGGCGGTGAGGCCGGCGGCTTCGAGAGTGGTGTGGCCCCAACGAGCCAGGCGGCACGGGTACGGGACACGTTCGCTGCGGCAGAGCAAGCCCTGCGGCCAAGGCTCGGGTGCGTGAACGCGAACCGCCAGCGCGGCGAGGGCCAGGTCCTCGTCGGTGACCGGGATGAGGACGGGAAAGTCGGCGAGTACGGCGGACATCGGCGGGCGCCTCCGGTGGTGTGCTGCGTGGAGCGGCACCGGGGCGGGCGGGGGCAGCGAATCCGCGATCGGGGGACGCGGTACGCAGGAGCCAGCACCCGCCCCTGGCCATGCGCCCAATCTCGCTGTGGTTCACGTGTGCTGGTATGCCGAGATGATCGTGACCAGCATGCAAGATCCGTATAGGAGTGGTGACGCTGGTTAGACGGCGGTGGGCCGGCGGCTCAGCCGATGAGCGTGCCACTGGCGGGCGGCGTCGAGAAGGGGCCCGCGGTGCGAGGCCGGGGCGGTACGTTGCATCCGGCCCCAGAGGCGGACCAGGGCATCGGTGAAGGCGGTGACCGCCTCGGCATCAGCGTCGGCGAAGGCGGGAATGCGGGCAGCCCAACGCTCGGCAGCGGCCGGGCTGTGGCCGGCGCGGATGAGCCGGACCAGCATGAACGCCGTGTCGATCCAGGCGGCTCCTCGGCAGGGAGCAGACCAGTCGACCAGCCGGAGCCGGTCGCCGAGCAGGAAGTTCCGGGGCGTCATGTCGGTGTGCAGCAGGGTGTCGCCGTCGACCAGCTCGGGGTTGACGAGCCCGCGCCAGCGCTCGGTGAACGGCTGCACGTCGACCGGCGGGCAGGGTGTCAGCTCCCGAGCGAGCACAGCGAGTAGATCCGCGACCGCATCCAGATCCGGGGAACCGGGTTCCAGGCTGGGGTACAGGCCGGACGCGTGCTCGAAGCCGAGCAGCAGCCACCCGTCCCGCTCGACGGTCCAGCGGAGCCGAGGTGCCGCATCGGGAAGCCATGGATTGATTCGGGCTTCCTTGCGGTAGAGCCAGGCGCCTGGGCCGTCCGCCGGTCCGCCCTTGCAGAAGACGCGCCCGGCGGAGCTGTGAAGGGTTACGGCAAATTCGCAGTTTGCGCCGTCGGGCAGCGACTCGACGTGGCTGACTTTGCCGGTGTGCCGCTCGACCCCGCGTCGCACCCCGGCGGGGAGATCGTGCCAGTGCTGGCGGCGCGGCATCGGTAGGCCCTTCCGAACGGCGGTCCCAGACAGCGTATGCCTGGAACCGCCGTTCGGGAGGCGTCAACGGGTCGGACTGTCGTGGCAGCCGGCGTGGCACTGGTTGCACTTCGACTGACAATCGGCGGCCCCGACCCAAAGCTCCTGGTCGACGGCGAGGCCGGCGGCACGGATCGCGGCGACTGCCCGGGAAATCGGCACCCCGAGCGGTTCCGGGGCCGACGGGCCGGTTTCCTCAGCTGGCGGATCGGGCTGATGGTGAATGAAACGTCCGGCGATGCGTTGGCAGAAGTCGACGTAGTCGCGGGTGTGCAGGATGAACGTGTGCCAGCCGATGTCCACCAGGTCGCTCGGACCGAGTGGTTCGGTGGTGATGGCGCAGGCCGCGAGGAAGGCGAGCGCCTGGTCCATGATCCTGGCCGGTAGGTCGGCGACCAACTCGGGATTGTCGCGGGCGATGCGGGCGGTCAGCACGGCGAACAGCTCGTCGGAGACGAGCTCCCGGCCGGTGCCGACCCGGTCGATGGTGAGCATCCTGCTCCTTCCGTCGGTTGTTCCTCTGCTGCCAGGCTGCCCAGGGCCGGTCGCGCCGCACATGACGTCATGAGAATCGTCGATATGCGCGGCACGTATACCGCGAGCCCGCAGAACGGTTTGAATGGATAGGCTCGACTGAGCACCATCGACACAGCCACACGCGAATGGCGAGGTTGCCGGTGACACGTGCGAACTGCCCCCGCTGCGGCGGACGCCTGGCCCGCGACAACGACAGCGGACGCTGCGCACCCTGCCAGGCCGCCGAACGCGACCGCCTGAGCATGCCACCGGAGGTCCCGGCGTCGTTCTGGTCGCATCCGCCGATGCGGGCAGCACTGGTCGAGCGGCATCTCGGGCGAGTAATCCGGGCGTACCGGCACCACCCGTACCACGGGCGGGCCGCATTGCCGCAGGCCGTCGTGGCCGGCTGGTTGGGGGTCACGCAGGCGCAACTCAGCCGGATCGAGAACGGCCCTCCGCTGGCTCACCTTGACCGGCTTTCGCACTGGGCAACACTGCTGAAGGTTCCTGCAGAGCACCTGTGGTTCGATCTGGCAGGTGGACGAGGCGGTTCTAAAAGGAAATCAACTCCTCAGCCCATCCCAGCGGTCGAAGGTCCTGATGAGAACCGGCGAATGCTGTTGGCCGGCATCGCCGCCGTCGCTGCGGGTGCGGGGCTGCTCTGCGGCAGCACCGTCTCGCAATCCCGACGAATCGGCACTGCCGATGTCGCGCGCCTGCACGCCATACTGGATCTATATCGCTCCGTCGACTACGAGTGCGGCGGCGGGGCGCTGTACCGAGAGGTAGCGCGATTCGCGGAGTCGGTCTACCGGATGCTCGACTGGTCGCATTCGGCCAGCCTGACACCGCAGCTTGTCGCCGCCGTGGCAGCAGCTCGCCAACTGGCCGGGTGGACGGCCCTGGACGCGGGCCGGCACGCGGACGCTCAGCGGCACTTCGTCGCCGGTGAACGGGCCGCAGTCGCTGCTAACGATGCGCCTCTGACCGCCATGATCCGGTATTCGCAAGCCAAGCAGCTACAACACCTACGGCACAACCGCGATGCCCTGGCCGCGCTACAGCTCGCCCACGGGCAGCTCGGATCGCAGGCTACCCCAGCGGTCAAAGCCCTTCTGCTGGGCGCGGAAGCGGCCTCGCACGCGGCTCTTGGCGACCACCAAACCGCAGAGCGTTCACTCGGCGAGGCAAGCATTCAGTTCGAGCGGATCGACGCAGAGCGAGAGCCGAGGTGGATGGCGTTCTACGACCGTGGGGAACTGCTGGCCCAGTACGGCCGCGTCTACCGCGACAAGGCCCGACAGGACAAGAAATACGGGTCGGCGGCCGTGCGCTTCGTGACCGACGCGATCGATACCTTCGGCCCCGGGAACCTACGGAGCAGCGTGCTCAACGAGGTCGGGCTGTGCAGCGCGTTCTTTCTCGCCGATGAACCCGAGCAGGCGCTGAACGTCGGACGCCGGGTCCTGCACCAAGCCCAGAGCGTCAGCTCATCGCGGGTCATCGACCGGGTCGCCAACCTACGCCGCGATCTGGCCCGGCACCGGGAACTTCCAGAAGTTGGCGCGTTCGCCCATGACCTCACCATACTCGGGGTCGGTAGGTAACCGTGGGAGCCACGGGTCGGTTCACCGAGGCCGCGATGACAGCAGCGATGCGGCAGATCGCCGCCGAACTTGCCGTACCGTCCGACGATGCCCGGCTGCTACAGCTCACCAACAACGCCGTCTTCGCTCTACCCACGGCGAAGCTGGTCATCCGGGTTGCGCGGACCCATCGTCTCCACGACCGAGTAGCGAAGGTGACCGACCTCGCGCTCTGGTTCGCGGCCATCGACGCACCCACGATACGGCTAGCCCCGGCCGTTCAGGGACCGATGGCTCTGGGTAGCCTGCTCGCCTCCGTGTGGACCTATGTCCCGAACATGCCCCCGGCTCCCACCGTTGACGATCTCGGGCAGGTCCTGCGGGAGTTCCACTCCCTTCGCGCTTCCCCGGTCGACCTCCCCGAGTGGGATCCGATCGGCGACGCGCGTCGCCGACTCGCCGACGCCGAAGGGCTTAGCCGAAACGAGCACGACTTCCTCTCTCGGTGGTGTGACCGCCTGGAACCACAGGTGACAGCTCTGATGCAACGGACGACCCCGCGACTCGTCCATGGAGATGCCCATGTTGGCAACCTGCTCAGAGCCCCGTCCGGCCGGGTGGTCCTGTGTGACTTCGATGCCACCTGCCTCGGCCCCTGGCAAGTCGACCTCGCCGCTGTGGCCGTCGGCGAAGCCCGCTTCGGCGGAGTCGGCAACCACGCCAGACTGGCCGCCGCCTATGGCTTCGATGTCACCACGGACCCGGGCTGGCCACTGCTCCGCGAGGCCCGCGAGTTGAAAATGATCGCCGCCGCAGTGCCACTCCTGGCAAGCTCGTCGGCCGTCGCGACAGAGTTCCGGTGCCGTATCAGGTCGGTACAGAGCAATGATCACGCTGCGCGCTGGACGCCTTTCACCGACCTCGGAACGTCGGCCACAAAGTAGCCAACCAGCCGCCGAGGATCTGGCCCCTGGCGGAACGATCACGTTCGCTGGCAGTTGCCTGGTTGGCCATGTGCACGATTAGGACGACTTTGGACACCGCCACCGACAAATTACGGAGACTGTCCGGCACACGACAGAGCATGCCCCGATCACTTGGTATGAACGGATCTTTCACGCGGGAGACGTGGCTGCCGGCCGAATGGTTACCGCTTTCCTAACTGCTTTCCAAGGTGCGACTTTGCACCCACCTACCCCTGAAGGACAAACGTGGGCATCCTCAAGGAGTTGCAGCGGGCGCACGCACGTCAGGTGCGCGCTCAACGGCAGGCTCAAGCTGCGGCCTACCGGCAACACCAGCAGTTGCGGCGGGAGGCGGAGCGGGCTATGAAGAAAGCCCAGCGTGCTGCCGCAGTGGATGAACGCGAACGCAAGCGGCTCTATGCCGAAGCGCGTTTCGCAGAGGTAGCAGCCATGAACGCGGACCTCCAGCTTCGCCTCGACGCGCTGGAGAACCTCCTAGCCGCGACGCTCGAAGTTGATGATCATATCGACTTCAGCCAGCTTAAAAAGAACGTGATCCATCAGCCGTTTGACCCCGGAAGGCTCGGGGCACCTCTGCCGCCGCCGGATTGGCGCCGCTTCGAACCGTCACCGCCGGCGGGCTTGACCAAGATGTTCGGGGGGCAGACCAGGTACCAGCAGCAGCTGGCCGTCGCGCGGCATGCCTTTGCCCATGCTCAAGCGGAGCACACAACCGCCGAAGCCGAGCGCCAGCGAAAACTCGCCGCAATGCACCAGGCCTACCAGCGCCGCTGTGCCAAGGCTGACGCGGACGCTGCCGCGCACAACGCCGAGATCGATCGCTTCGCCGCCGCGTTTGTCGGCGGGGAGCCTGCGGTGGTTGTCGAATATTTCAGCATGGTGCTCGGCAACTCGGTCTACCCCGACGACTTCCCGCAGCAATACCGTCTGGCGTACGTCCCCGAGTCCAGTCAGGTGGTCGTGGAGTATCACCTGCCGACGCTTGATGTCGTCCCACCGGTTCGGGAGTACCGCTACGTCAAGGTCCGCGACGAGATCGCGTCGGCCGCCCGGCCCCCAAAGGAAATCAAGGAACGGTACGCGAACCTCGTCGCTCAGGTCACGCTGCGTACCGTGCACGAGATCTTCGAAGCCGACCGTTCTGGGCTTGTTGACACGATCGTCTTCAACGGCATCGTCGACACCACCGATCCACGCACTGGGGCGTCCGTGCAACCCTGCCTGGTGACGCTCCGGACCACCCGCACGGCGTTCGGCGGGCTGAACCTCGGCATGGTCGATCCCAACTCCTGCCTGCAGCACCTCAACGCCTCGGTGTCGAAGCGCCCGGCTGAGCTGGCACCCGTCCGCCCAGTGCTGGAGTTCGACATGGTCGACAAGCGCTTCGTCGACGAGGTGGACGTGCTGGCCGAGCTCGACCAGCGACCGAACCTGCTCAAGTTGAGCCCCACCGAGTTCGAGAGCCTAGTTCAGAACCTGTTCGCGAAGATGGGGCTGGACACCAAGCAGACCCGGCCCTCCCGCGATGGCGGAGTCGACTGCGTCGCCTTCGACCCTCGGCCCATCTTCGGTGGGAAGGTGGTCATCCAGGCCAAACGCTACCGCAGCACCGTCGATGTCTCGTCGGTCCGAGACCTCTTCGGCACAGTGCAGAACGAGGGTGCGTCCAAGGGGATCCTGGTGACCACCAGTGGTTTCGGACCGGCGTCGTACGAGTTCGCCTCCGGCAAGCCGCTGGAACTCATCGACGGCTCCAATCTGCTCTATCTGCTCGCCGAGCACGCGGAGGTGAAGGCCCGCATCGATCAGAGCGAGCTGGACTGATCGATGGCAAACGATGCCGGCCGACCGAAGCCCACCCTGATCAAGCATTTCACCCATATCGACAACCTGCCAGCCATTCTGGCCGCCGGTCGACTCTTTGCGGACAACGCCGTAGGAGGGCGGCTCGCCATGAACGTCGGTGCCACCGACATCAAGGCGAGCCGACGCGAGCGCATCGTCACGTGCCGACCGGGTGGTGTCGTGGCTGACTACGTGCCCTTCTACTTCGCGGAACGCTCGCCAATGATGTATCGGATCGCATGCGAGCACCGAGACGGCAAGGCCGGATGCTACCCGGACGGGGATGACCCCCTGGTCTACCTCGTCAGCTCCGTGGAGCGAGTGGGCTTGACCCGTTTCGACGGACAGGGTCGATGAGTTGATCTTCAGGCTACCTTGAGCGCCGGCACCAAGCTGATGTCGGTGCCGTCTTCGTAGGCGGCGGGGCTGAGGTAGCCGAGGCTGGAGTGCCGGCGGCGGGTGTTGTACCAGCCTTCGATGTACTCAAATGTGGCCTGGTGGGCGGCTTTGCGGGTGGGCCAGGCCTGCCGGTGGATCAGTTCCGTTTTCAGGGTCGAGAAGAACGACTCGGCGACCGCGTTGTCCCAGCACTGCCCGCGCCGGCCCACGCTCAGCCGTACACCGTGGCGTTTCGCGAGGCGGGCGTGCTGAGCGCTCGTATATTGACAGCCGCGGTCGGAGTGGAAGACCAGGCCGTCGGCGGGACGGCGCCGGGCGAGGGCGTCGGACAGAGCGGCGTCGACCAGATCGGTCTTGAGATGGTCAGCCGTGGCCCAGCCCACGACCCGGCGCGAGGCCAGGTCGATGACGGTGGCCAGGTAGAGCCAACCTTCCCACGTGTTGATGTAGGTGATGTCGCCGCACCAGCGGGTGTCGACCGCCGCCGGGTCGGCGGTGAAGTCCCGCTCGACGAGGTCCGGCCGGTTCCCGGCGTTCGGGTCCGGGATCGTGGTCGCCTTCCAGCGGCGTGGGCTCTTGCCGCGCACGCCGGCCTCGCGCATCCGGGCGGCGATGCGTTTACGGCCGTGGCGCCGTCCGGCCGCAGCGAGTTCGGCGTGGATGCGCGGCGCCCCGTAGGTGCCGTTCGATGCCGCGTGCACGGCGATGATCTGCTCGGTGAGTTCGGCATCGACGCGGTCGCGGGCGGACTGCTCGCCGCGGGCGTGCTGGTAAAAGGCGGACCGGGAGACCTTCAGCAGCTCGCACGCACGCTTGACGTTGTGCTTGCCGGCCTGCTCCGCCTCGATGAACGGGTACACGTTCACCGGGTCTCCCTCGCGAAGAAAGCCGTGGCCCGTTTCAGGATGTCGACGTCCTGCTGCAACCGGCGGTTCTCCGCCCGCAGCCGGGCCAGTTCCGCCCGCTCGTCGGAGGCGAGCCCGTCCGTGCGGGCCCCGGCGTCGATCTCGGCCTGTTTGACCCAGGCTCGCACAGCCGTCTCGGTCAGGTCGAAGTCCCTGGCCACCTGCCCGACGGTGCGGTCACCACGCTGACACAGCTCGACGATCTCGGCCTTGAACTCGGGCGTGAACGCCCGCCTCGGCCGCGATCGCTTCTTTCCCACGCTCTCCATGATGCTGGACATCCTCCCGGAGACTCCAGGTCCCCTGATCTTGGATGTCCGTCAAAACGGGGTAGGCCCAGAGTGCATGAGGCTGGGCTGAGCTGGGTCGCGAGTGATGGAAACTGCGCACACCACTTGTCCAACTTCTGTCGATCACTGGACGAGCTTGAGGAGTTCGTGGACTGGCCACTGATGCGGGAGCGGATCTGGAGGAACCTCCCCGAGGATGCCGATCGAGTCAGACGACGCATGGCGGAGTTCCTGGTCCACCGCGAGCTTCCAGTCGACCTACTCCTCGGCTACGCCGTACGGACACCACAACGGGAGACACAGCTGAAGCGCGCCCTGCAGGCGGCTGGCATCATCGACGCGTACGTTCGTGTCATACCAGACTGGTACTACGGGTACAGACGGGAGGAGGTGGGATGATGATCACTATTTGCCACGGTAACCTTCTAACTGCTGAGGCCCAAGCGCTAGTAAATACGGTTAACACTGTCGGAGTGATGGGCAAGGGAATTGCCCTCCAGTTCAAACGAGCTTACCCGGCTAACTACGCGGCTTACCGGGCAGCATGCGCCGCCAGTGAAGTCAAGCTAGGCAAGATGTTCGTTTTCGATTCAGCTCGCCTCGGCCCCCGCAGATACGTAATCAACTTTCCTACGAAGGGGCACTGGCGGGCCGGCTCAAAGCTGTCCGACATCCAGGCAGGGCTCGCTGATCTCGTCCGTGTGGTGCGCGAACGCCAGATCACCTCCATAGCTGTACCCGCTCTGGGCTGCGGCAACGGCGGGCTCAACTGGGACGAGGTCAGGCAGGCAATCGAGCATGCCTTCGCCGCGCTACCCGACGTGCAAGTGCTGCTATTTCCTCCGGAAGGGGCACCGCGCCCGGCTGACATGCCGGTAGCCACTGAGAAGCCCCGACTGACCGAAGGCCGCGCCACTCTGCTGCGGGCTATCGAGCGTTATTTACAACGAGCACAGACACTCGAACCGCGCGATGGTGTAACCGTGCTGGAAATTCAGAAGATCGCCTACTTCCTTCAAGCTCTGGGGCAGCCGCTACGTCTGCAATTCGTTCGCGGCCGGTACGGTCCATACGCCGAAAACCTGAACCATGTCCTCGACCGCTTGGAAGGGCACTACCTCACTGGCTTCGGCGACCGGTCCGCGCGCGTCGAAGAGCTTCAGCCAATTAGGCTCACTGACGGCACGTCCGATGCCATTGCGACCTGGTTCGAGGCGCACGGCTCCCCGTCGCCCGACACGTTGGACCAGTTAGCCCGTCTGGTTAACGGATTCGAGGCGCCATACAGTCTTGAGCTACTGGCCACTGTGCATTACGCCGCCGCGTTGCACCCACCGACCAACGATCTCGCCGAGTTGACCGAGCGGGTTCGTAGTTGGAGTGGTCGCAAGGCACGCCTCTTCACACGCCCGCACATCAAGCTGGCCTACGACCGGCTGCAGTCCGCCGGCCTCCTGCCCTGCACTGGTTCCGGCGTGATCGCTGGCGGTGCCGAGCAATCCCCGCAAAATCGTGAAGATCAGCAGAATGACGAGAAGTTGGTTGGGTTCCCGAGTGACGAGTCTTGAGCGGGGTGTCTACGAGCACATCGTCACGCGCGACCTGGCCGACCGGCTCCAGCACATCGATCCTGCGCTGATCCAGCACGCGAACCTCGACACGGCTGACGCCCCCGATGCCCTCGCCCGGCACATCGCCACCCTGGTTCACCGCGCCCTGCACGCTGTCGCCAGAGACGACCAACTGCACCGCCAAGTCGATTTGGCCAACCGCATTGCCGAGGCGATCGCCGTCCTCAGCCCACAGGCCGCCACCATCGATGACCAGGTCGCGGACGCAAATCGACTCCTGCACGCCATCGCCGCACCGCCCACCCAACCGGCCGCGACCACCTTCCCACCGCGCCCCACCACTCCGCTCTCTACCGGCGCGCTGCTAGTCAACGGTCGGCACCAGCCGCGCATCGGCCACGAGGTCACACACGAGATGGCGTCGGCTGACCAGGTGGACCTGCTCTGCGCGTTCATCAAGTGGCACGGCCTGCGCCTCATCGAGCCCGCCATCCAAGAGCTGACCGCTCGCGGCGGCCGCCTCCGCGTCATCACCACCACCTACTTGGGTGCCACCGACCAACGGGCCCTCGACCGGCTCGCCGAGTTGGGCGCCGACATCAAGGTCTCCTACGAGACCAGGACCACCCGCCTGCACGCCAAGGCATGGCTGTTCCGCCGCAACAACGGCATGACCACTGCCTACGTCGGTTCCTCGAACCTGTCGAAGTCCGCGCTGGTCGATGGCGTCGAGTGGAACGTCCGGATCTCGAACGTCGAGCAGCCGCACGTCATCGACACGTTCACCGCCACGTTCGAGGACTACTGGAACGACCCGGCGTTCGAGGCGTACGACCCGGCGAAGGATGGCGAGCGGCTGGGGTATGCGCTGCGGGGCGAGCGCGCCGACGAGGCCCCGACCGAAATCACCAACCTGGACGTACGGCCGTACCCGTATCAGGCGGAGGTCTTGGCCGACCTGGATGCCGAGCGGCGCGTGCACGGCCGCTGGCGCAACCTCGTCGTCATGGCCACCGGCACCGGCAAGACCGTAGTGGCCGCGCTGGACTATCGCCGGCTCCACAAGGCCGGGGACGTCGACTCGCTGCTGTTTGTTGCGCACCAGGAGCAGATTCTGAGGCAGAGCCGGTCGACCTTCCGGCAGGTCATGGGGGACGGCAGCTTCGGCGAGACGTTGGTCGCCGGGGACAAGCCGAAGCAGTGGCAGCATGTGTTCGCCTCGATCCAGTCGCTGCACCGGCAGGAGATCGACCCCGAGCAGTTCGACATGGTGATCGTGGACGAGTTCCACCACGCCGAGGCCAAGACGTACGCCCGGCTGTTGGAGCGGCTGCGGCCACGCGTACTCCTCGGCTTGACGGCGACCCCCGACCGAGCCGACGGCCGCGACGTGCGGCGGTGGTTCGACGGGCATGCGGCCGTAGAGCTGCACCTACGGGAGGCGCTTGACCGGCAGTTGTTGGCGCCCTTCCACTACTTCGGCCTGCACGATGACGTGGACCTGTCACATCTTCAGTGGAAGCGCGGGCAGGGTTACGACCGATCGGAGTTGGAGAACCTCTACACCGGCAACCAGGCGCGGGCGCGGCTGGTGCTACGGGCTGCCCAGAGGCTCGTTGACGTGGGGCGGATGCGGGCGCTTGGGTTCTGCGTGAGCATCGGGCACGCCGAGTTCATGGCCGACTGGTTCACCCAGCGGGGCGTATCGGCGGCGGCCGTGACGTCGGAGGTCGGCCGACCGGAGCAACGCGACCTGATCCGGGACTTCAAGGCCGGCAAGCTGCGGGTGCTCTTCACCGTCGACCTGTTCAACGAGGGCGTCGACCTGCCGATGGTCGACACGATCTTCCTGCTCCGGCCCACCGAGAGCGCCACGATCTTCCTTCAGCAGCTCGGCCGTGGCCTGCGCCTGGACGACGACAAGCCCTGCCTGACCGTGCTCGACTTCATCGGCGCGCAGCACGCCAACTTCCGGTTCGACCTCCGCTGGCGGGCGCTGACCGGGGTCAGCCGCCGCCAGGTGCACGGCGCGGTGCAGCAGGACTTCCCGATGCTGCCGAGTGGGTGCCACATCGAGCTGGACCGGGTCGCCAAGGAGGTGGTGCTCCGCAATCTGGAGCGGGCGGTCCCGTCCTCGAAGAACAGCATGGTGGCTGAGCTGCGGCAACTCGGTGACGTGACGCTGGCCGAATTCCTGCGGGACACCGGCCTGGAGGTGGGCGACGTGTACCGGTCGGCGACGCTGGGCGGCTGGACCGGACTACGTCGGCTCGCCGGGGTGGAAACCACGAAACCGGGGGCGTACGACCGGGAGTTGGGGCGGGCGATCGCCCGGATGCTGCACACCGACGACCTTGACAGGTTGGCGTTGTGGGAGCAGGTGGTGGCCGGGGAACCCGTGTCCGATGGGCGATTGCTGGACATGCTGCACTTCAGCCTGTGGGGGCCAAACGTGCCGCTTTCGCAGCGAGACAAACGGCTGGCGCGGCTGCGGGCTGAGCCAGCTCGGTGCGTCGAACTGCGCCAAGTCGCGGAGGTGCTACGAGAGCAGATCCACCGGGTTACCGAGCTGGTCGGGCTTAATCAGGTGCCGCTGCGGGTGCACGCTCGGTACAGCCGCAACGAAGCCTGCGCGGCTTTCGGCATGCCGAACCCTGGGTCGCTGCGAGAGGGCGTGAAGTGGTTGGAGTCCGAGCAGGCAGACATCTTCTTCGTCACCCTGGTCAAGTCCGAGCAGCACTACTCCCCCACGACCATGTACGCCGACCGGGCGATCACCGACACGCTGTTCCAGTGGGAGTCACAGAGCACCACCTCGTCGGCATCGGCGACCGGACAGCGGTACATCCACCACGTCGAACGTGGCTCGACGGTGCATCTCTTCGTCCGCGAAACCAGGGTCGCCGACCGTGACCTGGGCGCGCCGGCCTACTTGTACGCCGGACCGATGACCTATCAGGAGCACACCGGTGACCGCCCGATGCGCATCATCTGGCGGCTACACCATCCGCTCCCCGCCGACATGTACGCCGCCGCCCGCGCCATCGCCGCCTGAACGTTCCACCACACCTCCACGGTCGCGCCCGCTGCAACGACCGAGGCGCACCTTCCGTTGCAGATGAGGGCAGATCAGCACCGTGGCGACTAGCCGGATCAAACCCCTGCCATCCCAACATCAATAGACGATCGTTGCCATATCGGGCTATGAGTGGCACACTCAGCGGAAGCGCTCCCATCGACGTCCATGGATGTCTAGAATGGAGGATGCAAGTGCGATCACTCGAATCCGAACAGTCCGGCCAGCGATCCCGGTCCGCTGCCCGCCGGCCCGCACGAGCGCTCGTCCTGCTGCTCGCCCTGGTGGTGGGCATGCTGCCCTGGGCCGGTACGGCCCAGGCGCACGGCACCATCGTCAACCCGGCCTCTCGTGCGTACCAGTGTTGGAAGACCTGGGGCAACAACCACATGAGCCCGCAGATGCAGCAGCAGGACCCGATGTGTTGGCAGGCGTTCCAGGCCAACCCGGACACCATGTGGAACTGGATGAGCGCGTTGCGCGACGGCCTCGGTGGGCAGTTCCAGGCCCGTACGCCGGACGGCCAGTTGTGCAGCAACGCCCTGTCCCGCAACAACAGCCTGAACCGTCCCGGGGCGTGGAAGACCACGAACATCAGCCGTAACTTCACCGTCCAACTGCACGACCAGGCGAGTCACGGTGCTGACTACTTCCGGGTCTACGTGAGCAAGCAGGGCTTCAACCCCGCTACCCAGCAACTCGGGTGGGGAAACCTCGACTTCATCACGCAGACCGGGCGCTACGCACCGGCGCAGAACATCTCGTTCAACGTCTCGACCTCCGGCTACACCGGACACCACATTCTCTTCGTCATCTGGCAGGCATCTCACCTCGACCAGGCGTACATGTGGTGCAGTGACGTGAACTTCGTCTGATCCAAAAATGCCGATGCATTCGGCGCGCCGCCGGCCCAGGACCTTGGCCTCCTGGGCCGGCGGCGTTTTCTGCGGCAGCCGATTCCGATTGACCCGGGCGAGGCCCTCTTGCCTGATCGATGTGCATGTGTTGAGGTCACGGAGACGCTCAATCAGCGTGCGTAGATCCACTTAATGCCTGGTCGACTGTGACAGGACCTGGGCGGATCTTCCATCGATGAGGAGGTTCCATGGCACGTCGCCGCTTTGCGGGGATAGCAGCAAGCGCCATTGTCCTACCGTTTATCTATGTCGTCGCCGCACCGGCGACCGCGTCAGCCGCTCCCGGGCCGGCGGCGACACCGACCGTTGCCGCTCCGGCCACCGATCTCGCCACCGACATCCGCGAGTTGACCCGCAAGGACTTCACCTTCAACGGCAAGAAGGTCGAAGTGCCGACCCAGTACCAGCCGAAGGCACAGTCGCGCCGGACGCAGGCCGCGGCCGAAACCCCGCCGGTCGGGACCGTACGCAACTGGCTGGCCCTGGACGACTACGAGGGTGTCATCTACCTGAAGCCGTACACCCTGCGTGGGGTGGGCGACAATATCGAGGTGTGGGTAGCCAACGACACCGAGTTCCCGGAGGGCGACTGCCGTCAGCAGATCCCCAACTCGACGGTGATCACCGATGCCCAGGTCAACCGCCTGATCAGCGAGTTCGACACGAACATGTACCCGAAGTCGATCGCGGCGTTCAGCACCCCGCCGGAGCGCGACGGCACCAACGCGGAGCTGGCCGGTGACTTCACCGGGGCCGGCAACCGTACGGTCACCCTCATCGACAACGTCCGGGACGACAACTTCTATGACTTCCCGGCCGCCCCCAGCTACATCGCCGGGTTCCACTTCTCGCTCTTCGACGAGCTGCTCGACCGCAACATCATGACGGTGGACGCCTTCGACTGGGCGCACCGCACCGGCGAGAACCCGCCGAACGAGCCCACGGATGATCTGTGCACCTCCCGGCCGGCCCGGCCGAACCTCTACGAGGGCGTCTTCATCCACGAGTGGCAGCACCTGGCGCACTACCACGCCGACCCCTTCGAGTCGGTCTGGCTGAACGAGGGACTGGCGGACTTCGCCCAGACGCTCGCCGGCTATGTGGACGCCCGAGCCCGGATCGACCAGCCCGGCACGGACAGCCACATCTACTGCTTCCAGGGCTTCGGTACGGTCCAGACGCCGTACAACACCAACCCACGTGACTGTGGTGGCCCGGAGAACTCGATCAACCTGTGGAACGAGGGCAGCAGCGGCAGTGGGGTGCTGGCCGACTACGGCAACGCGTACTCCTTGATGCTCTTCCTCTACGACCGCTACGGCCTGGACTTCATCTCCCGGCTGCACCAGGACGGCGACCTCCAGGGGTTGGCCAGCCTGAAGGCGGCGCTCGCCGACGAGGGCGTCAAGGACATGTACAAGGTGCTGCACGACTACCAGACGATGAACCTGGTCGACCGGATCGTGGGCAACTCGAAGCTCGGCATCATGCTCGGTGTCGACAAGCGGCGGGTCACCACGGCCAGCCTGAACGCCACGGTCAACCTGGACAACCCGGCGTCGTACGCGACTCCGGGCGCGGCGCCCAACGGTGCCGACTACGTCCAGTTGCGCAAGGCGAACGGCAAGCCGCTGGGTCGGGGCGACCTGCGTTCGATCAAGTTCCAGGGCGCGAAGTCGCTGCCGGCGATCCCGCTGGCCTGGACGACGGTGAGCAACGACCCGGATCGTCCGGGCAACTCGGTGATCTGGTCCGGCAACGGCAACAGCACCGACGCCGCCGCCGTCATCCCGGCGACCGTACCGGCCGCCAACCCGACGCTGACCTTCCTCGCGAAGTACGGCGCCGAGGTCGGCTACGACTACGGCTACGTCAGCGTCTCCACCGACGGCGGCAAGTCGTACACGCCGATCGCCGGTGACAAGACCGTAAGCGGTCCGCTGGGCCCGGCGCTCAACGGCACCACAAGCGGGTTCGAGCCGCACTCGTTCGACCTGTCGGCGTACGCCGGTCAGCAGATCCTGCTCAGCTTCCGGTACGTCAGCGATGGTGGGGTCAACGAGGGTGGCCTGCTGATCGACGACATCACCGTGGGCGGCACGCTGGTCAGCGACGGGTCGAGCCTGGCGCCGTTCGACTCGCCGTCGGAGATCTACCCGACGCCGGTGGCGAACTGGAACGTCCGGTTCGTCGGCCTCGACGAGAAGAACAAGATCGCCTACCAGTACGAGGTGAACGGCAAGTCGAGCTTCACCCTCGGTGTGGTGCCGACGCTGGCCCTGCTGACCTTCCCGAAGGTGGTCGCGATCGTCGCGTACGACGAGCCGACCGGGCAGGTCACCCAGTACGCGCCGTACAAGCTGACGGTGAACAACGTGGTCCAGCCCGGCGGTGCCCCGCTGAGCTGATCCATCCGACAAGGAACGCCCGGTACCGCGACCAGCGGTGCCGGGCGTTTCCTTTCCGGGGACCGGGGCCTGAACCGGCGGCGCGCACCTCGCACGCTGCCTACCCTGACGGGCGAGGGCATCGTCGGGGGCAAGCTGCCGGAGGACACCATGACCAACGCGATCGGTGAGGCACTGTCGGGCGTAGAAGAGGTCGAGTTGACCGTGACCGGCCGCAAGAGCGGACGGCAGATCGCCCGCCCGGTGTGGTTCGTGCAGGACGACGACAACGTCTTCCTGATGCCGGTGACCGGCTCGGACAGCCAGTGGTACAAGAACGTCCAGCAGACCCCGATGGTGCAGTTGGCGGTCGACGGCACCTCGTTGAGTTCCAGCGCCACCCCGATCACCGACACCCGGCAGGTCGAGAACATCGTGGCCATGTTCCGCGACAAGTACGGCCCCGACCAGGTCGAGTCCTACTACCCCAGGCACGACGTGGCGGTGCAGGTCCCCCTCGGCTGATCAGGGTCCCGCTCGACCGCCGCAGAGATGGGATGCTGTGGTCCGTGCTGACCGGTGATCGGAGGCTGCGGTGGACGTGAGACAGAAGCGGGCCTGGCTGGTGCTGGCCGTCGGATTCTTCCTTTTCGGCCTGTCGATGCTGGTGCTGACGGATGAGCCGGGCGTGCTCACGGTGGTCGGCGGCGTGCTGCTGGTGACGTTCTACGGGTGGCGGTTGGTCACCGCCGTGGTCCGGCCGTTCCGGTTCCGGATCGACGCCGACGGGCTGGACGTACGCATCGCCGGGCTGCGCCGCACGCTCGCCTGGCACGAGATCGACGCGATCGTCCTGTGCCGGCCGGTGTCCACCGGCCCGGCACCGTGGTTGCTGCTGGTGCCGGCGGCCGGTGTCCTCGATCGCCCGCTCACCGAGCCCAGCCCCGTCGACGGCCGCAAGGGCCTGCTCCTGCTCGACCTGGGCACCGTACGGCAGTCCGTCGACGAGGTCACGGCTGCCCTGACCCGCTTCGGCGGTGGCCGGTTCGTCGACGGCCGCCAGCACCGCCGACCGGCGTCCGAGGCGCCGTCGTTCACCACCGCGCTGCGCGGCTACGACCAGCGTCAGATCGACGAGTTGGTCGGGCAGGGCCTGGATGCGTTCGCCTCCGGCGTGCCCACGCAACGCGCTGCGGTCCGGGCGCGGATCGACTCGGCCCGCACGGACCTTGCCATCAGTCTGCGCGGATACGACACCGCCGAGGTCGACGCCTATCTGGATCGCCTGTCGGCCGAACTGGCCGACGAGCCGGGACCGCGAGCCGGCTGAGCCGGACCGACGGATCCAGCGGCGGCGGATTCAGCGGCGGCGGGCCAGGCTGAGCACCACCAGCAGTGATCCGGCGGCCGCACCGGCGATCACCAGGGCCATCGGCAGGGCGCTGCCCTCCCCGCCGATGCCGACCAACGGCGCGGCACCGGCGGCGACCACCGCCTGGATGCCGCCGAGCAGTGCGGCGGCCGTGCCGGCGTGGGCCCCGTGCCGGTCCAGGGCCAGGGCGGTGCCGTTGGGCATCACCATGCCGAGCGAGCCGAGGAAGACCAGCATCGCGACGATGACCAGGGGCAGGGCCTCCAGCAGCGCCCCGGCGATCAGGCCGAGCGCGGCGAGCAGCCCGAGACCGAGAGCGGTGATCAACAGCTGGCGGGGGCCGTACCGGTCGAGCAGTCGGGCGTTGAGTTGGCCGACGGCGACGAAGGCCAGGGAGTTGACGCCGAAGATGAGGCTGTACATCCCGACGGAGAGACCGAAGACGTCCTGCAGGACGAACGAGGAGCCGGAGAGGTAGCCGAGCAGTCCGGCGAAGGCGAGGCCCTGGGTCAGCGTGTAGCCGAGGTAGATCCGGTCGGTGATCAGCACGCGGGCGATGCGGGCGATCGAGAGCAGGCCGCCGGTGTTGCGCCGCGCGACGGGCAACGTCTCGGGCAGCCGCCAGGCGACGATGCTCGCGAGCAGGGCACCGATGACGGTGAGGGCGACGAAGATGACCCGCCAGTCGCCGAAGTTGAGCAGCAGACTGCCGAACGCGGGGGCGATCATCGGGGCGAGGCCGAAGATCAGCGTGAGTCGGGAGAAGTACTTCGCCGCGGCGCGACCGGCGTAGAGGTCACGCACGATGGCGCGGGCGACGACCGTGCCCATGCCGCCCGCGAAACCCTGGAAGAAGCGGGCTGCGGCGAAGGTCTCCGCCGACGGTGCGAGCGTGCAGAGCAGCGACAACAGGGTGTACGCGGCCAGCCCGACGATCACCGGCCGGCGTCGTCCCCAGCGGTCGCTGAGCGGCCCGGTGACGAGTTGGCCGACGGCCACGCCGATCAGGCAGGTGGTCAGGGAGAGCTGGATGCGCGCCTGGCTGGCGGACAGGTCGCGGGTCATGTCGGGCAGCGCCGGCAGGTAGGTGTCCAGCGACAGCGGCCCGATCGCGGTGAGGCTGCCGAGCAGCACCAGCAGCCCGATGGCGGCCCGGCCGGTCGGTACGGCGACTCGGTCCGGCGCGGTGGAGGGCGTGGCGGTCTGCGGCATGGCGGCTACGATAGCTCTGCCTACAGAGGCATCTGATCCGGACGGGGGCGCACTGTGACGGAGGAGACCCTCGCCGAGCTCGGCGCGGCCCTGGGTGACCTGCACCGGGTGCTGCGCCGTACGGCCAGCCAACGGACGGGTCGGGTGGCCCTGCCCGACGCTCAGGTGGAGGTGCTGCGTCTGGTGCAGCGGCAGCCCGGCATCAGCGTCCGGGAGGCCGCCGAGCGCCTCGGCACCGCACCGAACACGGTGAGCACCCTGGTCGGTGAGCTGACCTCGGCGGGCCTGCTGAGCCGGGAGCGGGACCCGGGCGACCGGCGTACCGTCCGGTTGGAGTTGACCGATGCGGCGCGGGACCGGACGGCCGCCTACGGCCAGCACCGCAGTGAACTGCTCGCCGCCGCCCTGGCCCAGTTGGACGCCGAGGACCGGGAGCGGCTGCTCGCCGCCACACCGGCCCTGTCCCGGCTGGCCGACCAGGTCGCCCACCAACGCTGACCGATGTCGCGGCGGCCGACGAGCGGGACCGGCCCGGCCGATGCGCGGCCGAGCCGGTCCGGTCCCACGGCGGTCAGGCCGGCGGGGCCAGGTCCTCCCACTCGGTGACCCGGCGGACGTCCACCTCGACGTCCGCGCCGGCGGCGATGAAGATGTCGGTGAACTTCTGCGCCCACTGCATCGCCTCGGCCTTGTCCCGGACCTGCAGCAGCGCGAACCCGGCGATCAGCTCCTTGGTCTCGGCGAACGGCCCGTCGGTCACCGTCGTCTTGCCCCCGGTGACGGTGATCCGCCCGGCGTCCACACTGCTCGGCCGCAGCCCTTCGCCGGCGAGCAGCACACCGGCCTGGTTCGCTTCGCCCATGAACGCGCCCATCCGGGCGATGAAGGCCTCGTCGGGCTGCCACAGCTCGGGTTTGTTCTCGTCGAGCTTGTGCATGACCATGAAACGCATCTATCTGCTCCTCTCCTGTTGTGTGACGAAATCAGCGGGACGTGACAGCCAGCAGACGGGCGCAGACGACCGAGAGCCAGCCGAAGAGAACAGCGGAGCCCAGCGCCATCCGTACGCTGATGCTGTCCTGGTGCGGCCAGGCCATCACGAGCACCACCACGGCGGCACCGGCCACCGAGAGCACGGCGACACCGGGCCGACCCAGGCGGGCCTCCCGGCGGGCGAAGACCAGGCAGGCCACGGTGAGTGAGCAGAACGCGAGCATCGCACCGACCCCGTGACCGACGGCATGCCAGCTCATCGTCTCCGCCGGTCCCTGCGGCGCACCCGCCGGCCATCCCATGCTCGGGTCGGCCACCAGCACGCCGCCGATGATCAACCCGAGGCCGAAGACGGCCACCAGCCGAGGCACCCAGACACCGCCGGGTCGGCCGGGCGGCAGCACCCGACGCATCCCGGCCGCGCCGGCGAACGCCAGCAGTCCGCTCACCACGAACGTGGCGATCTGGATCCACCCGTGCTCGCCGAGCGCGAGCAGGCTCAGTGGCTGCCGGCTCAGGTCGAACCCGTCACGGGTCAGCACCTGCGCGGTGACCGACACCGCGAACACCGGCCCCGCGGCGACACCGCCGGCCAGCAACACCCCCGTCGTACGCTGCTTGCCGGTGCCCGCCACCTCGGGCCGTGCCATCGTCGCGGTCGCCATGTTCGCCTCCTCGTCCTGCCGGCCGGTCGCCGGTGTGCCGGGCCGGTGGTCAGACCGGCTGTCACTGACGCGTCGGGCGACCCGACGGGGATTCGACATCGCGGCGGAATTTTTTCCAGATGGATTTCTCAGCGCCTCAGCGCCTCGGCGGCACCCCGGCGGCGCAGTCGGCGGCCCGGTCGCGCAGCAGCGCCTGTTCCCGGGCGTTGCCGGTGAGTTCGGCCGCGCGGGTGAATTCGGCGGCGGCCTCGTCGTAGCGGCCGAGCTTGGCCAGCAGGTCACCGAGCACTGCGGGCAGCAGGTGGTAGCGGGCCAACGCCGGTTCGTCGGCGAGCGGACGGGCCACCGCCAGGCCGGCGGCCGGCCCGTCGGCGAAGGAGACCGCCACCGCCCGGTTCAGCTCCACCACCGGCGACGGCGCGACCCGTGCCAGCTCGGTGTAGCTGGCCGCGATCCGCGCCCAGTCCGTCTCCTCGGCGGTACGCGCCCGCGCGTGACAGGCCGCGATCTCCGCCTGGAGGGTGTACGGACCGGCCTGCTCACTGCTGGTCCGGGCCCGCTCCAGCGCCGCCAACCCTCGACGGATGAGCAGGTGGTCCCAGCGCCGCCGATCCTGCTCCAACAGCAGTACCGGTTCCCCGGCCGCGTCGGTGCGCGCCGCGGTCCGGGACGCCTGGATCTCCAGCAGCGCGGCCAACCCGTGCACCTCGGCTTCGTCCGGCATCAGGGTCTGGAGCATCCGGGCCAGACGCAGCGCGTCCTCGCAGAGCGCCGGGCGCATCCAGTCCTGCCCGGCGGTCGCCGCGTACCCCTCGTTGAAGATGAGGTAGGTGACCTCCAGGACGCTGGCCAGCCGCTGCGGGCGTTCGGCCGCACCGGGCACCTCGAACGGCACCCCGGCCTCGGCGAGCGTCTTCTTCGCCCGGGTGATCCGCTGCGCCATGGTGGATTCCGGCACCAGGAACGCCCGGGCGATCTCCTCGGTCTTCAGGCCGCCGACCATTCGCAGGGTCAGCGCGGCGCGGGCCTGCGGGGTCAGCACCGGATGGCAGGCAGTGAAGATCAACCGGAGCAGGTCGTCGTCGATGGTGTCCTCGAAGGCCGCGTCGAAATCCGGGGTGAACGCCTCCGCGCCGAGGTCACGGCCGAGTTCGGCGACCTTGCGGTCGCGTACCTGCCGGTGGCGCAGGCCGTCGATGGCCCGCCGCTTGCCCACCGCGGTCAGCCACGCCCCCGGATTTGTCGGTACGCCGTCACGCGGCCACTGCTCCAGTGCGGCGACCAGCGCGTCCTGGGCCAGTTCCTCGGCCCAGGAGACGTCGCGTACCAGCCCTGCCAGGGCGGCGATCACCCGTCCCGACTCGATCCGCCACACCGCGTCGATGGTGCGGTTGACCTCGGCAACTCCCATGGGCGCATCAGACCAAACCGGTCCGCCCCGGGCAACCACCCGCCGCCTGTCGACGCCCGGCGTCGCGTCACGGGGTCAGTGCCACACGGTGCGGCGTACGCCGCCGTGCAGTCCGCACGCCCGCGGGCTGCCACCGGCCAGGCTGATCTTGCCGTTCGCACACTGCACCAAGTAGCCGCGGCCCTCCCAGAACCCCGGCACACAGTCGAAGTGCTCGCACACCTGCGGGTCGGGTTCACGGATCCGCTCACCGGAGCAGAAGTCGTACCCCATCGGGTTGGCCGGGGCACCGCACCGTCGCTGCGGGCTGCTCCGATCCGCCGTCGGCGAGCCGCTGGCGCGGGGTGTCTTCGGGCCGGTGCCCCGCAGTGCCTTCGGGGAGCCGGTGGCCCGGGGTGTCTTGGGCGCGACGGTGGCGGCGACCGGTGCCGGGGTGGCGGCGACCGCCGTCTCCCGGCCGGTCGGATCCGACGGCCCGGAGTTCGCCAACGCCAACGGCACCAGTACGGCCAGGGCAGCCGCGACCACCGCGGTCCGCCGGCCGCCGGGCAGCAGCGCCACCAGCCGGGCCTGTGCCGGCGTGGCGATACCGGGCCGGGACGGGCGCGCCTTGGTGTGCTCGGCGATCAGCTCGTCGAGTTGGGCGATGACCGCGTCACGCTGCTCGATGGCGTCGGCGAAGGCCAGGGTGAGCAGGAACCGGAACTCGGCCGCCGCGTCGGCGGGCACCAGCACCCCGGAGGTACGCCGCCGGTCGAGCACCTGGATCAGGGAGACGGACGCCCGCGGGTCGTGGGCCAGGCCGCTGATCCGCCCGTACGCCCAGTCCCGTCGGCCGCGTCCACCGAGCAGCACGAGCCGCCGGTTGGTGATCACCGCCATGCCGGCGTCGGTGACCCGTACGCCGTCGGGCAGGCGACGGTGCAGCCGGCCGTGCTCCACGCCGACGGTCAACTCGGGGGCGGGCAGCACGGCGGTGTGCCGTACCTCCACCAACTGGGCCGCCGGCACCACCCGGAGCACGATCTCGTCGGGGCCCAGTTCGAGCAGCAGACCCTCGCCGGCCGCGGCGGAGCCGTGGCACTGCTCGGCGAGCGTACGCAGTCGGCGCAGTTCGTCGTCGCGTCGCCGCCAGGCCCCCTCGGCGCTGCGGAACAGCCGCAGCCGGCGCTCGTTCTGCCGGCGCGCCCACCGGTACCGCCATGTCGAACCCGTCGAATCAGTCCTCGCCACGCCGACTCCTTCGCCGCGCATGCCACCAACCGCAGGCCATTCAGAGGGGTGTCACAGTGATTAACGGCACAAGGCGGCACGATGGACACGGCCGACACCGGGCGAACTACCCGATCGGTGGACCAATAAGGACGAGTTGGTGGTTTTGCTGCGCCCGTCCCGCGTGCCGACACCACCTCACCGGAGCGCTCAGCCACTGTCAGGTGTGACGCATCCAGCAGCGCTGACGCCAATCAATCGGACGAGTTGACAGGAACGACATCGAGGCTGACGGGATGATGACGAACGGCGCCACGAGATGAGCAGCCCGACCCGCCAGATCGATCGGGACACCGCCGACCTGCTCCTCGACGGCGACCCGGTCGCCCTCAGCCGGGTCGGACGGCTCGCCGCCACGCTGCGTGCGCTGCGCGGGCCGGCCCGCCCCGGCGAACTGGCCGGGGAACCAGCGGCGGTGGCCGCGTTCCTGGCCCGACTGGCCCGACGCCCGCCGTAACCTCGTCGTACGGCAGGCGTCGGGTGGGTCGGCCGCGACCGGCGCTGGACCGCCGGGGCGGGGTCAGGGGGACTCGACCGCGCTGATCCGGAACTTGTGCACCTCGGCGCCGACCAGAGCCACCTGCTGTTCCGGCTCGGGGCCGGAACCGCGGAAGTCCAACAGCTGCTCGTCGGACTCCCACCGCTCGTAGACGTTGATCCGGCCCGGCTCGACCAGGTCGGCGCTGATGGCGAAGTCCACACAGCCGGGCGCCGACCTGGCCTGCCGGACGATCTCGGCACAGGTGGCCAGGTAGTCGTCCCGTTCGGCCGGGTCCACATAGAGCGTGCCGGCGACTATCAACACGAATGACCTCCGCAGATCAGGACATGACCCCGTCAGTCATACTCCCCCGCACCGACAGTTCCCGCCCGTCGAACCACCGACGCGCGGCTCCGGTCACGCCCGGGTGATCGCGTTGGCGTGGATCGCCTCGTGCAGGTACTGGCCCAGCCCCGGCGCCATCGCCTCGTAGTGGGCCAGGAACCGCTCGTCGGCCAGGTACATGTCGGCCAGCCCGGTGTGGACCTCGTACGAGCACTCGTAGAACCACCGGCTGATGTGCTGCCGGTGTTCCTCGGCCAACTCCATCGCCGCCGGCCCGTCCGCCGGGGCACCTGAGGCCATCAGTGCGACGATCCGCCGCCCCCATTCCTCGGTCTCGCCCTTGATCCGCAGCCAGTCGTCCTTCGAGTAGCTCGATGCCCGCCGATTCGACTCCCGGTACGCGTCGGTGCCGCCCCAGCGCTGCTCCGCCTCCTCGGCGTACGCCTCGGGCTCGAAGTCGCCGAACACCTCGAAGCGCTCCTGCGGGGTGAGTGGGATGTTCAACTTGTTCGCCTCCATCGCAAACTCGATCGCCGTGACCATCTCCTGCAACCGCTTGATCCGTACCGTGAGCAGTTCGTGCTGACGGCGCAGATGCGCGTCCCGGTCACCGGCCGGGTCGTCGAGGATCTCGGCGATCTGCTCCAGCGGGAACCCCAGCTCGCGGTAGTACCGGACCAGTTGCAGCCGCTCCAGGTCCGCGTCGCTGTAGCGGCGGTAGCCGGCGCCGGTGCGCCCGCTGGGCGACAGCAGCCCGATCTGGTCGTAGTGGTGCAGCGCCCGCACGGTCACCCCGGCGAGCCTGGCCACCTGGCCGACGGTGTACGCCATGGTTCCCTCCCTTCCTGAGAACCACGGTCCCGCCTGCCGTTACGTGAGGGTCAAGCCCGATTCTGCGACATCGGACACCTTCGCGGGCGCGGAGCCGGCCAGCACGGTACGCAACTCGTCGAGGGCGGCGGGCCGCCCGTACCGGTAGCCCTGCCCCTGCACACAGCCGATCGCGGCGACCGCGTCGTGCTGCCGCTCGGTCTCCACCCCCTCGGCCACCACCCCCAGGCCGTACGCCCCGGCCAGCCGGGTCACCATCTCCACCGTCGCGTACGCCCGGGTGTCCTCGGAGAGCCGGGCCACGAACGACCTGTCGATCTTCAACTCGGTGGCCGGGATCCGGTGCAGATAACTCAGCGAGGAATAGCCGGTGCCGAAGTCGTCGATGGCGATCCGGATGCCCAGCTCGCGGAGTTGACCCAGCCGGTCGAGCACCGCGTCGCTGCCCTCGATCAACGCCGACTCGGTGAGCTCCAGGGTCAGCGCCCGCGGCGCCAGTCCGGCCCCGGCGGTGGCCTCGGTGACCGTGGCGATCAGATCCGGCCGGCGCAGGTGCGCCGCCGCGATGTTCACCGCGACCGTGGCCGACGGGACCTGGGTCTGCCAGGTGGCCGCCGCCCGACACGCCTCGTGGATCACCCACCGGTCGATCGACAGGATCAGCCCGGTCTCCTCGGCCAGCGGCAGGAAGCGCGCCGGGCTGAGCATGCCCAGCCGGGGATGCCGCCACCGCACCAGCGCCTCGGCACTGCGTACCGTGCCGGTGGACAGGTCCACGATCGGCTGGAACTCCAGGTGCAGCTGCTGCTCGTCGACCGCCCGCCGCAGGTCGGCGATCAGCTCCGCCCGGCTGACCGCGGACTCCCGCAGGGCCGGCGTGCAGCGCCGGTACGCCGACTTGCCGGCCGCCTTGGCCGCGTACATCGCGATGTCGGCGTCGCGCAGCAGATCCGTGTAGGTGATGTGCTGCGGTCCGTACTCGGCGATGCCGATGCTCGCCGACGGGTGGACGCCGACGACCTCCTCGCCGGCCGACGGGTGCAGCGACGCCAGCAGCCGTTCCGCCAGCCGCTCCGGCGCGGCGGTGCGACCGGTGACCAGCACGGCGAACTCGTCGCCACCGATCCGGGCGATCATGCCGTCGTCGGCGACCGCGCGCCGCATCCGACGCGACAGGCCGGTCAGCAGGGTGTCACCGGTGCTGTGCCCGAACCGGTCGTTGACCTGCTTGAAGCCGTCCAGGTCGAGCAGCAGGACGGCGACCGGCTGTGCCCCGCCCAGGGCGCTGCGCAGCCTGCGGGTGAACGCCAGCCGGTTGGGCAGCCCGGTGAGCTGGTCGACGTAGGCGAGTTGCCGCAGCCGCGCCACCAGGCGCAGGTTCTCGTTGGCCGCCAGGATCTGCCGCAACGCCAGCGCCGCCAGCAAGCCCAGCAACGCCAGGAAGACCGGCAGCGGGCTGTGGCCGGAGGGCTCCCGGGCCACCAGCGCCGCCGCGATCACCCCGCCCACCGGCAGGTACGGCAGCGCCACCCGCCACCACGGCGGCAGCGGCACCTCACCGTCGTCGTCGCCGCGCTGACAGTGCTGCGGTGGAGCGAGCCGGGTCGCCACGCCGATCAGCAGGTAGCTCAGCGGCCACAGCACGTCGATCAGGGTGCCGGTCTGGTAGGTGCCGGCAGCCGTCAGCGACACGTACATCGAGTCGGCCACCGCACGAATGGTCAGGCTCGCTCCGAGCAACGTCAGCGGACGCCACACCGGCCGACCCGGCCCGATCACCACGACCAGGACGGTCAGCTGCATCAGGTCGAACAGCGGGTAGAGCAGGCCGGCGTAGCGCAGCGGCTCGTTCAGGTCCGTCAGCGCGACGTTACGGAACAGCAGCAGCCAGCCGATCGGCATCAACGCCAGCGCGACGATCACCCCGTCGAGCAGGGCCCGGGCGCGTCCCAGCGAGGTGCGGGGCGCGGTCAGCGCGCACAGCAACGCGCCGGTCCCGGTGAGCAGGCTGGCCGTGAAGATCAGCCCGATCGGCAGGGTGTGCGGCAGTTCGTGCTCGACGAGCCGCTGCGACGTCCACATCGCCCGGCCGGCGAGGGAGAGCAGCATGGTGGTGGCGAGCAGGAGCCAGAACCGGCGCAGCGGTCGGGGGTGCCGGCGGGCGGCACCCACGCAGACCAGCGCCGCCCAGCAGGCCACGGTGATCGCGCCGAGGTCGCTGACCAGAGCCGTCTGCGGCAGTTCGAGGGCCAACCAGACGGTCTCGACGGCCACGACCGCGCCGGCGGCGTACACACCTGCCGGGCCGACCCGGGTTTGCCCGGCCGGCCGCACGGTGGCCTGTTCGATGTCCTTTCGCGACACAGCGATCGCTCTGGCTTTCTCTCGTTCGCGCACCCTCGACGGCGAAAACCGGTCCCGGCAAACCCGGAAAGACTAGCCACGCGATCGACCGCACCGCCAGATCCAGCCGGACGGAGTCCGCAACCCGACGACCCGACCACGCCATCCACGTCCATCAGCAGCAGTCGGCCGGCACCACCAGGGCCACACAGGACACCCTGCGCGACGATCACGCGACCCAGTGTCTACGCCCACTCCTCGTCGGGCACCGGTGCCGCACCTTCGCCAGTCGGCACCGGGTCGACGGACGCGCCGGCGGCGGGCGGGCCGCCGTGGGTCCACGGGGTTTCCTCCACCGTGGGGAAGCTTCCCGCCGGCACGTACGCCTCACTGAGCGTGGTGTAGCACAGCCGCTCCCCCACCTCGGGCACGCTGCCCGGTGCGGCGGTCATTCCTCGGCCCATCCCCCCGGAAAGCTCCACCACCACCTCGGTCTTACCGTCGGCCACCCGAGTCACGAAGACCACCCGCGCCTTCTGCGCCGGCCGGGCCGGAGTGGACAGCACCGCGCCGACCGGCACCAGCACCGGGTCGGTGGTCACCAGCTGGATCCGTGGACGCAGCACCGGCCGCCGGCCACTGTCGTCGATGCGTGCCGCATCGACCAACACCACCTCACCGACGAACGCCTCGCCGGTCAGCCGGTACTCGGCCATCACCAGCGGATCGTCGTAGGCGCGTTGCACCGCGTACAGGTCCGCGGCCCGCTCCAGCCGATGCAGCCGGGCGGCGGCGGCCACCGCACCGTCGCGGCGCGGCTGGGGCGCACCGTCGGCGTCGACATGATCGGCGTACGCGGTGAAGGCGTCCCGGTCACCGTCCCAGCGGGCCGCCACCCGGGCGCCGGGCGGCAGCGCCCGCAACAACCCCACCCCGCGCCACATCAGCTCCCAGGTGGGCGTCAGCTGATCGCGCAGCAACTTCTCCAGCTCCGCGTACGCCTCACCCCGGGCCACCTCGTCCGCCTCTGCGGCAGCGTACGCCTCGATCGCCGGGGCCAGCCGCTCGTTGTCGAAGCCCGGATCGGTCGCCGGGCCGGCGGGCGGGCACCTCGCCGGATCCTCGGCCCAGGCCGCCGCCTCGGCGCCGCTGCGCCCGGTCGGCGGGGCGATCCAGCCGAGCAGTGCCGGCAGATGCAGATCCTCCACCGCGCTCTGCCCGGTCGCCCAGTGCAGACTCAACGCCTGCGTCATCGCCACCAACGCCGACGAGCCCGGATGCTCGGCCCGCTCGGCGAAGAACGTCAGCCACCGGCCCAGCAACGGCACCTGCGGCGGCACCGGATGATCGCCGTCGACCCGCCGGAACCGGGTGGCCCGGCCCAACATGCGCAGGAACGTCACCCCGGCCGGATTCGGCACCAGCAGCTGCGGTGCATCGAGGTAGCGATACCGCACGTCCCGCCCCCGGTCGACCGGCACCGCCTCATTGGCCCCCCGATGCGCGTCCACATAGGGCAGCACAGTTTCCGCCAGTTCGGCGACGAACGCGAACCGCTGGTCCCGGTTACGTGGCTGCGGCACGATCAGCAGCCGCGCCTCGCCCGGTGCCGCGCCGACCATCGCCGCCAACGGCGCGTTCGCCTCACCCGCCATGGCCAACGGCACCAGCACCAACGGCCGCCGGGACAGGTGCAGGTGCCGGACGGTGGCCACCGGTTGGGCCACCCCGGCGGCCATCGCCTGCGCTGCTGCCAGCGCCCGCAGCGTACTCACGCCGCCCCGCTGAGGGCGTCGGCGCGCAGCCGGGCAGCGGTACGCAACAACGCCGCGGCCTCGGCCCGCTGCGGATCGGCGACCGGCTCACCGGCGGCGAGCGCCAGCACCTCGGCCACGCTGTCGATCCCGCCCAGCGCCTCACGGACCGGGCGACCCAGCGCGGCCGTGTGCCCGCGCGCCTCCTGCCGACAGAAGTACGCCAACTCGCAGCTGGCCAGACAGTCCGGGGCGTAGCGGGCCGGCACCTGCGACAGGGACGTCACCAACGTCGCCGGGTCCCCGGCCGGATCGGCGGTGAAATCGGCAGGTACGCCGGCCAGCAACTCGTCGAGCTGCGCCATCCGGTCCAGTTGCCGGCGCACCACCAACAACTGCTTGCGTACGTCCAGCAGGTGAGCCACCGGCTGGTTGGTGAAATCGCGCGGGCAGATCAGCACCACCTCGTGCGACACCAGACCCGGATCGAGTCCTCGCGTGACGAGCAGATCCCGCAGCGCCAACACGTACACCGCCGACTGGACCGCCGCGGCGGCCAGCTTGGCCGCGTCGGCCTGCCCGTCGACCACCGGAAACGACTTGATCTCGACCACGTGGAACCGGCCACCCAACCGCGCAGCCACCAGATCCGGTTCCAGATGCACCCGCCGCCCGGCGACCTCCAGCCCGAGCAGCGGATGATCGAACAACGCCGCCCCCCGATCCACCTGGCCAGGACTCCCTGCGTGGTCAAGGCTTTCCGCGTGGTCAGGGCTCGCTGCTTGGCGTGGGTCCGCCGCCTGGTCCGGCTCCAGCTCGTGGTCGAGGCTCGCCGCAGGGCGGTGGTCAGCCGCGTGGTCGGGGTCGGCCGGCTCGCGGGGCGTGACTGCGGCGGTGAGCAGCGCGGCCGAGCGTTCCACCCGACCGGCCAACTCGTCCCCGTCACCCAGGTCGGTCCAGCTCGCCGCCGCCGGCACCGGGACACCCAGCCGCTCGGCCACCAGGCGCAGCAGTTCGGCACCGCCGTCCGCCTTCACCTGCGCCTCGAACGTGTTGCCCCGGGTGATCGCGAATCGGGACTGCCCGAACCTGGCGGGAAACCCGACCCGTTCGGCCAGCGACGGCTTGTCCACCCCCGCACCATCGAGGACGGCTCGGCGGGTGCAACCCGGGTTACCGGTCAACGCCGCGATCGTCCGCGCATTGTGCCGCCGCGGCGGCAGCCCACCCCGAATCTCCGCCAGCCGCTGCTCGCTACTCGTCACGACACGCCACCATAGCCCCCACCCCCACCCCCACCCCCCCACCAACACCCTGCCCTGCCCTGCCCTGCACCCGCACCCGCACCCGCACCCGCACCCGCACCCGCGATCTTGCACTTGTGGTCGCCGATCCGCACCTTTCACCCCTTATTCCCCGACCGAAAGTGCAAGATCGCGGGCACAGGGCGGGGCGGCGCGGGCAGGGCGGCGCGGGGCAGGGCAGGAAGGTGCGGGGGCAGGGCAAGGCGCGGGGCGGGCTCGGCGGGGCGAGGGAGGTGCGGAAGGCAGCGGGAGGGTGGGGTGGGTTCGGGTGGGGTTAGTTTGTGGGGATCCAGATGGGTTGCCAGTTGGGGATCTCGTGGTAGCGGCGTAGTTCGGCGAAGCCGGAGACGAAGCCGGCCCAGGCGGCGTACGGCGGGTTCTGCTCGTCGAAGCCGCTCTGTACGAAGGTGAGCCTGGTCTTCCCGTCGGACTCGGCCAGTTCCCAGGTCGTCACGCCGGGCGCCTCCCAGTCGACGGACATCCGCCGACCCGGCTCCAAGTCAACGATCTTGGCGGCGTGGCCCTGATCGAGGCCACCCATGGCGTACCGGCCGCCGACCCAGGGCTCGATGCCGATCGGGTAGCCGAACCAGGCGCTGACCTGCTCCGAGTCGGTAAGCGACTCCCAGACCTTGTCGGCGGGGGCATTTATGAACATTTCCAGGCGGAAGTCGGTGCTGGTGAAGTCCGTCTTCGGCAGCAGTGGGCTGCCTTCCAGGTAGGCGCCCAGGTTGGCGGTGGCCAGCGCCCAGTAGGTCTGGAGCACGCCCCGGATGCTGGTGCCGTTGATGACGTCGTTGAAGTCGAAGTGGGTCTGCGACAGGTGCAGCACGGTGGCGTCCGGCCCGTCTGGGCGCAGGGTGATCTCGGTGGTGGTCTCCTCTCCGTCGAGTAACCAGGTGAAGCTCAGCCCGTCGTCGTCGACGTGCAGCAGTCGCTGGTGTGGGGCGTCGCCCTCGGGCGTGTAGCGGCCCCAGAACTCGTACCGCTTCGGCAGGTCGACCTCAACATGCTCGGCCAGCCAGATCCGCAGCTCGGTCGGATCGGTCAGGGCCTGGTGCACCCGCGCGACCGGTGCGGCGAGGCGTACGGCGATGGTCATCGGTTCAGTCACGGTCGGTCTCCTTTGGATAGCAGGCCACGGCGAGCTTGAAGGCGTCACCTTCGGCGCCGCCGTAGCGGGTGAACAACTCCTGTAACGCGGACTGGAGGTCGTGCAGGAATTCCTGCCGGCGCTCGGCCGGCACCCGGATCTCGCCGGAGACGCCGATCGAGGGCAGTTCGGGTGCGCTGCGGTCGAGGGCGGCGACGTCGGCCTGGACCTCCTCCATCAGGTCCAGCAGGTAGCCCAGGCTCAACTCGTCGCGGGTGCGACGCAGCCCGATCCGCCCCACCACCCGGGGCGAGAGCCAGTACGACCGGGCGGCGGCCTGGTAGATGCCCTCGGTGATGCCTCGGACCTTGCGTTGGTCGACCTGCTCGACCAGCCCGGCCGCGACCAGTTGCTTGACGTGGTAGTAGACGCGCTGCGGCGTCTGCTCCAGTCGGGCGGCCACCTCGGTGCAGGTGCGCGGCTCGGCCAACTGCCGCAGCACCTCGACACGCTGCGGCTTGAGCAGGACCTCGGCCTGCTCGATGTGCTCCAGGTACAGGACGTCTCTCATCGCAAAAACCAGCTTGTACGTACAAAACTTGTTTGTCAATCGATCCGACGAAGGCCGCGCCGGGCAATTCCGGCGCGGCCTCCGTCGATCAGCAGGTCAGCAGGTCAGTGGGTCAGGAGGTCGGAGGAGGTCAGGCCAGCCAGTCCGGGCGCAGCGGATAGCCGTTCACCCCGTCGGGGCCGTTGCGGGTCGCCACCACCTGGTGCAGTTGGATGCCGTTGCGTTCGAACGCCAACCGCGAACCGGCCATGTAGAGCCCCCACACCCGGGCCGTGCCGGCGCCCACCTCGCCGACGCAGAAGTCCCAGTGCTCCACCAGGTTGCGGCACCAGGCAGCCAGCGTCAGCGCGTAGTGCTGGCGCAGGTTCTCCTCGTGGTGCACCTCCAGCCCGGCGTCGTGGATCTCGCTGATCACCCGCCCCGGCCCGGCCAGCTCACCGTCAGGGAAGACGTACCTGTCGATGAACGCCCCGGAGCGGTGCGGCGCACGGTTGTCCGCCCGGGTGATGCAGTGGTTGAGCAGGCGACCCTCGGGCCGCAGCCGGTCGGCGAGGAACCCAAAGTACGCCGGGTAGTTGCGCACCCCGATGTGCTCGGTCAGGCCGATCGAGGAGACCGCGTCGAACTGCTCGTGCGGGGCGTCCCGGTAGTCCAGGTGGCGCACCTCGGCCAACCCGGTCAGCCCTTCGCGCTCGATCGCCGCCTGCGCCCACTGCGCCTGCGCCCGGGACAGCGTCACCCCGAGCGCCTTCACGCCGTACTCGCGGGCCGCGTGCCGGACCATGCCGCCCCAGCCGCAACCCACGTCCAGCAGCCGCATCCCCGGACGCAGCGCCAGCTTGCCGGCGACCAGGTCGTACTTGCTGGCCTGGGCCTCTTCCAGGGTGTCGTCGGGACTGCGGTAGACGGCGCAGGTGTAGGTCATCGACGGCCCGAGCACCTTCTCGTAGAAGGCGTTCGACACGTCGTAGTGGTGCGAGATGGCGCTGCTGTCGCGGGTCCGCGAGTGCCGTAACCCGCCCACCACCCGCTTCCAGCGGGGCAACGCCTCCTGCGGCGGGGCCGGCGGCGGCAGCAGCCGCTCCCAGCCCAGCCCGCGCACCAACGCCAGCCCCTCGGCCAGCGCCGGTGGGCGCACCCGCAACTCGTCCTTGAACACCCGCAACGCCTCGTACGGGTCGCCCGGGTGCACACCCTCCAGGGCCAGATCCCCGCTGACGTACGCCCGCGCCATGCCCAGATCGCCCGGGGCGGTGAGCAGGTACGACAGCCCTCGCTCGGTGCGGATCGCCAGGGTGATGCCGGAGTCGGCCGGCCCGATGGCGCTGCCGTCGTAGCCGGTGACCCGTACCGGCAGAGGGCCTGCGGTCACCGCCCGGATGACGTCCGCCACGGTCGGCCCACGCCGCCCGGACCCCGGGGGCGGCGTAGCGGGAGCGCCGGCCGCTCCCCGATCTCGGTCAGTCAAGCTCATGCCGGCACTCCGCTTCGCTCCGCGCCACCATGAGGCACATCCGCGCTGAGCCTGATGATTCGCTCACTCCGCTCGCTCATGCTCGTGCTACCGCCTTTTCGTACAGTCCGGTGAGGCGATGCTCCGGGTCGTACCGGTCCCGCACGGCACGCCACGTGTCGCCGCCGTAGAGCCGGTCGAACGAATCCCGGTCGTAGTACGCGTCGGAGTAGAGCGACTTGTGCCCACCCACCTCCGACACCGCGCGCTCGATCTCACGGTTGACGTCGCCGTCGGCGGCGCCCTCGGCGATCGGCACAGTTCCCCAGAACCCGATGTTGACGTAGTCCTGGGCCGGCCGTAGCGGATACAGCGGCCAGGACCGGGCCGATCCGGCGCCCGTCGGCTCACGCAGTCGCAGCGGACATAACCACACCGGGCTCATCCGCACCCGGTCGGCGAACCAGTGCAGGAATTCCGCCGTACGCTCCAGCGGAATCTCCACGTCCTGCACGACCCGCTCCCGGGGTGGCTGGCCGCGCCAGCGGTCGATCCGGGCGGCTACCTGGTGCCGGTGCTCCAGGCGCACGATGCGGTGGTAGACGTCGCTGCGCCGCCAGCGCGTCGGCCACAGCCGCCGCACCACCGGATGCTGCACCCCGAACGCCGCCGAGCACCAGAACCAGTCGGTGTCCCACCGCCACAGGTAGTCGTAGGTGGTCAGGGCGTCGCGCTGACGTCGGCGCAGCGAGCGGTAGTAGATGTCCTGACCGGTGTAGTCGGAGACCGCCGGCACGTCGTCGGTGAAGCTCCCCAGCACCAGGTACGCCTCGTCGGGGCTGAACATCACCCCGTCCAACGCGTCGACCGGCTCGCCGTCCCACCTGCGGCTGGCGGTGATCTGGCCGATCGCGGCGGTCAACTCGGACAGGTCGGTGAACCGCACGTTGCGCAGCGCGACGTGACGGCGCACCGGTTGCAGCTCGATGCGCAGTCGGGTGGCGTAACCGAGGCTGCCCAGCGAGTTGGGGAACGCCGCGAACAGGTCGGCGTGCTCACCCTCGCGCCGGGCGCTGATCACCTCGCCGGCACCGGTCAGCACGTCCAGCTCGATGACCGACTCGTGCGGCAGGCCGTTGCGGAACGAGGTCGACTCGATGCCCAGCCCGGTGACGGCCCCGCCGAGGGTGATGGTGCGCAGCTGCGGCACCACCAACGGCATCAGCCCGTGCGCGAGGGTCGCGTCGACCAGCCGTTCGTAGGTGCACATGCCCTGCACCTCGGCGGTGCGGGCGACCGGGTCGACACCCAGCACCCCGTCGAGCCCGCTGACGTCCAGCCCGGGAGTGCGGGGAGCGTTGCGCGGGCGGAACAGGTTGGACGTGCGCTTGGCCAGCCGCACCGGCTGGCCCGGAGGCACCGCCTCGTACGACCGCCGCAGCTGGGCCACCGCCAGGTCATGATCACGGACGGCGTGCATGGGATCACTGTACGCTCCGACGCCGTCCTGGGATGTCCATGAGGGGCATTTCGGATACTCCGTCTCCGCGATACCGTCCGGCCTCCCGCGGGCATAGCGTGGGGTCATGCCGAAAGCCGTTTGGAACGATCTGGTGATCGCCGAGAGCGACGACACCGTGGTGGTGGAGGGCAACCACTACTTCCCCCGGGCCTCCCTCCGCGAGGACCTGATCCGCGCCTCCGACACCCACACCGTCTGCCCGTGGAAGGGCACCGCCTCCTACTACACCCTCGAACACGCGGGCCGGACCAGCGCCGACGCGGTCTGGTACTACCCGGAGCCGTTCCCGGAGGCGGAGATGGTCCGCGACCGGGTCGCCTTCTGGAAGGACGTCCAGGTCGTCGACTGAGTCACCCGGGCCGGGGGCGACTGGCCCGAACCGGCCCGCGTGCACCAGGATGCCGGCATGTCGGAAACCGATGGACCGGGCACCGTCTACGGCACCCGCCGAGGCGGGTTGCTTCGCGACCCACTGCTGGGCACGGCGCTGGCGATCGGGCTGATCGGCATCCTGGCCGGGGTGGTGTTCGCCACCGGCGCCCTCGACGACGGTGATCCGCCACCGGCGGCGAACATGGCCGTGAGCAGCGCACCCTCGACCGAGCCGAGCCCGACCGAGGAGCAGCCGCCGCCCACCACGCAGGCGCCAGAGCCGACCCCGTCGGCCACCCCCAGCGCCGCCCCTGACCCGCTCGTCGGACCGAAGGTGTTCGCCGGCGTCGGCTCGGGCCTGTGCCTCGGCCTGGACGGTGCCGGCGAGCGGGCGATCGCCGAGTTGGCCGTGTGCACCGGCGGTCCGGAGCAGCGGTGGATCGTCAGCCGGTACGGTCCGGACACGGTGACGCTGACCAACGCCGCGTACAACCAGTGCCTCGACGTCGAGGGGGGCAGCGGCGACGACGGCGCCCGGCTGTTGCAGTACGGCTGCCACGGCGAGGTCAACCAGCAGTGGCGTCTCCAGCCGGTCGACGGCGGCGCGATCCTGCTGGTGGCCGTGCACAGTGGCAAGTGCGCGCAGGTGCACGGCGGCGGCACCGCGGCCGGTGACGACGTCACCCAGGCCCCGTGCAACGGCAACCCGGCCCAGCGCTGGACGCTGCGGTGAGGCGACCCGGTCAGTCCCGGTAGCTCCACGCCTTCGGAGCCACCGCGACCGGGGCCGGTTCCACCAGGACGGCACCGCGTCGGCGCAGCAGCATCAGCGACAGCACCGCCGCGCCCACCGACAGGGCTCCCGCCACGTGCCAGGCGAGGGTGTACGTGCCGAGCTGGTCGCGGACCAGTCCCGCCCCGATGGCGGCCACTGCCGCGCCGAACTGGTGTGCGGCGAAGACCCAGCCGAAGACCACCGCGCCGGAGAGGCCGAAGTACTCCCGGCACAGCGCCACGGTCGGCGGGACGGTGGCCACCCAGTCCAGGCCGTAGAAGATGACGAAGACCAGCATGCTCGGCTCGGTGGTGGCCGCGAACAGGCCGGGCAGCACCAGCAGCGAGCCGCCACGCAGCGCGTAGTAGGCGCCCAGCAGCAGCCGAGGGTCGTACCGGTCGGTGAGCCAGCCGGAGGCGATCGTGCCGACGATGTCGAAGAGACCGACGAGCGCCAACAGCCCGGCCGCCGTGGTCTGCGGCATGCCGTGGTCGTGGGCCGCCGGGATGAAGTGCGTCCCGACCAGACCGTTTGTGGTCGCGCCGCAGATCGCGAAGCCCGCGGCCAGCAGCCAGAACGGCCGGGTCCGAGCCGCCTGGCCCAGCGCGCCGAGGGCACGCGCGGCGGCACCACCGGTCGGCCGGACCGGCTCGACGACCTCGCTCGCGCCGTACGGGGGCAGCCCGAGATCCGCCGGGTACTCCCGCAACAGGCGCAACACCAGCGGTACGACCAGCAGCGCCGCCCCGGCGACGACAAGTGCCGCCGAGCGCCAGCCGTACGCCCCGACCAGCATCGCCAGCAGCGGCAGGAAGACCAGTTGACCGGCCGCCCCGCCGGCGGTGAGCACGCCGGTGACCAGGCCCCGACGGTGCACGAACCAGCGCCCGGTCACGGTGGCCACGAAAGCCAGCGCCATCGAGCCGGTGCCCAGCCCGACCAGCACTCCCCAGCAGGCGATGAGCTGCCAACTCGCGGTCATGAACACGGTCAGCCCGCTACCTGCGGCGACCATCGTCAGCGCGGCGGCCACCACCCGGCGGATGCCGAAGCGGTCCATCAACGCCGCGGCGAAGGGCGCGGTCAGCCCGTAGAGCAGCAGGTTCACCGAGACTGCCGCGGAGATGGTGGCCAGCGGCCACCGGAACTCGGCGTGCAGCGGGTGCAGCAGCACCGACGGGGTGGCCCGGAAGCCGGCGGCGCCGACCAGCGCGACGAAGGCGACGGCGGCGACGATCCAGGCGGGGTGCAGGCGTACAGGTCGACTCACCAGGAGAGTCTGCGGCCATCGGGCCGGACGGACGAGTGGCCGAAAGGCCATCCTCCGCAATAATCGGGCCATGACGCCGCACCGTATCGCCGTCCTCGCCGTCGACCAGGTGGTCGGGCTGGACCTGGGCACCCCGTCCCAGGTCTTCCGCACCGCGCGGGACGCCGACGACCAGCACTTGTACGCCGTCGACACGTGCACCCCGGATGGTCGGCCGGTACGCAGTACGGCCGGTTTCCAGGTGCTGCCCGACCACGGCCTGGAACTGCTGGCGGACGCCGACACGGTGATCGTGCCCGGAGTGAACGGTGACGCGACCCGGCGACGCGACGCGATCGAGCCCGAGGTGATCGAGGCGCTGCGCGCCGCGTACGACAGGGGTGTTCGGGTCATGTCCATCTGCACCGGAGCGTTCGTGCTGGCCGCCGCCGGCCTGCTCGACGAGCGCCGCGCCACCACCCACTGGGCGTACACGGACCGGTTCCGTGAGTTGTACCCGAAGGTCGACCTGGACCCCGAGGTGCTGTTCGTGGCCGACGGCCCGGTGCTCACCTCCGCCGGGGTTGCCGCCGGAATCGACCTGTGCCTGCACGTGGTCCGCACCGACCACGGCAGCCAGGTCGCCAACCAGTCCGCCCGCCGATGCGTGATGCCACCGTGGCGCGACGGTGGACAGGCCCAGTACATCGAACGCCCCGTGCCGCAGGCACCGGACACCAGCACCGCCGGGGCCCGCCAGTGGGCCCGCCAGCGGCTGCACGAGTCGGTCAGCCTGCGGGACCTCGCCGAGCAGGCGCGGATGAGCGTCCGCACGTTCACCCGACGGTTCCGGGCCGAGACCGGGCTCAGCCCGGCGCAGTGGCTGCTGCACGAGCGCACCGACCACGCCCGGCTGCTGCTGGAGAGCACCGACCTGAGCATCGACCAGGTCGCCCGCCGCAGCGGCTTCGGCACCGCCGCCGCCCTACGCCAGCAACTGCACCAACGCGTCGGCGTCGCACCGACGGCCTACCGCCGCACCTTCAAAGGAAGGGCCCCTTGTTAACACACGACGCTAGCGCCGACCGCGACGGGCCCGCAGGTAGTCGCTGACCACGTACTCGCCGAGGTCCTCGGTGTCGGGGGTGAACACCCGGCCGCCGCTGCGTCGGGCCACCGCGTCGACGAACCGGCGCAGCCCGGGGTCGTCACCGAGCATGAACAGGTTCAGCGTGGCCCCGTACCGGCCGAGCCGGTCCACCTCACGGATGGTCGCCTCGATCGTCTCCCGCAGGGGCGGCCAGCAGAACACCGCCTCCCCGTCCTCGGGATCCAGGTGGGCGGTGGGTTCCCCGTCGGTGACCACCAGCACCACCGGTTCGGCGTCCGGATGACGACGCAGGTGCCGACCGGCCAGCCGCAACGCGTGTTGGAGGTTGGTGCCCTGGGCCATGTCCGGTTCCACGGCCGCCAGCTCCTGCTGGCGCAAGGGCGCCGCCTCCCGACCGAATCCGATGATCTGCAACGCGTCCTGCGGGAACCGGGTCGCCATCAGGTGGGCCAGCGCGAGTGCCGTCTGCTTCATCGGGCCCCACCGGCCCTGCGAGATCATCGAGTACGACAGGTCCACGCAGAGCGCCACCGCCGCCGAGGCCCGCCGCTCGGTCTCGACCACCTCGAAGTCCGTCACCGCGAGCGGCACCGGCACGCCCGGTCCGGCCCGGGCGACCGCCCGGGTGAGGGTACGCACCACGTCCAGCGGCTGCTCGTCGCCGTACTCCCAGGGGCGGGAAGCCCCGCTGACCTCGCCGGCCGCCCCCGCCGAGCGCAGGTCGTGATGCCCGCGCGGGCCGGCGGTCAGCTCGGCGAAGACCTGACGCAGCGCGGTGCCGCCGAGCCGGCGCAGCGCTTTCGGGCTCAACGTCAACCCCTCGGCGTCGCGGGTCACCCAACCCTGGCGGCGCAGCTCGCGCTCCATCTCCCGCAACTGGCGTACGGCGGCGGCAGCGTCACGGCCCAGGGTCCGGGCGACCGCATCCACGTCGATGTCGTCCAACGTGGCCCCGGGGTGCGCCTGACCGAACTGGTCGAGCAGGTCGTCCAGCTCGGCCACCTCGTCGAGCACCCCGGTCGCCTCCCCGTAGCTCAAGGGCTCGCCGCCCTGCGTCCGCTCGCCGCGCGCCCACCGCAGGTCCGGCCGCAGCGACCGCAGGTTCTGCTCCAGCGCCGACAGTTCCCCGGCGAGCCGGTCACCCAGCGACTGCCGCATCAGCTCGGCGAGTTCGGCGCGCTGGCGCTCCGACAGCGAATTCATCAGCCGCTGCCCGGCCGCCGCCCGGCGGGCCAGCAACTCGATCAGCTCGTCGACGTTGCCCGGTCGTTCCGGGAAGAACTCGCCGTGCCGGCGCATGAACTCGGCGAACGCGTCGGTGGTGTCCTCGGCGCGCGCATGCCGGGCCAGCAGGGCGTTGAGGTCCTGCATCATCTCGACGAGCCGTTCCTGCACGGCCGGGTCGGCCGCCAACTGTGCCGACTCGCGCAGTCCGGCGAACCGCTGGCCGAGCACGTCGTCGCGCAGCCCGTCGAGGATCCGCTGGTAGAGCTGACGGGCCTCGTCGCTGGCCCACTGGTAGCCGGAGAGTTCCCGCACCGCCTGGGCGGTGGAGCGGGGCAGGTTGTTCAGCTCCGTCTCGGCGAACCGGGCCGCCTCGTCCTGCCGGCCGGCCAACTCGTCGCGCTCGGCCGCGAGGGCCTGGTCGAGCAGGGCACGGGCCCGGGTCACCGCGCCGTCCAGCTCGCCCCGGCGCAGCATCTCCCGGCGCAGTCGGCGGGCTCGGGCGGTCAGCTCGTCCAGCCCGCCGCGCCCCTGCAGGCCCCGGCGCAACAGGTCGCGCAGGGCTTGCCGCAGGCTGCCGCCGGCCAGCACCTCCTGGCCGACCTGGTCCACCGCGGCCTGCACGTCGTACGGCGGGGCCAGCGGGTCGGGGCCGCCGTGCCACTGCCCGTACCGGAACCGGTTGCCGGCCATGTTCAGTCCCGGCCGGCGTAGCGGGTGCGCCCCGAATCCGTCACGTCCTTGCCCAGCCGGCGGCTCAGGTGCAGCCCTTCCAGCACGAACTCGACCGCGGCGGCGGCCTGCCCGGCGCTCGGCGCGTCACCGACGCCGAGCCGGTCGAGCACCTTCGCCAGGCCGGGCACGGTGCCCACCTGACGCAGCAGATCGGTCGCCGGGACCAGTTCCCCGGTCTCGATCGCCTTACCGTCCTCGACCAGCGTGGTGAATCCGGACAGGTCCAGCCCGGCCAGCCGGGCCCGGAAGGTCTCGGCCGTGGCGGTACGCAGCAGATGGCCGAGGATCTCGATCTCCCGGCCCTCTTCACCGCTCTCGAACTCCACCTTGCCGCGCAGCGTGGAGGTCACCGACACCGCGTCTCCCACCCGCGCCACCGCCTCCGGTGCGAGGAAGGGCTCGGCGGTGGAGGCGTCGGCGAGCAGGCTGGCGCGGCGCAGCGCGGCAGCGGCGACCGTCTCCGCGGCGGCGATGGCGAACCGGGCGGAAATTCCCGAGCGGGGATCCACCGACGGCGACTCGCGCACCGCGCGGGCGAAGCGGGCCAGCACCTCCAGCACGTGCTCCGGCACCTCGGCGACCAGGTCGGCCTCCTGCCGGATCAGCGCCAGCTCCAACTCCAGGTCGGTCGGATAGTGGGTACGGATCTCGGCACCGAACCGGTCCTTGAGCGGGGTGATGATCCGCCCCCGGTTGGTGTAGTCCTCCGGGTTGGCGCTGGCCACCAGGAACAGATCCAGCGGCAGTCGCAGCTGGTAGCCGCGTACCTGGATGTCGCGTTCCTCCAGCACGTTGAGCAACGCCACCTGGATCCGCTCGGCCAGGTCGGGCAGCTCGTTCACGGCGAAAATACCCCGATTGGTACGCGGCACCAGACCGAAGTGGATCGTCTCCGGGTCGCCGAGGGTCCTCCCCTGCGCCAGCCGGATCGGGTCGACGTCACCGATCAGGTCACCGACACTGGTGTCCGGGGTGGCCAGCTTCTCGCCGTAGCGCATCGAGCGGTGCAGCCAGCCGACCGGCAGGTCGTCACCGGCCTCGGCGACCAGCGCCCGGGACGCCGGGGTGATCGGATGCAGGGGATGCTCGTTGAGCACCGACCCGGCGATCACCGGGGTCCACTCGTCCAGCAGCGCCACCAGGGATCGGATCAGCCGGGTCTTGCCCTGGCCACGCTCACCGAGCAACACCATGTCGTGCCCGGCGAGCAGCGCCCGTTCCACCTCGGGCAGCACTGTGTCGTCGTACCCGACGATGCCGGCGAACCGCGGCCCGCCGTCTCGCAACCGGGCCAGCAGGTTGTCACGCAGCTCCTGCTTGACTGTGCGGTACCGGCATCCAGCGGCGCGTAGCGCGCCGAGCGTGCCGGGCAGATCGGGCGGCGGGACCGGAGTTGCCGGAAATCTGCTCACCCGACCACGCTAGCTCGCCGTCGCCGCGATCAGGTCTGGTCGCCCGGCCCGATTTCGCCCTTCCCTGGTCTGATCGAGGATTCAGAGTTGGGCGAGGGCGGCGTCGATCGCAGCGCGCTGGGCCTGGTCGGAGTAGGTGGCCGGGTCGACGGCCGCGAGCGCGTTGAGCCCTTCGACCAGCGCCACCAGGCTGGTCGCGGTGGCGCGGCAGTCGGCCGACGGCCGGTCGGGACAGACCGCGGCGACCAGGGCGGCGACCCGGTCGACGAACCGACGGTTGTACGACCGGTGCAGGTCGGCCAGGATCGGGTCGGCCAGCGCGGCGGCGAGGAACCCCAGCCACACCCGCGCCTCCTCCCGCTTCTCCTCGGTCGGTGACGCGGCCTGCCACAGCACGGCCCGCAGCGCGGCCCGGGGTGTGTCTGCGGCGGCCTGAGCCGCGTCGGCCCGCTGGCCGGTACGCCGATGCAACAGTTCGCGGGCGTGCACCAGCAGGGCCTGCTTGTCGGCGAAGGTGTGCAGCACCATGCCGGTGGTGCAGCCGGCCCGCTCGGCGACCGCACGCAGGGTCAGGCCGGGCAGTCCCCGCTCGGCCAACACCGACCAGGTCGCCGCCGACAGACGTTGCTGCTGGTCGACGAGGTCACGTCGTCTGGCCATCCGTACCTCTTCCCGGCGCTGGATCCGATCCGTAGCGTACGTTACGGTAACGCTCGTTACGGAATCACGGCGGGAAGGAACGTCGCATGGTCTCCATCGACCACGAAGCGTGGGACTCGGCCGATGCGGCCCGGCTGCGCGAGGCGCAACGCGTCGAACTGGACGCCCGCTACGGCAACGACAACCACGAGCCGGGGGAACCACCCAGCGCCGCGAGCGTCAGCGTCTTCCTCGTCGCCCGCGACGCCGACGGCACCGCCGTCGGCTGCGGCGGGCTGCGTCTGCTCACCCCCGGCTCCGCCGAGATCAAACGGATGTACGTCACCCCGTCGGCCCGGGGCACCGGCGTCGCCGTCGCCATCCTGCGCGCCCTGGAACACCAGGCCCGAGAGGCGGGCGTACGCACCCTGCTGCTGGAGACCGGCACCGCCCAACCCGAGGCGATGCGCTTCTACGAACGCGAGGGCTACCACCGCATCGAGAACTTCGGCCCGTACCGGGGCGCATCCCTCTCCGTCTGCTACGCCCGCGACCTGCCCTGAACCACCCGCCCACCGCACCCCGGAAGACGGCGCCAGCGCATCGCTCGCAGACCACCACGGCGGCGTGCGGCGCGCCGACCAGGGGATGGTCACCCTCCGTAACTCGCCTCGGCACCGCCCTTACCAACCTGCTCCCCCTTTGCTCTGCTTCAACCCACGCAATAGCGTCTGAGCAGGGCAGACATCCGGCAGCAGTTGCGGGCGGCGGGCGGCGACGCTTGCGGACAGTAACCGTTGCGTGGGTTGAAGCAGAGCAAAGGGGAGGTGGGGGGTAGGGAGGGTGGTCGCCCCCCGGGTCAGCGTCCGGCGCGGGCCCGCACCATTCCCGGTACGGCGGCCAGCCCGGTGACCGGGCGGAACGCCCGCGCCGCGTTGACCAGAGCGGCGTACTCGTCCTCGGTCAGGTCGATCTCCGCAGCGGCGGCGTTGCGTTCCAACTGCTCCACCGTGGATGCCCCCGGAATCGCCACCACGTTCGGGTGCCGCAACACGTACGCCAGGGCGATCTGGCTCGGTGTGGCGTCGTGCGCGGCGGCCACCTGGCGCAACGTCTCGATCAGGGCTGTGCCACGGACCAGATTCTCCGGCAGAAAGTACGGGTTGGCCCGGCGTATCGCCCCGACCGGGGGATGATGCGCGTCGTACCGCCCGGAGAGGAACCCCTGCGCCAGCGGGCTGTACGCGATGACCAGGCGGCCGGCCTGCTCCGCGTACGGCAGGAGGTCTTCCTCGGGCTTGCGGTCGAGCAAGCTGTAGCGGACCTGGTTGCTCAGCACCCGACGGCCCAGCGCGGCCTCGGCGACCTGCCAGCGACGCAGGCTGTAGTTACTCACCCCCACCTCGCCGACCAGGCCGACGTCCTGAAGTGCCCGCATGCCCCGCATGGTGCTCTGGTCGCTGACCACCGGATTGGGCTGGTGCACCTGGTAGAGGTCAATGCTGGTGACCCCGAGCCGGGCCGCCGAGGCGACCGCCCGCTGCTGCACCACGGACGCCACCGGCAACACCGGAAATATCTTGGTCGCGATGGTGACCTTGTCCCGATCGGCGGCCAGCGCCGCGCCGAGAATCCGCTCGCTGCGGCCGAAGCCGTACACCTCGGCGGTGTCGAAGACGGTGACACCCAACTCGACCGCCCGCCGGACGATGTCCGCCGCCAACCGCTCGTAATCCGGGCCGTAACCCCACTCCCGCGACCCGAACTGCCAGGTGCCAAGGCCGATCTTGGACAGGGGTTTCGGCGTGTCGAGCCGCACGTAGCGCATGGCTGGAACCGTACCCGTGACTTGCTCGGCCGACCTGCTGGTCCCCCCGTTCAGCGGCGTCCGCTGGTCGACTCAACCAGCGGACGCCACGGAACCCATCACGGTTGTCTACCTCACGACACGGCTGCGAGGCGCTTGGCCGCAGGAGCAGCCAGTTCCCGGGTGACCTGCTCGGCCCGCTCGGCGGTGTCGGCCCGGGCCTGGATCCTGGAGGCGATCTCACCCCGGGCCAGGAGCACGGTGCAGAGGTGGGTCGAGCCCTCTGGCCCCTCCTCGTTGATCACCTCGCAGAACATCAGCTGGTCGTCGAGCCCGCTCAGGCGGGAAAGCTCCCGCTCGCCGAGAACCCGATGCAGCCCTTCTCGATCTCGGTAGGTGCCGCACCCGAGCCTGCTGCGGATCTGGGCGACGGCGTCGGCTGCGGAGTTGATGCCCCACACGGCGGCGAACTGTTGAATGCGCAGGCCGGACGCCTTCCACTCCCGGCGCTGCCCGAAGGCGCTTCCGTAGACGCCATTTCCCCTCCGGGTCCCGCAAACGCCGGACAGGACGTCGTCCATGTACGGCGATTGGAGTGACACCTCCGCAACGCCGTCGATATCCAGGGCCGGCCCGATCAGCACCGTGCCGACCTGTTCTTCGAGCTCAGGGTCCAAATCGAAGAGGGATTGCACCCCGGTCACCGCCGGGTCGGTGCTGAACGGGTCGGCCGGTGTCGTGGCCGGCCGTTCCCGGCCAACCGTCGGGGAGGTTCCGCCGCTCGGCCCGCAGGCCGCGGTGAGGACGAGCCCCACCACGGCCGCCAGGGCGGTCAGTGACTTACCAGCGACGCGGCGCATCGAGATCGCCTTCGGATCGCTCACGGTCGCGCTCTTCGGTGATCCGATGGTCCACGTCACTTCCTTCACGAGGGAGCCGGACTCTCTCATCTTCACTGCGGCCTTCGCGAGTCACCGCTCACCTCTGCCCTGGGAGGCGCGGGACGGTTGATGTTGGTGTAGCCGTGCCACTGGAGGGGGTCATCGTGGTCCTGGAGCGGGTCGATGCTGATGAACCGGCCAGTCGCTGGGTCGTACGCTCGGACGCCGATGAACACGAGTCCGGCGCTCTCCACCGTGCCGCCGGCCCGTCACCGGAGTGCAGTGTCGGGCGCTGGGTGACCATGGCCGCGACCACCAGATCACGAAAATCGGCACCAGTCGATGACTGGTGCCGATTTTCTGCACAAACACAAGGTGGAGCCGAGGGGACTCGAACCCCTGACCCCCACACTGCCAGTGTGGTGCGCTACCAGCTGCGCCACGGCCCCTTGCGGTTGTCCCCGGTCTCCCGGGCACTGGAAGAACTATACACACGGCACCCGGCATGGTCATCTCGCGGGGTCCCCGTCGGGCGGGTCAGTTGAGCGTCACGTCCGGCGGGAAATGCGCCACCGCCGCCATCATGCCGCCCTGCCGGCGCAGCACCATGGGCCACAGGTCGTCGGGGCGCTCGACGAAGGCGTCGCCGGGCAGCGCGTCCAGCACGAACCAGGAACCCTCCTCGATCTCCTGCTCCAGTTGCCCACCGCCCCAGCCGGCGTACCCGGCGAAGACCCGGATGGTCTGCACGCTCTCCCGCAGCCGGTCCGGGTCGACGGACAGGTCGAGGGTGCCGACGGCTCCGGAGACCTGGTGGAAGCCTTTGAGGCGGCGTACCGGCGAATGCATCCGGGCCAGGCAGATCGCCGACTCGGGCTGCACCGGGCCGCCCTCGAACAGCACCGCCGGGTGCCGGGCCAGATCACCCCAGTCGCGCAGCACGTCGGCCACCGGCACCTCGGTCGCCCGGTTGAGCACCACGCCGAGGGCGCCGCCGGGCTCGTGGGCGACCAACAGGACCACCGTACGGTCGAAGTTGGGATCTTTCAGTGCGGGCGTCGCCACCAGTAGTTTCCCGGTCATCGACTCCATGGCTCGCCCGCCGATCGCCTGCCCCTCTCCCTGCATCACGTGTACCCGTCAGCCGTGCAGCAGCCGAGAGGGCCGGTCGTGGAGACCACCAACGAGCCCTGTCGATGCCATCCGCGCTGTCGTAGCCATGTCTGGCACGATAGCTTGCGTCCCCGGCCATGGCGACGGTCTGATCGTCGTGTGATCGACAGTGATGCCGGCAACGCCGAATGGGCCTGTCGGCCGGAGCCGCCCGGTTAGATTCAGGGGCGATGGCAACGGTCCGTGACACCACCTACGAGCTGCTCCGTGCGCTGGGCATGACCACCGTCTTCGGCAACCCCGGGTCGACCGAGGAGCCGTTCCTGCATGCCTTCCCCGACGACTTCCAGTACGTGCACGCGCTGCACGAGGCGTCGGCGGTCGGCATGGCCGACGGGTACGCCCAGGTCACCGGATTACCGGCACACGTCAACCTGCACACGGCACCCGGCACCGGCAACGCCATGGGCAACATCGTCACCGCCTGGCACAACCGGACACCGCTGATCGTCACCGCCGGGCAGCAGACCCGGCAGATGCTGCTGCTCGAACCGCGGCTCACCGCCCGCCGTCCCACCGAGCTGCCCCAGCCGTACGTGAAGTGGGCGTACGAGCCGGTCCGCGCGCAGGACGTGCCGGCGTCGCTGATGCGGGCGTACGCCACCGCGATCCAACCGCCCGCCGGGCCGGTCTTTCTCTCCCTGCCGTTGGACGACTGGGCGCAGCCTGCCGATCCGCCACCCGCGGTCCGGTCCGTGGCGACCCGGTTCGCGCCCGACCCGCAGCGGCTGCGGCAGTTCGTCGCTGCCCTGACCAGCGCCCGGTCACCGGTCATGGTGCTCGGTGCGGCGGTGGACCGCGCCGACGCCTGGGACTCGGCGGTGGCCGTGGCCGAGCGGCTGGCCGCGCCGGTCTGGTCGGCGCCCGCGCCCGAGCGGACCGCCTTCCCCGAGAGCCACCCGTATTTTCAGGGCGTACTGCCCTACGCCGCCGGGCCGTTGGCCGAGCGGCTGCATGGGCACGACACCGTGCTGGTGGTCGGTGCCCCGGTGTTCCGGTACTACCCGCACGTGCCCGGCGACACCGTGCCCGAGGGCGCCCGGCTGCTGCACGTCACCGACGATCCGGAGGAGGCGGCTCGGGCACCGGTCGGTGACAGCCTGCTCGGCGACGCCGGACTCACCCTCGCCGCCCTGGCCGAGCTGCTGCCGTCGGCGGACCGACCACCGCCGGCCGCCCCACCTGAGCCGCCACCGGTCGAGGATTCCCTCCCGCTGAGTGCGGACGCGCTCTTCGCCGCGTTGGCCCGGTACTGGCCCGAGGACGGGGTGCTCGTGCAGGAGTCACCGTCGAACCTCTCCGCGCTGCGTCGCCGGCTACGGTTCGGCCGACCCGGGTCGTACTTCACGATGGCCAGCGGTGGGCTCGGTTACGGCCTTCCGGCGGCGGTCGGCATCGCGCTGGCGCAACGGGACACCGGCCAGCACCGACCGGTGATCGCGGTGATCGGCGACGGCTCGTTCCACTACTCGGTGCAGGCGCTGTGGACCGCCGCTCAGCTGCGGCTGCCACTGGTCGTCGTCGTTCCGGTGAACCAGCAGTACGCCATCCTCAAGGCGTTCGCCGAACTCAAACACACTCCCGGCGTACCCGGGCTGGATCTTCCCGGCATCGACGTCAGCGCGGTGGCCCGTGGCTACGGCTGCGCCACCGCGGTCGTCGAGAGCCCCGACCAGCTCGGCGAGGCCCTCGACGTGGCGCTGCGCGCGGACGGCCCGACGGTCCTGCCCGTGCCCATCCGCACCGACATCCCCCCACTGCTGTAGGGGTGGGTGTAAGGAAGGGGCCCTTCTTAACGCCTGGGGTATAGGAAGGGCCCCTTGTTAACGCCACAAGGCGCTCAGTTGCCACCGATGCGCAGCGGCGCGCCGGTGAGCGCGTCCAGGACGGGCCGGGCGCCCAGCGGCTCCTTGAGCGTCACCTCGACCGGCTCCATCCTGAGCATCGCGTCGCAGACGTCGGTGGACCGCACCACCATGCCGCCCACCACCACGATGTCGTCGCGCTCCTGCACCAGCGGGGTGATGTCGGTGTCGCAGCTACCGACCCCGAGCCGGAAGGCCAGCCGCGTCCCGTCCACCTCCACGATGTCCTGCGCGGCGACCAGCCCCTCCGGGGCGGTGTCGGAGGGTGCGACCGGCTCGGGCACCGCATCGACCGCGTGCGGTGCGACGGCGGCGGCGGCCACCACGGCACCGATCTCCTCGACGGTGAACAGCCAGGCCGGCACCTGCGCCTCGCCACGGCTGGTGCGCAGCGGCGCGGTACCCAGTTCGACCTTGCTGATGGTGAGCGCGACGCACTCCCCCTGCGGCCGGCTGGCGACCGTGTCGTCCGGTTTGCCGCCGGGCGCGGGCGGCGGCGGGATGGCGGGCTCCTTCGGCCCCGGGCAGGACGGGGGGTCGCTGCCGCGGGTAAGTGCCAGGAACGCGTCGGTGGCGCTGACAAGTGGTACGCGCAGCTGCCCGTCGGGGAAGCGGATGGTGCCGTCGTCGGGCTGCCGGACGGGCAGGTCGGCCGGCTTGCGGTACCAGCCGGCCTGGAACGCCGTCTGGGTCGCCGGCGTGAAGTTCGCCTCGCCGATCAGCACCGCGGGGTCCTGCAGCGGTACGTAGCCCTCGCGCCAACCCGGCCCGGGGTGCCATGCCTCGGCGACTGCGGTGGCCCTCCGGTCGAACGGCTCCTGCTCGTCGGCGGAGATGACAGGAGTGGCCGGCCCGGTGCCGGCCGGCGCGCAGCCGACTACGACGATCATCAGGGGCAGGCCCAGCAGGGCGGTGAAACGACGCATACCTCGTCTGACGGGCTTGCCCCGCGCTGGGTTCCCTGGCAATCCGATCGAACCCTTCTGACCTGGGCTCACGATCGGTCCCTCATGGCATGAAGGCACAATCGGCCTCTTTCCGCGTAGACGCGACTGCGCGCCCCGGCCGGGTGGCCGAGGCGCGCAGTCAGGTGGTGGAGGTGCCGGGAATCGAACCCGGGTCCTTCGCCGCCTTGTCAGGGCTTCTCCGAGCGCAGCTCGCTGTGCCTCTACTCGGCCCCTCCGATCACGCGAGCGAGTCGGTGTGACGGGCCCAGTCGCTGATTGATCTCGCCGCACGGACCCCGCGACCGGGTCCGATTGGCCAGCCTTCTAGCTGATGCCGGCTAGCTGGGTCGAAGGCGCTCCCAGGCCGACAGACTTGCTACTCGCCTCAGGCGGCGAGAGCGAAGTCAGCGCGATTGTGCTTGGCGCTTATTGGTTTCCGACGAACGATTCTCGAGACGACGTCGGCTTCCTCGGCTCGCTTCCCCTGCCGCAACGTACGAAGTCGAAACCAGTCACCCCCTCGACAGGCCGCCAACTTCCGGCGGCTCCGACAAGCGTAACGCCTGCCGCAACCCGATTCATCCCGAGGTCACGTCGCCGACGCGACCATGGGTGATCCGGACAAATCACTCAGCCATGCCCTTTCCTCGCCGGCCGACCGCACGTTGGATCTCCCGGTCGGCGTCCCGCTTGGCGAGGTCCTGGCGCTTGTCGTACGCCTTCTTGCCCTTGGCCAGGCCGATCTCCACCTTGGCCCAGCCGTCGGAGAAGTAGACCTGCAACGGCACCAGGGTCAGCCCGCTCTCCCGGGTCTTGCCGATCAGGCGGTCGATCTCCAACCGCTTGAGCAGCAGTTTGCGGGTACGCCGAGGCTCGTGGTTGGTCCAGGTGCCCTGGGTGTACTCCGGGATGTGCATGCCGTGCAGATACAGCTCACCGTCGCGCTCCTGGGCGAACGCGTCGACCAGCGACGCCCGCCCGGCCCGCAGCGACTTCACCTCGGTGCCGGTCAACGCCATGCCCGCCTCGTACGTGTCGAGGATGGCGTAGTCGTGGCGGGCCTTCTTGTTGGAGGCGACGACCTTGCGCCCCTTTTCCCGTGGCATCGCCGCGCCACCTCCTTTCGTTGCCTGCTCCCCCGGGCGACGTGCCGGCCGGAGAGCGGAGATCATGCTACCCGAACGACAAGGGCCCTTCCGCGCGGTTTATTCCAGCGCCGAAGGGCCCTTGCGACGGTCGTACCGGAAGCTAGACCCGCAGGTAGAAGCGGAGCGTGACCCAGGCGGTGACCGCGCTGATCAGGCCACCGACGCCCGCCATCACCGGGAAGGTCAGCAGCACCTCGCTCCAACTGACCGGGGCGAACAGGCCCTGCAGGGCGCTGAGTGCGTCGTCGAAGAGGAACTTCTTCAACGCGACCAGGGCACCCAACCCGAGCACCGAGCCGATCACGCCGGCGACCACGGCTTCTAGGACGAAGGGTGCCTGGATGAACCAGTTCGAGGCGCCGACCAGCTTCATGACCGCGACTTCACGCCGTTTGCTGTACGCGGCCACCTGGATCGTGTTGGCCACCAGGAGCAGCGCTGCGACGGCCATGGCGATGGCGGCGGCCAGCGCGACGTTCTGCCCGGCGGTGAACAGGTTGAAGATCTTGTCGAGCACCTGGCTCTGGTCGACCACCTGGTCGACCCCCGCGGCCGAGGAGTACTGCTCCGAGATGGACTTGTACTGCTCCGGGTCGACCAGGTTCAGCCGGTACGACTCGGGCAACTGGTCCGCCTTGACCGCGCTGAGCAGGTCCGGCGAGTCCCGGAACATCTCCTGGAAACGCTGGAAGGCCTCGTCCTTGTTGACGTAGGTGACCTGTGAGATCAGCGGGTCGGCCTCCAGTCGGGAGCCCAGTGCCGCACGGTCCTCTTCCGAGATGTCGGTCTTCAGGAAGATCGACACCTGGATGTTCTCGAAGTACAGGTCCTTCATGTCGGCGACCTTGGTGTAGATCAGGCCGCTGGCACCGAGCATGGTCAGCGAGACGCCCAACGTGATGATCATCGCGATGGTCATGGTCACGTTGCGCCACAGTCCGACCAGTACCTCGGACAGGACGTATTTCATCCGCATCGGGATATTCCTCCGGCTCTCCGGCGTGAGGTGTTCGTCGTCAGATCGGGGTGCGGTGGGCTGCGCTCGTCACCCGTAGACGCCGCGGGCCTGGTCGCGGACGATGCGGCCGCTCTCGATCTCGATGACCCGGCGGCGCATCTGGTTCACGATGTTGGAGTCGTGCGTGACCATCACGACTGTCGTGCCGGTGCGGTTGATCCGGTCCAGCAGGCGCATGATTTCGATGGACGTGTCCGGGTCCAGGTTTCCGGTCGGCTCGTCGGCCAGCAGGATCAGGGGACGGTTCACGAACGCCCGGGCGACTGCGACACGCTGCTGCTCACCACCGGAGAGCTCGTGCGGGTAGCGATGCTCCTTGCCACCGAGACCCACCAGCTCCAACACCTCCGGCACGACCCGGCGGGCCACCGCCTTGGTCTTGCCGATCACCTCGAGCGCGAAGGCCACGTTCTCGTACGCGGTGCGGTTGGGCAGCAGCCGGAAGTCCTGGAAGACGCAGCCGATCGAGCGGCGGAAGTGTGGGCGCTTCCAGGACCGCATCGAGGTGACGTCCTTGCCGTTGACGACGACGCGACCCTTGTTGGGGGTCACCTCGTGCAGCAGCATCTTGATGATCGTGGACTTGCCGGAGCCGGATGGGCCGATGAAGAAGACGAACTCGCCCTTGTCGATCGACACGGACACGTTGTCGAGCGAAGGCCGCGACGCCTTCGGGTACGTCTTCGTCACTTGCTCAAGCTGAATCACGGGTGGTGAGTCTACGCCGTGTAACTGTCGTGCCAAGTCCTACGCCCCGCCGTTGCGGGGGAAGTCATTGATCCAGCACGTCATGTGGAGATCGATGACGCACTCCGCCCACGACCGGTCACGCAGCGTCGCCGGCGAGTTGCTGCTGCTTGCGCCAACGGATCCCCGCTTCGATGAAGGAGTCGAGCTCACCGTCGAAGACCGCGCTCGGGTTACCGGTCTCCTGCTCGGTACGCAAATCCTTCACCATCTGATACGGGTGCAGCACGTACGACCGCATCTGGTCGCCCCACGAGCCCGCGGCGTCGGTCTTCAGGCCCGCCATCTTGGCCTGTTCCTCCTGCCGCTTGCGCTCCAGCAGCCGGGCCTGGAGCACGCGCAGCGCGGACGCCTTGTTCTGCAGCTGCGACTTCTCGTTCTGGCAGGTCACCACGATGCCGGTCGGGATGTGGGTGATCCGCACCGCCGAGTCGGTGGTGTTGACGCTCTGCCCACCGGGCCCGGACGAGCGGTAGACGTCGATCCGCATCTCGTTCTCGGGGATGTCGATGTGGTCGGTCTGCTCGACCACCGGCAGCACCTCGACGCCGGCGAAGCTGGTCTGCCGACGGCCCTGGTTGTCGAACGGGCTGATCCGCACCAGCCGGTGGGTGCCGGACTCCACGCTCAGCGTGCCGTAGGCGTACGGGACCTTGACCGTGAAGGTGGCCGACTTGAGGCCCGCCTCCTCGGCGTACGAGGTCTCGTAGACCTCGGTCGGGTAGCCGTGCCGCTCCGCCCAGCGCAGGTACATCCGCAGCAGCATCTCGGCGAAGTCCGCCGCGTCCACACCACCGGCACCGGCCCGGATGGCCACCAGCGCCTCCCGGGAGTCGTACTCGCCGGAGAGCAGGGTGCGGACCTCCATCTCCTGGATGGCCTTGGCCAGCCCGGTGATCTCCGACTCGACCTCGGAGAGGACTCCCGAGTCGGCCTCGGCCTCGGCCAGCTCCAGCAGCACGTTCGCGTCGTCGATCCGCGAGCGCAGGCTACCCAGCTTCTCGATCTCGCCGTTGACGTACGACAGCTGCGAGGTCACCTGTTGGGCCCGGGCCTGGTCGTCCCACAGGTCCGGGGCGGACGCCTCCTGCTCCAGGCGGGCCTTGTCCGCCCGCAGGCGGTCCAGGTCGAGCACCGCCTCGATGTTGCGCAGGGTGGCGTCGAGATCCTTGAGCTGGTCGGCGTAATCGGCAGCGGTCACGACAGACAAGGGTACTGCTCGGACGAGGAGTGAGCTTGCGAGCCCCGCAGTCCGAGCCAAAATGGCTCCGCTCGGACGAGGAGTGAGCTTGCTGGTCAGCTGCTGACTGGTGCGTTCTTGAGCCAGGACAGGGCAGCCTTGTGGTACGCCACGGCGAACTCCAGCGCGCTCGCGTCGTACGTGTCGCCTTCCTTGCGAGCGGCCTTGACCTGCTCGCGGACCCGGGCCAGCGCCTCGGTGTGGTATTCGTTGGCCACGGCCTGGAGGCTCTTCAGCTGGGTCGCGGAGTGCAGTTGCCCGAAGGCGATCCGCAGGGCGATCGGGTTGCGGATGGTGTCCCGCCCCGGATCCTCGGCCAGCCAGCGGGAAAAGGTCCGCTTACCGGCTGCCGTGATCGCGTACGGTTGACTCATCCGCGGCCCGGGCTTACCCAGCCGGACGAGGCCCTTCTCGGCCAGCACCGGCAACTCCCGGTAGACCTGGCTGCGGGTCATCGACCAGTACGGCGCCAGCCGGCGCTCGGCGGCGGCCATCAACTGGCCACCTGTCATGGGGCCCTCGTGGAGCAGCCCGAGCAGGGCCGCCGCCGTGGGGTTGACTCCGGATTCCGCCATGCCGTTCACGCTGCCACTTTGACGGGCCGGCGTCCAGGATTTCACCGTTTCGCCACCCATTGGGGTTTCCTATGTGCACTGTCGGTGCGCGACGGTCCACCGGCGGCCCCGGCAACGGCACCACTCGACCAGGAGCGCCCATCCCGAGCGGCGACGTTAAAAGGGGCCCCTTCCTATACACGAGGCGTTAAGAAGGGGCCCTTCCTTACACCTCAGCCCATGTGGGGGTAGGTGTGGTCGGTGGGGGGCACGAAGGTTTCCTTGATCGTCCGGGGGGACATCCAGCGGACCAGGTTGTGCCAGGAACCGGCCTTGTCGTTGGTGCCGCTGGCGCGGGCGCCACCGAAGGGCTGCTGCCCGACGACCGCACCGGTCGGCTTGTCGTTGATGTAGAAGTTGCCGGCCGCGTACCGCATCTTCTCGGCCACCGCGTCGACCACCCGGCGGTCGGTGGCGAAGATCGACCCGGTCAGCGCGTACGGCGCGATCGCCTCGGCCTGGGTGACCACCTCGTCGAAGCGGGCGTCGTCGAAGACGTGCACGCCGAGGATCGGCCCGAAGTACTCGGTGGTGAACGTCTCGTGGGCCGGGTCACCGCATTCGAAGATGGTCGGGCGGACGAACCAGCCGACCGAGTCGTCGGCGGTGCCGCCGGCGATGATCCGGCAGCTGTCGTCGCCGGAGATCAACTCCAGGGCGGCGGTGTGCCGGGAGAACGCCTTGTCGTCGATGACCGCGCCACCGAAGTTGCGGAAGTCGGTGACGTCGCCGTAGGTCAGGCCGTCCGCGGTGGCGGCCAGCCGGTCGCGCAGGCCACCTTCCCAGATCGACCGGGGAACGTACGCCCGGGAGGCCGCCGAGCACTTCTGGCCCTGGTATTCGAAGGCGCCCCGGATCAGCGCGGTGTGCAGGGCGTCGACGTCAGCGCTGGTGTGCGCCACCACGAAGTCCTTGCCGCCGGTCTCGCCGACCAGCCGGGGGTAGCCCCGGTAGCCGGCGATGTTCTCGCCCACGGTGCGCCAGAGGTGCTGGAAGACCTTGGTCGAGCCGGTGAAGTGGATGCCGGCCAGGTCGGGGTCGGCGAGCACCACGTCGGAGACCTCCTCGCCCCGACCGGTGACCATGTTGATCACGCCGGGGGGCAGGCCGGCCGCCTCGAACAGCCGCATGGTGAAGTGCGCCGCGAACTGCTGGGTCGGGCCCGGCTTCCAGACCACCGTGTTGCCCAGCAGGGCCGGAGCCGAGGGCAGGTTGCCGGCGATCGCGGTGAAGTTGAACGGGGTGACCGCGTAGACGAAGCCCTCCAGCGGCCGGTGGTCGAACCGGTTCCACACGCCGGGCGAGGACATCGGCTGCTCGGCGAGCAGCTTGCGGGCGAAGTACACGTTGAACCGCAGGAAGTCGATGAACTCGCAGGCCGAGTCGATCTCGGCCTGCACGGCGGTCTTCGACTGGCCGAGCATGGTGGCCGCGTTGAGGGTGTCGCGCCACGGGCCGGCGAGCAGTTCGGCGGCGCGCAGGAAGATCGCGGCCCGCTCCTCGAAGGGCAGTGCCCGCCATCCCGGGGCGGCGTCCTTGGCCGCCTTGACCGCGGCCCGGGCGTCGTCGTGGGTGGCGTGCCCGGTGACCCCGAGCACGTGCGCGTGCCGGTGCGGCTGCACCACCTGGATCGGCGCGCCGCCGGCCATCCGCTGCTCGCCCGCGATGGTCATCGGCAGGTCGATCTGCTCGGCGGCCAGCTCGGTGAGTCGCCGCTGGAGCCGTTCGGCGTCGGCGCTGCCCGGCTCGTAGGTGCGCACCGGCTCGTTGTGCGGCTCGGGTACGGAGAACACGGCGTCCATCAGGGCTCCTGGCGATCTCGACGACGGTGGCGAAACCGGCCCCAAGGGTGGCGGGACCGCGCGCCAATCTTCCCACGACCAGCTTCGACCGATCACCCCCTGGCCGTTGGACGACCGTGGATCCGGAGGCAACCGGAGGAGCCAGGCAGAGATTCGTACCTTGAGGGCCATGCAAACCGAAGGAACATAGATCATTTCGGCGACGCGCGGGGCTCAGGCTCCTCCTCCGCCGGGCCGCGTACGCTGGATTGCCGGTGACGTGCCCGGGCCGGATCGCCAGGTCCGGGCGGCGAAGGGGAAACGATGAGCAACCAGCCCGGTGGGCCGACCGCCGCGCAACCCGACCGGCCGCAGACCACCGACGAGGTGGCTGCCGACGGGCCGGATCCCGCCCCGACCCAGGACGCCGACGGGTCCGTCGAGCTGCTCAGCGACGCCGCGGACGGCTCCGCCCCACCGCCGCGCGCGCCGGGCACCCTCGGGTTGGCGCTGCTGGCGACCGGCTGGCTGGCCGCCATGCTCTGGTCCACCCGGGAGGCGATCCAGTCGGCCACCGCCGGCGTCACCGCGATCAGCCTGTCCGCGTTCGCCCTGCCCGGCGTGATCTCGGCCGCCCTGGTGGCCGGTGCCGCGGTGGGCCTGGCGGTCAGCGAGCCGGTCACCCGCCGGGGCGATCGGGCCACCCTGCGCTTCGCGGTGGCGGTCGGCGTCGGCCTGCTGGTCGGGCTCGCCGCCGCCCTGGCCATCGAGCTCAGCTACGACGGCAACACCACTACCCGCACGATCGCCGGTACGACCGCCGCCGCGGCCGTCATCGGCGGCGCGTTGGCCGGTGCGCGCAACGGGGCGGTGATCGGCGCCGTCGTCTCCGCCGCGCTCGGCACGCTGCTCTTCGTCGTGGGCTTCAGCGTCGCCCGGGATCCCCTGTTCAACCTGTTCGGCGCGGGCGACAGCCAGCAGTCGCTGGTCAGTGCGGCCACCTGGGTCTCGCGTACCGAATCGCTGCTCGCCGGACTCCTCGCCGGCCTGCTGGCCTTCGGCTATCTCACCTGGGCCCGGCGGCGAGCCGCCCGCCGCGACAGCACCGTCACCGCCCTGCGCTGGCCGGCGTACCTGGTCGCCGGGGCCGGCCCTGGGCTCCTGCTGCTGCTCGCCGAGGTGATCATCCGGGTCGGCGGGCGTTCCCTGATCGACCTGGCCGCCGCGCTGAGCGAGGCGGACGCGGTGGCGCAGACCTCGCTGGGCACCTCGCGGGTGGACAACGGGATCTGGGTGCTGTTCGTGGGCGCCCTCACCGCCATGATCATCTTCGGCCGTACGCTGTCCCCGGCCCCGGAGACCGACCCCGAACCCGCCGAGGCCGGCGCAGCGCGCTGAGCGCGCGGGTCACCCCTGGTCGGCGGCGTCGCGCAGCAGCAGGTCCAGCTCGCTGGGGTCGTACCACTCCAGCTCGTGGTCCTCGACACCATCGACGGTGAACTGCGCGTCCGGGTCGCCGGCCAGCGCCTCCACCACCACCTTCGCGGCGGCGGTGACATCCGGTACGGCGTCGACGCCGTCGACGTGCAGGGCCGCCACGGCGTTGACCGCTACCACCTGACGCAGCTCCACCACGCTCGAACCCAGCTCACCGTCACCCCGGCCGAGCACCGACGCGGGCAGATCCGCCGAGACCACCACCCGCCGACGCGGTGCCGCAGGATCATGATGGAGCAGTTGCAGGGCGTCCTGCGCGGCCCGGGTGAAGGCGACGTACTCCAACTCCTCCTCGTCGCCCTCCGCGTACCACTCGCGCAGCATCGGGGTCACCGCGTGCGCCTGGGTCGCGGCAAGGCCGTGCTCGGGCAGCCTGGTCAGCATCGGTACGGTCGCCGACAGGTACACCCGGACAAGCTGGTCGGTCACGGTCGGTCTCCCCTGCTCTGCTCCGGTCGGCGACTGCGCCGCCCCGGGCGCACGCTCACCCTGAACGTCATACACCCCCCGCCACCGTGGTGAAAGCTCGGGGCGGCCGGTGTGTCCGACGCGGCACCCACCGGTGGCACGCTCCGCGCCTGCTTACGATGTCACCCCTCGACCGCAGACCCTGTCGTCCCTCGATGGCAAACTGAGGCAAACGACGCCAACCCGGGGAGTTCACGTGGAGCCCAGGTTCCTGCTCCTGTCCGACGTGGCCGCCGAGCTGAACGTGTCGGATTCGCAGGTCTACCACATGGTGCGCAGCGGCGAGCTGCCTGCGATCAAGATCGGCGGTCGGGGCCAGTGGCGCGTCGAGCGCGCCCGGCTGGAGGAGTACATCCAGCAGAAGTACGCGGAAACCGCCGAGTGGGTACGCGGAAATCCGCTGACCGAGCGCGAACCCGAGTAGTCGCACCACCCCGAAGGCATTGACCGACGGCTCTGCCGTGCCACAGAATGAGGTCTATCGAAAGCAAACGAAGGCAAACGTAGGGAACAACCGGATCGAACGAGAGGGCCAGGGCGATGATCGATCCCCGGCGACCCGGGCCGAGCCACCCGCCCGTGCGGTTGCGGCCGGCACCCGCGTACGACCCGCCCTTCGTCGACGAGAGCGCCGGATGGCCCGAACCGGGCGACGGCCAACTCGCCCTCGACCTCTTCTCCGCCCACCAGCGATCCGCTCGGCATGCCTCGGAGCGCCCACCCCACCCGCGGGTCACCGCCCGCCCGGTCCCCGTACGCCCCGGCCATGACCCGGTCCGGCAGCTACCACCCGGCGCCCTGGCCACCGCCACCCCGTCGGCCACCCGGGTCGCCTACCGCTTCGTGGCAAACTGCATCGAGGTCTTCAACGGCTTCCGGCCGCCGGTGCAACTTCGCCGTCAACTGGACCCCACACGCAGCGCCCAACTGCTGCCCGAGCTGGCTCGCGCCACCGCCCGCGCTGTCCCGACGCGCCGCCGTACCCCCCGCCCCACTCTCCGGCTCCGCCGCCTGCGCGTCTGCGAACTCCACCCCGCCGCCATCGAGGCCGCCGCCGTCCTCACCGGCGTCGTCGACACCAACTGGGCCATGGCACTACGTCTGGAGCACCGGCGCGGCACCTGGCTCTGCACCGACCTACGCGTCCTCTGACACCCCGACGCCCCCGTAACCCGCGCACTGGCACCCTCGGCAGCCCATCCCGATTTTGCATGCTTACCCACTGACCAAGCCCGACCTCAGCCCCGCATCGTCACCCTGCTCACCCCGCACCCAGCCGCGATCACCGACCATCCGCCCAGGCCAACCTCAACATCGGGACCCTGGGGCGGCCCAGCTGCCGCACCCACAGCATCTTCAAGATCGCGCTCGATCCTGGATGGAGTGGTCACCTCGCCGCTCCGAGACCACTCGATCCCACATCGAGCAGGATCTTGCCCTGCCAACCCGCACCAGCTCCCCCGAGCGCAACGCGAAGACGGCGCGGAGGGCCAACGCGGAGGATCAGCGCAAGGGCCAGCGCGGAGCGCAACGCGAAGGCAGCGCGGAGGACCAGCGCAAGGGCCAGCGCGTAGAGCCAGCGCGGAGGACCAGCGCAAGAGCCAACGCGAAGCGCAACGCGAAGCGCAACGCGAAGCGCAACGCGAAGAGCCAGCGCAAGAGCCAGCGTGGAGAGGACAGCGTGGGGTCAACGCGAATACCTACCCCGCTGACCAACCCCCGGATCGACCACAGCCCTGCGTCGCCACCCGCCTCATCCCGCAAGCCGACCCCGATCTGGTGGCCCGTCCGGGCCGACGTCACCACCACCCACGCATGTTCTTCAAGATCGCGCTCGATCCTGGATCGAGTGGTCACCTCGCCGCTCCGAGACCACTCGATCCCACATCGAGCAGGATCTTGCCCCCGCCACCCCGCTCCAGCACCAGCACCAGCACCCCCGAGCGCAACGCGAAGGCGACGCGGAGGGCACGACGCGAAGGGGCACGACGCGAAGGGGCGCGGCGCGGAGGACGCAGTGTAGGGAGGGCACAGAGCAGGGGGCCACGGGAACGCCAGCGGGGGAAGGGCGACGCAGGGCAGGGGGAATGTCGAAGCCCCGGACACCGCGTCAGCGGTGGCCGGGGCTTCGGGGGTGCTCAGTCAGCTGGCCGAGGTGCCACCGGGGGCACCGTGGCAGCGCTTGTACTTACGCCCGGAGCCGCAGGGGCACGGTGCGTTACGGGACGGGCCGTTGCTGGCTGCGGCCTGCCCGTTGGCCGCCGTCTGGCGGGCCGTGCTGGATGCCACTCCGGCACCGCGCAGGCCATTGGCCTGACGCTGCGGCGCGGCCGGGGCGGTGCGGCCGGGGGCTGCCGGTGCGTCGGGCTCCGGGCCACCGATGCCGAGCGCCGGGGCGCGCTGGTCGTCGCGCTGCACGGCGACCGCACCGGCGCCGGCCTCACCGTCGATGGTGGGGGCGGAGTACTGAAGGCCCTGCTGCTGCGGTGCACGGCCGAGGCCCTTGGCCCGGATCTCCACCGGCTTGTCCAGCAGCTGGACTTCCTCTTCCTCGGGCTCCGGCTCGTTGACCTGCACCTCGAGGTTGTAGAGGAAGCCGACCGTCTCCTCCTTGATGCCTTCCATCATGGTGGCGAACATGGCGAAACCCTCGCGCTGGTATTCCACCACCGGGTCACGCTGGGCGTACGCCCGCAGCGTGATGCCCTCCTGGAGGTAGTCCATCTCGTAGAGGTGTTCACGCCACTTGCGGTCGATGACCTGGAGCAGGACCATCCGCTCCAGCTGCCGGGTGCCCTCGGCACCGAGCTGCTCCTCACGACGGTCGTACGCGGCGTGCGCGTCCGCCCGCAGTCGGGAGATGAGGAAGTCGGCGTCGATGCCGGCCCGGGAACCGCCGGCCTCCTCCTCCATCTCCTCGATGGTGATGCCCACCGGGTAGAGCTGCTTGAGGCTGGCCCAGAGCTGCTCGAGATCCCACTCCTCGGCGTAGTTCTCCGACGTGGCGCCCTGGACGTACGCCTCGATCACGTCGTCGATCATGTTGCGGACCTGCTCGGAGAGGTCCTCGCCGTTGAGTACGCGCAGCCGCTCGGCGTAGATCACCTGGCGCTGCTGGTTCATGACCTCGTCGTACTTGAGGACGTTCTTGCGGATCTCGGCGTTCTGCCCCTCGATCTGGGCCTGCGCGCTCTTGATCTGGCGGGTGACCATCTTCGACTCGATGGGCACGTCCTCCGGGATGTTGAAGCGCTCCATGACCGCCTCGACCGCACCGGAGCGGAACCGCTTCATCAGCTCGTCCTGAAGCGACAGGTAGAAGCGCGACTCGCCCGGGTCACCCTGCCGGCCGGACCGACCGCGCAGCTGGTTGTCGATCCGCCGGGACTCGTGCCGCTCGGTGCCCAGCACGTAGAGCCCACCGGCGGCGGCCACTTCCTCGGCCTCGGCCTCGCAGGCCTGCTTCCACTTCGGCAGGACCTCTTCCATCGCCTTGTCGTACTCTTCGGCGTTCTCCACCGGGTCGAGTCCGCGCTGACGCAGCTCGCTGGCGGCGAGGAACTCGGCGTTGCCGCCGAGCAGGATGTCGGTGCCTCGACCGGCCATGTTGGTGGCGACGGTGACCGCGCCCTTACGGCCGGCCTGCGCGACGATCTCCGCCTCGCGGGCGTGGAACTTCGCGTTCAGCACCGAGTGCGGGATGCCCCGGCGGCGCAGCAGCTGGGAGAGGATCTCGGAGTTCTCCACCGAGACGGTGCCGACCAGCACCGGCTGCCCGGCCTGGTGGCGCTCGGCGATGTCCTCGATGACCGCGTTGAACTTGGCCTTCTCGGTCTTGTAGATGACGTCGGCCCGGTCCTGCCGGACCATCGGCCGGTGGGTCGGGATGGTCACCACGCCGACCTTGTAGACCTTGTTGAACTCGCCCGCCTCGGTCTGGGCGGTACCGGTCATGCCGGAGAGCTTGTCGTAGAGGCGGAAGTAGTTCTGCAGGGTGATGGTGGCCAGGGTCTGGTTCTCCTGCTTGATCTCCACCCCCTCCTTGGCCTCGATCGCCTGGTGCATGCCCTCGTTGTAGCGGCGCCCGTGCAGGATGCGGCCGGTGAACTCGTCGACGATCAGGACCTCGCCGTCGCTGACGATGTAGTCCTTGTCGCGCTTGTACAGCTCCTTGGCCTTGATGGCGTTGTTCAGGTAGCCGACCAGCGGAGTGTTCACCGACTCGTAGAGGTTGTCGATGCCGAGGCGGTCCTCGACCTTGGCCACGCCGCGCTCGGTGACCGCGATGGTGCGCTTGGCGTAGTCGACCTCGTAGTCGCCCTCGCCGTCCTTGCCGGCCTGCAGGCGGGCCACCACGGCGGCGAACTCGCCGTACCAGCGGGCGGAGTGCTCGGCCGGACCGGAGATGATCAGCGGGGTCCGGGCCTCGTCGATCAGGATGGAGTCGACCTCGTCGACCACGGCGAAGTTGTGGCCGCGCTGGACCAGCTCGTCCTTCGACCAGGCCATGTTGTCGCGCAGGTAGTCGAAGCCGAACTCGTTGTTGGTGCCGTAGGTGATGTCGCACTCGTACGCCGCGCGGTGCTCGGTGGCGGGCCGGTTGGGCAGCACCACACCGACGGTCAGGCCGAGGAACTGGTGCACCCGACCCATCCAGGCCGCGTCACGCTGGGCCAGGTAGTCGTTGACGGTGACCACGTGCACGCCCTTGCCGGACAGCGCGTTGAGGTAGACCGGCATGACCGAGGTCAGCGTCTTACCCTCACCGGTCTTCATCTCGGCGATGTTGCCGAAGTGCAGCGCCGCGCCGCCCATCACCTGGACGTCGTACGGTCGCTGACCGAGCACCCGCGCCGCTGCCTCCCGGCAGACCGCGAACGCCTCGGGCAGCAGGTCGTCCAGGGTCTCGCCTTCGGCGAGCCGTTCCCTGAACTGCTCGGTCATGCCGCTCAGCTCTTCGTCGGTGAGGTTGACGTAGTCGTCCTCGATCGAGTTGACGGCGGCGGCGATCGCCTTCAGCCGGCGCACCATGCGCCCCTCGCCCGCGCGAAGGACCTTTTCCAGAATCGACACGGATCAACGCTCCCCTAGACAGTCTCGAACCATCGTAGGCGTTTCATCGGGCCAATGGTCACTGGTGGCGGCCCTCGGCCATCGCGAAACCGACATAACGTCCGACGCTCCAGGCTACGCGCCCGGTTTACCCGTTACGCCGTGGGCGAACGATCCGGCACGATGGGTCGAATGGAGCCCGTGGAGATCACCGAGGCCGGACTGACGCTCCGGCCGTGGCGGCCGACCGACGCCGACGACCTGCATCGCGCCGGCCAGGATCCGGAGATCCAGCGCTGGATCGACTTTCCCCGACCCTACCGGCCGCAGGATGCGCAACGGTTCATCGCGGGCCGCATGCGCCAGTGGGCGGAGGCCACGGCAGCCGCCTTCGCGGTCTGTGACGCCGCCACCGGTCGACTCCTCGGTGCCGCTGATCTGCAGCGAATCGACCGGAGCCGGCAGCTCAGCGAGATCGGCTACTGGACCGCCCCGTGGGCGCGCGGTCAGGGGGTGGCGGTCCGCGCCGTCCGCGCCCTCGCCCGGTGGTCCTTCGCGGAACTGGACCTGCGCCGGCTGCTCTGGACGTCCCGCGCGGGCAACCACGCCGCCCGGCTGGTCGCCCTGCGCAGCGGCTTCCGGATCGAGGGTCGGCTGCGCGCCGCCGACCCGGCACCCGGCAGCTACGAATGGGTCGGCTCGCTGCTGCCCGGTGAGGTGCCGGCACCCGGCGAGGTCGGTCCGGCCGGCCCAGGCTCCCTGGAGGCTCGCCGAGCCGCCGTCTTCGGCCGGGCCCAGCCCACCCTCTTCGCCAGCACATCGCGACGCGAGCTGCGCCTGCGTCCGCTGGAGGACCGCGACCTCGACGCGTTGGTGATCACCTGCCAAGATCCGGACACCCTGCGGTGGACCACCGTCCCGGAGGCCTACGACCGGTCGGCGGCCGTGTCCTTCCTGGCCCACTGCGAGGACTGCTGGGCCGGCGGCACCGCCACCTGCTTCGTGATCGCCGACGAGCAGGACCGCTACGCCGGCTCGATCGACCTGCGGCTGTCCTCCGGCGACCCGCTGCTGGCGACCGTCGGCTTCATGACCGCGCCGCACGCCCGGGGTCGCGGCTACCAGACGGCGGCGCTGGCGGCGCTCACCACCTGGGGCTTCGCCACGCTCGGGCTGGCCCGCATCGAGTGGTGGGCCAAGGTCGGCAACGTCGCCTCCCGCCGGGTCGCCGAAAAGGTCGGCTTCGCCATGGAGGGCACCGCCCGGGCTGCGCTGAACCACCGCGGCACCCGGGCCGACGCCTGGGTCGGCGCGCTGCTGGCCGAGGACCTGGTCCCGCTGAGCAGCGCGGCACGGACCAGCGCAGGTACCAGCAGCTGGCCGGCAGCGGGCCAGGTGACGGTGTGACGCCCGAGACGATCGAAGCCCACGGCGTACGCCTGCGGCCGTTCCGTCCGGCCGACGAGGCCGATGTCGTCGCCGGCTGTGCCGACCCGCTGACCCAGCGGTTTCTCGACGGCCTGCCCAGCCCGTACACCGAGGCCGACGCCCGGTGGTGGATCACCGAGGGTGCTCCCGCGGCGTTCGCCGCCGGTGGGGCCGCGTACGCCGTCGCCGATCCGGCCACCGACCGGCTGCTCGGCACCATCGGGCTGAGCCACGCGATGCCACCGCGACGGCAGGCCGAGATCGGCTACTGGGTGCATCCGGACGCGCGGGGACGTGGGGTGGCAACGGCGGCCACCCGGGCGCTGGCCGAGCGCGCCTTCACCGACGGCATCGAAAGGCTGGAGTTGCTCGCCCAGGTCGAGAACGTGGCCAGCCAGCGGGTCGCGTTGGCCACCGGTTTCCGACCCGAGGGGATACGTCGAGGTGGTGGCCGGGCGCGCGATGGAGGCCGACGGGACCTGGCCGTCTGGGTACGGCTGGCCGACGATCCGCCCGGACCGTACCCCCGGCTGCTGCCCGACCTGCCCGGTGGGCGACTCACCGACGGGGTGATCGTGCTGCGGCCGCTCGGGCCCGAGGACACCGACGAGATGTACCGCCTGAACAGCAGCCCGGACGTGGTGGCCAGCCGGGTACCACCGGGTCCGCCGGCTCGCGAGGAGATCGTCCGGCGCAGCGTCGGTGCGGCGCACCAGTGGCTGGTCGGTACGGTCGCGTCGATGACCATCCTCGACGCGGCCTCGGGGTCGGTGGCCGGAACCTGCATGTTGCTGCACGACCAGCCCGGCGGGCAGGGGATGCTCGGCTACAGCCTGTTCCCGCAGTGGCGGGGACGCGGCTTCGCCACCCGCGCGGTGCGGCTGCTCGCCAGGTGGGGCTTCGAGCAGGTCGGTCTGGCCCGGTTGTGGGCCGGCACCCTCCCGGAGAACCAGGCCTCCCGGCGGGTGCTGGAACGGGCCGGCTTCCGCTACGAGGGACTGTTGCGCGCCCGGCTTCCCGGCGCGGAGGGCAGCCGGGGCGACTCGACCGTGTACGGGCTGCTCCCCGGCGAACTGCGGGACTGACCGCGGACGGAGCGGTGCGGGCCGGGGCGCTGCCGCCGGCCCGCACCGACGCCGGTCAGATGTCCAGCGAGATGATGCCGTAGTCGTAGGCGTGCCGTCGGTAGACCACGCTCGGACGACCCGATTCCTTGTCCTGGAACAGATAGAAGTCGTGGCCGACGAGTTCCATCTGGAACAGCGCGTCATCGACGGTCATCGGCTCGGCCGGGTGCACCTTCTCCCGGGCGATGTGCCACGGCTGGTCGTCGTACTCGTCCTCCTCGGCGCGTTCGGCGACCGCGGTGGCAGCGCTGGCCGGTGCGCCCAGGGCGGCGGAGGGGAGGTCGGTTACCGGCAGGCCGGCGGTGGCGGCGGCGACCGACAGCGGCGCGTGCCGGCCGCGGTGCACCCGACGCCGGTCGGCGGCGCGGCGGAGTCGGGCGTCGAGCTTGGCGATCGCGGCGTCCAGGGCGCTGTAGAAGTCGCTCGTGCAGGCCTCGGCCCGGATCACCGGGCCCCGGGAGAAGCAGGTGATTTCCACTCGCTGGCAGTGGTCGGCCTGGCGCGGATTGCGCTCGTGGAAAAGCTCCACCTCGGCACGAATCAGCTTGTGGTCGTAACGTTCGATCTTCGCCAGTTTTTCTGCTACGTGCACCCGGTAATGATCCGGCACTTCGACGTTACGGCCCTTGACCACGATGTCCACCGTGACCTCCTTGCTCGGACGGTCTTTGCTCCGAAAACTCCGGTCGCGCGTCCGGGGAGGGGCCCCGCTCGGCGTCGACCGGTCAATACGGCTACGCCTCCTCTCACCGCCGGGGGTAGGTGGCTGACCTCCTACCCTCGACAAGCAAACGCTAACTCTTGTTTGCCCGCTCGTCATCCCCAGCCCTCGACAACGGCCGGAATTTTGCAAAGATCACACACGAAGGAGTGAATTGGAAACACAATCCGTCACCGTTGGTGCCTTTTTTCGGTGGCGGCCAGCACCGCCGCCACCGACGGCGACATTCCTTGTACGGCCAGCAATTGACTGATCGCGGCAAGTGTCGACCCGGTGGTGACGATGTCGTCCAGCAGGACCACTGTCGTGCCGGGCGGCACCGGGCCGGCGTCCGGCCGTACCCGGAAGGCGGCCAGCGCCGTCGCCGCCCGACCGGCGCTGTCCAGGGTGACCGAGTCCGGCCGGGGCAGCGCGCGTACCGGCCGGTCCACGCGTACCGGCCAGCCCGCCGCGTCGAGCCGACGGGCGCAGTGCCGGGCGAGCCGGCCGAGGTGGTCGCCGAAGCGGGCCCGGGCCGCCGCCGGGGTGTCCGGCACCGGCACCAGCACCAGCGGTCGGGCCGAGCCGACCGCATCGGCCACGACCTCGGCGAGCAGCGCGCCCAGCGGTCGGGCCAGACCGTGTCGGCCATGTTCCTTGTACGCGAGCAGGGTCTCCCGCAGCGGCCCGCCGTAGCTGCCGAGCGCGTGACAGGGCGGCAACCCCACCGGCGCCGGCACCGGTCGGACCTCCCCGGGGCGAAGCGCCTGAAGCGCGGTCACGCAGTCCGGGCAGACGCCGTGCCGCAGCCCGGGTCGGCGCTGCCGGCAGCCGGCGCATTCGGTGGGCAGGGCCAGGTCGGCCAGATCCGCCCACAGCCCGCGCAGCACGGTCGACTCAGTAGAGGAAGACGGGGGCGGTGGGATTGCCCGGGCGGACCCCGGTCGGCGGCGCCGTGACGTCCTGGACCTGTTCGCGCACGATCCGCTCGAACGGGTTGTTGCGGTAGGTCACGCCGTTGGCCTCGTACATGAACGTGGCGGCGAGCGGCGAGGTCGGGGTGGCCGGGTGGGCGGCCAGGTGGGTGACCTCGGCACCGGCGTCGTCACGCAGCCGGGTCTCCAGCGCCCCGTCGACGCTGATGTCGTAGATCGCGGGTCGACCGGCGGCCCCGGCCACCAGTAGGCGGCTCTCCGCCCACCAGTCGACCGCGGTCAGTCGGTTCAGTGAGGTCGCCAGGCGTCGGGCCGGGCCGATGGTGGGCACCCCGCCCTCCCAACTGATCGCGGCCACGTGCAGCGCACCGTCGACGATCAGGGCGATCCGGTGCCCGTCCAGCGAGGCCGCCACCGCGTCGACGCGGCCCGGCAGGCCGAGCTGCACCGGGCGCATGGCCCCCCGGTCGTCGAAGCGGTACAGCTCGCCGTCGGCGACCACCAGGCCGGCCGGCTGATCACTGTCGGTACGCAGCCAGACCGGCCGACCGATGACGGTGTGCGCCGGCCCTGTCATGAAGGTCTCCACCACGTCCCGGCCCCGGCCGACCCGCAGCCGCTGCCCGGCATCCTCGCTCACCACCAGGGCGGCCAGCACGTCGCTGCCGGCGCGGCGCAGCCCGGCGGAGAGCACGTCGTGGTTCGCGTCGGCCGCCACCGGAACCCGGCCGATCGGCTCGTTGGCCACGGCGAGCGCGTGGATCGCGCCCTCGTAGACGCAGAACCGTCGGGCGCTGCTGTCGTCGAGCCGGTACAGCTGATTCGACGCCCGCTGTTCGCCCAGGTCGACCAGCTTCCGGGACTGGTTCAGGATCTTGATTTCCAGGATGCCGTCCAGCTCCAGCAGCGACCAGGCCAGCTGGGTGGCGAACTGCTCCAACCGGACGTCGTCGGCGCCGGGCATGTCGAGGTTGACCTCCCACCGGCCGTCCGAGCCGGTGGCGTTGTTGATCATCTCGGTGCGGTCGGGCAGCCCGGAGACGCCGACCCGCAGCCAGTCCGACGGGCCTGCGGTCAGCCAACGGACCACCTCGCTCACCCGCCGCTCGGCGGGCACCGCCGAGGAGAGGTACCGCTGGTCGGGCACCAGCCGGGTCCGTTCGGAGTTCCAGAAGTAGATGGATTCGGCCTGGTAGTACAGGCGCAGCGCCTCGTCGCTGAGCAGCAACACGTTCGGTGGGCCGCTGACGTAGAACCCGGCGTCGTCCTGACCCGCCGGACCGGCGTTGATCAGGCGGAACTCGTACGTCGTCTCGGTGGCCAGGGGCGGCACCAGCATGCCGTTGGCCCGCAGCAGGCCGACCTGCTGCACGCTGATGGTGACCTTCATGCTGTCGACGTCCGGCTCGATCACCGGGTCGTCGGTGAGGCGTACCACCGACAGCGCCACCTCGCTGCCCTGCTTCACCTGCAGGCCGCCGCGCTCCGCCACCGCGATGTACTGCTTGACCCGGTCGTACGCCCGATCCGGCTCGCCGGCCGCGGCGGCCAGGAAGTTGCGGACGAAGGCCTCGGCGTCGCTGCCGCTGGCTTCTCGTGCCGGCGGTTCGCTGCCCCGGCCCAGCGACCAACTTGCCTCCGCCGCGGGTCCTCGCTGCTCGGTCTGCACCTCCGACCGGTCGGGGATGCCGCAACCGACCGCGCCGGCCAGCACCAGCGTCGCGCCGAGCGCGCCGCTGAGCAGTCGTCGCCTCACGAAGCCACCTCCGCGCGCTGCTCAGGGACCGACTTCGCCGGTCCGACCGTGAGTGCGCCGTCCGGTCCCGGACCGATGGCCAGCTGACTCTCGGTCGACGTCGCGCCGAACGACACGGCCGCGTCCGCCGGCACCAGCCGCAGCGGCGAGGTGATCAACCGGTCGCCGGCCCGCGCCGGCAGGGTGAGCCGGAACTGTGCGCCCTGCCCCGGCGCACCCCACGCCTCCAGCCAGCCACCGTGCAGCCGGGCGTCCTCCAGGCTGATCGACAGGCCCAGCCCGGTGCCGCCGGTCTGCCGGGCCCGGGACGGATCGGCCCGCCAGAACCGGTTGAAGACCAACTTCTCCTCGCCGGGCTTGAGCCCGACGCCATGATCGCGGACGGTGACCGCGACGGCGGTGTCGTCCATCCCCAGGGTGATGCGCACCGGCCGCCCCTCGCCGTGCTCCACCGCGTTGCCGACCAGGTTGCGCAGCACCCGCTCCACCCGGCGCGGGTCGATCTCGGCGATCACCGGGGTCGCCGGCAGGTCCAGTTCGATCTCCACGCCGACCCGTTCGGCCAGGCCGGAGAGGCGGTCCACCACCCGGTGCACCACCGGCACCAGGTCGGTCGGCTCGGCGTCGAGGACCGCGAAACCGGCGTCGAACCGGCTGATCTCCAGCAGGTCAGTCAGCAACTCCTCGAAACGGTCCAGCTCGGCTTGCAGCAACTCGGCGCTGCGCGCCACCGACGGCTCGAACCCGTCCCGCTCGGCGAAGATCAAATCGGCGGCCATCCGTACCGTGGTCAGCGGGGTACGCAGCTCGTGCGAGACGTCCGAGGTGAACCGCCGCTGCAGGCGCGACATCTCCTCCAGCCGCAGGATCTGCCGTTGCAGGTTGGTGGCCATCTGGTTGAAGGAGGCGGCGAGCAGGGCCAGGTCGTCCTCGCCGTTGACCGCCATCCGCTGATCGAGCAGGCCGGCGGAGAGCCGCTGGGCGGTGCGGGCCGCCACCCGTACCGGCGTCACCACCAGCCGGGTCACCAGCGCCGCGAGCAGGCCGAGCAGCAGCACCAGGGCGAGACCGGTGACCAGCACCGTGGTCCGCGCCTGACTGGCCGTCGAATCCTGCAACGTCAGCGGTACGAAGTAGTAGAGCTCCACCTGACCGAAGCGGGTCGGTACCGGCGAGCCGTAGACCAGGTACTTGGTGTCCCGATCGCCGGTGAGCCGACCGGTCTGGATCTGGTTGGCCACGTTGCCGCCGGCCACCGCCGCCCGCAGCTCGGGGCTGATCAACGGCCGGAAGTCCACCGCGGGCGAACTGCGCGGCAGGATCATGCCACCGACGCCGTCCGCGGTCAGCGCCACCACCACGCCGCTGGTCTGCTGCGGGTCGCCGCCGGCCAGGTAGTTGACCGTGCCGTCGATGGTCTCCTGGAGCTGGGCCTCCTGCGGCTGGCTGTAGAGGCTGAACTGCTTGGCCGCGTACTCCGCTCCGCTGGTCAGCCGAAGCCGCACGTCGGTCTTGGCGTTGTCCAGCAGAATGCTGGTGATCTTGCCGGCGATCAGGTAGGCGAAACCGCCCACCAGCAGGCTCGACACCACAAGTGTGATGGTGACCACCCGCACCTGCAGCGAGCGTCGCCAGGCGTGGTGCAGGCCGGCGAACACGCGGGCGGCCCGACCGCTGAGCCGACGCCACAACTCCCGCCCCGCGCCGGGGCGGCGGGACGTGGTGTCGGGATCCGGAATCGGGGCGGCGGTCACAGTGCGACCCAGGCTATCCGGTACCCGCCTTGTAGCCCACGCCCCGCACGGTGAGGATGATTTCAGGTCGCTCCGGATCCGGCTCGATCTTGGCGCGCAGGCGTTGTACGTGCACGTTCACCAGTCGGGTGTCGGCCGCGTGCCGGTAGCCCCAGACCTGCTCCAGCAGAACCTCACGGGTGAAGACCTGGCGCGGCTTGCGGGCCAGCGCCACCAGCAGATCGAACTCCAGCGGGGTCAGCTTCACCTCCTCGCCGTTGCGGCTGACGGTGTGCGCCGGCACGTCGATGGCGATCTGGTTGCCGGGCGGGCCGATGGTGAGCAGCTCCGGCGCGGCGTCCTCGCCCCGGCGCAACCGGGCCCGCATCCGGGCCACCAGCTCCTTGGGCTTGAACGGCTTCACCACGTAGTCGTCGGCCCCGGACTCCAGGCCGAGCACCACGTCGACGGTGTCGCTCTTGGCGGTCAGCATCACGATCGGTACGCCGGACTCGGCTCGGATCGCCCGCGCAACGTCGATGCCGCTCATTCCGGGCAACATGAGGTCAAGCAGGACGATATCGGGACGATTATCGCGGAACGCCGCCAGCGCGCGTTCCCCGTCCGCCACGAAGGACGGCATGAATCCCTCGCTACGCAGGACGATGCCGAGCATCTCGGCGAGCGCGGGGTCGTCGTCGACCACCAGTACCCGGGCTCTCATGGGGTTAATGTTTCCATCCCGTTCAGTTCAGGGGGTTCGGGCGTCATCCCGGCACGCTACTGCCGGGACCCACGCCGTGCCCAGCACCCGCCGGTACACCGCTCACACGAGCCGCCCCACCGGCCGGGCTCCACCTGTCCGACTCGCGCGTGTCAACATGATCCCTGGCTGCGTCCCCGCGCGCCACCGCCCCCGCCTTCGACAGGAGTGCGCGTGCCCCACGCCGGCTCGATCGCCGTACTCCCCAACCGGCCGCTCACCGTCGGTGAACTGCTCGACTCCGCAGTGCTGCTGCTGCGCGGGCACCTGGGAGCACTGCTTCCCCTGGCCGGAGCGCTCGCCCTCGTCGAACAACTCCTCCTGCTGCCCCTGCGGGTCGCCGTCGGCGTCGATCCACCACTGTGGTGGACCCTGTCGATGAGCAGCCTGGGGCCCTTCCTGGTCCTGCTCGCCGTCGGCGCGGCAACCGAAGCCATGATCATCATGCTGCTCGGCAACCCGGCCGCCCGGGCCGCCGGCAGCGCCCTGGTCGGCCGCCCGGCCGGCATTCGGGACCTGCGCCACCCTCGGGGTGCCCGCTGGGGCGCCACCCTGCTGCTCTGCCCGATCGTCGGCGTCACGATGTTGCTGGCGTCCCTGCCCGGCCCGACCTGGTTCCTCGGATTCGCGCTGCTCGGCGGGGTGGCCCCGGCACTGGCCCTGGACCGGCTCAGGCCGCTGCGTGCGCCGATCCGTTCCGTCGACCTCGCGCTGCGGGTCGGCGGCCGGGCCGCCGGTCTGCGGCTGCTCGGTTACCTCGTCTGGTGGCTGCTCCGGGTCGGTCTCGCGTGGGGCCTGTTCACCGGGTTGTCCAGCCTGAACCTGATCGCGTCGGGCTGGGCCGTCGCCGTGGCCATGCTGCTGTGGGCGGCCGTCAACATGGTCGGCTACGCCGGGCTGGCCTGCCTGGACGCGGTCCTGCACCTGGAGACCCGGATCCGCACCGAGGGGCTGGACATCCACCTCTCCCGGGCACCCGTCGACGCGCCGCAGTGCACCCTGTTGGCGGTGGGCCGATGAGCTTCACCCGCTGGTGGACCGAGACCACGGCCGCGCTCGGTGATCACATTCCGCTGCCCCTGGTCGCGCTGCTGCTGGTGCTCGCCACGCTGCTGGTCTCCGCCGGCTGGTACACCTACCCCGCCTGGGTGCCACGCCGGTTTCCCCGACCGCGCCGGTTCCCCCGGCTGCGTCGGCGCCGACGTCCCGCTCGGGCACCCCGGCCGCGTCGGGTCGACAGCGACCCTGCCGTCGACCTGGAGTCGCCGCAGCCGACCGGACCACCGGCGCACCATGTCACGCTGGCCGACCGGCTGGCCGCCGAAGGACGCTACGACGAGGCGATCCGGGAGCGGCTGCGCGGCATGGTCCGGGAACTGTCCGACCGCGACCTGGTGTCGGTACGCCCCGGCACGACGGTCACCGAGATCGTCGAGGCAGCCGCCACCCGCCACCCACCGGCCGGTCCGCCGCTGGCCGCCGCGGCGACCATCTTCGCCCGCATCTGGTACGCCCAGCGTCCCGGCACCGCCGACCACGACCAGCGGGTACGCGACCACGCCGCCACGCTGCACCGGCTGCTCACCGACCGCACCCCCGACGCCCGATGAGCGCGCCGAAGGTACGCCGACGGCGGCACCGCATCCTGATCCCGGTGCTGCTGAGCGCCCTGGTGGTCATCACGACCCTGGTCACCCACGCGATCGACCAGCCGGACCAGACCGACGCGGGATTCCTGTCACCGCTGTCGACCGGGGACGACGGCGGCAGTCGGTTGGCCGCCGGCCTGGCCGAACGTGGCGTGCAGGTGCGGCGGGAGACCGACACCCTCGCGGCGCTGCGGGCGGCGAGGTCCGGCCCGGCCACCCTGTTCGTACCGGCCCCGGAACTGCTGCACCCGCAGACCGTCGACTACCTGAACCTGCTGCCCGGCCACACCCGGCTGGTGCTTGTCGACCCGCCCCGGCGGGTGCTGGCCGCCGCCGGGATGCCACTGCGACCGGCAGGTCGGCGCTGGGCGGCCCGGGCCGTCGCCCCGCACCTCACCGGGCCCTGCGCACTGCCCGAGGTCACCGGCGCGACAGCCGCCGTCGCCCGGCAGCGGTACGCCCCCACCGGCCCGCCCGGCTCGGTGGACCTCTGCTACTCCGCCGGGCTGGCCCGACTTCCCGGTGCGGCCGAGAACGTGGTGGTGGGCGCCAGTGACCCGTTCCGCAACGGCCGCATCGGCGAGTGGGACAACGAACTGTTCGCCACCGCTCTGCTCGCCACCACCGGCCGGGTGCTCTGGCTCGACCTCGACGGACCGGCACCTGCACCACCCACACCCAGCACCGTACGGACCACACCGCCGTCCGAGCCGGACGAGGAACCCTACGACGAACCCGGCGGCGACCAGGGTGACCTGGGTGCCGGCGACAGCACCGAGACCATGCCGCCCGCACCACCGGGCGGTAACGCCTCCGGCTCCGACGGACCGGGCCGGGAGCAGACCAGCAACCCGCTCTGGTCGGCCTTCCCTCCCTGGTTCTGGGCGCTGCTGGCGCAGCTCGTGCTGGCCGCGCTGCTGATCGCCATCGCCCGGGCCCGCCGCTTCGGCCCGCCCACGCCCGAACCGCTGCCGGTGACCGTCCCGGCTGCGGAGACGGTGTTCGGCCGGGCCCGGCTCTACCATCGGGCGAAGGCTCACCAGAGCACCGCCGAGGTGCTCCGCGCCGCCGCGAAGGACCGGCTGGGGCGGCGGTTGCAGCTGCCGGCCGGCACCCCCGACGTGGCTGCCGTCGTGGCCGCCGAGACCGGCGAACATCCGGACACCGTCCGTGACCTGCTCCACGGCGACGCCCCGGACACCGACCAGGAACTGCTGGAACTGGCGAAGGAACTGGATCGCGCGGCCCGCGACCCACGATCGTCCCCAGTTCGGCCGCCGCTGCCCCGATCCGAAGGAGACCCCCGGTGACCCGACCCGCCACGCTCAGCGACCCGCTGGCCGCCGACCCCAGCCGGGCCGCGCTGCACCGACTGCGTACCGAGGTGGCCAAGGCGGTCGTCGGGCAGGACGGGGTGGTCACCGGGCTGATCATCGCCCTGCTCTGCCGCGGTCACGTGTTGCTGGAGGGCGTACCCGGGGTGGCCAAGACGCTCCTGGTACGCACCCTCGGCGCGGCGCTGGACCTGTCGACCCGACGGGTCCAGTTCACCCCCGACCTGATGCCGGGCGACGTGACCGGCTCGATGATCTTCGACGCCCGTACCGCGGCCTTCACCTTCCGGGAAGGACCCGTCTTCACCAACCTGCTGCTCGCCGACGAGATCAACCGGACGCCGCCGAAGACCCAGTCCGCCCTGCTGGAGGTGATGGAGGAACGGCAGGTCACCATCGAGGGCACGCAGCATCCGCTGCCCGACCCCTTCATCGTCGCCGCCACCCAGAACCCGGTGGAGTACGAGGGCACCTATCCGCTGCCCGAAGCGCAACTGGACCGGTTCCTGCTCAAACTCACCGTGCCGCTGCCCGCCCGTGAGGAGGAGTTGGGCGTCCTGCGCGCCCACCACGCCGGCTTCGACCCCCGGGACCTGGCCGCCGCCGGCGTACGCCCGGTGGCCGACGCGACCGACCTCGCCGTGGCCCGCGCGGCCGTCGGTCGGGTGCACGTCGCCGAGCCGCTGTTCGGCTACGTCGTCGACCTGTGCCGGGCCACCCGCGCCATGCCCGCGCTCGAACTGGGCGCCTCGCCACGTGGGGCGACCGCGCTGCTCGGCACCGCCAAGGCGTGGGCCTGGCTGGCCGGGCGCGACCACGTGGTGCCCGACGACGTGAAGGCGATGGCCCGGCCCACCCTGCGGCACCGGCTGCGGCTGCGCCCGGAGGCCGAGCTGGAGGGGGTCGGGATGGACTCCGTACTGGACTCGGTGCTCGCCACCGTGCCCGCACCGCGATGACGTGGCGGGCGGCAGCACTGCTCGCAGTCGGTGCGCTGACCCTGCCCGCCTGGCCCGCGCCCTTCGTCGGGGTGGCGGTGATGACCGGCGTGGTCCTGGTGTTGTGCGCCCTGGACTTCGGGCTGGCCGCACCGCTGCGCGGGATCACCGTCGAGCGCGACGGTGATCGTTGCGTCCGGCTCGGTGAGACCGCCACCGTCACGGTGCATCTGCACAACGCCTCCGGCCGGACGTTGCACGCCCAGGTCCGCGATGCCTGGGTGCCGTCGGCCGGGGCGCAGCCGGACGTACCACCCGAGCGCGTCGTGCACGTGCCCGCCGGTGACGTGGCGGCCCTGCCCAGCCGGCTCACCCCGACCCGCCGCGGTGACCGGCCGGCGGTGGCGCTGACGGTCCGCTCGCTCGGGCCGCTCGGGTTGGCGTTCCGGCAGCGCACCAGCCGTCCGCCCACCCCACCGTGGACACTGCGGGTGCTGCCCCGCTTCGACTCCCGCCGGCACCTGCCCGAGAAGCTGTCCCGGCTGCGGGTGATCGACGGGACGCAGGTCGGCCAGGGACGCGGCGCGGGCACCGAGTTCGACACCCTGCACGAGTACGTGCCCGGCGACGACGTACGGTCCATCGACTGGCGGGCCAGCGCCCGCCGGGCCGAGGTGCTGGTACGCACCTGGCGGCCGGAACGGGACCGGCGGCTGGTGTGCGTGCTGGACACCGGCCGTACCTCCGCCGTGCTGCTCGGCGACGAGCCCCGGCTGGACGCCTCGATCGACGCGGCCCTCCTGCTCACCGCCCTGGCCGCACGGGCCGGTGACCGGGTGGACGTGCTGGCCGCCGATGCCGTGTCGCGCGCCTCGGTCGGCGGCGCCGACCGACCGGCCCAGTGGCCCCGGCTGGCACATGCGCTGGCCCCCCTGCAACCGGCGCTGGTCGAGACCGACTTCCAGCTGATCGCAGGCGAGTTGCTGCGCCGCCACCGGCCGCGCAGTCTGGTGGTGCTGCTCACCTCGCTGGAGCCCGGGGCGCTCGGGTCAGGGCTGCTGCCGGTGCTGCCCCGGCTCGCCGCCCGGCACCGGGTGGTGGTGGCGGCGGCCCAGGATCCGGTGCTGACCGCGCTCACCAGCACACCGCCCCGCCGCCCACGGGACGCCTACAACGCCGCCGCTGCCTGGCGTACGCTCGCCGAACGTGACCGCCTGACGGCGGCGCTGGCCCGCTACGACGTCGCTGTGGTGGACGTGCCCGCCCCTCGGCTGGCGCCGGCCCTGGCCAACGCCTACCTGCGCCTCAAGGCCGCCGGCCGACTCTGAGCCGACCTCGTCGCGGCCCTCGCCGTCACCGATCGTCGACGTCGGCTCTGGCCCGGGAGCCGAGCAGCACGACGTAGGCCAGGAAGGCGAGCCAGGCGGCGGCACCGACGGCGATGCGGACGGCCGTCGGCACGGGTGCCGGGGTGACGAACGCCTCGATCACCGCGGCGACCGCGAACAGCCCGACCAGGCCGAGGGCGACCAGGATGGCGTCGCGTCCCGCCCGAGCCACCGCCTGCCCCCGGGTCAACTGCTCCGGTGGCGAGATCCAGGCCCAGCCGGTACGCAGCCCCACCCCGGCGGCGACGAAGACCCCGGTCAGCTCCAGCAACCCGTGCGGGGTGATCAGGCCGAAGAAGACGTCCGCCCGGCCGTAGGAGATCATCACCCCGCCGACCACCCCGATGTTCAGCACGTTCTGCCAGAGCAGGTAGCCGACCGGGACGATGAGCACCCCGGCGGCCAGGCACTTCGCCGCCAACCAGGCGTTGTGCGTCCAGAGGTGGAAGGCGAACGTCGGCGCGGAGAACTCCGTGTAGTAGCCGGCGAATCCGGATTCGACCAGGTGCGCCGCCTCCTCGTCACCGATGAAGGCGGCGGCCGTCTCCGGGTTGTCCGCGACGAACCCCATGAGCGTGAAGGTGAGCAGGGTGAAGCCGGTCGCCACCGCGCACCACCACGGTGCCGCCCGCCAGACCGCCCCGGGAAAACCGGCCGTCAGGAACCCTCGTACCGTCGCCCAGGACGGCCGGGGCCGGCCGGTGAGCCGGGCCCGGGCCCGGAGCACCACCTGGGACAACTCGCCCAGCAGCGCCGGATCGGGAGAGCGGCTGCGCAGCACCGACAGGTGGGTGGTGACCCGCTGGTAGAGCGCCACCAACTCGTCGACCTCGGCGGCGTCGAGACGCCGCCGGTCACAGAGCTGGCTGAGCCGACGCCACTCCCCGCCATGCTCCGCGACGTACGCGTCGAGATCCACCGCCAGCCACCCCCGTCCGCGCGATCATAGTGTTCACTGTCGTAGGTGAGTACAGCAGCGCGGTGGACCGCCCCGGCCTCCGGTGACGCCGATCTGGTCAGCGGAGAGGCCGTACGGCTGGACGTACGGGCCGCCCGAATCGGCTCCCGGGTGCTCGCGCTGCTGATCGACGTGCTGCTTCAGCTGGTGTTCGGTCTGCTGCTCATCGTGATCGCCGGGCTGGCCCTGGCCGCCCTGCCGTACGGCCTGTTCGACGCGGCCCTGGAACGGGCGTTGCTCACCGTCGGGGTGGTCCTGCTGCTGATCGGTTACCCGGTGTGTTTCGAACGGCTCAACGAGGGGCGCACGCCGGGCAAGGCGGCGGTCGGACTGCGGGTGGTGAGCCACGACGGTGGCCCGGTGGGGTTACGCCAGTCGCTGACCCGGGCGCTGGTCGGGGTCGCCGTCGAGTGGCCGGGGCTGGTGCTGCCGCTGCTGTCCTGGGTCGCCGGTGCGACGGTGATGCTGACCGATGCCCGGGGTCGACGCCTCGGTGACCTGGTGGCGGGCACGCTGGTCGTGCACACCCGCACCGCGGTCAGCTGGCGTCCGGTGCCGGCCCCGCTGCCGGTGCTGACCTCCTGGGCGTACACGCTGGATCTGAGCCGGTTGGACCCGAGCCTGGCGCTGGCCACCCGGCAGTATCTGACCCGGTCCCACCAGTTCGCCGAGCCGGCCCGCAGCGACCTGGCCCGGCAGTTGTGGCGGGAGGTGGCCGCGACGACCGGTCCGCCGCCACCACCGGGGCTGCCGGAGTCGGTCTACCTGGCCGCCGTCCTGGGCGAGCGGCACCGACGGGCCCGCCAGCGGCTCGCCGGTGAACGCGGGTTGGCCGCCGCGCTGTGGCCGCAACTGGGCTCGACACCGACCTTCCGGTCGGCCGAGTCGACGCTCACCGCGCCGCTGCCCGACCCTGCGCCGATCTCGGTCCCAGGTCCGGTGCCCAGCCCGCGGGCGGTCGAGGCGGGCGGTCTGGTCGGCGTACGCCCGTCGGTGCCGGCCCGCCGCAGCGGGGCCGACGGGACGGGCGGACACTGAGACGCGAACGATGCCGGTGGCCGGTGTCGAGCGGACACCAGGAGGCAGTGGTGAGAGGTTTCGGGCCGTGGCTGGCGGTACTCGCGTTGGTGCTGCTGCTCAGCGCGCTGCGGCTACGTACCCTGGCCGCGCTGGTGTCGGTGGGTTGGCTCATCTGGTGCGTCTGGACCTGGATCCGCCCCGGCCGCCGCAGTAACCCGCGCTGACCCGCAACCTGCGCCGCCCGAACGCCACCTCGGCTGCGCCGCCCGAACCCGCGGCCCGGCCGGACATGCCGAACCGGGCCGACCCGAGGCAGGGTCGACCCGGTTCGACGACCTGATCAGTAGCGGTAGTGATCCGGCTTGAACGGGCCCTCGACGGCGACGCCGAGGTAGGCGGCCTGCTCCTTGGTGAGCGTGGAGAGCTTGGCACCGAGGGCCGCCAGGTGCAGCCGGGCGACCTTCTCGTCCAGGTGCTTGGGCAGCACGTAGACGCCGGTCGGGTACTCCTCGGTCTTGGTGAACAGCTCGATCTGGGCGATCGTCTGGTTGGCGAACGAGTTCGACATCACGAAGCTCGGGTGACCGGTGGCGTTGCCCAGGTTCAGCAGACGTCCCTCGGAGAGCACGATGATCGCGTGGCCGTCGTCGAACTTCCAGAGGTCGACCTGCGGCTTGATGTTCTCCCGGGTGACGTCCGAGCGCTTGGCCAGACCGGCCATGTCGATCTCGTTGTCGAAGTGACCGATGTTGCCGACGATGGCCTGGTGCTTCATCCGGGCCATGTGCTCGTTGGTGATCACGTCGAAGCAGCCGGTCGCGGTGATGAAGATGTCCGCGATCTCGACAACGTCGTCGAGGGTGGCGACCTGGTAGCCGTCCATCGCCGCCTGGAGAGCGCAGATCGGGTCGACCTCGGTCACCACGACCCGGGCGCCCTGGCCACGCAGCGACTCGGCGCAGCCCTTGCCCACGTCGCCGTAGCCGAGCACGACCGCCATCTTGCCGCCGATCAGCACGTCGGTGGCCCGGTTGATGCCGTCGATGAGCGAGTGACGGCAGCCGTACTTGTTGTCGAACTTGCTCTTGGTGACCGAGTCGTTGACGTTGATCGCCGGGAAGAGCAGGGTGCCGGCCCGGTGCATCTCGTAGAGCCGGTGCACGCCGGTGGTGGTCTCCTCGGTGACGCCCTTGATGGTGGCGGCGATCCGGGTCCACCGCTGGCCGTCCTGCGCCAGCGAGCGGTGCAGCAGGCCGAGGATGACCGCGTACTCCTCGGAGTCGGCAGACTCGACCGGCGGTACGACACCTGCCTTCTCGAACTCGACTCCCTTGTGGACGAGCAGGGTCGCGTCGCCACCGTCGTCGAGGATCATGTTCGGGCCCTGCCCGTCGGGCCAGTCGAGCACCTGCTCGGTGCACCACCAGTACTCCTGGAGCGTCTCGCCCTTCCAGGCGTACACCGGAACGCCGGCGGGGGCGTCGGGGGTGCCGTCCGGGCCGACGACGATCGCGGCGGCGGCGTGGTCCTGGGTGGAGAAGATGTTGCAGGAGGCCCAGCGGACCTCGGCGCCGAGCGCGACCAGGGTCTCGATCAGGACGGCGGTCTGAATCGTCATGTGCAGCGAACCGGTGATCCGGGCCCCCGCGAGAGGCTGCGCCTCGGCGAACTCGCGGCGGATCGCCATCAGGCCGGGCATCTCGTGCTCCGCGAGGCGGATCTCCTTGCGCCCGAACTCGGCGAGCGACAGATCCGCCACCCGGAAGTCGCCTTCGGCGAGAGTGCTCGGCCGGGATTTCGGCGACGTACCACTGGCGGACGCCGGGAGGGTGCTGGTCATAAAAGCTCCTGTCGGACGATTGTGCTGCGCAACCTCTCACTTTACGCGCGCCTACCCGATCACGGCTGGCGTGAGGCCAAACAGCGCACGGGGCGACTAGTGACGGACGTTTCACCGCCCATCTCCAGCCGCCCCGCGCATCCCCCCGGTTTGGTTCCCCCGCGCGTTCTCGGACCTTCGTCGCGATAACGCTGCGCACTCATAGAGTCACACTCCGCATGCACCGAGTCAAGCTATTCCGGAAAAGTCGGACTCACGTGTTGCCGGGTCGGGCCCGCTTCGACACGCGCCGGCCAGGCAGGACGCCCTGCGGTTCGATCAGACGACTCAGCAGAGTCCCGGTGACGCGACGTACACCTCACCCGCACCGCTGACCGTGAGTGACCCGCCGGCGGCGGACCCCACCGCGGCCTGCCCCGGCCCGAGCGTCACCGGGGCGACCACGTCGGCGACGTCGACCTGCCCGGACGTGCACAACACCAGCCACGGCCCCGGCACCGTCAGGGTGACCTCGGGCTGCCGACCCACCGTCACCCGGTGCAGTGCGAAATCCGCCACCGGAACCGGCCAGGTCACCACCCCGTCCGCAACCGGTCGGGGCGCCACCACCGGCTGGTCGAGCACCTCGAAGCGAAGCACCCGGAGCAACTCGGCCACGTCGACCCGCTTGCGGGTGAGCCCGCCGCGCAGGACGTTGTCACTGGCCGCCATCACCTCCACACCCGTACCGCGCAGGTAGGCGTGCAGATTTCCGGCCGGCATCCAGATGGCCTCGCCCGGCGCCAACCGCACCCGGTTGAGCAGCAACGCCACCACCACCCCCGGATCGGCCGGGTACGCCTCGGCCAGCAGCTCGACAAGTTCCGCGTCCGGCCCGGCCACCGCCGCCTTCCGCACCGCCGCCACCAGCCCGGCACGGTCCGCCGCCGGCCAGGTCAGCAACAGGCGTACGGCCTCGGCCAGCCCGGCCGCACCGGCACCGAGCGCGTCGAGCACCGGCCCCAACGCCGGTACGCCGAGCCCGGCCAACACCTCGGCCGAGACCACCGGATCCCGGAACCCGCAGAGCGCCTCCATCGGCCCGAGCGCCACCAGCAACTCCGGCTTGTGGAACGGGTCGACGTAGTTGCGGTGCCCGTCGCACCGGGCATCGTCGGCGGCGTACCCCGCTCGGGCCTGCTCGGCGTCCGGATGGGCCTGCAAGCTCAGCGGCGCCGCGGCGGCCAGCACCTTCAGCAGGAACGGCAGTCGCGCGCCGAACCGGTCGACGACCCGCTGGCCGAGCCATCCGGCCGGATCGGCGGCGAGCACCTCGGTCAGGGCGACCCGGCCACCGTCCCGGTCGACGCTGGCCGGCGCGCCCGGATGAGCGCCCAACCAGAGTTCGGCCTCCGGGCCCTCGCTGGGCACCGGACGCCCCTGCAACTCGGCGATGGCGCAGCGGGAACCCCACGCGTAGTCCTTGATCGGCCCGTACAGCAGTTCCACCGGTCAGCTCCCCGATCGACCGGACGCCTCCGCCGGCCCGACCTCTCCCCGGTAGATGTCCGGCTCCAGATAGATCACCCGGGCGGTCGGCACCGCCGCCCGGATCCGGGCCTCCACCGCGTCGATGCCGCGCGCCAACTCCTCGGCGGTCTCGCAGCGCGCCACCGCGATCTTCGCGGCCACCATCAACTCATCCGGACCGAGGTAGAGCGTCTTCATGTGGATGATCCGCTCCACCTCCGGCCCGCCGGTGACCGCCTGCTCGATGGCGGCGATCTCGGCCGGCTCGGCGCCCTCCCCGAGCAGCAGGCTCTTGGTCTCCAGGGCGAGCACGATCGCGATCGTGACCAGCAGCAGGCCGATCATCGCGGTGCCCGCCGCGTCCCACCGGCCGTCGCCGGTGGCCAGGGTCATCCCCACGCCGAACAGCGCGAAGAGCAGACCGACCAGGGCGCCGAAGTCCTCCAGCAGCACCACCGGCAACTCCGGCGCCTTGGACCGGCGGATGAACCTGGTCCAGGACTGACGGCCCCGGACCAGGTTGGACTCCTTGATCGCGGTACGGAACGAGAACGACTCCAGCACGATCGCCACCAGCAGCACCGTCACCGGCACCCACTGCCAGCTGGTGATCCCGTGTGGATCCGACCACTTGTGCCACGCCTCGTAGAGCGCGAAGACCCCACCCAGGCTGAACAGCACGATGGCGACGATGAACGCGTAGACGTAGCGCTCCCGGCCGTAGCCGAAGGGATGCTGCGCGGTGGGCGCCCGCCGGGCCCGCCTACCACCGACCAGCAGCAACGCCTGGTTTCCGGTGTCGGCGACCGAGTGGATCGACTCCGCCAGCATCGACGACGACATCGTCAGCAGGTACGCCACGAACTTCGTCACCGCGATGCCGAGATTGGCCAGCAACGCCGCGACGATCGCCCTGGTGCCACCCCCGGCGCTCATGCCGCCGCCGTTCCGGTCACTGGTTGGCCAGCTCCTTCATCTCCGTGATCGCCGGCACCGCCATCGGATCCAGGCCGTGCGCCAGGGCCAGATAGATCGAGGCGAAGTCCGGCACCGCCACCAGGGAGGCCAGCCGTTCCAGCGCCGAGCCGCCCTCGGCGGTCACCACATCGCACCGTACGCCCCGGCGCTCGGCGAGCGTCTGCACCGCGTCGGCGCGCCGTTCCTCCACCGCGAGGGGCTCGTCGGCGTCGTCCTCGGCGTTCAGGCCACCGTCGCGCAGCAGCACCAGCCGCAGCCGGGTGCCGTCCTCCGTCGACTCCTCCGGATCGGCGAAGATGTCCCGCTCCCCTTCGGCGAGGCCGCCGAAGACGCCGTCGAGCAGACCGACCCGACCCCGGCCCGCCTCGCCGAGCGCCCCGGTGACCACCGGGTAGCGGGCGTTGGCCGACAGGGTGTCACCGAACCGGCGCGCCGCCACCGAGGCGAGCGGGGACGAACCCCACACGATCGGGATGGAGCCGGCCAGGCCGAGGGCGAGGGACTTCGCCGGGTTGACGAAGGACTCCGCGGTGGGCCGGCAGCGGTCGGCGTCGGCGTCCAGCCGGGCCGCCGTCTCGGCGAGGTCCGCCTCGTTGACCTTCACCAGGCCGAGCGCCCGGGCAGCGAGCAACACCGGCACCGTGAGCCCCCAGAGGCTGGCCCGCGCCGGCGCCCGGCGGGGCACCGGAATGAACGGGGCACGAGCCCGCTCGGCCAGTGACTGCAACTGGGAGTCGGCCGGACCGACGGCCACCAGACGGGCACCACGACGGTGCGCCGCCTCGGCCGCACCGAGCGCCTCCGGGCTGCGACCGGAGGCGCTGACCGCGATCACCACGTCGGCGGCACCGACCCAGCCCGGCACGCCCGCGCTGCGGTGCGGGATGACCGGCACCGGGCAGCGCGGCCCGGCGACCGTGGCCAGCACGTCACCGGTACGCCCGGCGGTGCCGATGCCGGCGATCACCACCGCGCGGGGACGGCCGTCGTCGGCGAGCATCGACAGGTTCGCCTCGGCGGCCAGCGCTGCGGACTCGCGCACCTGCGCGCCGGCCGAGGCGGTGTGCCGCAGCATGCCGCCCGGGTCCCGCTCGGCCAGCGCCTTCGGGTCGTCGAGCAGTTGGTCGTCGGCGTGGCGGTGGCCGCTGACCCCGGCCGTCCCGTCGATCACGACCGCTCCGCAGGGCCGCGCGCCTCGTCCAGCAGCAGCACCGGGACGTCGTCACGGACCTCGAAGATCCGGCCACACTCGGTGCAGGTCAGCGTCTGCGCCTGCGCGTCGTAGTCGAGCGGGGCATGGTGGGTGTCCGGGCAGGCGAGGATTTCCAGCAACTGCGGGTCGAGGGCCACGGCGCGGCTCCTTCCACGTATGCGGTTTCACCGATCGGCGGCACCGAACGGCGCGAGCGATCTTATCGGCGTACCCGGTCGAGCACGTCGTCGCGCAGCGACGTCATTCGCTGCGCAGTGGGCGCCTCGACATTGAGCCGCAGCAACGGCTCGGTGTTCGAGGCACGCAGGTTGAACCACGCCCCGTCCGGGAAGCGCAGGGTCAGTCCGTCCAGTTCGTCGACCTCGGCATCCGGGTAGGCGGCCCGTACCTCGGCGACCTTGGCGGCCTGGTCGGTCACCGTGGAGTTGATCTCGCCGGAGGCGACGTACCGCTCGTACTCGGCGGCGAGCACGGAGAGCGGCTGCGGCTGCTCGCCGAGGGCGGCCAGGGTGTGCATCGCGGCCAGCATGCCGGTGTCGGCGAACCAGAAATCCCGGAAGTAGTAGTGGGCGGAGTGTTCACCACCGAAAATCGCGTTGGTACGCGCCATCTCCGCCTTGATGAAGGAGTGACCCACCCGGGCCACCACCGGCTGGCCGCCGTGCTCGCGGATGATCTCCGGCACCGCCTGCGAGGTGATCAGGTTGTGGATCACCGTCGAGCCGGGATGCTTGGCCAGCTCGCGGGCCGCGACCAGCGCGGTGATCGCCGACGGCGAGACCGGCTCGCCGCGCTCGTCGATGACGAAGCAGCGGTCGGCGTCCCCGTCGAACGCCAGGCCGATGTCCGCGCCGTGCGCCACCACCGCGCGTTGCAGGTCGACCAGGTTGGCCGGGTCCAGCGGATTGGCCTCGTGGTTGGGGAACGTGCCGTCCAACTCGAAGTACATCGGCACGATCCGCAACGGCAGGGCCGCCAACGCGGCGTCGCCGAGCACGCTGGGCACGGTGTGCCCGGCCATGCCGTTGCCCGCGTCCACCACCACGGTCAGCGGCCGGATGCCGGACAGGTCCACCAACGTGCGCAGGTGCGCCGCGTAGTCGGCGAGGAGATCCTGCCGGTGCACCGGCGCGGTCGGCTCACCCACCGGCTCGCCCTTGTCCAGCAGCGCCTGCGCCCGCTCACGGACCTCGGCCAGCCCGGTGTCCTGCCCGACCGGGCGGGCCCCCGCGTGGCACATCTTGATGCCGTTGTACTGCGCCGGATTGTGACTGGCGGTGAACATCGCACCGGGCAGATCCAACGAACCGGAGGCGTAGTAGATCATGTCGGTCGAGGCGAGCCCGATCTCGATGACCGCACGCCCCTCGGCGCGTACGCCGGCGGCGAAGGCGTCCGCCAGCGCCGGACCGGAGGCACGCATGTCGTGCCCGATCAGCACGGCCTTGCCCGCGTCGCCGGTGGCGTCGAGCATCTGCGCGAAGGCGGAGCCCAAGGCGGCGGCAACCCCCTCGTCCCACTGCTGCGGCACCGTCCCACGGACGTCGTACGCCTTGACGATCTGGGACAGATCAGACACCGGTTCCACTCCTCGACTGCGTTCCGTCAACAAAGCTGAGCGTATCGGAGGCACGGCCCCCACCCCGGCTCAGCCGGGTAGCCCGCCCCCGTACCTCGGATCGTCACCTGGCACGGCGGGCGGCGGCGGGTCCTGCCACCCCGGCGACCCGCCCTGCCCCGGCGGCGCAGACACCGGCGGCACGGCCGCAGACCCCGACACCGGCGGCACGGTCGCGGACCCGGACACCGGCGGTACGACCGCAGAGCTGGACACCGGCGGTACGACCGCAGAGCTGGAGACCGGCGGTACGGGCGCGGAGCCGCCGGGAGCGGTCTCGGTCGGGCCGGACGGGCTCTGGTCGCCGGCGCCGGTCGACCGCGCGCCGTACAGGCCGCCGGTGGGTCGGGCCGTCGGCGTACCGCCGTAAACGCGGGGCGTGGGCGGTCGACCCGTCCCGTACACCTGGCCGGGTGCTGCCGGCGGCACTGCCTGCGGCCCGGGTGGCGTCGGCGCCGGAGATCGGGTGGAACGGTAGGTGGTGCCGCCCGGATTACCCGGCAGCGGGACGTCGGCCTGCTCGCTACGCCGTCGCCGATCCCGGCGCGAGCGGAACACCAGCAGCCCGATGAGCAGGGCACCGGCCGCGACCATGGCGACGCCGACGTACATCACCGACGAGATGCCGCCGGACTGGTTGGCCGCCTGACTCATCTCCCCCGGGCTGTCCGCCGCCAACGCCACCGTCGCGGTGGGCGCGGGCGGCGTGTCGACCACCTCGTCCAGGGTGGGGGTGGGAGACGGCGAGCGGGACGGTGTCGGGGCGACCCGGCCACCGGTCACCTGGGACTCCGCGACGGCGCGCCCCAGCAGGACACCGCGCGCCGTGACCGCCTCGCCCGTCACGACCAGCCGTCCCCCGGGAGCGTCGGCGCCGAACGCCACCCGGAAGCGGATCACCGTGCCCTTACGCTTGCAGAGTTCGTCCCTGGCCGGGGCGACCGGCGCGGTGGTCACCAGCCCGTCGGTGCCGGAGACCGGCACGGACACCCATCGGCGGTCGACCTCCGCCTGGACGGTGACCTGCTCGGCTCGGACGCCGGGCAGGCTCAGCCCCAGCGCGCCCCGCACCCGTACACAGCCGTCGGTACGTTTGCGTACCTCCAGCCGGACGTCCTGAGCGGCGCGACCCGCGGTGAAGCTGCCGGCCGACCGCACCCGCACGCGGTCCTCGTCGGCGTGCGCCGGTGCGCCACCGAGCATCACCAGCCCGCCGAGGAACACGCAGACCGTCGCGAGCCGCGCCGCGCGGCGACCTACCGACATGAGCTCCCACCGTTCCTCCCCCGGTGGGGGAATCGCCGGTCAGGCTACTACCGGCGCCCACACTCGGCTCGTCATCGACCACCCCGGATGTGCGACCCGCCACGCCGTCGACGGTCGCACACCACACCGGCGCGACGGCGTCGTCGGTCACTGGCCGACGCGGCCGTCGATCCGTTCGCGCAGCAGGTCCGCGTGGCCGTTGTGCCGGGCGTACTCCTCGATCATGTGCACCAGGATGTCACGCAGCGGATACGCCTCGTCGCCGCGACGCCCCCGCATCCCGAGATCCGCCGTCTCCGCGACGAACCGCTCCGCGAACTCGACCTCCGCCCGCCAGGCCCGCCACGCCTCGTCGACCACCTCCGGGTCGGGCAACGCACCGTCGAAGTCCGCGTCCGGTTCGGTCTCGCTGCACCAGATGCGCGGCGCGTCCAGTCCCGCCATCGTGCGCCGGAACCAGCCGCGCTCCACCTCGGCGAGGTGCCGCACCAGGCCGAGCAGCGACATGGTCGACGGTGGTACAGACCGACGGGCCAACGCCGCCGCGTCCAGGCCGGAACACTTCATCTCCAGGGTCAGTCGCTGGTCGCGCAGATAACCGACGAGGGTTTCCCGTTCGCCGTCGAACCCACCGTCGGCACGCGGATCGTCCTCCGGTCGGACGAACATGTTGGACCAGCCGAAGCGTCGGATCGGATGGTCGGCCGAGGAATCGAAATCCGTCATGTCCCGACCCTGGCCGTCCGCGCCCGGGTTGGGCAAGCGCGTTTCGTCCTGCCCGGAGCAGTCCACGTCACCTCGGCCGGGTGGAGACGGTCAGCCGGACTCGCCGAGCAGGTGCACCCGGTTGAGGTACGGGTCGCCGTACCCCTCGAATTCCTCGGCGGGCGGAAATCGGGGCAGATCCGGTCGCTGGCTGTAGATGCCCCGACGTAACCCGGCCAACGGCATCGGCCGGGCACCGCCGTCGAGCACCAGCACGTCCGCGTCGACCGCGTTGAAGGGGTGCGCCGCCCCGTGGTACCGGTACGGCGGTTGATCGCTGACCAGCCCGACCTGCGGGTCGACGTAGAGCACCGTGCCGTTCTGGTTCAACGCCACCCAGATGTGCGCCCCACCCCGCTCCAGATGGTTGACGACGAAGGCGAAACTGCCGTGCCCACCGAGCACCAGTTGGTCGCGCAGGTTGCGGTAGCCGGTGTCCAGCGCCCGTTGCAGTTCGACCGGCGTACGGGCGGTGCCGTCGCAGAGCCGCTGGAAGCGGCCACCGGTGACATCCTCGACCCGCCCGGTGCCGTCCTGCTCGCCGTTGAGCGGCCGAGTCACGTCACCGGCCTGGTACGCGTCGAAGGTGCGTGGCGCCGCGACCCGGGGACGCCCGTGCACCCAGGTGTCGTAGAGCGACAGGGTGCAGTCCAGGCAGTTGATCCCTCGGGTCGGGTCCGCGCGCGGCCCGCCGTCGTTCATCAGCCCGAACCAGTCCCCGACCCGAGGATCGGCGGTCCGCACCACGTTGCCCGCCTCGTCGCGGGGCAGTTGCTGTTCCACGTCCCGTTGGTGCAGCGCCAGTGGTGGACGCAGCCCGCCCGGCCGGCCGTACGCGCGGGACCGGTCGATCGGCGGTGGATGGTCGTCGCCGGTCAGGGCGGAACGATCGCCGGTGTCGATCGCGCCGACGGCGAGATCGCCGACGTCGGCGTTGATCCGATGGAAGTCCTCCGGCCGCTCGACTGTCACCACGTCGGGCACGACGGCACCCGACGCCACCGCGTCGGCCAGATCCAGACACCGCCCGTACGCACGGGTCTCGGCCTTCGCTGCCTGCTGCCAGTTGGCTGACGCATCGCGATGGCCCGCCTGGTGAAGCTGGCGCGCAAATGCTGCGAAGTCGCTGGCGCGCTGGTAGTGCTCATCCGCCTGAATCCTCAGTCGGGAAATCTCACGTGATCGCCGAGCTTCCTCATAGTGGACTCGCTGTGACTCGTAATAGCCCTGGTAACGACGCCGTTCGAGGGCCTCGTAGTCGGCGGCCCGGCTGGCTTCGTGATCGGGGGGTGTCGGCGGCGCTGTGGGTGGGGTGACATGCCCCGGAGAGTTGACCGCCGGCGCATTCGGAACGAGTGCTTCGACAAGTGCGGAGCGGGGTGGCGTGGGCGAAGGCTCCGGCCGCGACGGTGGACCGCCGGGAGAACCTGCCTCCGGCCGCGTCGTCGTCGGCGCGCCCGGCACCCGGTCCATCACCGGCCCTGCTGCTGCGGAACCCGTCGCAGTTGACGACCCGCTGATGCCGACCGCGGCCACCGGGCCCGACGCATGGACCGGACCGCCCGGATGGACCGAACCGCCCGGATGGACCGAACCGCTCGAATGGGCCTGACCGCTCGGGTGGGCCGGACCGCCGACCATTCCGCCTGTCGCCGTCATGTCCGGGCCGGTAGCGACACCTGGCACGACCGACGGTGGCGCGACCGTGGACAGCGCCGGCCCTGAGACGTCGACCAGTCCGGCCGTCGAGGCTGGGCTTACGGCAGCAGCGCTTGACTGAGCACTCGCCGGGACCTCGCGACCCGGCTGGTCCGGAGTCGGACCCAGCTCAGTAGGCAGGGCCGATCCCGGAGTCGCAGCCGACTCAGTAGTCAGACCCAGATCCGGCGGGCGGTGCACCGTTTCGTTCAGGGCGGATCCGGCAAGACTCACCGGCCCACCGCCATGAGGCGGCTCCAGGTCCACACCGCCATCGGCTGCCGACAGGGGCAGCGCGGGCCCGGCAGCCAGCGATGTCGAACCCATCGGCCCGACGGCAGGTGGTTCGGTCGAGGTCCGTTGAGCCGGGATCGCCGCGCTCTGCGCCGACTCCGCAACGGGCGCCGGCTGCGTGGATGCTTCGCCGGCGAGCGGTAGCGTCAGCTCTGGGGCAGCAGGCGCCGGGATGGCCGGCCCGGGCAGCACCGACGGGAGCGCCGGACCGGACAGGGCGGCCAACTGGCCGTCGAGGCGGGCCTGCAACGCCCGGTCAGCCTGGCCGGTGGCCGAGCCACGGGCACCCGAAGCAGCCGCGCGGGCGGCGTCCTCCAGCGACGTCAACCCCTGCCCGGTGGCCAGGCTCGCGGCCTGGTCGGCGATCACCTCGCCGGTCATCTCCCGGCCCAGGTGTTCGGCCATCCGGGCACCCCCACCGGTGGCGTGCCGGCCGAGACCGGCCAGTGACGCCGCCGCCCCGCCGGCCAGGCCGCCGATCGCGTTCGTGCTCAGGTCGGTCACGTCCAACTCGTGCCGACGGCCGGTGCTCTGCTGATAAACCTGGGTGGCCAGGTTGACCCCGGCCTCCTGGGCCGCCTCCGTCAGCCCTTCTCGGGCGGCGTGCCGGGCCAGCCCGCGCGCACCCGTGGTGGTCACCTGCTTCGCCGCGCGTTCGCCGACTTCCTTGAGGCCCTGCTTCAGCGACTTGCGCGCCAGCTGGGCGAGCAGACGCCGGAAGATCTGCTGGACGATGAAGCGGGTCGCGGCGATCACCCCGGCGGCGGCCGGCGAAGCAGCCCCGGCGGTGAGCACCGCCGCCACCGCCAAGGCCAACAACTCGACCACCAGGATGCCCAGCTCGATCCAGACTTCGAGCTTGGCGCCCTCGATGTCGCACCCGCACTCCTCCACCACCCGTCCCAGGTCGTGGCTGACCGCGAGCAGCACCGGCAGTGGGGCATCCTCGCCATCGGCCACCCGCCGCCACGCCCCGCCGAACGCGGCCGCGACCGCACCGACGCCGCCGTAACCCTGGTGCACCTCGGCGGCGGCGGTGCTCGCATCCGCCTGCGGGCCGGCGAGGGATGCGGCCACCGCGTACCACTGGTCGGCCAGATCCCAGACGGCGCGCTCGTCGCCCTCCGGCCATTCGACGCCGATCACCCAGTCGAGGGCCTCGTAGATCCAGCCCGGCAGGTCCCACGGTGAATAGTCCAGCGGGTGCGGAATCGGGCTCGGTAACAGCGTCATCGCAGGTTTCCGGCCCAGGTCAGCGCCGGGGGCGCGGGTCGGAGATGCGGTCGAACCGGGTGCCGCTGGCCGCGTCGGTCTGTTGGTTGGTCTCGACCGAGCGGACCACGTCCGCGCCGAGGTCGGCCAGCCGTCGTCCGACGCCCGCCCAGACCCGCAGTGCCATCTCCTCGTAGCCCCGGTACTGCCGCTCGAACGCCGCGCCGATGTCGTCGCGGCCCCAGGGCCGCCGGCTGCTGGCCGCCGCTATCGCGGCACCGGCCTCGGCGTGCCGACCGGTCACCGCCTCGCCCGCGCGGGTCAGGTCCGCGCCGCCGCGACGGGCCCGGGCAGGGTCGAGCCAGAGCTCTCCGGCCATCACTCGCTCCGTCGCAGCACGGTGTCGGCCCGGCCGAGCAGGGTGCCGAAATCACCGGTACGCAGGAAGTCGGCGGCCCCGGACCGAGCCGGCAGGTAGGTGCTCACGAGATCCTGGGTAGCCGTCGTCGCGGCGGCGGCGGCCCGCCGTACCGTGGCGGTGATCTTCGCGCTCAGCGCCTTGGCGTCGTGGTCACGGTAGATCGAGGGATTCAGGTCCACCGCGATCAGCTCGCCCTGGGCGCCGACGGTCGCGGTCACCTGGCCGTCGTCGGAGCGCTGCGTCACCCGCAGCTCGGCAAGCCTGGTCTGCAGTTCGTCCAAACCGGACCGCAGCTGCTGATACTGCCCGTACACCTCGTCGAAGCGGGCCCGGAGGGCACGATTGGCATCACGGTTCACGCTGTCGGTCAACGCCATCCCTCTCGTAACCGTCGGTAAGCCGCACCATACCGGCTGCCACGAATTCGCGTTGTCCGGTAGGTTCGCGGTGTGATTGACCGCGAGCAGGCCGAGCAGATCGCAGCGGTATGGGCCCGCCGCGACTCACAGCGCCTGGGTCACGAGTGCCGTCCCATGGTCACGGAGTTCGACCTCGGGTACGTCATCACCTCGACGGTGTCCACTCAGGTCAAATCCATGCCCGGCGACCTGCCGACCACGGTGGTCGACAAGGAGACCGGCGAGGTGACCACCTGGCCCCGGGTGCCACCCGAGGTGGTCGAGCAACTCTTCCGCCGTGGTCGCCCCACCGGCCCGCCGGTCCCCCGCACCGTGGATCCGGCCGGCCAACTGCTGCGCGAGATCCGTCGGCTACCGACGCCGACCACCGCGGCACACCTGACCATCGAGGGCCGCATCTTCACCGCGCACGGCGCGAAGGGCGACGTCGAGCTCAACCACCATCCACTGGTCCGCGCGTACCTCGACGGGCTGCCCGCCGGGCACCTGGTCCGTGGCGGCGACCGGCACGCCGAACTGGTCGTCGTCTCCGACGTCCTGCACGAGTACGACCACCGCCGCGCCGCCGAAGGCATCGCCCCGATGGAGGCCAGCGACGCGGAGGCACTGCTCAGCGCGGCTCGATTCGACTGCTACCTCGTCCGGGAGGAGGGCGACCCGGCGGGTGGGCGGGTCGAACGCCCCTGCGACACCTGCATCAACTTCCTCGTCCACTTCAACGTCCTGCCCTGGTCCGAACGCGGCTGGACGGCACCGTGGTATCCGGAGCCCGCACCCGATCCCGAGCCGGGTCGCTTCCCGACCGATGTGACGAACGCACTCGTCGCCGCCGGCTGGCGCCCACACTTCGGCGACGAGGTGGTGGCGACGTCAGCCATCCGAGATGTCAGAGCGGTGCGGGGCAAGACCCATGAACACGCCGTCCCTCCGGCCGCTCTGCGGACTCTGACCGCTTTTCCGAGCCTGGTCGGCGCCAAGCTCGGCCCGGGGCAAGAGGTGTGGATCTCCCGGTTCGACATTCGGCCTCGGCAGGTCGCGCACACCGCTGACACGCTTGCCGACTTCGGGGCGGTGATCGGGGCACGGCTGTTCCCCATCGGTACGGAGAACCAGCACAGCATCATCGCCGTCGACGAGCACGGCCGGATCTTCGCGCTGGATCAGGCCGGCGAGTGGTTCCTCGGCGCGAACATCGACGAGGCCCTCGTCACCCTGCTGCTCGGCCGCGCCCCGGCTCGGGTACGCGACGATGGCAGTTGGTGAGCCGCACCGCGAGCGGACCGCCTACAGCGCCACGCCGGTGAGGACGGTGACCCGGGTGTCGGTGTAGTCGTCCATGGCGCTGCGCAGCCCTTCCCGCCCCACGCCGCTGCCCTTCACTCCGCCGTACGGCATCTGGTCGGCGCGGTACGACGGCACGTCGCCGACGATGACCCCGCCGACCTCCAGGGTGCGGGCCGCCGCGAAGGCGACGTCGAGGCGGTGGGTGAAGACACCGGCCTGGAGCCCGTACGCCGAATCGTTGACGGCGGCGAACCCGGCGGCGTCGTTCTCGACCCGGTCCACGACGAGCACCGGGCCGAACACCTCCTCGGTGCACACCTTCGCCCCCGCAGGAACTCCACTCAGGACGGTTGGTGGGTAGGTCGCGCCGTCCCGTTGGCCGCCGGTCTCGATGGTGGCGCCTGCCGCCACCGCCTCGTCCACCCACGCCTCCACGCGGCGGGCGGCGTCGACGGAGACCAGCGGACCGACGTCGGTCAGCGGGTCGGTCGGGTCGCCGGTACGCAGCTCCCGTACGGCCGCGACCAGGCGGGGCAGGAACCCGTCGTAGAGCCACTCGTGCACGTACACCCGCTGCACCGCGATGCAGGACTGGCCGGCCTGGTAGTTGGAGAAGGTGGCGATCCGCTGCGCCGCGAAGGTGAGGTCCTCGTCGCCGGAGAAGTCTTCGCAGATCAGGGCCGCCGCGTTGCCGCCGAGTTCCAGCGTCACGTGCTTGTCCGGTACGGACCGGCGGATGCTCGCGCCGACCGGCCCGGAGCCGGTGAACGAGACGACCGGTAGGCGGGGGTCGGTGACGAGTTCGGCGGCGCGGTCGTTGGGCAGCGGCAGCACCGCGAACATGCCGGCGGGCAGCTCGGTCTCGGCCAGGATCTCGCCGAGCAGCAGCGCCGAGAGGGGGGTGGCCGGGGCCGGTTTCACGATGATGGGTGCGCCGACCGCCAGCGCCGGGGCGACCTTGTGGGCCACCAGGTTGAGCGGAAAGTTGAACGGGGTGATGCCCAGCACCGGCCCCTTGGGCACCCGCCGGACCAGGGCGATGCGGCCGGTGGCGGCCGGGTCGGTGTCGAGTCGTTGCAGCTCGCCGGAGTAGCGCCGGGCCTCCTCGGCCGCCCACCGGAAGGTCGACACCGCTCGGCCCACCTCGGCCCGGGCCCACTTGACCGGCTTGCCGTTCTCGGCGGTGATCAGAGCGGCGATCTCCTCGGCCCGTTCGGCGAGCCGACGCGAGACGTGGTCCAGCGCCGCCGCGCGGGCGTGCGCGGGCAGTGCGGCGGCCTCCGCCGCCACCTCGGCCGCCGCCGCCACGGCAGCCTCGACCTGGCCGGCGGTGGCAACGGTGGTACGCCCCACCGGGCGCCCGTCGTACGGATGGTGGACGGTCACCTCGTCGGTGCCGTGGCTGGGTCGACCGGCGACGAAGAACGGTGTGAGCTCCACGTTCCGTAGCCTAATCCAGAGCCGAGCCGACGGATACGGTCGCCTAGACCCTTGTCTGCCGCGAATTCAGTAGCGAAGATGGCACGAAGGTTGCGATAACCGCCGCAGCGCGCCCCCGGACCCTTCGGAGTGATCCTGTCATGAGTGACCAGCAGAAGCTGCGCAACTTCGTCAACGGCGAGTACGTCGAGCCGGTCGACGGTGGCTACGCCGACCTGATCGACCCCTGCACCGGGGAGGTCTTCGCCCAGGCCCCGGTCTCCGGGACCGCCGATGTCGACGCGGCGATGCGGGCCGCCGCCACCGCCTTCGAGAGCTGGCGGGACAGCACCCCGGCGGAGCGGCAGAAGGCCCTGCTCAAGCTCGCCGACGCGGTCGAGGCCCGGGCCGCCGACCTGGTCGACGCCGAGGTCCGCAACACCGGCAAGCCCCGACAGCTCACCGCCGACGAGGAGCTGCCGCCCGCGGTGGACGAGTTCCGCTTCTTCGCCGGCGCCGCCCGGCTGCTGGAGGGCCGGTCGGCGGGTGAGTACATGGCCGGGCACACCTCGTACGTGCGGCGCGAGCCGATCGGCGTCTGCGCCCAGGTCACCCCGTGGAACTACCCGCTGATGATGGCGGTCTGGAAGATCGCGCCCGCGCTGGCGGCCGGCAACACGGTGGTGCTCAAGCCGTCGGACACCACGCCGGTGTCGACGCTGCTGCTGGCCGAGATCGCCGCCGAGGTCCTGCCGCCGGGCGTGTTCAACGTGGTCTGCGGTGACCGGGACACCGGTCGTGCCCTGGTCGCGCACCCCACCCCGCAGCTTGTGTCGATCACCGGTTCCACCCGGGCCGGCATGGAGGTCGCCGCCGCCGCCGCGCCCGACCTCAAGCGCACCCACCTGGAACTGGGCGGCAAGGCACCGGTGGTGATCTTCGACGACGCCGACATCGCGGCGGCGGCCGAGGCCATCGCGATGGGCGGCTACTTCAACGCCGGCCAGGACTGCACCGCCGCCACCCGGGTGCTGACCACGCCCGGCGTACACGAGGACTTCGTCGCCGCCCTCACCGAGCAGGCCCGCAACACCAGGACCGGCGCGCCGGACGACGCCGACGTGCTCTACGGCCCGCTGAACAACGCCAACCAACTGGCCCGGGTACGCGGCTTCGTTGACCGGCTGCCCGACCACGCGAACCTGCAGACCGGCGGTGCGCAGGTGGGCGAGCGCGGCTACTTCTACGCCCCGACCGTCGTCGCCGGTCTGCAACAGGCCGACGAGATCATCCAGCAGGAGGTCTTCGGCCCGGTCATCACCGTGCAGCGCTTCTCCGACGAGGACGAGGCGGTGCGCTGGGCCAACGGCGTCGACTACGGTCTGTCCGCCTCGGTCTGGACGCGCGACCACGGCCGGGCGATGCGGATGACCCGCCGACTCGACTTCGGCTGCGTCTGGGTGAACACCCACATCCCGTTCATCTCCGAGATGCCGCACGGCGGCTTCAAGCACTCCGGGCACGGCAAGGACCTCTCGATCTACAGCCTGGAGGACTACACCCGGATCAAGCACGTCATGCACAACATCGAGGGCTAGTGAGCGCGAGGAGTGAGCCGGGGTTGCGAGCCCCGCAGTCGCGAACGAAAGAAGGCACAGCAATCTCATGACGTCTTCAGCGGAGTTGCACAAGCGGCGGGGTTCGGCCGTCGCGCGGGGTGTCGGCAGCGTCATTTCCTCCTATGTCGACACCGCCTCGGGCGGCACCCTCACCGACGTCGAGGGCCGCCGGTGGATCGACTTCGCCGCCGGCATCGCGGTCACCAACGTGGGCAACTCCGCCCCGAAGGTGGTCGAAGCGGTACGCGCCCAGGTCGAACGCTTCACCCACACCTGCTTCATGGTCGCGCCGTACGAGTCGTACGTGGCGGTCTGCGAGCAGCTCAACGAGCTGACCCCGGGCGGCTTCGAGAAGCGTTCGGCGTTGTTCAACTCCGGTGCCGAGGCGGTGGAGAACGCCGTCAAGATCGCCCGACACGCCACCGGGCGGCCGGCGGTGGTGGTCTTCGACCACGCGTACCACGGTCGGACCAACCTGACCATGGCGTTGACCGCGAAGAACATGCCGTACAAGCACCGGTTCGGGCCGTTCGCCGGGGAGATCTACCGGGTGCCGATGTCGTACCCGCTGCGCGACGGTGGCCTGGACGGGGCCACCGCCGCGGCTCGGGCGATCGAGTTGGTGGAGAAGCAGGTCGGTGCGGAGAACGTGGCGGCGTTGCTGATCGAGCCGATCCAGGGCGAGGGCGGTTTCGTCGTACCGGCGGCGGGTTTTCTGCCGGCGTTGCGCGAGTGGGCGACGGCGGCCGGGGTGGTCTTCATCGCCGACGAGATCCAGACCGGCTTCTGCCGCACCGGCGACTGGTTCGCCTGCCAGCACGAGGGCGTCGAACCGGATCTGATCACCCTGGCCAAGGGCATCGCCGGCGGGTTGCCGCTGGCCGCGGTGACCGGCCGGGCGGAGCTGATGGACGCGGTGCACGTCGGCGGGCTCGGTGGCACCTACGGGGGCAACCCGATCGCCTGCGCCGCCGCGCTCGCCTCGATCGACACCATGCACGAGCTGGACCTGGCCGGTGCGGCCCGGCGGATCGAGGCCGTACTGGGTGCCCGGCTGCGGGCGATCGCCGAACGGGATCCGGCGATCGCCGAGGTACGCGGTCGCGGCGCGATGCTGGCCGTGGAGATCGTGCAGCCGGGCACCCTCACTCCCGACCCGGCCGCCACGACGGCGGTCTCGGCGGCCTGCCACGCCGCCGGCCTGCTCACCCTCACCTGCGGCACCTACGGCAACGTGCTGCGTTTCCTGCCCCCGCTGGTCATCGCCGACGACGAACTGTCCCGTGCGATGGAGATCCTCGACGCCGCCTTCGGGTGACACGAGACGGCCGGGTGACTGCCGCGTCCGCACCGCGCGACAGCCACCCGGCCCGGTCTCAACGCAGCAAGCGACATAGACCGTGCAAGCGCCGAGGTCCAGCCTGAGCGGAGCAGACGGCGGGACAGTCGCCGGCCTGATCAGCGGCGAGCGGACATCGCCAGCCTCTCGGAATTGGCAGTTCGCAGAGACCCGACTCCTTCTAGGAAAACGCGCACTTCTTGCCGGCATTCACCGGGGCATGCTAGTCAGCAACCGTGAAAACCAAATTCATTCCACTGCTTGGGTGATAGCTCCAGTTTGCACGGATGTCGCCCCAGTGGCCCGATCGCCTACCATCCAAAGCCCTCGTCGAATCCATTTCGGCAACAACCGAATCTGGCGTCCCCAACTCGGTCAACAGGCAGGCAATTGACGCAATCGGCAGACCCGCATCCTCCTTCCCCTGGCCTCTCACCGTAAGCGTCCGCCCTTCGTCGCCAACCACAACGAACGCAGAGTGGGGGGCGCAGCTCTTTTTGGCCGCCGCGAAGGGCAACGACTCGCTGGAAGAACCTGAGATTGAACCCAGAGGGCTGTCCAGTCCACCGAAGTCGATGACTCCGCCCAGCGCAACTCCAGCGACGAAAATAAGCACTCCGGCTGCACCAGCAATTAGGGCCTTCCTCTGGCGGGGAAATAGTCTTCCTTTGACAGGAACCTGGACCGGATCCCGCATGAGATCGGTGTCCTCTCCGTCAATTTCCAGGTTTCTTACCTGACACTCATTCAAGCCCGAACCCGAGTCAGCCATCTTCGCCCCTGAATTTGATAGCAATTGGGAAAGTCGGCGCGCAAGGACCTTTGTTTCAGCCAATATTCGCTGGGCCGGCCGCAACCGCGTGTCCGGATTCAGCCAAAACGGAACTCTCGCATCACCATCAAGAAACATAGAGACCGGCAGCCCGACTCGCCAATTGGAGAGGGCCACGCCAGCGGGCGGACGTGTCGGCAGCCCGACACTTCATCGTTGCGCTCGCCAGGAACAAACAGCAGCTTGGTGCCCTGACCAGCGGATTCTCGACAACCCTCCCACATACGGCTCCCCTTCGTCTACTTTTCGTCACCTTCGGTCGACCAGACAGCGGAATGTCCGGTCAGATAAGTTGATGGCGATCTAAGAATGCTCGGGCAGGGTCATCGAGGCGTTCGTTGTGGGGACGGACGCGCCATTTCACCTGTGGAGTTTCTTGTGAGTGTTCCGGGACACCCCGACCAGCAGCCGCCATACCAGGTCAACCAGCCGCCTTCTGCGGCGCACTCGTCAGTCCATCACTCTTCGACACCATCGGCTTACCCTGCCCCTGGCAGTCAGCCGGCAATGGGCCAGCCATTCCCGGGCGCTCCGGTCGCACCGGCCCGAAAGAAGCGGTGGCTGATCCCGACTCTGATCGGCGTTGCGGCAACGCTGGTGCTTTGCTGCGGCGGGTCGATGATCGTCGCCCTAGTCGGCGATCCGGCCACCACCGACACCTCTACGGCGGCGGGCTCAGCGCCGCCACCGGTCACCGAGGCGAAGCCGTCGCCAGCTCCTCCGACCACCCCCGATTCCAAAGAGCCGGAGCCGGAGCCAACCGAGGACGAGCCGAAGACGTACAAGATCGGCAAGCCTGTGCGAGGCGGAGACTTCGAGTTCGTTGTGCACGGAGTGAAGTGCGGAATCAACTCGGTCGGCGATTCGTTCCTGAACACGAAGGCGCAAGGAGTGTTCTGCCGAGCCGACATCTCGGTCAAGAATGTGACGAAAAAAGAACAACTCTTCCACGCCGATGGCACGGTAACCGCGCAGGACGGCAGCGGACGCGAGTACGGCGCCAATGGCACCGCCGGCATATACGGCAACAAGGATGGCGCGGGCTTCCTCAACGAGATCAACCCCGGCAATTCAATCCGGGCGTTCGTATACTTCGATGTACCGAAGGGCACCAAGCTGACCAGCATCACCTTTGACGCCGGGCTCTTCACCTTCGCCGAGGACGCCGTCGTCAAGCTGTGACGCGGGTGATATCAGCCGGATCCCAAGGCTGGACATCCTGGACGCCACCATCGCCTGACTTGGGTGGGTTCCGCAGACGCTGCGGAACCCACCCAACTCTTTCCGCATCGACCGTCTCAGCGCAGCAGTTCGACGGTGTTGTTGCGGACCAGGTTCTTGCCGGGTTCCCGGATCTGTTCCATCGCCGCGGAGTTGAGCAGCACGCAACTGCCCGACGGACCGGTCACCGTCACCGTGGTCGACCGGTTGTTGTCCAGGTTGGTCACCCGCAGTCGGGTGCCGACCGGGAACCGGTCGCTGGTGGCGGCCGGGGCGGCGGCTTCCTCGAAGAAGGTGATCGCGCCCTGACAGGCCGACCCGTCGACCGGGCGGACCGCGGGCGGTGACGCGACGCCGGGCCGGTCGGCGACCTGGCCCGGCTGCCTGGGCGGTACGGCGACACCGCCCAGCCGCTCGACCACGTTACGCCGGATGACGTTCTTTCCCGGTTCGCGGACCAGGTCCATCGCGGCGGAGTTGAGCAGTACGCAGCTGCCCGACGGCCCGACCACTGTCACCTCCGCCGTCTTGGCGTTGTCCAGGTTTGTCACCCGTAGCCGGGTCCCGACCGGGAACTGGTTGCTGGTGGCGGCGGGGGCACCCCCTTCGGCCGAGAAGGTGATCGAGCCGGAGCAGACGCTCTGGGCGGTCGGCGTACTGTCGGCGAAGCCGAGTCCGGTGCTCACCGCCAAGGCCCCGGCGGCCACCACCGCCACCCCCGCCGCCAGCATGTGCTTGCGCTGCACCTTCACCTGTCGCCTCCCGTACCTCGGCATCTGCGTTCGGATGCTGGTACGGCGTGGGAGCGCTGTCGGGTTCAGGTGGACCGGAAACAAACCTTCACATCGACGCTCCGACACCGCGCCCGCACAGGATGACGCCACCCCTCACCCGATGCCACGCCCTCACAGCGGACCGTAGCGGGTGTGCGGTGCCCCGGTCATCAGTGCCCAGTAACGGTCGCCGTAGGACCAGTGCCACCACTCGGTGGGGTAGTTGACAAGTCCCGCGCAGGCCAGCGCGGCACCCATGATCCGGCGGTACCGGCGGGCAGGCGCGCCGATCGACGTGGCGGCCGTGAAGCAGGCGTTTCCGCTCGCCTCGGGGGTGGCGTCCACCGCGGTGCCCATGTCCACCTCGATCCCGTCGGCGGTGCACAGGGTCAGGTCCACCGCCCCGCCGGTGCTGTGCGGCGCCACCTCCACCGGGGAGACGAACTTGGTGGTTTCCTCGTACACCCGCTGCGGCGACCAGTCCGGATGGTTGCGGCGCAACTCGTCGCGGTAGGCGGTGAAGATGTTCAGCTGCGCCTCGTACGGCCGGTATCCCTCGATGACCAGCAGGCGCAGGCCGTCGGGCAGGGTGCGCTGCGCGGCCAGCAGCCGGTCCACCACCTGATGACGCAACCGGGCGTACGCCCCGGCCGGATCGGCCGCCCGGTCGTCGAGCCGCAGTTCGGGTACGTCCCGCAGGTCGACCAGGGGGTCACCGTCGTCCACGCCGGGCACCGCCGCCACCCGGGGATCGCAGAGCAGGATCACGCCTGGCCCTCCTCGCTGGTGGGACGGCTCGCCTGCCGTTCGACTGCGAGCGCGACCAGCCGGTCGACGATCTCCTGGTAGCCGACCCCGGCAGCCGCCCACACCTTCGGGTACATCGAGTGCGCGGTGAAGCCGGGCATCGTGTTCAACTCGTTGACGTACAACTCGCCGGCCGACTCGTCGTAGAGGAAGTCGACGCGGGCCAGCCCCCAACCGCCGATCGCGGCGAACGCCCGCAGCGACAGGTCCCGGATCCGCTCGGTCACCTCGTCGGGCAGCACCGCCGGCACCACCATCGGATCGGCGTCGCCGAAGTACTTCTGCTGATAGTCGAACCAGCCTCCGGTGACCCGCACCTCGCCCACGGTGGACGCCTCGGGACGGGTCCCGCCGAGCACCCCGCACTCCAACTCCCGGCCGGTGACACCCTGCTCCACCACCACCAGGTTGTCGTGCCGCAGCGCTTCCTCCACCGCCGCAGCCAGGTCGTCGTCCTCGGTGACCCGGGAGATGCCGATCGACGAACCCATCCGCGCCGGCTTGACGAACAGCGGTCGGCGCAGCCCCACCACCAGCTTCTCCACGTCCTCGGTGGTGCGGTAGGTGTGCTCGTCGAACCAGACGTGCGGGGTGATCGGCACTCCCTCGGCCCGCAGCGCCCGCTTCATCGCCACCTTGTCCATCCCGACGGCGGAGGCGAGGATCCCGCAACCCACGTACGGCACACCCAGCGATTCGAGCAACCCCTGCACCACGCCGTCCTCGCCGTACGGGCCGTGCAGGACCGGAAAGACCACATCGAGTACGGCGTGCACCTCGCCCGGCGACTCCGCCCCGGTGACCAGTGCCGTGCCGGGCCGCTCGCCGGCCCGCAGTTCCACGGCCGCCCCGGTCACCGACAGTCGGTCGTCGATGGCCCGCGCCGCTGCCGTACCGTCGATGTGGGCGGCCAGTGTCTCCTCGGGGACGAGCCGCAGCCGGCCTTGCCGGGTGACGCCGAGCGCCACGACCTGGTACCCGCCGCCGACCAGCGCCCGCGCCACCCCGAGCGCCGAGGCACAGGAGACCTCGTGCTCCGCGGACGGCCCACCGAACAGCACCCCGATCACCTGCGGCCTGCCGCCGTCCCGTCGCGCTCCCCCGCTGTGACGCTCGCTCATGCTGCCGCCCCTTCCTCGATCCGATGCGGGGTCGCCAGTCGGGCGACCAGGTCCGCTTCCACATTTCCGCCGGTCAGCACCACACCGACCGTGTGCAGCCGCCGCGTACCACTCCCGCCTGCGCCCTCTGCCCCGCCCTGACGCTCCGCGTCCCGGCCGCCGGGTTGGTCGGCGGTGCGGCCGGTCAGTCGGAGTACGCCGGCCAGGCCGGCCGCCCCGGACGGCTCGGCCAGCACCTTCAGTTCCAGCAGGAGCAGCCGGAACGCCTCGGCTATCTGCTCGTCGTCCACCCGAATCACGCCGCGCAGGCGGTCCCGGACGATGGCGAACGGCAGCGCACCCACGCAGGACGGCCGAAGACCGTCGGCGATCGTCGGTGCGGGCGTGACCGGGACCGGTCGACCGGCGTCCAGGCTGCGGGCCAGCGAATCGCAGCCGTACGGCTCGACGCCGTACACCTCGATCGGCCGCCCGGCGGCGGCCAGGCACGCCCCGGCCACGCCGCCGCCCCCACCGACGGGCAGCACCAGCGCGTCCAGCGGAGTGCCGGCCCGCTCGGCCTCCTCGATCAGTTCGAGGCTTGCGGTGCCCTGCCCGGCCACCACGTCCGGATGGTCGTACGCGTCGACGATCGGGTGGCCGGTCTCGTCGCTGATCTGCCGGGCCACTGCCAGCCGCTGCTCGACGTCGGTACCGGCGAACACCACCCGCGCACCCGCCGCCCGGGCCCGCTCGACCTTCGTCGTGGGCGCGTCGACCGGAAGCACCACCGTGGCGGCCACCCCGTGTCGCCGCGCCGCCAGCGCCACCGCGACCGCGTGGTTACCGGTGCTCTGCGCAACCACCCCACGGTGCCCGGCCGCCACCAGCCGACCGACCGCGAACAGCCCGCCCCGCATCTTGTACGAGCCGCCACGCTGCAGGTTCTCCGCCTTCATCAGCACCCGCACGCCGGCCAGCCGGTCGATCGCCGGAGACCGCAGCAACGGGGTACGCAGCACCCGGCCGTCGAGCCAGCGGGCGGCCTCCGCCACATCGACCCGGGCTGGGTCGACCTCCGGGGAAGCTGAGCGGGACATGTCGTCTCCTTCTGATTCAGCCGGCGAAACGCCGGTCAGGTGGATGGCAGGCCGGGTGCTGATCACGTCGACGCGGCCTCCCGCCGGGCGGGCAGGTCGGCGCGTCGCCGGGCGGGCAGGTCGAACAGCCACCACGCGCGGGCGGCGAGCAGGGTCCGGTGCACGCCCAGGCTCAGCGCCAGCACGGCGACGGTGAGCGTGAACGGGAAGCCGAAGGCCAGCGCCAGCCGGGCGGGCTCGTCCAGGTCGGCGACCCGGTCGGCGATCAGCAAATGCAGCAGGGCGAGCACCGGCATGTGGATCACGTAGATCGGCAGTGTGTGCCGGCCGAGGGCCGCCAACGGTTCGGCGACCACCGGCCACCGGGTGAGGCGAACCGCCCCGGCGATGCCGAACAGCACCGCGACGGTGGACACCAGCACCGCCACGCCGGGCAGCCGACCGACGTCGGTGGCGAGCAAAACCGCAGACCCGATGCCGTACGCCGCCGCCGCGAGCAGCAGCCGTCGGCCGGTCACCGCCTGCGCCCACCTCAGCACGTACGGCCGCAGGTGCAGACCGGCAAGGAAGAACACCAGATTCTGGTAGAGCCCACCCCGGTTGCCCGGGGTGTCCAGCAACCCGGTGGCCGCGACGGCGGCGAGCGTGCCCGCCGCGCCCAGCAGCACCGCCGGGTGGACCCGACGCAACGCCTTGGCCAGTACGAAGTAGAGCGCCAGTGCGTACAGGTACCAGAGGTTGGACGGGGTGATGGTGAGCTGGGCCAGCAGTTGGCCCACGCTGCTCGCCCGATCGGTGGGGAAGTCCGGGGCGAAGGCCAGCACGGCGGTGTGGATCAGCAGCCAGAGGGCGTACAGGTAGAGGAACTTGGCGACCCGGGAGCGGGCCACCGCCCGCCAGGGCCGGTGCACGGCGGCGGCCGCGAACATGCCGGAGATGGTGAAGAACAGTGGCATCCGCATCGGCAGCAACAGCTCGCCGAAAGCGCCCCAGGCGCCGGGCACCGGCACGGCGAGCCGCCACTCGATCTGCAGGTAGTCCTTCATGATCACGTGCCAGAGCAGGACCAGGACGATGCAGCCACCCTTGGCGACGTCCGCCCAGGCCAGCCGCCCACCGGCGGACCCGCCGTGCCGGTCGTGCACCGACCCGGAACGCCCGCCGTTCGCCGACTCGGCCTCCCCGACCGGCACCAACCCGGACTGTCCGCTGTGGGCCGACCCGGACTCCCCGACCGGCACCGACCCGCACCGCCCGTCGTGGGCTGCCCCGCACCGCCCGTCGTGGGCTGCCCCGCACCGCCCGTCGTGGGCTGCCCCGCACCGCCCGTCGTGGGCCGGCCCGGTCGGAGCCGGGGCAGCGCTGGTGGGCGGTGCCGTGTGCTCTCGGGTGGTCACGATGGTGGTGCTCCTCTCTGCCGGGCAGCGCCCGATTCCGGGCACGCCGAAGGCCGAGTTGCCGCGCTCGGCGGTCGATGTGGGGTGCGGTGCTGTCGGTGTGGGTGCGGTGCGTGGTCGGCTGAACCGGGTCAGGGCGCCTTGGGAAGCTGGACGTCGACTCGTAGACCGCCGTACTCGGCCGGTCGGGCGGCGATCAGGCCGTCGTGCGCCTGGGTGATCGAGCGGGCGATGGCCAGGCCGAGGCCCGCCCCGCCGCTGTGGTTCGTACGGTCCCGGGCGAGCCTGCGGAAGGGCTCGAAGAGCCCGGCCACCGCCTCGGCTGGCACCACCTGACCGCTGTTGACCACGGTCAGCGCCGTTTCCCGGCCGACCGTCACGGTCAGCGTCCCGCCCGGCCGGTTGTACTTGATCGCGTTCTCCACCAGGTTGCTGACCAGGCGTTCCAGCAGTACCCGTTCGCCCATGACCACCCGGGGTGTGAGGTGGCTCTGCACGGTCACCCCGGCCTCCTCGGCCCGTTCCTGGTATCCGGCGAGGACCGTGCCGACGATCTCGTCCAGCCGCTGCGGGAGCCGCGCCCGCAGTCCCTGGTCGCTCTCGCTGAGCGCCAGCAGACCCTCGATCAGCCGCTCGTTGCGCTCGTTGGTCTCCAACAGTTGGCTGGTCAACAGTTCGAGTTGCTCGCCGGTGAGCGAACGGGCCATCCCGACCTCGATCAGCGTCCGCTGCACCGCCAACGGCGTACGCAACTCGTGCGAGGCGTTCGCGGCGAACCTGCGCTGGCCCTCGTAGCCGGCCGCGATGCGTTCCATCATGTCGTCGATGGCACGGGCCAGCCGGGCCATCTCGTCATTGCCGCGCGGCCGGATCCGGTAGCCGAGATTCTGCGGCCCGACGTGCGCGATCGGCCCGGCGAGATCACTCACCGGACGCAGACACCACGCCCCGGCGGCCCAGATCCCGACCAGCGCGATCACCAGGACCACGAGGCCAGTCAACAAGCTGAGCTGGCCGACGACGCTCCCGGCCGCCCCGCACGCCGTGCTCACCCCGGGCACCCCGGCGTCGCAGAGCCGCTGGCCGAAGATCCACACCAGGTTCAGCACCCTCTTCACCACGAGGGGCATGGCGATCCCGACGACCAGGGCGGCCGCGCCGACCACCAGGATCCGCCGACGTGGCGTCATGCTTTCGTACCGCCGATCCGGTATCCGGCCCGCGGCACGGTGTGGATGATCTGCGGCGTGCCGAGCTTCTTACGCAACGTCATCACGGTGACCCGGACGGCGTTGGTGAACGGGTCGGCGAACTCGTCCCAGGCCTGTTCCAGCAGTTCCTCCGCGCTGACCACCCGCCCCTCGGCGCGCATCAGCACGTGCAACACGGCGAACTCCTTCGGACTCAGGCTGACCTCACGGTCGTCCCGGGTCACCGTGTGCCGGGCCACATCCAGCGCCACACCGTGCTGGCGCAACACCGGCGGCACCGCCGGCGCCGAACGCCGCCCGAGCGCCTGCACCCGCGCCACCAACTCGGCGAAGGCGAACGGCTTGGTCAGGTAGTCGTCCGCACCGAGACCGAGCCCCTCCACCCGGTCCCGGATGCCGGCGGCGGCGGTGAGCAGCAGCACCCGCGTGGTGGCCCCGGATTCGGCGAGGCTGCGGCACACCTCGTCGCCGGTGTGTACCGGCATGTCCCGGTCCAGCACGGCGACGTCGTAGCGGTTCACCCCGATCCGCTCCAGGGCACCGCCGCCGTCGTAACAGACGTCGACCGCCATCGAGAACTGGCGCAACCCCTCGGCGACCGTGTCCGCCAGCAAACGCTCGTCGTCCGCCACCAACACCCGCACGTGCACTCCCCCGTGATCCGCAACTGTCCGGCACACGTTCGCAGGCCGGAGTTAAGGGTTCTGTAAGCGCCTGCCGCCGCAATCCTCCACGCCACCGCCCCGACCACAAGTCCAGGCCCTCCCACCCCCTCCAGCCACCCACCCAGCAGCCCCAACCACCCCCAAACACCCCCTCCCCACCCCCTCAAAGTGACCCACCCCACACCCACCACCCCACCCCCGCCCTGCCACTCCGCCCGACCCCGCCCCACTCCGCCCGACCGCCCAGGCCCAGCCCGCCCGGGCTCGGCCCCGCGATCTTGCACTTTGGGTCGCCCATTGGGCTAGTTACGTCCCCTTTACGGCGACAGGAAGTGCAAGATCGCGGGGGCCGGAGCGGCCGGAGCGGACCAGGGCGGGCTGGCGCAGGGCGAGGGGCGTGGTGAGCCGACGGGCTGGGCGCCCAGCGGGGGGTCAAGACCCGGCAGAGGGCGGAAGCGCGGCGGGAGGCGGAAGCGCAGCAGGAGGCGGGGGCGGTCAGGAGAGGGCGGCTCGGATGGTGGCGACGATGTGGGCGGGGCGGCGGTAGAGGTCGCGGTCCGTGAAGTAGCGCATCCGCCAGCCCTGCGCGTCGAGCCAGTTGACGCGCTCCCGGTCGTACCGCAGGGCATCGCGGTCCAGGTGGGTGAGGCCGTCGTACTCGATGCCGACCCTGCGCTCCCGGTAGCCCAGGTCAAGGCGGTAACGCAGCGTGCCGTAGCGGTCCGGGACCCACAGTTGCGGCTCGGGTGGAGGCAGCCGGCCGTCCAGCAGCACCAACCGCAGTTGGCTCTCCTGACGGCATTCCGCCCGACCGTCCGCCAGCGGCACCAGTTCGCGCGCCTGCCGCACCCCACGTAGCCCGCGATGTGCGCACACCTCGGCGAGCAGATCGTCCGGCGTGACCGCCTCGGCGCGCAGCGCCGAATCCAGGACGGGAAGAGCATCGAACCGCGCACCGTACGCGCGAGGTCGACCGCACAGCGCGCCGCCGGTACGCACGGCAGCCCTTGCACGAGCACCGGCTGCACCGGCAGCACGCAGTGATGCACCACCAGCCCCGGCAGCCGGGGCTTCGGTACGGTGGGTGGCACCTGGACGTGCACGAGATCGTCGCGCAGTACGCCGAATCCGTGCCGCCGGGCCGCCGTCTGCCGAGCCAGCATGGTCCCCGCCGGCAGACACAGCAGGAGCGCCCGCAGTTCGTCCTCGTCGTCGACGGGCTGATCGGCGTAGACACCTCGCCGCACCCGGCGCAACTCCTCCCGACTGAGCCGGGTACGAAGCCGACGAGCGGTCAGTGTGCGCATCAGGGTTTCCACCCGCCACAGTTGAGCAGCCATCCCGGCACCCTGCCCCGCACCCCGCCCACCCCTCCACCCCACACCCACCCCCTGTGGACAACCACCCACCCTGTGGATAACCCCCACCCACCCCCTCCCCCGTGCTAGACACGCCCACCCCCACCCTCACCCCACCCACCCCCCACCTCGTCGATCTTGCACTTTGCGTCGCTAATTCACGTCTTATGTCCCGTATGCCCCGACCAAAAGTGCAAGATCGGCGGGGCTGGAGCGCGGGGCGCGCGGGCGTGAGGGGGGCGCAGGGCGCGAGGACGCGCGGGGCGTGGGGGTGGGGTCAGCGGGAGTCTAGGAGGGGTTGGGTGGGGGTCCAGGGTGGGGTGCCGGTGGCGTCGTGGCGGCGGCGGGCGATGGCGGAGAGGGCTTCCAGGACGATGCGGTTGCCCAGGTAGGCGGTGATGTCGGCGTGGTCGTACGGTGGGGCGACCTCGACCACGTCGACTCCGACGATCGGGAGTTCGTAGCAGGCCCGGCGGACCGCGTCGAGCAGTTGGCGGGAGGTGAAGCCGCCGGGCTCGGGGGTGCCGGTGCCGGGTGCCATGCCCGGGTCGACCACGTCCACGTCGACGGAGAGGAAGACTCCCGCGCACTCGTCGGTGGCGATGTCGAACGCCTCGGACAGGCAGTCGTCCAGGCCCCGGGCCACGATCTCGGTCATCTCGTACGAGCGCATCCGCTGCTCGGCCATCCACCGCAGAGTCGAAGGCCCCGGCCAGTAGCCGCGCAGTCCGATCTGGAGGAAGCGGTCGCCGCGTACCGCACCGGATTCGATGAGTCGACGCATCGGTTGGCCGTGCCCGTGCAGGGAGCCGAACTCGATGTCCCCGGTGTCGGCGTGCGCGTCGAAGTGCAGCAGCGACACCCGGCCGAGCCCGTGGTGGCGGGCCACTCCGGTGGCGTCGGGCAGGGCGATGGAGTGGTCGCCGCCGAGGATCACCGGGATCGCGCCGGCCGACGTCACCGCGTACACGGCGGTTTCCAGGGCGGCCAGGGAGCGGTCGATGTCGCCGGAGAACATCTCCACGTCACCGCCGTCGTACACGCACAGGTCCTTGAGGGCGTCGACGCGCATGGCCAGGGACGGGCGGGAGCCGTCGTGCGGCAGGTAGCAGGCCTGGCGGATGGCCGACGGGCCGAACCGGGTGCCGGGGCGGTGGGAGGTGCCGCCGTCGAAGGGCGCACCGATGATGACCACGTCGGCGTCGGCGTACGTCACCGGTTCCTCGATGGTGCACGGCGGCACGCCGAGGAAGGTGACGTCGGGGCCGAACATCGGGCCGTAGCGAGTCATCGTTCCTCCATGCCCCAGGGTGAGCCGTAGTCGGTGAGCAGGTCGAGGAAGGGTTTCGGTGCCAACGCCTCGGGGCCGAGCACTCCGACGCCCGACCAGGCGCCACCGGCCAGCAGTTCCAGGGCGACGACGGGGTTGATGGCGGTCTGCCAGACCACCGCCTGGTGGCCGTACTCGCGCATCGACCATTCGTTGTCGACCACGTGGTAGAGGTAGACCTCGCGGGGGCGGCCGTCGAGGCCGGTGCCGCGTACCCAGGTGCCGGCGCAGGTCTTGCCGCGCATCCGGTCGCCGAGGGTGGCCGGGTCGGGCAGGCAGGCGGCCACCACGTCGCGCGGCGACACCGACACCCCGCCCACCTGTACCGGCGACGTCGCGGAAAGGCCGAGCTTGTGCAGCGTCTTGAGCACCTCGATGAACTCGTCGCCGAGGCCGTACTTGAAGGTGACCCGCTTCGCCGGCACCCAGCGCGGGATCAGCAGCACCTCCTCGTGTTCCACGTTGACGCACTCGACCGGACCGATGCCGGCGGGGAAGTGGAACACCTCCGGCTCGCTGAACGGCTCGGTGGTGAACCAGCCGCGCCCGTCCTCCCAGATCACCGGCGGGTTCAGGCACTCCTCGATGGTGGTCCAGATCGAGAACGACGGCGCGAAGGCGTAGCCGTCGACGGTCAGGTTCGCCCCGTCGCGTACCCCGATCTCGTCGATCTCGGCGAACAGTTCGTCGGCGGCGTAGCGGGCGAAGACGTCGGACAGGCCCGGTTCCACGCCGATGCCGCACAGTGCCAACCGGCCCGCGTCGGCCCACCGCTGCGCCACCGCGAACTGCTCGTCGCCGAGCTTGACGCCGGTCTCCCGGTAGGGCCGGGTCGGGTGCGGCTTCGACAGCGACATCGCCATGTCCAGGTAGTCGGCGCCGGCCGCGTACGCCCCCTCGAAGATCGGCATGACGAAGCGCGGGTCGACCGCGTTGAGCACGTGGGTGATCCGATGTTCGCGGCAGGCTGCGGCGACCGCCTCGGCGGAGCCGGCGTCAAGCGTCGCCGCGGCGAAGCGGGCGTCGCGGCCGGCGACGGCCCGCGCCGCGCGGGCGGGGTCGTAGTCGGCGACCACCATGGTCTCGAAGAAGGCGCGCCGCGCCGCGATGGCGACGACGGCGGCACCGACCCCACCAGCGCCGACAAGCAGGACACGCATCAGGAATCAAACCCCAAACCAACCCGATCGAGCGTACGGAGCCAGAGGTTGCGCCGCCCTTCATGCGCATCGGCGCGGGCCATGGACCAGCGGGTGAGCCCGATGCCGACCGCGCGGGCCGGCTCGGGCGGGAACGGCAGTGGCTTGTTGCGCACCAGGGCGAGCCGGGTCAGCGGGGTGTCCGCCCCGGCGACCAGGTCGAGCAGCACCCGCGCACCGAACCGGGTCGCCCCGACCCCCAGCCCGGTGTAGCCGCCGGCGTACGCCAGCCGCCCGTCGTACGCGGTGCCGAAGAACGCGCAGAACCGGGTGCAGGTGTCGATCACCCCGCCCCACCGGTGGCTGAACCGCACGTCGGCCAGTTGCGGGAAGGTGGTGAAGAAGTGCGTGGCCAGGGCCGTGAAGGTGGCGTCGCGCTGTTCGAGGGCCGGGGCCACCCGGTTGCCGTAGTGGTAGACCGCGTCGTAGCCGCCGAACAGGATCCGACCGTCGCCGGTGATCCGGTAGTAGTGGAACTGGTTGCCGGTGTCCGCCAACCCCTGCCGGTTGCGCCAGCCGATGGCGTCGCGCTGCGCGGGCGTCAACGGTTCGGTCATCAGCGCGTAGTCGTACACCGGCACCACCCAGGCGCGCAGCCGGCGCAGCAGCGGCGGGAACGCGTTGGTGGCCAGCACCACCCGGTCGGCGCGTACCGCCCCGGGCACACGGTCGGCACCTGTGGTCTCGGCGAGCAGCGCCGCACCGGCCCGACGCAGCCCGGTCACCCGGGTGTGCTCGTGGATGCGTACCCCGAGGTCGAGGCAGGCTCGACGCAGCCCCCAGGCCAGTCGCGCCGGGTCGAGCATCGCCACCCGGTCGCGGTCCCACAACCCGCCGAGGTACGTCGGTGAGTCCACCTCGGCCCGTACCTCGTCGGCGTCGAGCAGGCTGACGTCGTGGCCGTACCGGCGGGCCAACGCGACGTCCTCGGCCAACCCGTCGAGCTGGTACGGCTCGACCGCCACCGCCAACTCGCCGGTACGCTCGAAGTCGCAGTCGATGCCGTACGCGGCCACGGTCGCCGCGATGTCGTCCAGGTTCTCCCGACCGAGCCGCTCCAACTCGTCGATCTCGTCGGGGAAGCGTTGCACCCCGTTGGCCAGCCCGTGGGTCAGCGAGGCGGCGCAGAACCCGCCGTTGCGTCCGGACGCCGCCCAGCCGCAGGTGCCCGCCTCCACCAGCAGCACGTCCCGTCCCGGGTCGGCCTGCTTGGCCAGCAGTGCGGCCCACAACCCGCCGTACCCGCCACCGATCACCAGCAGGTCGGCGCTGGTCGGCCCGGCCAGCGGCGGGACCGGGTCGGGGCGCTCCGGCCGGTCGAGCCAGTACGGTGCGCGTACCGCGTCGGTGAGGGCCCGGCCGGGCGGCGGGAGGTTCATGACCGGCTGGCCGCCCGGGGCGTCGGTACGGCCGCCGTGATCACCGACCGGCGGGCCCGCCGCCCCCGCAGCATGGTGGCCAGCACCAGCAGCAACGCGATCGCGAACATGGCCGTGCCGATGACGTTGACCTGCGGCGGGATGCCCCGCTGGGCGGCACCCCAGACGTACATCGGGAACGTGACGGTGGTGCCCGAGTTGAAGTTCGTGATGATGAAGTCGTCGAAGCTCAGCGAGAAGGCCAGCAGGGCGGCGGCGACGATGCCGGGCAGCACCAGCGGCAGGGTGATCCGGCGGAATGTCTGCCATTCGCTGGCGTACAGGTCCATCGCGGCCTCCTCCAGCCGCCGGTCCATCCCGGCCAGCCGCGCCTTGACCGTCACCACCACGAACGACAGGCAGAACATGACGTGCGCGATGACGATGGTCCAGAAGCCCAGCGGCACCCCACCGGCGACGAAGAGGGCGAGCAGCGAGGTGCCCATCACCAGTTCCGGGGTGGCCATCGGCAGGAAGATCAGCACGTTGAGCCCGGAGCGGCCCCGGAACCGGTGCCGGACCAGCGCGAACGCCATCAGGGTGCCGAGCGCGGTGGCGGCCACGGTGGCGAGGAAGCCGATCTGCGCGCTGCGCAGCACCGCGTCGCACATGTCGGAGGTGGCGCACGGGTTACGCCAGTTGTCGAGGGTGAACTCGTTGAAGTCGTACGACAGTCGGCTCGACGGGCGGTTGAACGACAGGGCGGCGACCACGGCGATCGGCAGGAACAGGTAGCCGAGCACCAGCAGGGCGACCCCCATCACCCAGTGCTGGGCGAACCACCGGGAGACACGGCTCATAGGACATCCTCCGTCCCGGCCCGACGCAGGTAGACGAAGACCACCGCGAGGATCGCCGACATCAGCAGGAACGACAGGGCCGCGCCCTGCGGGTAGTCCAGCCGGACCAGGAAGGCCGAGTCGATGACGTTGCCGATCATGTACTGGTTCGGGGTGCCCAGCAGTTCGGCGTTGATGTAGTCACCGGTCGCCGGGATGAAGAAGAGCAGGGTGCCGGCGATCAGTCCGGGCATCGACAGCGGCAGGGTGACCCGCCGGAAGGTCTTCAGTGGGCTGGCGTACAGGTCGCTGGAGGCCTCCAGCAGCCGGTAGTCGAGCCGCTCCAGGCTCGCGTACAGCGGCAGCACCAGGAACGGCAGGAAGTTGTACGTCAGGCCGAGCACCACGGCGATCGGGGTGGCCAGCAGCCGCCCGTCCGGCCCGAGCAGGTGCACGTCACGCAGCAGCCCGACCAGCCAACCGTTGTCCGACAGGATGGTCTTCCAGGCCAGGGTGCGCACCAGGAAGCTGGTGAACATGGGGGCCACCACGCAGACCAGCAGCAGGTTCTTCCAGCGGCCCGCCTTTTGGGCGATCGCGTACGCCAGCGGGTAACCCATCAGCAACGCCAGCACCAGCGCCATGCCGGCGTACAGGAACGATCGGCTGAACTGCGGCCAGTACTGCTGCAGCGCGGTCGGGTAGTTGCCGAAGGCCCAGGTCAGCGCGTACCCGGTGGAGAGCGAGCCCTCCGGGTCGTAGAGGCTGGCCGAGGCGAGCTGCACCAGCGGCAGGGCGAAGAACAGCAACAGCCAGGCCGCGCCGGGCAACAACAGCAGGTACGGCAGGAACCGGTAGCGCGCCGATCGGGCAGCCTGCGGCGGCGACGCCGGCTGCCCGGATCCGGTGGGTACGTGCGCCAGGATGCTCATGAGGAAGCGCCCACCGGCTGGTCGAGCACCGGTGTGGTGCGGTCCTCCTCGTCGGCGCGGCGGCCGAGCAGGAAGGCGTGCCGCGGGTCCCAGTACGCCACGGCCCGCTCCCCGACGGCGAAGCGCTGCTGCGTCCCGCTGTTGGCGACGAAGACGCTCAGCTCCGTACCCCAGCTGGTGCGCAGCAGATACTGGGTGCTCACCCCGACGTACGAGGCGTCGGAGATGGTCCCGTCGAGATGCTGACTGCCGGCGGGCACTTGCACGGCGGCACCGGCCAGGTGCAGCTTCTCCGGGCGTACGCCCAGGTAGACCGGGCCTTTGTCGGTGCGGGCCCGGGCCGACGGTACGGAGAACCGCGCCCCCCGGGCGGTGACCAGGGTGTCGTCGCCGTTGCTGCCGGAGACCTCACCGGCGATCAGGTTGGACTGGCCGAGGAAGTTGGCCACGAACGCGGTGGCCGGGAACTCGTAGATGTCGGCAGGTGCGCCGAGCTGCTCGATCTGCCCGGCGTTCATCACCGCGACCGTGTCGGCCATTGTCATGGCCTCCTCCTGGTCGTGGGTGACGTGCACGAAGGTGATGCCGACCTCGGTCTGGATCCGCTTGAGTTCGATCTGCATCTGGCGACGCAGTTTGAGGTCCAGCGCGCCCAGCGGCTCGTCGAGCAGCAGCACCTGCGGGTGGTTGATCAGCGCCCGGGCCAGCGCGACCCGCTGCTGCTGGCCGCCGGAGAGCTGGGCCGGTCGACGCCGCTCGTACCCGTCGAGTTGCACCAGCGACAGCATCTCGCGTACCTGACTGTCCACCGACCGGATGCCGCGTCGACGCAGCCCGAAGGCCACGTTCTCGAAGATGTCCAGGTGCGGGAAGAGGGCGTAGCTCTGGAACACCGTGTTGACCGGCCGCTTGTACGGGCGCAGCCTGGCGATGTCCCGGTCACCGAGCAGCACCTGTCCGCTGGTCGGCTCCTCCAGCCCGGCGATCATCCGCAACGTGGTCGTCTTGCCGCAGCCGGAGGCGCCGAGCAGGGCGAAGAACGAACCCTGGCCGATGGTCAGGCTGAGGTCATCGACGGCGGTGAACGCGCCGAACGTCTTGGTGAGGTTGGCCAGGCGCAGGTCGCCCGCCGGTGTCTCCCGCGCCATCGTCACGCTCCGATAACCTGCTGGAACTTGGTCTCGTACTCGCGCTCCTGCTTCTCGTCCAACGCCATGAAGACCCGCGCCTTGGAGAGGATGGCCTCGTCGGGGAAGATCAACGGGTTGGCGGCCAGCTCCGGGTCGATCTTCTCCATCTCCGCCTGCGCGCCCTGCACCGGGCAGATGTAGTTGACGTAGGCGGCGAGCTGAGCGGCGACCGCAGGGTCGTAGTAGTAGTTGATCAGCGCTTCGGCGTTGGCCTTGTGGGTCGCCTTGTTCGGCACCAGCATGTTGTCCGACCAGAGCATCACCCCGGAATCGGGCACCACGAACTTGATCTGCTCGTCGTCGAAGCCGAGTTGGATGATGTCACCGGACCAGCCGATGCAGGCCGCGATGTCCCCCTTGGCCAGGTCGGGTGCGTAGTCGTTACCGGTGAACCGGCGGATCTGCCCGGAGTCGACGGCCCTCTTGAGCTTGTTGAGCGCGTCGTCGAACTGGTTGCTGGTGAAGTCCGACGGGTTGTGCCCGTTGGACATCAACATCAGCCCCATGGTGTCACGCATTTCGGTCAACGCGGTCACCTTGCCCTTGAGATCCGGGCGGGTGAGCAGTTCGTCGAGCGTACGGAGCTCGCCGGTGACCCGGCCGTTGTAGGCCAGCCCGGCCAGACCGGACTGCCACGGTACGGCGAGGTGGTTGTCCACGTCGAAGGGGCGGTTGCGCAGCGACGGCAGCAGGTTCGCCTCGACGTTGGGCAGGTTCGCCTTGTCCAGCTTCTGGATCCAGCCCAGCCGGATCATCCGGGCGGCCATCCAGTCGGTGAGCACCATGATGTCCCGCCCGGTGCCCTGACACGCGGCAAGCTGGTTCTGCACCTTGCCGAAGAACTCGTTGTTGTCGTTGACATCCTCGGTGTAGGCCACCTGAATGCCGGTCTTGCTGACGAATCCGTCCAACGAGGGTCGCTTGGCGTTGTCGTCATCGTCGACGTCCATGTACTGCGGCCAGTTGGAGAAGGCCAGCTTCTTCTCCGTACCGGAAAGGTCCTCGCTGACGCAGCCGGCCTCGGTCTGTTGGGCGGCCGGGGTGCCACAGCCGGCGAGGGAGCCACCCGCAGCGAGCAGCGCAGCCGAACCGAGGGTGCCGGTGAGCAGACCACGCCGGGTGAGGGGCCGGAAGGCACTACGCATGTGACGACTCCTATTGATCGGTCGGCGGCGGGACGGGGGTGGCGCGCCGACGGGAGGATCAATGGCGATGGACGACTGATCCTGACATGAGGAACCCTCTCGTACAAGGGATTCCGTTGCCGCATTAGCTTCCGACGACGAATTACGCCAAACTCTCCGATGGCATTAGGCTCAGCCCAGTGACGGACATGGGGAGCGGTCGATGACGAACCGGCAGCACGACAACGGCAACGGCAACGGGGGCCGCCGGGTCAGTGTGCGCGAGGGCGCGAGCCACGCCCTGCTCGACGACGTGGCCAAGCAGATCATCGAACAGCTGCAGCAGGACGGCCGCCGACCGTACGCCACCATCGGCAAGGCGGTGGGCCTCTCCGAGGCAGCCGTACGCCAACGGGTGCAGCGCCTGCTCGACGCCGGGGTGATGCAGATCGTCGCGGTGACCGACCCACTCCAACTCGGCTTCCCCCGACAAGCCATGATCGGCCTTCGTACCGACGGCGACCTGGAGTCGGTCGCCGACCGGATCGCCGAGTTCGACGAGGTCGACTACGTGGTCATCACCGCCGGCTCGTTCGACCTGCTGGCCGAGGTCGTCTGCCGCAACGACGAGCACCTGCTGGAGATCCTGCAACGCCTGCGCGCCGTCACCGGCGTCGTCTCCACCGAAGCGTTCGTCTACCTCAAACTCCGCAAACAGACCTACACCTGGGGCACCGCCTAACCCACCCCGCTTGATCGACTCCGTTTCGCCGGAATGGCGGTATCAGAGCGGCGTCGACCCCGCCGTTACGGCGAAACGGAGTCGATCAGCCAGCCCGACACGGCGACCCGCGACAGTCAGCGGCCAGCTCGGCGCGGAGTGGCGGCGACGAAGGTGCGCCAGACGTCCGGGGTGAAGGTCAGGATGGCGCCGGCCCGGTCCTTGCTGTCGCGCACCAGGATCCGGCCGGGCAGGTTGTCGGCCACCTCGACACAGTTGCCGCCGTTGTTGCTGCTGCGGGTGGCGGTGCGCCAACGGGCGCCGGTCATCTCCATGTCGTCGCCACTTCCCTGATCAGCTCGATGGATTGGCGACGGGGCAGCGCCTCACCGGTGACGCTCTCCCATCTCGCGCTCAGGCTAGCAAGGTCGGCACGCTCGGTCACCACCTGACCGCGCAGCTGATTGTCCAGATAGGCCGCCTCACCGCCGTCCGGCGTACGGGCCAGCACGAACGGCCCGGCCAGCCCGGTGTGCCACGGGTTCTCCGCCGGAATCACCCGTACCTGCACATGCTCCCGCTCGCTCAACTCGGCCAGGTGGCCGAGCTGCCCGACCATCACCGCCCGATCCCCACCCACCTGCCGACGCAGCACCACCTCGTCGATCACCGCCACCAGTTGGAGCGGACTCTCCCGCTCCAACACCCGCTGCCGCGCCATCCGCCCCGCGACGATCTCCTCGACCTCCGTCGGCGACAACAGGCCGCCGGTCGCCAACACCCCCCGGGCGTACGCCTCGGTCTGCAACAACCCCGGCACCAACAGCGGCTCATATGATCGGAGCGAGCTGGCCTTCTGCTCCAGATCCGCCCACTCCCGAAACCACGGCAGATCGCGGCGGCGGAACGGCTCGGGCCAAAGCTCCTCGGCCTGCCGCCCGAGCACCGTGGCCACAGCAACCCTCGTCCGAGGATGCGGAACCCGCCCGTCCGCGATCCACCGACCCGCCGTCTTCGGGTCGACGCCAACCTTCCCGGCCAACGACTCAGCCGTCTCCCCTTTGTTCGCCATCGCCAGCCGCAGCACCTCGTTCATCTCCCAACCTCCACCCCGACCGTGACGTTGCGCAGCACGCTAGCCACCCAGGGTGGCCCTGTCCGCCCGGTCCCGGCGTGTCGCGTAAGGACTGTTTCGCACACTTCAAACGTCCCCGAAACGCCCCCAACAGGCCCTCCCAACCACCACCATGCCTGCACTCCGCACACCCTCGCCGCCCTCGCCCCCCTCGCCCACCCGCCACCACCCACGCACCCGCAGCCAGACACCCGCCAGCCCTCACCCAAACGCCACCAACCCCCGCGCGCCCGGCGCCGAACTACCGCACCTCCCCTCGGCGCCCTTTGCTCTGCTTCAACCCACGCAGCGTTTATCGCCCAGAAGCAGTGCGTCGGTTGAAGCAAAGCAACAACTCCCACCCCCACCTCGGCGCCCTTTGCTCTGCTTCAACCCACGCAGCGCCTTTCGCGCAAAAGCAGTGCGTGGGTTGAAGCAGAGCAAAGGGGGCCAGGAGCAACCTCCCACCCGGCCCGCCCCACCGGCGGACCGCAAACGGCCCAACCGCAGGAGGGGCGCGAGGGGCGCGAGGGGCAGGAGGGGCGGGATCAGGTCGTCTGCGACAGCGGGCCTCGGACCAGACATGCATCACACCCGAATGCGGATTCCGTTGCATGCAAGGCTCACGCTTGCTGAATCCGTTGCTTTGGGCCGCCTGGTCAACTGATTGCACTTGCCATTCGTTGCTTGGCTGTGGGATAACCGTGGGCAGAGCGGCCGGTGACCCCTGACCGGCCCGAGACCGATGGGGCTGACATGGCCAACGCCACCGACCACCTCTGGATGCATTTCACCCGGATGGCGAGCTACTCCGCGGGCGAGGTGCCGACCATCGTGCGCGGCGAAGGAGCGTACGTCTGGGACGCGCAGGGTCGCCGCTACCTGGACGGGCTCGCCGGGCTCTTCGTCGTCAACGCCGGCCACGGGCGCACCGAGTTGGCGGAGGCCGCGGCCAAGCAGGCCGGCGAGTTGGCCTACTTCCCGCTCTGGTCGTACGCGCACCCGACCGCCGTGGAGTTGGCGGAACGGATCTCCAGCCTGACCCCCGGCGACCTGAACCGGGTCTTCTTCACCACCGGCGGTTCCGAGGCGGTGGAGGCGGCGTGGAAGCTGGCTCGGGCGTACTTCAAGCGGGTCGGCAAGCCGACCAAGCACAAGGTGGTCAGCCGGTACATCGCCTATCACGGCACCTCGATGGGCGCGCTGTCGATCACCGGTCTGCCCGGCATCAAGACGGACTTCGAGCCGCTGGTGCCGGGTGGCATCAAGGTGCCGAACACCAACTTCTACCGGGCGCCGGAGCACGGCGACGACCCGGTGGCGTTCGGTCGCTGGGCCGCCGACGAGATCGCCCGCGCCATTGAGCGGGAGGGGCCGGACACCGTCGCGGCGGTCTTCCTGGAGCCGGTGCAGAACTCCGGCGGCTGCTTCCCGCCGCCGCCCGGCTACTTCGAGCGGGTTCGCGAGATCTGCGACGCGTACGACGTGTTGCTGGTCAGCGATGAGGTGATCTGCTCGTGGGGGCGGCTCGGCGAGTACTTCGGCGCGGTCCGCTACGGCTACCAGCCTGACATCATCACCACCGCCAAGGGCATCACCTCGGGGTACGCCCCGCTCGGCGCGATGATCGCCAGCGACCGGCTGATGGAGCCGTTCCTGACCGAGACCGGCATGTTCGCTCACGGGGTGACCTTCGGCGGCCACCCGGTCTCCTGCGCGGTGGCCCTGGCCAACCTGGAGGTCTTCGCCCGTGAGGATCTCGTCGGGCACGTACGGGCCAACGAGGGCGCATTCCGTTCGACCCTGGAGAAGCTGCACGACCTGCCGATCGTCGGCGACGTGCGGGGCGACGGCTACTTCTACGGCATCGAGCTGGTCAAGGACAAGACCACCCGGGAGACCTTCGACGAGGCCGAGTCGGAGCGGCTGCTGCGCGGCTTCCTCTCCACCGCCCTCTTCGACGCCGGGCTCTACTGCCGGGCCGATGACCGGGGTGACCCGGTGGTGCAGCTCGCTCCGCCGCTGATCGCCGGGCAGCAGCAGTTCGACGAGATCGAGCAGATCCTGCGCACCGTGCTCACCGAGGCCTGGTCCCGCCTCTGACAAAAGCCGGGCCGCGCCAGCGTCCATCGTGGTCGGGCCGGGCTGTCAGGTCCGGTCCGACCAGCAGCGTCGGGAGTCACCGTGTCCTACCACGACCTGTCGTACTGGCTGTCCACCGTCGACGAGCCGCTGACCCCGCGTCCGACGCTGGGCGGTGACGCCGACGCCGACGTGGTGATCGTCGGTGCCGGCTACACCGGGCTCTGGACGGCGTACTACCTGGCGCAGGCCGACCCGACGTTGCGCATCGTGGTGCTGGAGCGTCAGGTGGCCGGGTTCGGCGCGTCGGGGCGCAACGGTGGCTGGTGTTCGGCGCTGCTGCCCACCTCGCTGACCGGGCTGGCCCGTCGGCACGGTCGGGACGCCGCGATCGCCATGCAGCACGCCATGCACGACACGGTGCGCGAGGTCGGCCGGGTGGTCGCGGCCGAGGGCATCGACTGCCATTGGGCGTACGCCGGGACCGTCGTGCTTGCCCGCAGCGCACCGCAACTGCAGCGGGCCCGCGCGACGGTCCTGGAGGCGCGGGAGTTCGGTTTCGGCGCCGAGGATCTCGCCCTGCTCGGTCCCGACGAGGCCGAGGCCCGGTGCGCCGCCGAGGGGGTACGGGGTGGCACGTACACCCCGCACTGCGCGACAGTGCACCCGGCCCGGCTGGTCCGCGGGCTGGCCCGGGCGGTCGAGCGACGAGGGGTGACCATCCACGAACGGACCCCGGTCACCCAGATCCGTCGGGGCGCCGCGGTGACCCCGCACGGGACGGTACGCGCGCCGGTGGTGGTGCGGGCGACCGAGGGGTACACCCCGGGGCTGCCCGGGCAGCGGCGGGCCATCGCTCCGGTCTACTCGCTGATGCTCGCCACCGAGCCGCTCCCGCCGGCCACCTGGGCCCACATCGGCCTGGTCGAGCGGGAGACGTTCACCGATCTTCGGCACGTCATCATCTACGGCCAACGCACCGCCGACGGTCGGCTCGCCTTCGGCGGGCGGGGTGCGCCGTACCATTTCGGCTCGCGGGTGCGGGCCGCGTACGACCGGGAGCCGCGCGTCTTCGCGGCGTTGCGTCGCACGCTCACCGAACTCTTCCCGGTGCTCGGCGCGGACCTGCCCGTGTCACACACCTGGGGTGGGCCGCTCGGGGTGACCCGGGACTGGACCGCCTCGGTCGGCTACCACCCGAGCGAAGGGCTGGCCTGGGCCGGCGGGTACGTGGGTGACGGTGTCGGCACCAGCAACCTGGCCGGACGCACCCTGGCCGACCTGATCCGGGGTGAGCAGACCGAGCTGACCGCGCTGCCCTGGGTCAACCACCGTTCTCCGCGCTGGGAGCCGGAGCCGCTGCGCTGGCTGGCCGTCAACGCCGGCCTACGGGTCATGTACTCCGCCGACGACGCCGAGAGTCGCACCGGCCGCCCGTCCCGCCGAGCCGAGACCTTCTCCCGCCTGCTCGACAGCTGAGCCTTTCCGTCCCACCTCGCAAGCCGGGGCGGGTCAGTGGGTCGGGGGGATCACCCGGAGGTGCCCGCGGCGGGAGGTCGCGGAGGGGGGCGTATTCGCCTGGGTGTTGGGTTTCTGGTCGTCCTGGGGCGGACGGGGGGCGGGGCGGGCGGCCTCACGGACCGCCTCGGCGAGGGCGACCAGGTCGTCGGTGGTGGGCGGCGGGGGCTCGAACTCGCCCTCGTGCCGGACCACCTCCCAACCCCGGGGGGCGGTGAGGCTGCGGGCGTGCGGCTCGCAGAGGTCGTACGTGTGTGGTTCGGCGAAGGCGGCCAGCGGGCCGACCACGGCTGTCGACTCGTTGTAGACATAGGTCAGCGTGGCGACTGCTTGCCGGGGGCAGCCGTTGCGGGAGCAGCGCCGTGGTGACCTCACCGGCGCAGGGTATCTCCATTACCGGGTCCGGCGCACCGCTTCGCGTTACGACACGCCCGTCTTGGTGATCACATTTCCCACACGAGGGTCCGGCGCGCCACGTGCCGACGCAGCTGTGACCTGCCCCGGGCGGGGGCTACCCTTTGGCTCATGACGAGCCCGGAGAACCGCCGCCCCGGCGGCAGCCGGCGCGGGCACCGCGACCGGCATGGTCGTGGCCTGCGCGGACGGCTCGTGCCGGCCACCGTGCCGCTGGCGCGCACCAAGGCCGAGATCTTCGACGACCTGGTGCTGGACACCGTCGAGACGCTGGAGCGCCGGTTCGCCAAGGAGCTGGCCGGCGTGGAGTTCGCGGTGGAGGACGTCCCGCCGGAGCTCAATGTCTACGACTCCGACGTGCTGGAGGACGGCGAGGTCCCGCTGGCCCGGTTGCTGCCGGGTCGGCCCGGCCGCCAGGAGGTGCCGCCCCGGATCGTGTTGTATCGACGCCCGCTGGAGTTCCGGGCGATGGACCGGGAGGACCTGGCCGACCTGGTGCACGACGTGATCATCGAGCAGGTGGCGAACCTGCTCGGCGTCGACCCGGACGAGCTGGCCTGACGCCCGGGTCCGAACGACTGTCGCGGCCCCCACCGCGACACACCGTCCCAGTCTGGGCGGGGCGGTCCCCCACCGCCCCCACCCGACGACGGATCAGGCGGCGCGCCGCTTGATCTTGCGACGCTCCCGTTCGGAGAGCCCGCCCCAGATCCCGAACCGCTCGTCGTGTCCGAGAGCGTATTCGAGGCACTCCGTCTTGACCTCACACCGCGAGCAGATCCGCTTCGCCTCGCGGGTCGAGCCGCCCTTCTCGGGGAAGAACGCCTCCGGGTCGGTCTGCGAGCACAACGCCCGCTCCTGCCACTCCGGCGCGTTTCCGAGCAGGTCGGCCGCCTCGAGTTGGCCGTCCATCAGTTGCCTCCTTGTCGCGCACCGGCGTCATCGCCGCTGCAACCCCCCACGCGAAAGGCGTGTTTGTCCGTCCGGCCCCGTTTTGTTGCGTTCCGCGCGAACAACCCCATTCAAATTACACGCGTGTAATGCGTGCGCCGTCAAGCCAAACTTGATAATGGAGTCGCCCTCCCGACACGCCCCCGGACGGCCGTCCGGACCACCCGGTCTCGCCCTGCCCTATCGATTCAGACCCCGGCCGAGTAACGCCCCTCCCGGCGAGTTGCACGAGTTTTCTCCCGTGGCGCTCGTTCCTCGGCCAGCCCCGTCAGGCCGCGCGCAAGCGCTTCCGGCAGACTCCCCGGCAAACCTTTGATCTTGATCCGCAAGGTTATCCCGACTTCGCCGGCGCCGCCCGTCCGCGACAAACGCGACGGCCGCACCTCGTCCACATTGTGGACCAGGTGCGGCCGTCGGCAGGGCGCGCAGAGTCAGTCGGTGGGTGGAGAATCGCTGGTGGGCCAGACGAACTCGGCCACACCGCCACCGGTCACGGTGACCGCGCCGGCCGGCTGCGTTTCGTCCCACCAGACGGTATACAAACCGGCGGGGAGATCCGGATACACCGCACTGTGGAACGTCCCGTCCTGGACCGGGCGTTCCCGCACGGCAGCATGGGTACGCGGTCGATCGTCCTCACCCAACGGGCTGATCTCGATTTCCCGGCCGAGCAGTTGACGCCCGGTGTAAATGATCAGAGCACCGGTGTCGCCACCCAGGTCGAGCAGGACGGTTCCGCTGCCCGTCGGCCCGTACGCGTGCACGTGATCGGTCATCCGACACCCCCGGCTCAGGCCTGCACCGACGGGTTGTTGAACCCGTCGTACGGCGTACCAAGGAATGGGAAATTGCGCAGGAACGGCGCGGTCACGTCCGCCTCGGTCAGGCCCGGCGTCACCGCCGCGGCGGCATCGTCCGGAGTGAACTTCCGGTCCACCAGCGGCACGGTGAGGCCGGCGATCGCCCTCAGCGCGATGGTCACCACGTCGTCGGTGACCCGCCGGCCGTTGGGGTAACCCGCCAGGTCACCGCCGAGCACACCGAGCCGGTTCGGTCGACGGGCCGGCGCGATCGCGGTGTTCAGCCGCAGCATGTCGGCCCGGGTGTCCCCGGTGGTGTTGGTGAAGCCCCTGATCAGCCCTTCCGGGATGCCGGTGAGCAGGATGGCGACCAGGTCCGCCCGCGCCTTCTTCGCCTTGTTCAACTTCTCCAGGTTGGGGAAGACGCCCGGGTAGAGCACCGGCAGCAGCGCGGCCAGCTCCGGTTGCTCGACGAACTGCGCGAACCGCTTGTCCTCCGACGGCGGCAGGGTGTTCCACAGATCCTTCTGCGCCATCGGCACGATGACCTCATTGAACAACGGGTTACCCAGCCGGGAGACCTGGGTGAACGGGCCGGTGCTGGTGTCGGCGGCGACCTTGTCACCCAGCACCCGCACCTGACGCCGGGAGGCCGACGTCCACACCCCGATCACCGACGCCGGCTCCTGCCAGTGGTACCGCTCGGCACGCCGGCGCAGCTTACCGACGGGCACCTGGAGGGCGATGCTGTGCACGTTCATCCGGTCGAGCGCGTTGACCGGCTCACCGGCGGCCTTGAAGATCTTCTTTCCCGCCACGTGCAGCTGCTGGAACGGACGCAACGTGCCGAGGTCGAAGATCGCCCCCAGGTCGACGTAGAAGCCGTCCGCCCGCTGCCCGGCGAAGACCTTTTCACCGGTGGAGAGGTTGAAGGTGGCCTGGCGCACCAGGTCGCCGTACTTCGGAGTGGACAGTGGGCCCACGTTGCTCGGCGGGCAGGGCAGCTTGCGGGCCAGCACCTGCTCCTTGCCACCGGCGATCCGGGTCAACCGGTAGAACTGCCGCCGGTTCCAGTTCTTGCTGTCGAGCGCCTCGATCGGGCCGGTGTTGTAAAGGAAGCTGTTCGGGTTCGTGATCTCGGTGCTGAACTCGAAACGGTAGGTGACGTCCGGTCGACCGTCCCCATTGTTGTCAATGTGGATTTCGTACCGCACGTCGTCGCCGAACTCGAAGAAGTTGGGCCCGCCGGAGGGCAGTTGCAGCGGCACATAGTTGGCGATCAGCGTCACGGTGTCCGGGCGGTCCGGGGTGACGAACGCGTACAGGTCGGAGGAATCGGCGACCGGATCCTTGGCGATCTCCGGTGCCTCACGGTGGGAAGACATGGCGCAGCCACCTCACTGAGCGAAAGAAAGGGGATTTCGATGACCGGTGGGGATCAGCGCCGAGCGGCGCGCCGCAACCGATCGGCCAGGCCACGGTCCCGAACCTCGATGCGGGACTCACCGACGAACACGTCCATCGTTCCGGAGCGGCCGTCCCGCAGGTGCACCACGATCGTCTCGTCGACACCGGCGGCAGCGCCCTTGTCGTCACCGGCGGACGACAGACCCGGCACGGCGAGAGCGGCGGCGCCGAGGGTGGCGCTGGCCGCCGCTGTCAACGTCTGCCGGCGGGTCAAGCGCGGCCAACGCCGCTTGCGCGTCTCAGTTCTCATGGCAACCTTTCCGGCAGCGGCGCACACGGCCCGCGGTGGCGGACGGACCGACACGACGACGCGCGCCGGCTCCGTGAGGGAGTTGCCGGCGGCGATCCTCGCCGCTACCGCCGCCGGCATCGACAGGTACGGCCGGCGGCTGACGAAGGTTCGACGTCAGGCTTGAACGTGACCGTACGCAGTCGTACGCCTACGCGCCGGTCGGCCCGCTGCCGCCGCGATCGCCCGCAACTGCTCCTCGGTACGCGCCGACCCGTTGCCCGAGCCCGCCATCCGGGAGATGGTCTCCTCCATCAACGTGCCGCCCAGGTCGTTGCAGCCGCTGCGCAGCAACTCCGCGCTGCCCTCGTCGCCGAGCTTCACCCAGGAACACTGGATGCTGTCGATGCGGCCGTGCAGCAGCACCCGCGCCATCGCGTGCACCGCCCGGTTGTCCCGCCAGGTCGGCCCCGGCCGGGCGATGCCGGCGAGGTAGATCGGCGCGTTGGTGTGCACGAACGGCAGCGCCACGAACTCGGTGAATCCACCCGTACGATCCTGGATCCCGGCCAGCACCCGGAAGTGGGTCAGCCACTGGCCCGGATGATCCACGTGTCCGTACATCATCGTGGAGCTGGACCGGATGCCCAGCTCGTGGGCGGTGCTGACCACCTCGACCCAGGCGGCGGTCGGCAGTTTGCCCTTGGTCAGCACCCAGCGCACCTCGTCGTCGAGGATCTCCGCGGCGGTGCCCGGGATGGTGTCCAGCCCGGCTTCGCGCAGCCCGCTGAGCCACTCACGCACGGACACACCGGCCTTGGCGGCGGCGGTGGCGATCTCCATCGGCGAGAAGGCGTGCACGTGCAGCTGCGGCACCCGCGCCTTGATCGCCCGGATCAGGTCGGCGTAGCCGGTCACCGGCAGCTTCGGATCGATCCCGCCCTGGAGGCAGACCTCGCTGGCACCGGCCTGCCACGCCTCCTCGGCCCGGTCGGCGACCTGCTCCACCGACAGCCGGTACGCGTCGGCGTCGCGCTCACGCTGGGCGAACGCGCAGAAGCGGCAGCCCACGTAGCAGACGTTCGTGAAGTTGATGTTGCGGTTGACGACGTAGGTGACGTCGTCCCCCACCGCGTCGCGGCGCAGGTCGTCGGCGGTACGGCAGAGTTGGTCGAGTGCCTCGCCGTCGGCGGCGAACAACGCCAGCGCCGCGTCGGCGTGCCGGGGCTCCAGCAGGGCCGCCGGCTCCTGCGCGGCCAACCGCAGCCCGGCGCGCAGGTCGGCGTCGCCGACGCCCGCGGTGGCCGACCGGCCGGCCGCCCCCGCCGGGCCGTCCTCCGCCGCCCGGGTCGGGGGTACGACGGCCTTGGCGGCCACCTCCGACCAGTCACCGTAGACGTGGTCGAAGTCGCCCCGCCGGTCGCCGGTACGCCCCGTGGTGTCGATGGTGATGTGCAGGTCGGTACGCCCGCCGTACGCCTCGTCGGGCTCCTGCCACGGCCGACCCACCGGCCGGGCCGACTCCACGGCCAGCCCGGTCACCGGATCGGCCAACGCACCGACGTGCGGCAGCAGCCGCGGATCCAGCCACGGGTCGCCGGCCCGCACGTACTCCGGGTAGATGGTCAGCCGTTCCCGCAACGTGAACCCGGCCCCGGCGGTACGCGCCGCCAACTCGTCGAGCTGCGGCCAGGGGCGCTCCGGGTTCACGTGGTCCGGGGTCACCGGGGACACCCCGCCCCAGTCGTCGATGCCGGCCCGCAGCAGCAGGTCGTACTCGCCGGCGATCAGGTTGGGCGGAGCCTGGATGCGCGCCTTCGGCCCGAGCAGCACCCGGGCCACCGCCACCGTCGCGGCGAGATCGTGCAGCTCCGCGTCGGGCATCGACCGCATGGCGGTGTCCGGCTTGGCGCGGAAGTTCTGCACGATCACCTCCTGGAGGTGGCCGTACTCGCGGTGCGCCCGGCGGATCGCGAAGATCGCCTCCACCCGCTCGGCGAGGGTTTCGCCGATGCCGATCAGGATGCCGGTGGTGAACGGGACGCCGACCCGGCCGGCGTCGTCGAGCACCCGCAGCCGTACCGCCGGCTCCTTGTCCGGTGAGCCGTAGTGCGGGCCACCCGGCTCCGACCAGAGCCGGGTCGCGGTGGTCTCCAGCATCATGCCCATGCTCGGCGCGACCGGCTTGAGCCGCTGCAATTCCGACCAGGAGAGCACGCCCGGATTCAGGTGCGGCAGCAGGCCGGTCTCCTCCAGCACCGCCACCGCGCAGGCCCGCAGGTAGTCCAGGGTCGACTCGTAGCCCCGCTCGTCCAGCCACTGCCGGGCCGCCGGCCAGCGCTCCTCCGGCCGGTCACCCAGCGTGAACAGCGCCTCCTTGCACCCCTGCGCGGCACCCGCCCGGGCGATCTCCAACACCTCGTCGCGGTCGAGGAACGCGGCCGGCAACCGGTGCGGCACCGTGGCGAAGGTGCAGTAGTGGCAGCGGTCCCGGCACAGCCGGGTCAGCGGGATGAAGACCTTCTTGGAGTACGTCACCACACCCGGCCGACCGGCGTCACGCAGACCGGCATCGCGGATCGCCCCGGCGATGTCGAGCAACTCGTCCAGCGCCGCGCCGCGCGCGGTCAGCAGTGTCGACGCCTCCTCGACGTCGAGCGCCCGCCCGGCCGCAGCCCGGCGCAACGCCCGGCGCACGCCGGCCTCGCTCGACACGGGCCCGCTCCCGTCAACCATCCGCTCAGCCTATTCGCTGCGGCCCGTCCCTTTGCGCTGGCGTGGGCAACCACACCGTTGCGTCACGCGTCAGGTCGACTGCCCGCCCAGATCGATGCGCCGGGTACGGTCATCGTCACCGTCCGGCCGGGGCAGCGCCTGGGTCGGCTCGGCGCTGGACGTCGCCTCGCTCGGACGCGCGATGGCCTCGGTCGGCTCGGCGCTGGACCTGGCTTCGGTCGGGCGTGCGATGGCCTCGGTCGGGTCGGCGCTCTGGCGCGCGATGGTCTGGGTGGCGTCGGCCGACGCGGGCTGACCGAACGGCGGCGCGGAGGGCTGCGGCGCGGACGGTGGCGACTGCGGGGGGACGGCCGGCTGACCGTGCGGCGGCCAGGTGTGCGGGGACGCGGACGACTCCGAGGAAGACGGCGCCTGCCCGGCCATCGGCCACCCGGCACCGGTCTCCTGACCCGCACCGGTACTGCTCGGCTGGTCACCAGCGGACCACCCGCCGCTCGACCACCCACCGGCCGGATAACCGGACTGCCCGCCCGCACCGGAACCCGGCTGACCCGGATAGCCGGACTGGCTGGGCTGGCCGGAACCAGGCTGACCCGGGTATCCCGACTGGCCGGGACCCGGCTGGCCCGGGTACCAGGGCTGTCCCGCGCCGCCGCCGGGCTGGCCCGGGTTGCCCGGCCAGCCGGGCTGGCCCGGGTTGCCCGGCCAGCCGGGCTGCGGAGTGCCGTACACGCCGGGCTCGGCCTTGGGCCGGGGCACGTGGTAGAGCCGCCGCCAGATGCTCCACACCACGTACGCGGCCAGCCCGAACAGCGCCACCCAGGCGGTCCGGGTCAGCATGCCGGTGAGGGCGTCGAAGATCTGCGCCTCGGCCAGCCGACCGACCATCCAGATCAGCAGGGTCAGCCCGCCGAGCACGGCGCTGACCGCGTACTCCACGAGCGCGACCTGTGTGATCAGCTTCGCCTTCGGGACCGCCGGGGCGATGTGCGTGGCCAGCAGCACGGCCAGCAGCGGCAGCACGACCGCCTCCAGCCCGATGAAGGCGAAGAAGGCACTGCCCGCACGGCCGGTCACCGTGCTGTAGGCGCCCTGGGGGGTCACCAGCCGGATCAGACCGACGAAGAGGAGTACGGCGTTCGCAGCGAGGAGCACGAGGGCGGCGAGTTCCCGCAGTGGCCGGGTCACCTGACCGGCCGGCGTCGGGGTGTGGGGCGGAGGCTCGGCGGGGCTGGTCACGAACTCTCCCTGGGGGCGAAAGCGGACAGATGCCGACGTGAGCCTAGTCTCCCGGGGCGACTCTCCGCCGCAGGCGTCAGGTAGGCGAGGATGGTCGGATGCGCATCGTGGTTCTGACCGGGGGAATCGGCGGAGCCCGCTTCCTGCTCGGGGTGCGGGCCTACGCCCGGGAGGTGGGCGCGGAGGTTACCGCGGTGGTCAACGTCGGCGACGACCTTCGCCTGCACGGGCTACGCGTCTGCCCGGATCTGGACAGCGTCATGTACACCCTCGGCGGGGGCGCCGACCCGGAGCGGGGCTGGGGCCGGACCGGGGAGAGCTGGACGGTCAAGGACGAGTTGGCCGCGTACGGCGCCGAGCCGAGCTGGTTCGGGCTGGGCGACAAGGACCTCGCCACCCACCTGGTTCGTACCCAGATGCTGGACGCGGGCTATCCCCTGCACGAGGTGACCGAGGCGTTGGCGACCCGCTGGCAGCCGGGCATCCGCCTGCTCCCGGCCACCAACGACCGCCTCGAAACCCACGCCATCGTGAGTGCGAGGAGCGAGCTTGCGAGCCCCGCAGCCACGAACAACACCAGCACCGTGAGTGCGAGGAGCGAGCTTGCGAGCCCCGCAGTCACGAACAACACCAGCACCGTGAGTGCGAGGAGTGAGCTTGCGAGCCCCGCTGCGAGGAGTGAGCCTGCGAGCCCGGCAGCCACGGACGACGCGGATGGTGTCGAGTTCGGCGGTACCCAGCGGGCGATTCACTTCCAGGAGTGGTGGGTGCGGCATCGGGCGCAGTTGCCGACGCACCGGTTCGTGTTCGTCGGGGCGGACGCGGCGAAGCCTGCGCCCGGCGTGACCGAGGCGATCGCCGAGGCGGACGTGGTGCTGATCGCGCCGAGCAATCCGGTGGTCAGCATCACCCCGATCCTGGCCGTGGCGGGTCTGCGGGACGCGGTGGCGACCGGGCCGGCGCCGGTGGTGGGCGTGTCGCCGATCATCGGTGGCGCGCCGGTGCGGGGCATGGCGGACCGCTGCCTGGCGGTGGTCGGGGTGGAGTGCAGCGCGGCCGGTGTCGGCCAGTTGTACGGCGCACGGTCGGCCGGTGGCCTGCTCGACGGCTGGCTGGTGGCGGAGGAGGATGCGCAGACGCTGGTGCCGCAGGTGTCTGTGCGGGCGGCACCGCTGCGGATGAGTGACGAGGCGGCGACGGTGGCGATGGTCCGCGCCGCAGTGGGGATGGCATGAAACTGGAGATCCTGCCGGTGCCCGGCATCGGCCACGTGACCGAGGGCGACGACCTGGCCGCACTGATCGCGACGGCTGCGCCCTGGCTGCGCGACGGCGACGTGCTCGTGGTGACCAGCAAGATCGTGTCCAAGGCGGAGGGCCGGTTGGTCGACGTCCCGGCCGACGGCCCGGAACGGCAGGCCGCTCGGGACGAGATTCTCGCGGCCGAGACCGCCCGGGTGGTGGCTACCCGGGGCGCGACCCGGATCGTGCAGACCCGGCACGGCTTCGTGATGGCCTCGGCCGGCATCGACGCCTCCAACGTCGACAAGACGCGGCTGGTCCTGCTTCCCGAGGACCCGGACGCCTCGGCCCGCGCGCTCCGTGCCGACCTGCGCGACCGGTACGGCGTGGAGGTGGCCGTCGTCATCAGCGACACCATGGGTCGGCCCTGGCGTAACGGGCTGACCGACGTGGCCCTCGGCGTGGCCGGGATGAGCGCCATCCGCGATCATCGGGGTGAGGTCGATCCGTACGGCAACGAGTTGGTGCTGACGCAGATGGCGGTGGCCGACGAGTTGGCCGGGGCGGGCGAACTGATCAAGGGTAAGTGCGACCAGATGCCGGTGGCGGTGATCCGGGGCTACCTGAACGCGACCCCGCCCGACGACGGCGAGGGTGCCCGGGCCCTGGTCCGGGACGCCTCGATGGACCTGTTCGCGCTCGGTACCGCCGAGGCGACGGCTGCCGGGCTGGCCGCTGCCGCCACCATCGCCGACCGTCCCGGTGACACCGCCCCCGATCCGGTGGCGGTCGATCGGGCGATCGCCGCGGTGGCCGACGTGGTCACTCCCGGCACGGTCTTCACCCAGGTCACCGACAGCGATGTACGCAATGGTCTGGTCGCCACCGTGGCCGGTTGGCCGGCCGGGGCGACCGCCCTGGTGCTCTGCTCCCCACCCACCCCGGTCGGCCCCGTCCAGTTGGTCCGTTTCGGCACCGACGTCCAGCGCCTCCGCACCGCCCTCGCGGCCCAAGGCGTCCCCTCCCAACTCCTCCCACCCCCCGCCCACACCACCGCCGCCGCCGCCCTGGCCCTCTAACCCCACCCCCACCCACCCCCCACCCCCTCCGTTGATCATGAGGTTGACGGCACTAGTTGATCTCCGGAGTGCCGCCAACCTCATGATCAACGGAGGGGGTGGGGGGTCAGGTGTTGAGGATGGCGCGGCCCAGGGGGGTGAGGGTGTGCAGGACGGTGTTGCGGTCACGGTGACTGACCAGCAGGCCGGCATTGCGCAGGACGGTGGTGTGCTGGCTGACGGCGGCCGGTGAGATGTACAGCCGGCGGGCCAGTTCACCGGTGCTGCAGCCGTCGTCACTGGCGGCGAGCACCGCCGCGCGGGTGCGTCCGAGCAGTGCGGCCAGGGCCGTGGTGGATTTCTCCGGTTTGCCCGACGCCAGGCCACCCAGCCGGTCCACCGGGTAGACCAGCACCGGCGGCAGTTCCGGATCGAGCAACGCGACAGGCATGTCCGCGCAGAAGAACGACGGCACCAGCAGCAGGCCGCGTCCTTCCAGGTGCAACTCGCGGCTGTTCGGATAACCGGGGATCTCCAGGATGCCCGAGTCCCACCGCACCCCCGGCCGCAGACCGGTCAGCAGCCCTTTGACGCCACCGTCGAGCAGGGTCCGCGCCCGCCGGGCCCGGTCGGCCTCCACCGCCGCCTGGACGTGCGTCCAGTACGGCCCGAGGGCCAGCTCACGGTAGCGGCCCATCGCGGTCGTCAGCTGTTCCAGGGCATCCGGCTCGCCCCGCGCCAGCGCGCCGGCGTCGGCGGGCAGGCTTCGGGTGTTGGCCACCAGGGTGAGGTCGCGGTGCAGCAGCGACACCGGGGTACGCCGGACGGCCTCCATGCCCGCCTCGAACCCGTCCATGCTCTCGTACGGAGTGAGGAAGTCCGGAAAATATCCACGTGGCGGATTCAGCGCCAGCAACAGCCGCAGGCCGTCGATGTTCTCCTCGCGGTACAGATCACGCAGGACGTCGCGACGCCACCCGGACAGCAGCGGATCCCCGGTACGTTTCGGCAGCAGGTGCAGACTCAGCACCGCTTCCCAGACCGGATTCGCCGCCGGAGCCACCCGGGTCCGGAGGATGTCCTCGCCGGAGAAGTGGATCTTCAGCATGGAACGTCTCCCCGTCGCCTGGTTAGGGACGCCTGGCGACCTTCCGCACTTTACCTGGAGCGTGTCCGACAAGGGATGTTAAGCCTGGGCTAAAAGACCTCGACGGGCTCCGATCGAGTACGCCATAGTTCCCATGTCGCACGGGTGCGACGCTCCTCGGACGTGCCGCAGGCACGACCGAGGTCGGGGGAAGGGTTGAACGGGCGGCGCCGTACGAGGGTCTGCGGCGGATATATTCCGCAGGGGTGCCGTCCGTTCGCCAACCCCGTGAAGGAAGGGCTCGATGTCAACGCCTCCAGTACTGGCCGGGCCTCCTCTGCAACACGACGACGGCTGGGCGGCGCTGCACGCCGACGCCCTGACGGTGCTCACCGACTGGCAGCCGACCTCCGCGGAGGCCGCGACGGCCCGCGATCGTACGCTCGACCTGCTGGCCGCCGGGACGATCGCGATGAGCCGCACGCACCGGGCCGGTCACGTCACCGCGAGCGCCCTGGTCTTCGACTCGACCGGCACCGAGGTGCTGCTCTGCCTGCACGGCAAGATGAGCATGTGGGTGCAGCTCGGCGGGCACTGCGAGCCCGGCGACCGGACCCTGGCCGGGGTCGCGTTGCGCGAGGCGACCGAGGAGTCCGGCATCGACGGCCTGTGGATGGACCCGCTGCCGATCGACGTGGACGTGCACTCGGTCGCCTGCCAGGGCGGTTCACTGCACTACGACGTACGCTTCGCTGTTTTCGCCCCGCCGGCGGCGGTGGCGCAGGTCAGCGCGGAGTCCGAGGAACTCGGCTGGTTCCCGCCGGACCAGCTGCCGCAGCCGCTGGCCGGCGGGACGGCCCGGCTGGTCGCACCGGGCCGGGCCGCGTTCAGACGAGCTTGTCCTCGCCCCGCTCCTTGAGTTCGTCCACGATCGCCTTGACGTCCTGGGCCCGGTCACGTGGGCAGACGAGCAGCGCGTCGGAGGTGTCGACCACGATCAGGTCGTGCACCCCGACGGTGGCCACCAGCCGGCCGGACTGCGGCACCACCACCAGGCCGCTGCTGTCGCGCAGCAGCACCTCGGCCTTGTCGTCCATGCCGAGCACCACGTTGCCGTCGGCGTCGGCCGGCAGCACCTCGCCGAGGGTGTGGAAGTCGCCCACGTCGTTCCACCGGAAGTCACCCGGTACGGTCGCCACCCGGCCCGCGCTGGCCGCGCCCTCCATCACCGCGTAGTCGACGGAGATCTTCGGCAACGTCGGCCAGACCGCGCCGAGGACGTCGTCCTGCTCGTCGCTGCCCCAGGCCGCCGCGATGCTTGTCACCCCGGCGTGCAGGGCGGGCTGCTGTCGGGCCAGTTCGGCGAGGAACGCCGACACCCGCCAGACGAACATGCCGGCGTTCCACAGGTAACGGCCGGAACGGACGTACGCCTCGGCCACCTCGGCGTTCGGCTTCTCCTTGAACTCGGTGACCGGTCGCATCGGACCGTCACCGACCGGGTCGCCGGTCTGCAGGTAGCCGTAACCGGTCTCCGGCCGGGTCGGCGTGATCCCGACGGTCATCAACAGCCCCTGCTCGGCGCCCCGGATCGCCGCCTGCACGGTCTCCACCCAGCTCTGCGGGTCACCGATCAGGTGGTCGGCGGCGAACGAGCCCATGACCGCGTCCGGATCCCGTACGGCGATCACCGCCGCGGCCAGCGCGATGGCCGCGCAGGAATCCCGGGGCGAGGGCTCGACCAGGATGTTCTCCTCCGGTAGGCCGGTCAGTTGGCGGGCCACGGCCGCGGCGTGGGCCGCGCCGGTGACCACCATGGTCCGCTCCGGTGTGGTCAGCGGCGCCGCCCGCTGCACCGTCGCCTGGAGCAGCGAAGCGGACGTACCGGTGAACGGATGGAGAAACTTGGGATGGCCGGCCCGGGACAGCGGCCACAACCTTGTGCCGCTGCCACCCGCCGGAATGACGACATAGATCACCAGGACATCATGCCCGAACCGCCCGGAGTGAGCGCCCGGGTTGCCCCGGGTTGCCGGCGTCAGGGCCGGGCCCGGGACCAGGCGGCGATGTGCACCTCGGCACTGGACTCCCAGGTGAACTCCTTCGCCCGGTCGAAGCCGGCCTTGGCCAGCGACAGGCGACGAGGCTCGTCGTCGAGCAGGGCCGCCAGGTCCGTGGCGATCTGGTCCGGGTCCTCGCTGGTGTACGCCACCGCGTCGCCCCCGACCTCGGGCAACGACAGCCGGGGCGTGGTGAGCACCGGGGCGGCGCACGCCATCGCCTCCAGGATCGGCAGCCCGAACCCCTCGCCGTACGACGGGTAGGCGGCCACCAGGGCACCGCCGAGGAAGCCGGGCAGGTCGGCGTAGCGCAGATAGCCGGGACGCAGCAGCCGCAGGTGCGAGGGCACCTCCGCCACCGCGCGGTCGATGTCGTCGTCGTGCCCCTGGCCCCCGGCGACCACCAGGGCCGGCGGGTCCTGCCGGTCGGCCACCGCCCGGGCCCAGCCCCGGATCAGATTCGGTACGTTCTTGCGCGGCTCCTTGGCACCGAGGAACGCGACGTAACTGCTGCTGCCGAGGCCGAGTCGAGCCCGTACCCGCGCCTTCTCCTCGTCGCCCGGGGCGTGGAAGGCGGAGGGATCGACGCCGTGGTACGCGACGTCGATGCGGGTCGGGTCGGCGTCCAGCAGCCGGATCAACTCGTCCCGGGTGGCCTTGCTGGGCACGATCACCCGGTCGGCGCGGCGCAGCGAGGTCTTGATCGCACTCCGGAAGAACGTCCGACGGGACTTGTCGTAGTGCTCCGGCTCGGTGAAGAAGGTCGCGTCGTGCACGGTGACGGTGACCGGACAACCGGCCCGCAACGGACAGGTGTAGAAGGGCGCGTGCAGCACCTCCGCGCCGACCTGCTGGGCCAGCAGCGGCAGGCCGGTCTGCTCCCAGGCCAGCCGGGCGGGACGGTGCGCGACGGCGGCCGGTGCAGGGACGATCTCGGCGCCCGGCAGCATCCTGCGATAGCGCTCCAGGTCGGTGCGGAGACTGACAACGACCAGGTCCACCGCCGACCCGCACACCTTGCCGAGGGCGCCGAGCAGGCCATCGACGTATCTACCGACGCCGCCACGGTCGGCGGGGACACTCGTGGCGTCGATGAGCACGCGGGGCGGGCGGCCGGCGGTCACGGGGCGACTCCTTGCGAAGGCGGGACTGTGGGGAACAACACTTCCGGCAAGCCTACGCCGGAGCCGGGTACGGACGCTGACTGCGACCCGACCGTACGCCGACTTGTCGTTGCCATCGAGTACGGCTGCCGGCCGCGTATCGTTCGCGTCGATGGCCGACAACATTGCCCGGGTGTTCGCCGACGCGATCGCGACCGACCCGAACCGACCCCTGCTGACCTGGTACGACGACGCCACCGGCGAACGCACCGAGCTTTCCGGCGCGACGCTGGCGAACTGGGTGGCCAAGACGGCCAACCTGCTCACCGACGAGTTGGCGCTGGGACCGGGTGGCACCGCCGCCGTACTGCTGCCGCCGCACTGGCAGACCGCCGCCGTACTGCTGGGCTGCTGGGCAGCCGGGCTGACCGTGGCCGAGCAGCCGGGTGACGTGGACGTGCTCTTCGCCGCCGCGGACCGGGTCGCCGAGGCGGATGCCTGGTCGGCCGACGAGCGGTACGCCCTCGCGCTGCACCCCTTCGCGCTGCCGCTGCGGGAGGTACCGGCCGGCTTCGCCGACTACGTCACCGAGGTACGGGTGCACGGCGACCACTTCGGCGCGTACCCGCCGGGCGGCCCGGCGCACACCGCGCTGATCGAGCGGGCGAGAGCACGCGCCACCGAGTTGGGCATCTCCCCGGCCGACCGGGTCCTGATCGACGTGGACCGCCACCCGGATCCCCTCGACTGGCTACTGGCCCCGCTGACCGCCAAAGCCACCCTGGTCCTCTGCGCCCACCCCGACGCCACCCTCCTCCCCACCCGCCAATCCACCGAACACACCACCCACACCCTTTCCTAACCCCAAACCATCTCCCCTCCACGCCCACGCCCACGCCCACGCCCACGCCCACGCGACGCCCACGCGACGCCCGCGCCCGCGCCCGCGCCCGCGCCCGCGATCTTGCAGTTTCGGTCGCCGATATGCCCTTTACGCGACTTATGCCGCGACCAAAAGTGCAAGATCGCGGGGGCGAGGCCGTGGTGCGGGAGGCAGGGGCGTGGGCGAGGGCAGGGGTGGGGTTAGGGGGTGCGGTGGTGGGCGAGGGTGGCGAAGGCGGTGAGGGACTCGGGGTTGGCCAGGGCGCCCTTGGCGGCGGCCTGGTCCACCGGGGTGCCGGTGAGGATCTTCTTGACCGGGACTTCGAGCTTCTTCGCCGACAGGGTGCGGGGGACGGCGCGTACCTGGTGGATCTCGTCGGGCACGTGCCGGGGCGACAGGGCGGTACGCAGTTCCCGGCAGATCTTTTTGCGCAGCTCGTCGTCGAGGGTCAGGCCGTCGGCGAGCACCACGAACAGCAGCAGTTCACCCGCGCCGCCCTCGTCGTCCTCCAGGTGCACCACCACCGAGTCGACGACCTCGTCCAGCGCCTCCACCACCGAGTAGAACTCGGCGGTGCCCAGCCGTACGCCGCCGCGGTTGAGGGTGGCGTCGGAGCGGCCGGTGATCACACACCCGCCGCGTGAGTTGACGGTGATCCAGTCGCCGTGCCGCCACACGCCCGGGTACACGTCGAAGTACGCCTCCCGGTAGCGGATCCCGTCCGGGTCGTTCCAGAAGCCCACCGGCATGCTCGGCATCGGCTCGGTGATCACCAGCTCGCCGAGTTCACCGAGGACCGGGGTGCCGTCGGCGGAGCGGGCCTCGACCTTGGCGCCCAACGCACGGCAGGTGATCTCGCCGGCGTACACCGGCAGCAGCGGCACCCCGCCGACGAATCCGGTGCACACGTCGGTGCCGCCGGACAGGGACTGGAGTTGCAGGTCGCGGCCGACGGTGTCGTACACCCAGGTGAAGCCCTCGGCGGGCAGCGGCGCACCGGTGGAACCGACCCCGCGCAGCGCGGACAGGTCGGCGATCTCGCGCGGCACCAGGCCGGCCTTGCGGCAGGCCAGCAGGAACGGCGCGGAGGTGCCGAAGTAGGTGGTGCCGGACTCCTGCGCGAGCCGCCACAGCGCGCCCAGGTCGGGGTGGCCCGGGTTGCCGTCGAACAGCACGATCGCCGCGCCCACCGCCGGGGCGGAGACCAGGAAGTTCCACATCATCCAGCCGGTGGTGGTGAACCAGAAGAACCGGTCGGCCGGGCCCAGGTCGTGGTGCAGGGCGAGCATCTTCAGGTGTTCCAGCAGGATGCCGCCGTGGCCGTGCACGATCGGCTTGGGCAGGCCGGTGGTGCCGGAGGAGTAGAGCACGTAGAGCGGATGGTCGAAGGGCACCGGCGTGAAGGTCAACGGCTCGTCGGTCGCCGTCGCGAGCTCGGCCCAGGACAACGCGCCGTCCGGCGCGGGTGCCGCCGGGTCGAGGTAGGAGATGCCGACGGTGTGCCGCAGCGACGGCAGCGCGGCCCGGATCGCGGCCACCTCCGCCGAGCGGTCCACCGGCTTGTCGCCGTAGCGGTAGCCGTCCACCGCCACCAGCACCTTCGGCTCGATCTGCTGCCAGCGGTCGGTGACGCTGCGGGTGCCGAACTCCGGCGCGCAGGAGGAGAAGATCGCGCCGAGGCTCGCGGTGGCCAGCATCAGCACGTACGTCTCGGGGATGTTCGGCGCGTACGCGGCCACCCGGTCGCCGGTGGTGACGCCGAGCCGGCGCAGCCCGGCGGCCACCCGGCGGACCTGGTCGCGTAGCTGCGCGACGGTCAGCACCTCGGGCTCGCGGGTTTGCCCGTACGCGAGCACCACCGGGTCGTCGTCGGCCCGACCGGGCATCCGCAGCACGTTCTGCGCGTAGTTGAGGGTGGCGCCGGGGAACCATCGCGTCCCCGGCATGTCGCGCCCGGACAGGGTGGCGGTCGGCGGGGTGTGCGCGATCACCTCGAAGTGGTCCCAGATGGAGCGCCAGAAGGCGTCCAGATCGGTGACCGACCACTGCCACAGCGCGTCGTAGTCGGCGAACTCCAATCCCCGGTGCTCGGCCAGCCAGCGCAGGTAAGCCCCGATCCGCGACCGCTGGAGCACGTCCGCCGGCGGCGTCCACAGCACGTCAGTCACTGCTCACTCCTCCCCTGGCCCGGCACGACGCTGTGCGGTGGGCCGTGGCGCCATCTTGCCCTACCCCGAAGCGCCATTCTCCGCAGCCGAACCCCGCGGACGCATGTGCCCGGCCCACACGAGCGGGACCGGTGCGGTGGGTGCGGGCGAGGGATCAGCCCGCCCGGTGGGCCTGGATGGCACGGCGGCGGGCCAGTCGGTGCTCGCGGCGGATCTCCGCCTCCCGCCAGCGCCGTTCGTCCTCAGCGGTCTCCGGCAGCACGGGTCGCACCGGCCGTGGCGCGCCGCCGACCTCGACGCCGACGAAGACGAGGTACGCGGTGGCCACCCGTACCGGCTCCTGCTCGGCCGAGTCCCAGCGCTCGGCCATCACCCGTACGCCGATCTCCATCGAGGTCTGCCCGGTCCAGTTCACCTGGGCGTACGCGTGCACCAGGTCACCCACCCGGACCGCCTCGGAGAAGACGATCTCGTCGATGGCGGCGGTGACCGCCGTACCGCCGCTGTGCCGGGCCGCCGCCGCGCCGGCCACGTCGTCGACGAACTTCATCAGCACGCCGCCGTGCACCGTTCCGTAGAGGTTCACGTCGATCGCGGTCATGATCCGACTGAGCGTGACGCGGGAGTACGACGTGGGTTTACCTGGCATGGCGGAGAGGTGCTCGGTCATGTCGAAAACGGTACGGTGCGCGGATGCGACATCTGTGGAGCTTCCTCGCCGGTTTGGTGGTGGCGCCGGTCACCTGGGTGTTGGTCACTCTCGGGCAGGACGGGTCGGCCAGCACGGTGAACCGGTGGGTGGAGATCGGCACCTCGAACACGGCCAATCTCATCGAGCCGGCCGTCTACCTCGCGGTCGGCGGCATCGTGCTGGGCCTGCTCGGCACACTGCGCATCTCACCGCTGGGCCCGCTGGTGGCCGGGCTGCTGCTGGTCACCCCGTACATCGGGATGTTCGTCACACCGTTCGGGGTACGCGACCGCATCCCGGCGGACTGGGAGTTCCTCGGTGATCCGCTACCGCTACGCCTGCCGGTGGAGAACGGCACCCTGTTCCTGATCGGCATGCTGCTGCTGGTGGCGACGTTCAGCGGTCAACGCTGGCGCCGCTGGCCACAGCCAGTCGCCGCACCGATGCCAGCCTCGGCCGCACCGCCGGCCCAGGCCGCAGCCCCGGAGCAGACCCTGACGGACTGGCCACCGGTCGAGTCGAACGAGCAGGACACCCCGCTCACCCTCGGCTACCCGGACCCCACCCCGACCGAGCCGCTACCCCGCCGTACCGGCCACACCTCACCCTGGTCGGCCCCACCCGGCAACCTCCCCCGCCACGACGACACCCCCCACTGACCCACCCACCCCCCCACCCCACCCCATGTTGATCATGAGGTTGACGGCAGAGATGGATCTTTAAATCGCCGCCAACCTCATGATCAACCCGAGCTGGGGGTGGGCGCGCGGGGCGGGGTGGGGGTGGGGTGGGGTGGGGGTGGGGTCAGTCTTTGAGGAGTTGGCGGGCCATGACGATGCGCTGGACCTGGTTGGTGCCCTCGTAGATCTGGGTGATCTTGGCATCGCGCATCATTCGCTCGACCGGGTAGTCGCGGGTGTAGCCGTAGCCGCCGAGGAGTTGGACCGCGTCGGTAGTGATCTCCATGGCGGCGTCGGAGGCGAAGCACTTGGCGGCCGCACCGAAGTAGGTCAGGTCGGCGTCGCCACGCTCGGAGCGGCCGGCGGCGGCGTACGTGAGCTGCCGGGCGGCTTCCAGCTTCATGCCCATGTCGGCGAGCATGAACTGCACGCCCTGGAACTCGGCGACCGCCTTGCCGAACTGCTTGCGCTCGGCGACGTACCCCTTGGCGTAGTCGAGCGCGCCCTGGGCGATGCCGACGGCCTGGGCGGCGATGGTGACCCGGGTGTGGTCCAGGGTCTGCATCGCGGTGGCGAAACCGGTGCCCTCGGCACCGATCATCCGGTCCGCCGGGATCCGCACGTTGTCCAGGTAGACCTCGCGGGTCGGGGAGCCCTTGATGCCGAGCTTCTTCTCGGGTGCGCCGAAGCTCACCCCCGGATCGGACTTCTCGACCACGAAGGCGGAGATGCCCCGCGACCGGGCAGTGGGGTCGGTGACCGCGAAGACGGTGTAGAACTCGGAGACACCGGCGTTGGTGATCCACCGCTTCACGCCGTTGAGCACCCAGTGATCACCATCACGTACCGCGCGGGTGGTCATCGAGGCCGCGTCGCTGCCAGCCTCCGGCTCGGACAGGCAGTACGAGAACATCGCCTCGCCGGACGCCACCGGGGGCAGGTAACGGCGCTTCAACTCCTCCGAACCGGCCAGCAGCAGCGGCATGGTGCCCAGCTTGTTCACCGCCGGGATGAGCGAGGACGAGGCGCAGGCCCGCGCCACCTCCTCGATCACGATGGCGGTGGCCAGCGCGTCCGCCCCGGCACCGCCGTACTCGACGGGGATGTGCGGGGCGTGGAAGTCCGCCGCGCGCAGCGCGTCGTACGACGCCTTGGGGAACTCTCCGGTCTCGTCCGCCTCAGCGGCGTGCGGCGCAACTTTCGCCGCACAGACTTCACGCACCGCCTCTCGGATTGCTTCATGCTCCTCGGGCAACCGATATGCGTCGAACGACTGTTCTGCGGCCATGTCGGCCCCTCCCCTTCACGGCTATCATGCGCAGTCTGTAGCGTCACGTGGACGCCCCCCGCGCAGACTGAAGGATAGCGACCACAGTTCAGCCGATGTTACCGGCGCGTAGGCTTGGCCATCACGGTGTACGCCGCCGCTCGGCGATGATGGATGACAGAACCACAAAAAATAACCCCTCCGGCGCCGGCCCGGCGCCGCTGCGGAACGCGACGCGATTGCGCGCCGCCAGTGCGAGCGGAGAGACAGGCGTGACCATCCCGTACCCGAACACCCAGCCGATGCCCGTCATCGCCGCGGTGACACCCCCCTCGGGTGCCTCCCGCCCTCGGGTGACCTTCCTCGGCACCGGCTATCTCGGCGCGACGTACGCCATCTGCTACGCCGAACTCGGCTACGAGGTGCTCGGGTACGACGTCGACCCGGACAAGATCGCCAAGCTGAACGCCGGTGAGGTGCCGATCCACGAGCCCGGCCTCGACGAGCTGCTGCGGCGCAACCTCGCCGCCGGCCGGCTGCGGTTCAGCACCGACATCGCCGAGACCGCCGACTTCGGTGACGTGCACTTCATCTGCGTGGGCACCCCCCAGCGCGCCGACGGCATGGGCGCCGACCTGTCGTACGTCGAGGCGTCGGTGACCAGCCTGGCCCAGCACCTGACCCGCAAAGCGTTGATCGTCGGCAAGTCCACCGTCCCGGTCGGCACCGCCGACTGGGTCGAGCAGCTGGTCAGCAAGCACTCCCCCGCCGACCTCGGGGTCGAGGTGGCCTGGAGCCCCGAGTTCCTCCAGGAGGGCTTCGCCGTCGACGACGTGCTGCGCCCGAACCGGATCGTGGTCGGCGTCAAGAGCGAGTGGGCCAACAGCATGCTCTACGCGGCGCACAAAGGCGTGTTCGACCTGGCCGCCACCGAGGACCGCGAGGTGCCCCTGGTGGTCACCGACTTCGCCACCGCCGAGTTGGTCAAGGTCGCCGCGAACGCCTTCCTGGCCACCAAGATCTCCTTCATCAACGCGATGGCCGAGGTCTGCGAGGTCGCCGGCGGCGACGTCACCCAACTGGCCCGGGCCATCGGCTACGACCCCCGCATCGGCAACCGGTTCCTCCAGGCCGGGCTCGGCTTCGGCGGCGCCTGCCTGCCCAAGGACATCCGTGCCTTCCAGGCCCGCGCCCAGGAACTCGGCGCCGGTGAGGCGCTGCGCTTCCTGCACGAGGTCGACCTGATCAACCTGCGTCGCCGTACCCGCGTACTCCACCTCGCCGCCGAACTGCTCGACCGCCGCTACGGGCCCGCGGGCCCCGACCTGTCCGGCACCCGCATCGCCGTACTGGGCGCGACCTTCAAACCCAACACCGACGACGTACGCGACGCGCCGGCCCTCGCCGTCGCCGCGCTGCTGCGCAAGGCCGGCGCCGACGTGCACGTCTACGACCCGCAGGGCATCGACAACGCCCGCCGGGCGGTACCGGAGCTGACCTACGAGCCGGGCATGGCCGAGGCGGTGACCGGCGCCGACCTGGTCTGCGTACTCACCGAGTGGGCCGACTTCCGCAACGCCGACCCGACCGTCCTGGGCGAACTGGTCGCCGGGCGGCGGGTGGTCGACGCCCGCAACTGCCTCGACTCGGCGCTGTGGACGCAGGCGGGGTGGGAGTACCGGGGGTTGGGGCGTCCCTGACCTTTCTGGGTTTCTCTGGGGTGGGTTTTCCGGGGGAGCCCACCCGCTCCGGGCGGTCAGGCTTGATCCCTGCGCGGGTGGGCTCCCCCGGAAAACCCTGACTTCCACGGCCACCGTCGTTGTGTCCTGGTCAGGGATGCGGGGTGGGCAGCTGTGAGGTCACCTGCCGCCGGTGGTGGTTGCTCTTCCGGGGTGCTGGGGTCGACGTCGAGTTGGTGGGTCGACGGGGCGGCTCGTGGGGCGGGTGGGGTTTGTGGGGTGGGGGTGACCCGCCGACAAGTGTCGAATTCCGGGGCCGCATTGGGCATGCTGCGACAGTGGGAATCCACAGTGTGGGTGGAGGGGTGTCGTGGCGACCTTTCAGTGCTCCTCGTGCGAGCAGGAGATCAAGCCGGCGGTCCGTTGCCCGCGCTGCGGCGCACACCAGCCACAGTGGGCCGAGCACCTGGCGGAGATCGAGCGGTCCATCGCGGAGATGAAGGCGCGCGAGGCCGCGATCGCCAGCGAACAACGGCAGCTCGCGTCCAAGATGCAGGCCGCCATCTTCCAGCGGGACACCCTGGCCCACGCCGGTAACGTCGGTGACGGTCGGACCCGGCAGGCCGGTCGGCCCCGCCGGGTGCTGCGCCGCCGACCGGTCTACAAGTCGCCGGGTGCCGGCACCGTCCCACCGACCCGGCGCAAGCCGAGCGACAGTGCTCCACCGCCACCGCGGGTGCCCCGGCAGGACGCCACCGACGGTGCCGAGGATCTGCCGCCGAACACGCCGATCTGGCTGGACGCCGACAATCCGGAGCATCCGCCGGAGGCCTCCTCGCGGGAGGTCCAGAACATCCCCCTCGGCCTCGGCGCGCTGCTGCTCGGCGTGGCCGCCGTGGTCTTCGCGGTCCTCGCGACCAGCTCGATGGATGCGCTGACCCGCCTCGGCATCCTGCTGCTCGCCACCGTCCTCATGCTGCTCGCCCCGCCGGTGCTCACCAAGCGCGGGCTGACCTCGACCGCCGAGACCATCGCCGCGGTGGGACTGCTGCTGGTGCCGCTGGCCGGGTACGCGCTGTGGGCGGTGGACCGGATCGGCGGCGACTCCGGAGCCCTCTTCGCCGGCGTGATCTTCGCGGTCACCGCCGCCGTCTCCGTCGGGTACGCCGGACTGACCCGGCTCCGCGCTCCCCGCTTCGCCGCCGTACTGGCCGCCCAGCCGGTGGTGCCACTGCTGGCGTACGAGCGGATCAGCGGCCCCGCCGGCTGGGCGCTGGTGCTGACAGTGGTGGCCGTGCTCGACCTCTGGCTGGCGCGCTCGCCGGTCACCGTGCAACGACCGGCCGTCGACGGGTCGGACGATGCCGCACCGGCTCGGGCGGCCACCCCGCGCCAGCGCACCGCCGACGGGCGGCCCGAGGGCGCGCCGGAGGAGGCCGGTGAGCTGATCGACCCCGTCGTCGGCACCCCGGCCGTCGCACCCGCGCAGCCGGTGCCGGGGCTACGGGAGCTGACCTGGGCACTGCACGGCGTCGCCGTCGTGCTCGCCCTCGGCTACGCGGTGACCGCCCTGCTGCGCACCGACACCGTGCCGGGCGCGATCGGCGCCGGGCTGGTGCTGCTGCTCGCCGCCACCGTCTGCCTGGCCGGCACGCTGCTGCTGCGCCGCCCGCCGCTGCCCGACATCGGCGCGGGAGTGCTCACCCTCGCCGTCATCGGCGCCCTCGGCCGGGTCGCCTCGGTGGCGTTGCCCGGTCGCTCGCTGCTGCTGATCGCGGCCGTCATCGCGGCCACCGGTCTGGTGGTGCGGGCGGTGCCCGAGTCTGCCCGGCGCGGCCCACAACTGGCCTCCGCGATAGCGCTCACGGTCAGCGGAGTGGTGGTGGCCGGCAGTGCCCTGCGCGCCGGGATCGCACCCGTCGAGGCCGCGCTGCCGGCCTGGGCCGCCGACCTCGACCGGTACCCGGCCGAACTGGCCGCCGCCGCGGGACCTGCCGGCTGGCAGCTCGCCGCCAGCGCCTTCCTGCTGACCGTGGCGGCGGTGGTGGCGCTGCCCGCCGAGATCCGCCGCGAGTTCGCGGTGACCGGTGCCGCGTTGACCGCCCTCGCCGTACCCGCCTCGTTCGGGTTGAGCTGGTCGGTCGCGCCGTGGCCGATGGTGCTGACCGCGATCGGCATCGGTGCGATCGGGTTGTCCGCCCGTACGACCCGGGCCGCCCGGGCGCACGCGGTGGCGGCTGCCGTCGTCGGTCTGGCCGGTGCCGGAGCGGCGTTGGCCCGGCCCGCGCTGACCGCCGCCGTGCTGCTCACCTTCGTCGTGGCCGGCGTGCTGATCGCCGTCGCCCCCCGGATCCGGCTCGCGCCGGCCGCCGCCGACGAGATCTCCGCCTGGGCGGCCGGCGGCGCGGCCTTCGCCCTGCCCGGGGCGGTGGCCGCGTTCGTCGCCGCCCTGCGGTACGGCGAACCGACGTTGACGCCGGCGAGCCTGCGCGAGGCGACCGTGCCGGTGCTGGCCGCCAGCTTCCTCGCCGTCTGCGTGACGCTCGGCTACGCCGCGATCGTCCAGGTGTCCCAACGGCACATTCCGATGCCGCTGTCGGTGGGGGCAGGCCTCGGTGCGCTGGTGGTCGCGGCTGCCGGATTCGGGGCACCCGGTGCCACCGTGGCTGACGCCTGGGTCAGCGCGTTGCTGCTGGTCGCCGCCGTACTCCTCTTCCTGGCCCCGTCGATCGACGCCGGACGTCGCTCCGACCTGACGATGGACGGCTCCGACCTGGCCGCCGCGGCGGTGACCGCGGCCCTGGTCGCCACGCTGCTGAGGATCGGCACGGTGCTCGCCCCCGGCGGACAACTCGCCGTCGCCGCGGCGCTGGTCCTGGTGGTCGCCGTCGCCGCGCGGGCGATGCCGGAACAGTGGCGACGCGGTCCGGTGCTCGGCCTCGCCGTCGGCGGCGTGCTGATCGGTCTGCTGGCCGGCTGGATGGCGCTGCGCGGCGGCGTCGGCGTCCTGGCCACCCCCGGTCCGATCTGGAACGGCGACCTCAGCGGATGGCCGGCCGCACCGACCGGTGGCACCACCTGGCAGGCCCCCATCGCGTTGGGCCTGCTGGCGCTCTCCGCCGCCATCCTGCTGCCGCCACCGTGGCGCTACGACGTGGCCGGCGTGGCGGTGGTCCTGGCCACCATCGGCGCCCCGGCCGCGTTCGACCTGTCCTGGTGGTCGCCGGTCGTGATCGGCGGCATGGTCGCCGCCGTGGTCGCGATGACGGCCGTCGCCTCCGTCGACCCCCGCGCCGCCCTGTCCAGGATCACCGTCGCCGGGGTGATCGCCCTGCACGCCGCCGGTGCCGGCCTGGTCCGCCCGTGGACCACCGCGCTGGCGCTGACCAGCGTCGTGGTGATCGGTGCGGTGGTGGCGGCGCTGGCCCGTTCGATGTCGGCCTCCCTCGTCGAGGACATCCAGGCCGAGGGGATGCCGCCGCACCTGGCGCAGATCGGCGGAGCGGCCGTGGGAGCGGCGTTGCTGGCGTTGCCGGGTGCCACGGCCGCGCTGGCCGCCGAGTTCGGCCACCCCCCGCAGGCCATCCTCACCGCCGGTCTGGCCGCCACCAGCCTCGGCCTGGCCGTGGTCGCCGGGGTCCGCGGGCAGATCCCGCAGTACCTGCCCTGGGCGAGCGCCGGTGTGGTCGGCGGCGCGGTGGTGACCGCGCTGGCCGCCGTACCGCTGGGTCTTCAGGTCGGGGTGTACGCGGCCGCGGCCGCCCTGCTCGGGGTGCTCGCCGAACTGGTCCGCGAGGCGACCGATCCTCCCGCCGATCCGATCCAGCCACCGCGCCGCTGGACGGTGCTGCTGGACGGGGCGATCCGGCGGACGCCCGACGATGGTCTGCGTCCCCGCTGGCGGGTGAGCCCGGCTGCGGGTGCGCTGGCCGCAGCCGCCCTGCCGACCCTGCTGGCGGTGATCTCCATCGCGCCGGCGTTGTCGGCCGCCCTGGTCGACCCGATCCGTACGCTCCGCCGGGTCTGGCAGGGGCCCCCACCGGAGTTGCTCGACCCACCGGCGGCGGCGGTCAACCCGACGCACGTGCTGACCGCGTTGCTGCTGACCGCGACGGCGGCGCTGGCGGCCACCGGATTCAGCGCCGGTCGACGCTCCCGGGCGGTGCCGGTGGTGCTGCCGGGCGCCGCGATCACCCTGTTGATCGCCCCGATCGCGTTGGGCAGTGGCTGGCCGATGAGCACCCGGGCGGCCCTCGTGGTGTTCACCATCTCGATGCTGGGGCTGGCGTTGACGCCACCACCGTCCCTCGTGGAGCGGGCGCGTTCGCTGCGGCTGGCCCGGGTACTCGTCTTCCTGATCGGCCTGGCTGCCGGCGGGGCGGGCCTGGCCGGCAGCCTCGCCACCCGGGAGCTGACCCTGCTCAGCCTCGGCGGTGCGGTCGGGGTCGGCGTCGTGGCGGCGTTGTTCGGCACCACCTCGCGGGCCCGCATCCTCGGCTGGTTGTTCGCCTCGCTGATGGCGCAGCTGTTCGTGCTCACGGTGGGCCTGGTGGCCGGGCTCGCGGCGGTGTGGTCCGCCTTCGGGGTGCTCGCGGTCGGTGCCGCGTTGCAGATCTTCGCCGCCCGGCTACCTCGGCTGCGTCGCCCCGAGGCACGGGTGGAGGCCGCCACCGTGGAATGGAGCGGCCACGCCGCCGCCCTGATCGCGCTGGCCCTGGCCTTCGACTCGCCGCGGCACATCGCCGCGCTGCTGGCCGGCTGGGGTGCGGTGCTCGGCGTCGCGGCGATGCGGCCGGGGCGTCGACCGGTGGAGCGGCGGATCCTGTTCTGGGCGGTGGTGATCTGCGAGATCACCGCCTGGTGGATCCTGATGTGGGTGGCCGACGTGGCGCTGCCCGAGGCGTACACGCTGCCGTTCGCCGCGTTGGCCCTGCTGGTCGGCGTCCTGGAACTGCGGCAGCGGGCCGACATGAGCAGTTGGGTGGCGTACGGTCCGGCTCTGGTGGCCGCCTTCGTACCGACCCTGGCGATCGTGCTGGCCACGGATTCGAGCACGCTGCGTCAGGTGCTACTGCTGCTCGGTGCGGTGGCCGTGCTGGTCTTCGGGTCGATGAGCCAGCAGCAGGCGCCGGTCATCGTGGGCGCGGTGGTGACCGCCATCGCGGCGGTGCATGCCCTGTTCAGCCTCGGCCCCTGGCTGGCGTTGATCCCGGTCGGCTTCCTGCTGCTGATCCTCGGCGCGAGCAACGAACGTCGCCGGCGCGCCCAGGAACGCCTCCAGACCGCCTTGCGGGGCATGCGCTGACCCGTCGGCAGCCGCTACCGCGCCGCGCGTAGTCGGAGGAGGTGCGCGGCGGTGTGCGCGACGACCGGGTCGGCGTCCGCCGACAGGTCGGCGAGGGCCTGCGCGGCGGTCTCCCCCGGGATGTCCGCCAGCGCGGCCACCAGCCGGCGACGGGTGGCCGCGTCGCCGACGGCATCGAGGCGTCCGACCAGCCGGGCCGCGATCTGCTCCGCCAGGGCGGCCTCCCCCGCCAGCACGCTCAGCGCGTCGGCCGCGTCGACGTCGCCGGCCTCCTCGACGACCATGTCGACGAGGGTGGGAACCGCGTCGGCGACGCCACGGCCCCCGAGTGCCAGGGCCGCGTACCGGCCGACCGCGAGGTCGGAGTTGGCGAGGGCGTCCCGCAACAGTACGGTCGCAGCGGCGCTCGGGATCTCGGCGATGGCTTCGACGGCCCGCCTGCGTACCTCGGCCGTCGGTGCGTCGAGGCCTTCCGCCAGCAGCGCCAGTCCACCGTCGCCCGACTGCACCAACGCCCAGCGCAGGGCGCCGGCGACGTTCGGGTCCGCTTCGCTCAGCACCGCCTCGACCAGCGCCTCCACCGGCATCGGGGCCGCTCGTGGCAGCGACAGGGCCGCGCGTTGGCGTTCACCGGCGCTGTCCGACCGCAGCGCCTGCAGGAGCGCCACGATCTGGAGCACGTCCGCCCAGTCGGCGGGTTCCGCAGCACCGACGCGGCGGAGTCGGGTGAGCAGGTCCGTTTCGGCCGCGATGCGGTCCCGGGTCTGCCGGATGAGGTCGTCCACGAGCGCCGCAGGCGCGAAACCGGGGTCGTCGAGGGCCCGCCGGACCTCCCGCAGCGACAGCCCCAACGACCGCAGGCTCTCGATGTGGAAGATCCGCCGGATGTCCTCGTCCGCGTACTCCCGATAGCCGGACCCGGTCCGACCCGTCGGCCGCACCAGCCCGAGCGCCTCGTAGTGCCGCAGCATCCGGGCACTGACCCCCGACCTGCGGGCCACCTCACCGATCAACACCGCCCGTCCCCCATCCAGCCCGTCGCCCTTCCCGGCCGTGACCCCTTCTGGCCGTCAGCCTCCTGGGCCGAGGGCGACGATCCGTTTCGCCTCCTCGACGGCGAAGTCGAATCCGGTGTCCGGGTCGCGCCAGAGCCGCTCGGTGGCGATCGCGTGCTGGCGTACCCGCGGGTCGGAGTGGGTCGTCGCGGCGCGCAACACCGGCATGATCACCTCGCCGAGCCCGACCAGCGCCCGGCTGAGGCTCAACTGCGTCTCCCGCTCGCCGCGCCCGAGCTGCGTCGCCAACACCGCGACCAACCCGGGTTCCGCATCTTCCGGTACGAGTACGACCGCGGCCCGCCAGGCGCTGCGCGCCACCTCGTCGTCGGCGTCGGTCAGCAGCTCGTGCGTAATCGCCGGCCAGGCCCGCCGGTCCCCGATCTTGGACAGCGTGTGCAACGCCTGGCTGCGCGCCTGCCCAGACGCCGAACGCAGCTCCTCGATCAGCCTGGGAACCGTCACCGAGGCCGGCTGTCGGGTGAGCGCCCAGGTGAGCATCTCGCGCACGAAGAACTCCGGCTCGACCGCACACCGCTCGACCAGCACATCCACAACCTGCGGATCCGGAGTCGTCCCGGCCGCCAACGCCACCCGCAACCGCACCGACGAACTACCGTGCGCCAACCCCACCCGCACCCGCCCCGCCTGCCCACCCCGCCCCACCTCCGGGCCCTGCCCTGCCTGCGCACCCCGCCCCGCCTGAGTCCCCTGCCCCGCCCGCGTGCTCCGCCCTGCCTGCGTGCCCCGCTCCGACTCACCCACTGCGATCACCCCCGCGCCCAGTCCACCCCTTCTCACGATGTCAAGGTCAACCCCACCCCCGTCATCACCGACGCACCATTACGCCGAAACAGCGGGATCCGAGGCAGCAGAACTCCGCCACTACGGCGAAACGGCGACGGCCACCAAGCTGAGCAACCGGAACAGCCCGCAGAGCCTCGAAGATCAGCGCAAGGCCGTCGAGGCGAAGGTCGGCGCCCAAGGCAGGGCTGGGGGGCGACCGTCCCCGGCGCAGGGATCAAGCCTGACCGCCCGGAGCCGGGGACGGTCGCCCCCCAGCCCCAACCGCAACCAGCCGCAACCAGCCCCGACCGCAACCAGCCCCACGCAAGCAGGAAGAACTCAAGCCAGAGAAGCCCGCAGAGCCGCGTCCTTCTCCGCGACCAACTGCTCCAGATCGGCCTGGTACGCCGACATCCGATCGAGCAGCGCCGGGTCGGACGCACCCAGGATGCGGACCGCGAGCAGCCCGGCGTTGCGGGCGTTGCCGATCGACACGGTGGCCACCGGCACACCGGCCGGCATCTGCACGATGGACAGCAGCGAGTCCATGCCGTCGAGGTGCTTCAGCGGCACCGGGACCCCGATCACCGGCAGCGGCGTGACCGAGGCGATCATGCCGGGCAGGGCGGCGGCACCACCCGCACCGGCGATGATGACCTTGAGGCCCCGTCCGGCGGCGGCCCGTCCGTAGTCGATCATCTTGACCGGGGTGCGGTGCGCGGAGACGACCTCGACCTCGTACGGCACCTCGAACTCGGCGAGCACCTCGGCGGCGGCCTTCATGGTCGGCCAGTCCGAGTCGCTGCCCATGATCAAACCAACGGTGCTCACGCCGTTCCCTCCGTGCCGTCGCGCAGCCAGCGCATCGCCCGTGCGGCGCGAGCGCGTACCTCGTCCAGGTCGTCGCCGAGCACCGTGATGTGCCCGATCTTGCGGCCGGGGCGGACCTGCTTGCCGTAGAGGTGCACCCGGGCGGTCGGTTCGGCGGCGAAGAGGTGGTGCAGCCGTTCGTCGATCGGCATGCCGCCGGGCTCGCCACCGAGCACGTTCGCCATCACCACCACCGGGGCGGTCAGCGAGGTGTCGCCCATCGGGTAGTCCAGGACCGCCCGCAGGTGCTGCTCGAACTGTGAGGTGCGGGCGCCTTCGATGGTCCAGTGCCCGGAGTTGTGCGGGCGCATCGCCAACTCGTTGACCAGCAGTCGGCTGCCGCTGGGCGTCGAGGGGTCGGCGACCTCGAACAGCTCCACCGCCAGCAGACCCACCACGCCGAGCGCGGTGGCCAGGTCGATGGCGAGCTGCTGGGCGGTCACCGCCAGTTCCTCGGGCAGGTCCGGCGCGGGCGCGAGCACCTCGACGCAGATCCCGTCGCGCTGCACCGTCTCCACCACGGGATAGACGGCGACCTGCCCGAACGGGGACCGGGCCACCTGCACGGCCAGTTCGCGGCGCAGCGCCACCCGTTCCTCGACGATCAGCTTGGTGCCGCCGGCGAGCAGCGTCTCGGCCAGCTCGGTGGCCTGTGCGGCGTCGCCGACCGGCCAGACTCCCCGCCCGTCGTATCCGCCCCGGGCGGCCTTGACCATCACCGGCCAGCCCACCTCGTTGCCGAAGGCCACCAGGTCGGCCGTCGACTCGACGGGCCGCCAGGCCGGGTTCGGCGCGGCCATCGCGTCGAGCCGTTCCCGCATCACCCGCTTGTCCTGGGCGTGCACCAGGGCGTCCGCCGGCGGGTAGAGCTTCACCCCCTCGCCGGTCAGGGCGCTGATGTGCTCGGTCGGGACGTGCTCGTGGTCGAAGGTGACCACATCGCATGCCTTGGCGAAGGTGCGCAGGGCGGCCAGGTCGGTGTGGTCGCCGTACTGGACGTCGGCGGCGACCAGGGCCGCCCCGTCGTCCGGCGTGAGCGCGAGAACGCGCAGCGACTGGCCGAGGGCGATCGCGGCCTGGTGGGTCATCCGGGCCAGCTGGCCACCACCCACCATGCCGACAACAGGCAGACCGGTACGGGAATCCATAGCCGCGCCAGCCTATCGGGGCCGGTCGGGACGCTGCCCGGCGGATCCGGCTCAGGTCAGCTGCGCCACCAGGCCATCGACCGTGTCGACCGGCCGCTGGCAGACGAAACCCCGGCAGACGTACGCGGCGGGCCCACCGTCGAGCAACGGCCGGTCGGCCAGCAGCGGTACGCCTGCCTGGTCCGGCTGCCCGGCCACGATCACCGCGCCGGGCGGGGCGTGCCGGTGCGCCGCCGCGACCAGCGGGTCACCGGCCGGGTCGGCGGTGACCACCGCGATCTCGTACGGCCCGGAGAGCAGCGCCTCACCCACCGTCGCCGCGTAGCCGGTGAACCGGGCGTGTCGCCCGACGATCGGCGCGACGGTGGACAGGGCCGCCGCGGCGACCTCCCGGTAGCGGGTCTGCCCGGTCAACGCCGAGTACGCCACCAGCGCGGCAGCGATCGCGGAACGCCCCGAGGGGGTGGCGTTGTCGGTCGGATCGGCGGGACGGGCCACCAGTTGCTCGGCGTCGTCGGCGGTGTCGTAGAAGGCCCCACCGGGGGCGGCGAAGTGCGCCAGCGCGGTGTCCAGCAACTGCCCGGCCCACTCCAGCCACCGTCCCTCACCGGTGACCTGGTGCATGGCGCAGAACGCCTCGGCCACGCAGCCGTAGTCCTCCAGCACGCCGGCCGGCTCGCCGACCCGACCGTCGCGCGAGGCGCGCCGCAGCCGCCCGTCCACCATGTGCACCCGGGCGAGGTACTCGGCGGTGTCGCGCATCGCACCGTCGGCGACGATGGTGACCCCCTCCAGCAGGTTGGCCTCCCCCTCGGTGCCGATCCGACCGGAGGTCTCGACCAGCCGGACGAACTCGGCGAGCGCGGTGACGGCCAGACCGTTCCAGGCGGCCACCACCTTGTCGTCGCGGGCCGGCTGCGGGCGGGTGTCCCGGGCGGCGAGCAGCCGGCGTACGACGTCCTGCCAGCGCTCCCGTACGGCCGGGTCGGCGTCGTCGACGTCGCGGGCCAGCTTCAGCACGCTGGTGCCGTGCTCGAAGGTGCCGCTCTCGCTGACGGCGAACAGGTCGGCGGCCCACCGGCCGTCCTCGTCGCCCAGCACCTCGACGAGTTGGGCTGGCGTCCAGACGTAGGTGAGTCCTTCGACGCCCTCGGTGTCGGCGTCCAGCGCGGAGGCGAACCCCTGGCCGGGTCGGTGCAGCTCGTCGGCGAGGAACCGGGCGATGTCCCGGGCCACCCGCAGTGCCAGCGCGTCGCCGGTGAGCCGCCACAGCTGCGTGTAGACCCGCAGCAGGAGGGCGTTGTCGTAGAGCATCTTCTCGAAGTGCGGCACGGTCCAGTGCCCGTCCACGGAGTATCGGGCGAAGCCGCCGGCGAGCTGGTCGTGGATGCCACCCCGGGCCATCGCCTCGCAGGTGTGCCGGACCATCTCCAGGCTCTGCGGCGAGCCGGTGCGCTGGTGGTGGCGGAGCAGGAAGAGCAGGTTCAGGTGCGGCGGGAACTTCGGTGCGCCGCCGAATCCGCCGTTGGTCTCGTCGTACTCGCTGGCCAGTTGGGTGGCGGCGGCGTCGAGCAGGTCGGCGGTGAGCGGGGCGGTGGGGCCGCCGACGGCCTGGGCCCCGCCGACCGCCTCGACCACCGCGGCGCCCTGCCGCAGTACGGCCTCCCGCTGGTCCTGCCAGGCGCTGCTGACCGACTGGAGGAGTCGGATGAAGTTCGCCCGGGGGAAGTACGTCCCACAGTAGAACGGGGTGCCGTCCGGAGTCGCGAAGACCGTCATCGGCCAGCCACCCTGCCCGGTCATCGCCTGGGTGGCAGTCATGTAGACCGCGTCGACGTCGGGCCGCTCCTCCCGATCCACCTTGATCGACACGAACCCCTCGTTCAGCAGCCGGCCGACACCCTCATTCTCGAACGACTCGTGCGCCATGACGTGACACCAATGGCACGCAGAGTAACCAACCGAAATCAACACCGGCACGTCCCGCCGCCGAGCCTCAGCGAACGCCTCATCACACCAAGGCCACCAGTCCACCGGATTGTCCGCATGCTGAAGCAGATAAGGACTTGTGGCCTGAGCAAGTCGATTCACCCCCCGACCCTACCCACCCCCCACCCTCCGGATGCGTTGATCATGAGGTTAGCGGCACGCTGAAGATCAACCAGTGCCGCCAACCTCATGATCGACGCCGAAAAACGGGAGTCAGGAGGCGTCGTCGGCGCGGAGGGGGAGGACGTTGGTGGGGGTCTGGCGGGCCAGGGAGTTGAGTACGGCGGCGATCTTGTCGGCGGGCATCGGCTTGAAGAAGTGGTAGCCCTGGGCGGCGGTGCAGCCCAGCTCGGTCAGGGCCGAGCGTTGGGCGGCGGTCTCCACGCCCTCGGCCACCACACGCAGACCCAGCTCGTGTGCCATCCCGACGGTGTAGCGCACGATGGCCGCCGCCTCGGGCGAATCCCCCATCCGCAGGACGAACGAACGGTCGACCTTGAGCTCGTCCACGGCGACCCGGGCGAGGAAGCTGAGCGAGGAGAAGCCGGTGCCGAAGTCGTCGACCGCCAGCTGGACGCCCATCGCCCGCAGCGCGGAAAGCACCTGGTCGATGACCTCCAGCTCGCTCATCACCACCGTCTCGGTGATCTCCAGGACCAGCCGGTCCGCCGGCACCTGATGCCGGCACAACGCATCGGCGATCTCGCTGGGCAACCGGGGGTCCAGCAGGCTACGGGCGGAGAGGTTGACGGAGATGGGGATGTCCAGACCCTCGCCGGCCCAACCGGCGGCCACCGTCAACGCCTTGTCCAGTACATACCGGGTGAAGCTGCCCAGCTGGTCGCTGTTCTCCACCGCCCGGATGAAGTCAGCAGGGCTGAGCAGACCCCGGCGTGGATGTCGCCAGCGGATCAACGCTTCCACCCCGGTCGGCGCCCCGGTGGCCAGGTCGACTGCCGGCTGCAATACCAGGACCAGCTGGTCGTCGGTCTGCAACGCCTCACGCAGCTCGGCGAGCAGGGCCAGCTGATCGGTGCTTGCCGCATCCCGCGTGCTGTCGTACGTGGCCACGCTGTCGCCACCCGACTTGGCCTGGTACATCGCGATGTCGGCCCGGCGCAGCAGCTCGGTCAGGTCGGCGGTGCCGGCGGCGGCCACCACCACCCCGACGGACACCTCGACGGACATCCGCACCCCGGCCACCTCGGCCGGCGCGGCCAGCCGCTCGGCGACCTCCCGCGCCTGACGCAGGGCGTACGCCAGCGCAGCGGTGTGGTCCCCCAGCACCGGCACCGACGTCAGCAGCAGCGCGAACTCGTCTCCGCCGAGCCGGGCCAGCAGGTCACCGGTGCGGGTCAGGGCGGTGAGCCGGTTGGCGGTCAGCCGCAACAACTGGTCGCCGGCCGCGTGCCCGAGCGTGTCGTTGACCTCTTTGAACTGGTCGACGTCCAGCAGCAGCAGCGCGACCGGATGATCGTGGGCGAGCTGCCGCAGCGCCTGGTCACCCTGGCTGAGCAGGGCGGCCCGGTTGACCAGCCCGGTCAACGGATCGTGCACCGCCTCGTACGACGAACGCGCGGTGACCAGTCGCAGCTCCCGGTGCGTCGCCGCGTCGTGCAGCGCGGCGGCCAGCGCGTCGGCGTAGGCGGCGAGCGCGTCGCGTTCCCGCCCGCTGGACGGGGCGGTACGCGGCAGCCGCACCCGCAGCCGACCCACCCGGGTGTCGCCCACCGACAGGTCACGGACCAGTTCCTCCGAGTCGGCCACGTCCCTGGGCGGCGGTATCTCACGGTCGACCAGTCGCCCACCGGGGTCGCCCCGGTAGCGCCACCAGCGCCCGTCGGCCCGGGCCACCTCCACGTCGACGATCTCCGCCTCGAACAGCGCCAGCGCGCCGGTGACCCCCGCCACCGCCACCCCGCGCTCGTCGAGTTGGTTGAGCGCTGCCGTGGCCTCGGCGAACGACCGCCACGTGCGCCGCTCGCGGTCGTCGCGCAGCCGCTGCCGGTAGGTCTGTTGGAGCAGCCAGAGCAGGACGGGCAGCAGCAACAACCACCGCAGATCGATCTCGATGACCACCACGACGAGTACGCCGACCACCAGATTGCCGACGAACATCAGCAGCTTGCCGCGCAGCGCGGCGAGCAGCGGGCGGCCGATCGACATGCCGTGGCGCACCGACAGCATGAACCCGCCCAGCGCCGCGCCCGCCAGCAGATAGGTGACCGCCCCGGCGGTGACTGCGAGCGCGAGTGCCGGCGTCAGGGGGGCCAGCAGCGGCTGACCGATGGCGGTGGTGACCGCCACCGCCAGCGCGACGGCGGCCGTCTGGGCCCCGGCGATGCGGGCGACCTCCCAGGTGGTCCGGCCTTCGTCCACGATGGTCATGGCCGTCCAAGCCAGTGCGACACCGAGCATGGCCGCTGCGGGCAGCCAACCGGGCGGCACCAGGTAGAGGCAGACGATCAGCGCCGCCTCGGCCCAGGTGACGCTGACGACGCCGGCGGCGGCCCGGAACCGCAACCGGGCCAGCTGCGACAGGGCGAAGGCGGCCACCGCGATGCCGAACCGGGCCGGCCCACCGAGCGGGTCGTCGACCGGTAGCCGCGCGGGGAGGCTCAGCCCGACGACGGCCGCGACCAGTGCGGTGCACAGGACTGCGGCCGTGAGCAGATGCAACCCGAAGGGGGTGCCACGGCCCTCGGGCCGATCGATCGAGTGACCGGCCCTGCCGGAGGTCACCGACCTCCTCCTGCCGGCCGACGGAAGGACACGTGAGCGGCGGACACGATCGCGATGCTCATCGACGCCCCCTCCCGCGCAGCTTGAGGACTTCCGGTCCCCCGGCGGAAGGCTAAGCCAAACGCGGTGGTCGCAACAGGGGGCGACCATCCGGTTCGACGTGAATCATGCCCCGCTCAACCGTCCCGGTGCTGCTGGTGCCGGTTGGCGGCGTCCGCGGATGAATCCGCCGTGACGGTCCCATCTGTCGGATCACTGACCATCCGGCCCGCGGCGTCCCGGCCGGCTTCGGGCTGCTGGGCGGGGAACTCGTCGGGCAGCCGGCGCAGGCGGGCGTTCATGTTACGGATCAACAGCACGGTCGCGGCGCCCAGCACCAGGATGAGGAACAGGCCCATCGGACCGGCCAGACCACCCGTCCGGGTGTCCCCGAAGTTGTTCTGCGCGAGCACCTGGACAGCGGTCAGCATGGAATTCCTCCGAAATGCGGTATCCGACCAGGATAACCGGCTGGCAGATCAGCGAGCATGGGCCGTCTGCCGTACGCCCGCGAACAGGTCGGACTCGGGCAGCGGGCTGTCGACCAGCGACCGGGCCAGCTGGAAGTCCTCCGTCGGCCAGGCCTGCCGCTGAAGCTCCATCGGCACCTGGAACCAGAAGCCGTCCGGGTCGACCTGGGTGGCGTGGGCCCGCAGCGCATCGTCGCGGACCGGGAAGTATTCGGCGCACTCCACCCGGGTGGTGATCCGGGGACCCTTGTCGATGCGGTCCTCCCAGCGGATCAGCCACTCCTCGTACGGGGACTCGGCCCCGGTGGCCAGGATGGCCTCGTGCAACGCCAGGATCTTGCCCTTGGAGAACCCGATGTCGTAGTAGAGCTTCAGCGGCTGCCACGGCTCGCCCAGCTCGGGGTAGCGCTCCGCGTCACCGGCCGCCTCGAAGGCCGCCACGCTGATCTTGTGGCACATGATGTGGTCGGGGTGCGGGTAGCCGCCCTCCTCGTCGTACGTGGTGACGACGTGCGGGCGGAACTCACGCATCAGGCGCACCAGCGGACCGGCGGCCACCTCGACATCCTGGAGGGCGAAGCAGCCCTCGGGCAGCGGCGGCAGCGGATCGCCCTCGGGCAGACCCGAGTCGACGAAACCCAGCCAGGCCTGCTCGACGCCGAGGATGGCGCGAGCCGCGTCCATCTCGGCCCGGCGGATGTCGCCGATGTTGGCCCACACCTCCGGCCGATCGAGCTTGGGGTTGAGCACACTGCCGCGCTCGCCGCCGGTACACGTCACGACCAGCACGTCCACACCCTCGGCGACGTACTTCGCCATGGTCGCGGCGCCCTTGCTCGACTCGTCGTCGGGATGTGCGTGGACGGCCATGAGTCGAAGTTGCTCTGCCAACGTCGGCGCTCCTCGTCTCTGCCCAGTGATCGCCCATCCGTCGGGCCACCGTGGCCTGCCGGTTTCCTGCCCGTCGCGGTGCCGGCCCGCGCCAGCCTGTCATATTTGACGTCAGCCATCATTGGCACCAGGCACTCTTGACGCCACGGACCGAAGAAGGACCGGGCAGCCACGAGAACCGAGCAGCCATGAGAGACCGATTCGCCATCAAAGACCGAGCCGGGCAGAAGGACGAACCTCCGCCATTCTTGCCCATACCGCCGACAACAACGCCAGGAGATACCCGCCGGTGACCGAGACGCACGCCACAATCCCACCGGGCGCGCCGGTGTTCCCGCCCGGCCGGTACGGACGCCGCCGGCAGCCCGGCCGCCGCCGGCCCCTGCTGACCGTCCTCCTGGTGGTCGTCTCGGTGGCCGCGCTCACCGCCGTCTCCGTCCGGCTCTACCGGCAGTACGGTGACCCGGCGTACGACGCCCAGGTGATCACCTACACCGACATCACGGACAACCAGGTGGTTGTCGACTTCCGGGTGAACCTGCCGGAGGGTGGGTCGGCGGTGTGTCTGCTGCGCGCCCGCGACAACGCCGGCGCGGAGGTCGCCCGCGAGGAGGTCCCGGTGACTGCGGCCGAAGGACAACGCCAGGTCACCGTCCGGCACCGGCTGACCACCACCGCACGCCCCTTCATCGGCGAAGTGGTGCGCTGCCGCCCGCCGGCCTGAGGCCACCGGGTCCGTCCGGCCGACCCCGTCAGTCCGTCCGGTGGCCAGGCCGAGCGACGTGATCACCGACACTCCTTGTCGTACGACACTGGTAACTTAAAGGTTCACCTGTCAGCCAGCACGCACAACCGAGGAGGACCGCCTGTGTCCAATGGCAACGAGGCGCCCGCCACCTGGCTGTCCCAGGACGCGTACGACCGCCTGAAGGCCGAGCTCGACGAGTTGATCGCCAACCGGCCGATCATCGCCGCCGAGATCAACGCCCGGCGCGAGGAAGGCGACCTGCGCGAGAACGGCGGCTACCACGCCGCCCGTGAGGAGCAGGGCAAGGCCGAGGGACGCATTCTCTACCTGAAGGAGCTGCTCCGTACGGCCCAGGTCGGCGAGGCGCCGACCGCCGACGCGGTGGCCCCCGGGATGGTCGTGACGATCTACTTCGACGACGACGCCGACGACACGGAGACATTCCTGCTCGGCTCCCGCGAGATCGCCTCGACCACCGACCTCACGGTCTACAGCCCCGAGTCGGCGCTGGGCAAGGCGATCCTGGGCGGCAAGGCCGGCCAGACCTGCACCTACACCGCGCCCAGCGGCGCGGACATCAAGGTGACAGTGGTCAGCTTCGAGCCGTTCTCCGGCTGAGTCCCACCCGGCGTCGCGACCGCCGGCACCCGCGTTACGGAGGCGTGACACCCCACGGTGTCACGCCTCCGGCGCGATGGTCACCTGATAGCCGCTGTTCCGCAGGGCACCGATCAGCTTCACGGAGTGCTCCACCCCCCGGGTCTCCACCGACAGGGCCACCTCGACCTCTCCGAGGCCCAGGCGCGGGTTGGCCCGCTGGTGCACGACGTCGACCACGTTGGCCCGGTGCTCGGCGATCTCACTCAACAGTGAGGCCAACTGCCCCGGCCGGTCAGAGCAGCGCACAGTGATCCGCAGATAACGACCGGCCGCCGCCAGACCGTGCTCGATGACCCGCAGCATCAGCAGCGGATCGATGTTGCCGCCGGAGAGCACGGCCACCACCGGGGCCTGCACCTCGACCACACCGGCCAGCAGGGCGGCCACCCCCACCGCACCGGCCGGTTCCACCACCTGCTTGCCGCGCTCCAGCAGCATCAGCAGCGCCCGGGAGATGTCCTCCTCGGTCACCGTGACGACCTCGTCGACGAGCTTGCGGACGTGGGCGAAGGTGATCTCGCCGGGTCGGCCCACCGCGATGCCGTCGGCGATGGTCGCGAAGGCGGGCAGGCGTAGCGGCTCGCCGGCCTCCAGTGACGGCGGGAAGGCGGCGGCCCCGGCCGCCTGCACCCCGATCACCCGCACGTCCGGCCGCAGCGCCTTGACCGCCACCGCCATCCCGGAGATCAGTCCACCGCCACCGACGCCGGTGACGATCGTCTTCACCTCCGGGCACTGCTCCAGGATCTCCAACGCCACCGTGCCCTGCCCGGCGATGACGTCCGGGTGGTCGAACGGATGGATCAGCACCGCGCCGGTCCGCTCGGCGTACGCCTGTGCGGCGATCAGGGACTCGTCGACGTTGGCGCCGACCAGTTCGACCTGGGCACCGTACCCCTTGGTGGCGGCGACCTTCGGCAGTGGCGCGTTCACCGGCATGAAGACCGTGGCCCGGGTGCCGACCAGCCCGGCGGCCAGGGCCACACCCTGGGCGTGGTTGCCGGCGCTCGCGGCGACCACCCCCCGCTCCCGTTCCGCCGTCGACAGCCGCGAGATTCGCACGTACGCGCCCCGCACCTTGTACGACCCCGCCCGTTGCAGGTTCTCGCACTTGAGCCAGGCCGGTCCGCCGAGCTCGGCGCTCAGCGGACGGGACGGCTCCAGCGGGGTGGTACGGGTGACGCCGGCGATCAGTTCCCGCGCTGCTCGCACGTCGTCCAGGCTGACCAGTTCCGTCATGCCCCGATCGTGCCACCCGTTCCGTGGGCCGCCGGCAGCGCCTCGGGCCGACAGGCGCGTGATCGACTCCGTTACGGCGAACTGGCGGTTACCCGCCCCCGCGCACCCCGCCGTTACGGCGAAACGGCGCACGGCAGCCCCGCCACGCGCACGGCAGCCCCGCCACGGGCGCGGCACGCCCTGCCACGCGCGGTGGGCGGGTCAGGCGGTGGCCGGTGAGCCCGTGCCGACCCGGGGATAGCCGGGGGCGTGCCGGGACCAGGGGGCCTCCATCTCGAACTGGCCGGCGACGCCGAGCAGGAGCAGCTCCGAGCCGGGTGGCCCGACCAGTTGCACGGCCAGCGGCAGCCCGTCCGGGCGGCGGCCCACCGGCACCACCAGGGCGGGCAGCCCGGCCACGTTCCAGGGCGCGGCGTACGGGGCGTACCGGATGCTGGCCCGCATGTTCGCCTGCCAGGACCGGGCCGACCAGCTGGTGGCCGGCGGCGGTGCGGCGGCCAACGCCGGGGTGAGCAGCAGGTCCACCGAATGGTCGGTGAAGAAGCCGACGGACCGTTCGCGCCAGGCGAGCCGGTCGGCCTCCCGGACGTACCCCCGTCGCAAGGCCCATTCGCCGAGTGCGACGTGTCGCCGGCTGCGCGGTTGCAGGCTGCGTCGCTCGACTCCGGCGGCCCGCACGTCGGCAGCGGCGGCGGCGAACCAGGTGGCGATGCCCTGCAACCCGAGCGCGGTCGGATAGACCGGGTCGGCGGGCACCGTGTCGTGCCCGGCCGCGGCGAGTAGCCGGCCGGCGGCGGCCACCGCGTCCCGGTTCGGAGCGTCGGCCGAGACGCCCCGCACCGGGGAGCGCAGCGAGACACCGACCCGCAGCCGCTGCGGCGGAACCAGCTTCTGCTGGGCGCGGCCGGCGAGCACCTGGAAGCCGACCGCCGCGTCGGCGACGGTGGTGCTGAGCATGCCGTGCTCGGTCAGCCCGAACCAGTCCTCCGCGCCGAGTTGGCAGGGCACCACGCCACGGCCGGGCTTCAGGCCGACCAGACCGCAGCAGGCCGCCGGGATCCGGATCGAACCGAGCCCGTCGTTGCCGTGCGCGATCGGCACCAGCCCGGCCGCGACGGCCGCCGCCGCGCCACCGGACGAGCCGCCGGGGGTACGCGTCAGGTCCCACGGGTTGCGGGTGACCGCGGTGTCGTCGTCGGTCACCGCCCACAGGCCCAGCTCGGGCATCCGGGTCACCCCGAGGATCACCGCGCCGGCACCACGCAGCCGGCGGACCACCTCGTGGTCGGCCTCGGCCACGGTGGTACGCACCGCCGCGGAGCCGTTCCAGGTGGGCATGCCGGCGACCGGAGTGTTCTCCTTGACCGCCACCGGCACCCCGGCCAGCGGCAGGTTCGCCAGATCCTCCTGCTCGTCGACCTTCTCCGCCTCGGTGACCGCCTCCCCGCCACGCACCGTACGGAACGCGGCGAGGTCGGCGTCGGCCTTGGCGATGTGGTCGAGGTGGTCGGCCAGCACCTGGGTGGCCGAGACGTCTCCTCGGCGTACCCCTCGGGCGATCTGTTTGGCGGTCGCCCCCACCCAGGTCGGCATGATGTCCTGCACGGCCACCCTCCCAGCCAGCGGTCAGCCCAGCGCCTGCTCCAGATCGGCGAGCAGGTCTTCGACCGTCTCGATGCCGACAGACAGTCGCACGAGATCGCCGGGAACTTCAAGCGGCGAGCCGGCAGCACTCGCGTGTGTCATCCGGCCCGGGTGCTCGATCAGGGATTCCACCCCGCCGAGCGACTCGGCGAGCACGAAAAGCTTGGCCCGGTTGCAGATCTCGACGGCGTGCTCCTCGCCGCCGGCGGCCCGGAACGAGATCATCCCGCCGAACCGGCGCATCTGCTTGGCCGCCACCTCGTGTCCAGGGTGGCTGGGCAGCCCCGGGTAGAGCACCTGGGCGACCTTGGCGTGCCCGTCCAGGTAGGCGGCGATCCGCTCGGCGTTGTCGCAGTGCCGGTCCATCCGTACGCCGAGGGTCTTGATCCCGCGCAGGGTCAGCCAGGCGTCGAACGGGCCGTTGACCGCGCCCATCGCGTTCTGGTGGTAGCGCAGTTCCTCGCCGAGCGCGGCGTCGGCCGCCACCAGGGCACCACCGACCACATCGGAGTGTCCACCGATGTACTTGGTGGTGGAGTGGACCACCACGTCGGCGCCGAGGGCGATCGGCTGCTGCAGGTACGGCGAGGCGAAGGTGTTGTCGACCACCAGCAGCGCACCGGCGTCGTGCGCCACCGAGGCGAGGGTGGCGATGTCGGCGATGCCGAGGAGTGGGTTGGTCGGCGTCTCCAACCAGACGATCTTGGTGCTGCCGGGCCGGATCGCGGCCCGCACGGCGTCCGGGTCGGAGACCTTCGCCGGGGTGTACGACAGCCCCCACCGCTCGGCCACCTTGGCGAAGAGCCGGTAGGTGCCGCCGTAGGCGTCGTCGGGGATGACCACGTGGTCACCGGGAACGCAGACGGTACGCAGCAGGGCGTCCTCGGCGGCCAGGCCACTGGCGAAGGCCAACCCGACCGGTCCGCCCTCCAGCGCGGCCAGGCACTCCTGAAGCGCGTCGCGGGTCGGGTTGCCGGAGCGGCTGTACTCGTAGCCCTGCCGGGGCGCACCGACGGCGTCCTGGGCGTACGTGCTGGTCTGGTAAATAGGTGGGATCACCGCGCCGGTGCGGGCCTCCGGGTCCTGGCCGGCGTGGATGGCGAGCGTGTCGAAGCCGTGACTCATGCCCGGAACGTTAGTCGTCCAGTCCGTCCCAACGGACGGAACCCGCCACCCGGGCGGTCATATCGATCATGGCGTGGCTTTGCCACCATGCGGGGAGACGCCGACGGGATCTTGGCCCGGTCGGCGGCCGTACCCCGAGGAGAACCCATGGCTCGTGTCCCGCGCCGCCGTTTCCTGGCGGCGGCCGTCTGTCTCCTGACCGCAGCCGGTGGGCTGCTGGCACCGCCGACGCCGGCGTTCGCGGCCGAGAAGTTCGCCCCGGCGCCCGGTGCCGCGGTGGCCGACAGTTGGATCGTGGTGCTGCGCGGCGACGCCACCCGCGACGTCGACGGCAGCGCACGCTCGCTGCTGCGCCGGCACCCCGGCGCGCTGTCCGCCAGCTACCGGTCCGCGCTGCCGGGCTTCACGGTACGGATGTCCACCGCGGACGCCCGCCGACTCAGCCAGGAACCACAGGTGGCGTACGTGGCCCAGGACTCGTTGCTGCTCCCGCAGGCCACCCAGACCAACCCGCCGTGGCACCTCGACGCCCTCGACCAGCACGGCGGCGCGTTCGACGGTTCGTACGCCTACGACACCACCGGCCAGGGCGTGCACGTCTACGTGATGGACAGCGGGATGCGGCACACCCACACCGACTTCGGCGGCCGGGCCACCGGGGACGTGAACTTCGTGCCGCAGGGCATCGACCAGTGGGGCACCGGCGACTGCTCCGGGCACGGCACGCAGGTGGCCGGGCTGATCGGCGGTCAGGTGCACGGGGTGGCGAAGGGCGTACGCCTGCACACCGTCCGGGTGGGTGGCTGCACCCCCGGCCAGGTCGCCTGGGCCATCTCGGCGCTCGACTGGATCGTCCGCAACGCGGTACGGCCGGCGGTGGTGAACATGAGCCTGGCGACGACCGCGAACCAGGCCCTCGACGACGCCGTCAACGCGGTGCTCGCCGCCGGTATCCCGGTGGTCGCCTCCGCCGGCAACCACGGACAGAACGCCTGCGGCTACTCCCCCGCCCGGGTGCCGGACGTGATCACCGTGGGCATGGTGCACGCCCTGCGGGACCGGCTGCCCAACTCGAACTTCGGCCCGTGCGTGGACCTGTTCTCCTTCGGCGAGCAGGTCCGCACCGTCACCGCGGCCAGCGACACCTCCACCACCACCAACTTCGGCGGCACTTCGGCGGCGGCGCCCATCGTCACCGGCGCGGTGGCCCGCTACCTGCAACGCTTCCCCACCGCCTCGCCCCGGACCGTCGCCGCGCGGCTGGCCGACGAGGCCACCCGGGACCGGATCACCGACCCGGCCGGCTCCCCCAACCTGGTGCTGTACGTCGACCCGGGCGGGCCGGGCAACGACGGCTTCTCGGGACGGTACGCCGACGTCAACGGCGACGGCCGCGACGACATCGTCAGCTTCACCCGGGGCGTCCAGCCCGAGGTGCACGTGGCACTGTCCAACGGCGCCACCTTCGGCGCGGCCACCCGCTGGCACACGTACTTCGCCGCCGGGCAGGAGTTCCCGATGCTCGCCGACGTCAACGGCGACGGCCGCGACGATCTGATCACCTTCACCCGGGGCACCGCAGCGGACGTCTACGTCGCGCTCTCCACCGGCACCTCGTTCGCGCCCTCCCAGCTCTGGCACACCTGGTTCGCCGCCTTCAAGGAGACCCCGGTGGTCGGTGACTTCAACGGGGACGGGCGGGCCGACATCGCGACCTTCGTCCGGGAGAACGTCCGGGACGTCTACGTCGCCCTATCCAACGGCACCCAGTTCGTCGGCACCAGCGTGCGCTGGCACGACAACTTCGTCGGGGACGACGACCTCCCGCTGGTCGGGGACGTCAACGGGGACGGCCGGGACGACATCATCGCGGTCGACCGGTTCACCGGTACGGCGGCGAGCGTCGGCCTCTCCACCGGCAGCGGTTTCGTGCTGGCGTACCAGTGGCTCGACTACTTCCTCAACCTCGGCAGCAGCGAGGTGCCGCTGGTGGGCGACTTCAACGGCGACGGACGCGACGATCTGGCCGCGGTCAACCTCAACGGGCAGTACGCCGACGTGGCCCTCTCCGGTGGCCACCATTTCCTGCCACGTACCCGCTGGGCCTTTACCTTCCCGGGCGGCGGTGCGATCCCGGGGGCCGGCGACTTCACCGGCGACGGGCGGGCCGACCTGGTCGCCTTCAGCCGGGGGGCGGTGGCCCACGTGCACGTGGTCCGGTCGCACAACGGGGGCTACTTCACCGACCTGCGCCGCTGGCACGACAACTTCGCCGGAGGTACGGCCATCCCGATGCCCGCCAGTCTGTGGTGAGCCACCGGACCGCAGAGTTGCCCTAGCCTGGGGCGATGGCGGGTTGCGTGTTCTGCGGGATCGTGGCGGGCGAGGTGCCCGCCTTCCGGGTCGTGGACGAGCCGGCCGGGGTGGCGTTCCTCGACACCCGGCCGGTGTTCAAGGGACACGTGCTGGTGGTGCCCCGCACCCACCTGGTCACCCTGGCCGACCTGCCGCCCGAGTCGTTGGCCGACTACTTCGGGCTGGTCCGGCGGCTCGCCGTCGCGGTCGAGGCCGGGCTGGGTGCGGGCGGCACCTTCGTGGCGATGAACAACAAGGTGTCCCAGTCCGTCCCGCACCTGCACACCCACGTGGTGCCCCGCACCAAGGGCGACGGCCTGCGCGGCTTCTTCTGGCCGCGTACCCGCTACGCCGACGACGCCGAAGCCACCTCGTACGCCGAGCAGATCCGCACCGCCCTGCCCACCGACCCGGCCTGACGGCTCCACCCGAAATTGTTCGTTCAGGTTTTCTCCCCGCTACCGAACAAAATTAAGTTTGTTCGGTACAGTTAAATCGTCTCTGCCGAACAAAATCTTGGAGTGACACCCGTGCCAGGCCCAGGACGCCCGAGTCGCGCCGAGGTGCACCGTCGGATGGAGGAGGCGGTCCAGGAGTTGCGGAACCAGTTCGGCGGCCTTCCCCGCCCTGGCGAGGCTGCCGACATCTGGTCCGACATCTGGCATCAGGAGGCCCACCACAGCACCGCGATCGAGGGCAACACCCTGATCTTGCACGAGGTCGAGAAGCTCCTTGACGAAGGCCGGGCGATAGGTGCCAAACCCCTCCGCGACTACATGGAGGTCCGAGGCTACGCAGACGCCGCGAAGTGGGTCTACAGCCAGGCGCTGGAGCCTGGCGACTGGCAGGACGGCTCACTCGTGTCGGTACAGGAGATCCGACACATCCACTACCTGGCCATGACCCCGGTATGGACCGTGGCACCGCATCCACACGCCTTCGACGCCGAGGCACCGGGCAACTTCCGGCAGCACGAAATCGCCAGATTCCCCGGCGGCATGAAACCACCGCCCTGGCCCGAGGTGGACTCCCTCCTTCGAAGCTGGGTGGACACCACCGAGACGCTGCGCACCAACAGCGACGTGCCGCTCGCGGAGCGCCTGGGCGTGATTCATCACCGCTTCGAGGTCGTTCACCCGTTCCTGGACGGCAACGGCCGCGCGGGGAGGCTGATCCTGAGCCTCCTGCTCGGCCGGCTCGGCTACCCGCCGGCCATCATTTACAAGCGTGACCGCAGCAGGTACCTGACTGCTCTACAACGGGCCGACAAGGGCGACCCCGGTTCCCTCGGGGAGTTGATCGCCCGTAGCGTCACCGGAAACATCTACCGTTTCCTGATGCCGGCCGCCGCCGATGCGACACACCTCGTGCCGCTGCCTGCTCTTGCGGACAATGAACTGTCGGAAGCAGCTCTGCGTGTCGCGGCGAGTCGCGGACGTTTGCGGGCGGTCAAGGGTGACGACGGTGTCTGGCGGAGCAGTCGGGGCTGGGTCGAGGAGTACGCGGGGACGCGTTGGCGGCGGGAGCGGGCCTGACCGGGGGCGGGACGGGTAAGGAAGTACGGTCCGCCGGTGTTGCACGCGGGGAAGGGTACGAAAGGAGTCCCACCGTGTTCCTCCGCCGCATGAAGGCCGAGATGATCTCCCCTGACCGGGCCCTGCCCGGCCGTCCGATCGCCATGCCGGTCGCCGACCGGCACGAGGTGCTCGGCACCCCGCTGAAGGGCCCGTTCCCCGAGGGGTCGCAGGTCGCGGTCTTCGGTATGGGGTGTTTCTGGGGCGCCGAGCGGTTGTTCTGGACCCTGCCGGGCGTGTTCACCACATCGGCCGGTTACGCGGGTGGCTACACCCCGAACCCGACCTACGAGGAGGTCTGCTCCGGGATGACCGGGCACGCCGAGGTGGTCCAGGTGGTCTACGACCCCGCCAGGATCAGCTACGAGGACCTGCTCAAGGTCTTCTGGGAGAACCACGACCCGACCCAGGGCATGCGCCAGGGCAACGATGTGGGCACCCAGTACCGGTCGACGATCTACGCCACCACCGACGACCAGTTGGCGACGGCGGAGGCGTCCCGCGACGCGTTCGCCCCGATCGTGGCGCGCGCCGGCAAGGGCGAGATCACCACGGAGATCGGCCGGCTAGGTGACTACTACCTGGCCGAGGACTATCACCAGCAGTACCTCGCTCCGACCAAGAACCCGAACGGCTACTGCAACCACGGCCCGAACGGGATGAGCTGCCCGGTCGGCGTGGCCCGCACCGCCGGCTGACCAACGGCCAGTCAGGCAGAGGGCCCGGTCCTGCCGACCGGGCCCTCTGCTACGACCTGAGTATTAGTAGTGCTTTGTTAGGTTGGGACGAGTTGGCGGCAGAGGGGGCAGAACCCGAGCCAGGTCGCGAGTAGGTACTGCAGTTGCCGCAGGACGGCGTACAGGCTCAGGTCTGCCCCACTGCTTTTGGGCGCGCCAGCCGCAGTTGGGTGAGGAACAGTTGGGCGGCCGCGGCGAGGGTGACGTGGCGGTGCCAGCCGATCCAGGAGCGTCCTTCGAAGTGGTCGAGGCCGAGGGCGGTCTTGAGTTCGCGGTAGTCGTGCTCGACGCGCCAGCGGCTCTTGGCCAGGCGGACCAGTTCGGCAAGTGGTGTGTCGGCGGGCAGGTCGGACAGCCAGTAGTCGCTGGGTTCGTCCTGGCCGGGAGGCCACTGCACGAGCAGCCAGCATTCGGGCAGGACACCGTCGTCACCGCGGTGCGGTCCGCGTCGGACGGCCCGGCCGGCGGGGCGCACCCGCAGGGCGAAGAAGTGTCCGGACAGGTCACCGACGGGCCGGTCGGGGTCGCGGTCGGGTGCGGGTAGCCGGGCACGCCAGCGCACCAGACGCGCCGCGTCGGCGCCGTGGGCGAGGGCCAGGTCCTTCAGGCTGCGAGCAGGGTGGGGGTACTTCGGTGTGGGATGGGGGCCGACTCCGGCGTAAGGGACCTCGACGGGCTGGGCGTCACCGGGTTGAGCCGTGGTGCTCGACGTGGTCGCCACGATGTAGCTGATGCCGCGTTCGGTCAGGCCCTGACGGAACTCCGCGACCTGGCCGTAGCCGGCGTCCGCGGTCAACAGCGGCGGACGCAGCCCCCATACGGCCAACTCGTCGAGCATTTCCAGGGCCATCAGCCACTTCGGCCGGTACCGCTCGGCGTCGGGGACCTTCGATGCCGTGCGCCGCCGGCGGATCTGGTCGATCTGCTCGGCAGGCGGCACCTGCACACGCACATGTGGTTTCTTCGCCCCGGCCTGGTCGCGCGTGACCGGCTGCTGGCGCAGCCTGCGGGCGTGCGCGTTCGCGGGCTTGCCGTCCGGGCCGGGGACGCAGGTGTCGTCCCATGACTCCGGCACGAACAGCCGCCAGTTCAGCACCGCCGAGGCGGCGTCGGTCGCCGCGTGGACGCTGACGGCGATCTGGCAGTTGGCGACCTTGCCGAGCGTGCCGGAATACTGCCGGGCCACACACGCCGATGCCTTGCCGTCCTTGGGAAACCCGGTGTCGTCCACCACCCACACCTGCGGCGCCACCAGGTCGACCGCGGCCGCCGCCAGCCGCCGTCGTACACCGGCGACATCCCAGGTCGAGGAAGTCAGGAACTGCTGCAACTGCTGGTGATCGACCCCGAGTCGTCCGGCCATCGGCTGCATCGACTTACGCCGGCCGTCCAGCATCAGCCCACGCAGATACCGCAGACCGGTTGCTCGCTGGTCCGACCGCCGCAACCCCGCGAACACCCCTGCCGCGAAGTCCTCCAACTGCGCCCGCACCCGAGCGATTTCCCGCTCATCCACGCACGCACCCAAACACCAGCACGACGCTCATACAAGCGACACGCCACAACGACCTAACAAAGCACTA